>DAIOVU010000039.1:0-40167 GCA_036758845.1 Sediminibacterium sp.
CTGTGGTCTGTGGTCTGTGGTCTGTGGTCTGTGGTCTGTGGTCTGTGTAATGATGTATTAGTAAAGATACTCACAACTCACCATTCACAATTCACCATTCACAATTCACCATTCACCATTCACAATTCACCATTGCCCACTCACCACTCACCACTCACGATTCACGCTTTTCTATCTCGTCACTATCCCCGTTCTTTGTAAAGCTTTAAAACACTGCCCTGAATAAAAAACTGAAAATATTCCTTAACTATTTTGTTGGCCCGGTACTTTTTGTGTGGCTTTCGTATTCTATTTACAGGCAGATACAAAAACAGGCTGATGTGCAGCAATCGTGGAGCATGATACTTGCTGCTTTTTCGGGCAACCGCTCATGGAAGTTTGGAATAGTGATATTGCTGATGCTTGTAAACTGGGGCATAGAGGCAAGTAAATGGCAGTTTTTGGTGCGGAGTATCCAGCGTGTTTCTTTCCGTACGGCCTACCGGGCTGTTTTATCCGGGCAGGCATTTGCTTTAAATACACTTAACGGGGTGGGGAGTTCGGCGGGGCGGGCCGTTTTTTTAGAAGAAGGTAACCGCCTACGCGGCATTGTTTTGTCGGCAGTAGGCAGTATGGGCCAGATCATTATTACGTTCCTCATCGGTCTGCTTGGTCTGATCTACCTGCGTTATCATATCCTTGGTGCAACGCATCATGTAGAAGGATTGTCTGCTTTCTGGATAGACGGACTGATCTGGATCATCACCATTGGTATTATGGGATTTATCCTGATGTATTTCCGTTTATCATGGCTGATCAAATTGCTGGAAAAAATTCCGTTTATTGCCAGGCATAAGTTCTTTATTGAGAACCTGGAAGATTTTCACTGGAAAGAATTAACACGAATTTTACTTCTTTCTTTCGGCCGATACGTTGTATTTGTAGCACAGTACGTAGTATTGTTAGAAGTGTTTGAAGTGAATATGAACTGGCTGGATGCAGTTTGCATGATATGTGTCATGTTTCTGGTTTTGTCTATGGTTCCTACCTTTGCAATGGCAGAGTTGGGATTCAGGGGGAAAGTGAGTATCCAGTTATTCGGGTTGTTAAGTTCCAATACGGTAGGCATTATTGCAACATCAGCCGGTATCTGGATTATTAACCTGATTATACCGGCTATAGCGGGTAGTTTGTTTATATTAGGGATCAGATTGTTCAGGAATAAATAAGCGCAGGAAGTGAAAAAAATAGCTTTGTTTTTTTTAATGATATTAAGTTGGCGTTCATTATCGGCAGGTGATGATTTCTGCGGTATCCGTAATCTTTCCTTCCAGGAAGGCGAAAATGTTTCATTTAATGTATTTTATTCTGTAGTGGGTATTTACATCAATGCCGGCTCAGGTAATTTTACAGTAACCAATGAACGGTTTAATAACAGACCGGTTTATCATGTGGTAGGTTCGGGTAGCTCAAACCCCAGCTACGACTGGATCTTCAAAGTGCGCGACAGGTATGAATCTTATATTGATACAGCTACTATGCAGCCTTTGAAATTTATCAGGGATATCAGTGAAGGAGGATTTAAAAAATATGAGAATATCACCTTCAACAAACAAACCAATACTGCGGTTACAACCAATGGAGTGTTTAAAGTGCCGGTTTGTGTGCAGGATGTATTGAGCTCGATCTATTATGCAAGAAATATCGACTTCAACAAATACAAGGTAGATGATAAAATACCTTTTACCATGTTCCTCGATAATGAGGTCTTTAATCTGTATATCAAATACCAGGGAAGGGAAGTGATTAAAACCAAGTATGGGAAGTTCAATTCTATCAAGTTTAAACCCCTGCTGGTAAAAGGAACCCTGTTTCAGGGTGGTGAGCATATGACTGTTTGGGTAAGTGATGACCCCAATCACATTCCGCTACGGATTGAAAGTCCGATAGTAGTGGGCAGCGTAAAAGTAGACATGATGCAATACCGTAATCTCCGGCATCCGCTTACATCATTGATCAGTTTCAGGTAAAATTATTGGCGACAGATCCTGTTCAGCTCCGAGTGCCGGTAGGCATAGCTGCAGATAAATATGATCATTCCGGCCGACAGGCCTATGCCACAGAAGAGACCGCCCCAAAGCGATCCGTAATTCGTATCGCCTATATAGGCACTTACAACAATGCAAAAGGCAGAAACTACGCCTGAAATACCTGCCATCACAGCATTGGTAGTTCTGTTGGAGATCTCAATTCTGGTATTACAGATACCACAATTGGTTGCTGAAAAATTGTTCAGTTGAACAAATTGCTTGAAGGGGATACGCCCGCCGCAACCTGGGCAGCAGGCAATTCGGTTCTTGGACATTGGATTTAGGGGGTTTTGTTTATAACAATTCCTGAAACTAAGATAGTACTACCATTTAAGAAGCGGGCACTGAAAACACTGATTTTTGAAGAGGTAAAAACGGTAATTAGATGTAGGGAAATACGACGCTTTGTAGTACTATATATCCAGCAAGGCAAAACTTTCCTGGTGCCTCACCCCTTTTTCGGTTGGTTGTACACTGCAACATTCGTTTACGGGGTCGTGTTCAAAGTACAGAATGTAGTTGTTTTCTACTGCCTCCTGTAAGAAGGTTTTCTTCTCATTCAGGGTGGTTAGGGGGAACATATCGTAAGCCATCACGTAAGGTAGGGGGATATGACCCGCCGATGGCAGCAGGTCGGCCATATACACAATGGTATGGCCTTTATAGCTGATCTGTGGTAGCATCATCTTATCGGTATGCCCATTTACAAACCGTACAGAGATATTTTCGGTGAAGACGGCGGTACTTAATGTACCATTTGGGGCCAGGCCTTTTTCGGGTACCGGAATAAACTGCAACTGACCACTTTCTTTAATGGGTAAGATATTTTCTTTCAGAAAAGAGGCTTTCTCCCTGTCGTTGGGCTGGATTGCCCATTGCCAGTGTTCTTCATTACTCCAGTAAACAGCGTTCTTAAATGCCGGCACCAGCAGGTTGCCCTGGCGAATAATACTGCCGCCGCAATGATCAAAATGCAGGTGTGTGAGAAATACATCTGTAATATCGTCTTTATGAAAACCCTGTTTGGCAAGCGCAGTATCAAGCGTATCGCCATGTAAATGGTAGTGGCCAAAGAATTTGGCATCCTGTTTATCGCCACAACCATTGTCAACCAATATTAAGCGGCTGCCATCTTCAATCAATAAACAGCGCAGGGCCCAGTTACATAAATTATTCTCATCGGCGGGGTTCAGCTTGTTCCACATGCTTTTAGGAACCACACCGTACATGGCGCCACCATCAAGCTTAAAATATCCGCTGTTAACTGTGTGGAGTTTCATGGTTAAAGTACTGCTGCTTTTTTATGTTTGGTTGTGGATGCAAAGATCAGCAGTATCAACCCTATTACAAAGAAAACCACCAATGCCAGTACGGAATTTCTTTGCGAGCCGGTATATTCATTAATATATCCAAAACTGAACATGCCAATCACAATGGCGATCTTTTCGGTTACATCATAAAAGCTGAAAAAAGAAGTGGTGTCTTTGGTTTCGGGCATCAGTTTGGCATAAGTGCTGCGGCTGAGCGATTGAATACCGCCCATTACAAAACCCACCATTACCGCTAATCCATAAAATTCGTTGATGCCGTTCCTGGGTAATAAATAGCCTATCACACATAAAACAATCCAGATGGATACCGTAATCATCAATGCCCTGAAGTTCCCTATCTTATCAGACAATTTTGCTATCAGATATGCGCCGGGTATGGCCACCAGTTGAATAATGAGTATGGCTATGATAAGATTGGTAGTGGGTATGTTCAATTCGCTTTTACCGTACAATGTGGCGGCAAGCATTACCGTTTGCACACCCATATTGAAGAAGAAGAATGCAGCAAGATATCTTTTCAGTACGGGCAAATGAGTAAGCTGGTTCCAAACTTTGTGCAGTTCTTTGTAGCCATTGGTAAGCACATTGCCCCTGTCGGTATTTTTTTCAAGTGGTATGCCTTTGGGTAAACGGCTAAGTGAGAATTTTCCGAAACCCCACCACCAAACACCCACCAGTAAAAAAGATATCTGCGAAGCTTTCCCAACTGTAATGCCAAAGAGTGCTGGTTTTAATACAAACACAAAACAGATGATCTGTAAAATTACGCTGCCAATATAGCCCATGGCGTATCCTTTGGCGCTTACATCATCCCTGTCTTCCGGTGCCGCAATTTCAGGCAGGTAAGAGTTGTAAAAAACAAGACTGCTCCAGAAACCAATACAGGCTATGATCAGACAAAAGAGTCCGTACGCTAAATTGGTTTTATCAAAAAAATACATGGCGCTACAGGCAATACTGCCCATGGTGCAGAAAAAGAAGAGGAATTTTTTCTTGTTGCCTTTATAGTCTGCAATAGACGAAAGTATGGGCGACATAATAGCCACAATTAAAAAAGCGATGGCCAATGCATAATTGTATAACGAGGTGTTTACAAACTCCCTTCCAAATAAATGTACGGTATCGTTAGAGGTAGATTCCTGACCATCTCCGGTTACAGCTTCGTAATAAGCGGGGAAGATGGTAGAAGTGATAACTAAGTTATAAACGCTGTTGGCCCAATCATACATGGCCCAGCCGGTGATTACTTTTTTAGGGGCAGTCTTCATACGGGGATTAATTAAAAATTAGTAATTAATAATTAGCAATTAGTAATTATGTGCAAGGTGCTTTTGCTCTTATCAATGTGCTATAAAATGCGCTCTTCAATTACTGATTCCTAATGATTAATTTTTAATTACTTCAAATGTCCTGTAAATATTAAAGCCAGCAGAATAATACCAGCTATTATCCTGTACCAGCCAAATAACCGAAAGCCGTGTTTCTGTAAAAAACCAATAAAGAATTTAATGGCAAGCATGGCTACTATAAACGCCACCACGTTACCAACACCCAATGCAATAAGGTTGTCTTTGTTTTGTAGCAATTCCGGATTTTCTTTCCAGGCTTTCAGTAATTTATAACCGGTTGCGGCAGCCATGGTAGGTACAGCCAGAAAGAAAGAAAATTCAGCAGCAAGGTTACGGGTAAGTTTTTGCTGCATACCGCCGATAATGCTGGCAGCACTGCGACTGGTGCCGGGTATCATGGCAAGGCATTGCCAAACACCTATTGAAAAAGCTTTTGAAAGACTGATGTTCTCTTCTTTTTCAACGGTGGGTTGTATGAAAAGTCTGTCGATGAATAAAAGAATAAAACCGCCTGCCAGCATGGTAATAGAAACCGTGAGCGGACTTTCCAGCAATGAATCTATCTTTTTAGAAAAGAATGCACCCAAAGCCAGTGCAGGTATTACCGCAACAATCAGTTTTAGGTAAAAGTTAAAACGGTTAAGCGGGAAAAATTTTTTCCAGTACAAAACCAGCACCGATAATATAGCGCCAAACTGAATAGCTACTTCGAACAATTTGGTAAAGGGATCTGCCGCAATATGCAATATGGAACTGGTTATGATCATGTGCCCCGTGGAAGAGATGGGCAGAAATTCAGTAATTCCTTCAACAATAGCAATAACAACGGCTTCAAAAATGGTCATAATGTTTTAGTTTGGTTAACCTGCCCGGTCTTCTGGCCGGAAGGTTTTTTGATAGTTAATAAAGATAGTAGTAAACATTGAAAAACCCACCCCTGCCCCTCCCGGGAGGGGATACGTCTTACGATAGTGCTGGTGCCAAGATTCATTAATGTGTGAGAGTACCACTCACAAAAAAAGCGATGCAAGCACCGCCCAACAACCCCAAACCCCAAACTCCCCTACGCTGCTTTTGGTTTTTTAAAGATCGCATAGATCTCAATAACCAGCCCTAATATAAACAGCAAAGGGGCAATGGTAATGCGGGTAGCACCATACACGTCATTGGTGTTAAATACTTTTGGGTCTGCACTTTTTCCGCCCGACATGAGGAACATGCCCAAAGCAATTACCACACCGCCAATCAACATCCAGGTATAATTTTCTTTAACGAATAAAGGAGAGTTCACATTTTTTTTAGGATCGCTCATGGTATTTTTTGTATAAGGTGTTAAAATAAATTTTTAGTCTGGAGTTAGGAGTTAGGAGTTTGGAGTAAAAGTACTCCAGACTCCTAACTCCAGACTTCTAATATAGTTCGTCTAATTTCATTTTTAAATATTTTAAAACGCTCCGGTGTGTACTGTATGCCGAAATACCTACACCCAGCAGGATCAGTCCACCAAATAAAATGATGGTGAGTTTGGTATCACGAATAGCTTTCAGTTGCGGAAACTGGCTCTCGGCCCAGCCTATGATTGAAAACAATAACACGATGGCGATGCCCGAACTGATCAGTCCGTTAATTAATGCCTGTACGGCCAGTGGCCGCGCAATAAAACTGCGTGTGGCGCCTACCATCTGCATGGTCTTAATCAGGAACCGGTTACTGAACATGGCCAGTCTGATGGTATTATCAATGCTGAACGTAACGATCAGGCCAAGTATGATGGCTATTACCAAAAAGATCAATCCTATTTTAGAAGCACGCTCATTCAAACTGCTCACCAGGCTTTTGGGATACTGCAGGTCGGTGATCTGGTTACCGTATGCCGCCATCAGGTCGCTGGATATTTTTGCCAGACTATCACTGTTTACATAGCTGGCTTTTGCATAAAAATCGATACTCTCGGGCAATGGGTTCACATCTAATATCTTGGCCCAGTCTTCGTTGTTCTCTTTGTTCCATATCTGGCGGGCCGAATTCTTGTCAACATAGGTAACATTTTTTGCATATGGCTTGGCCGCAATAAACTGCTGTATCTGACCAATAGTGTCTTTGTTAAGCGTACGCAGGTACGCGCTTAAACGGATATCTTCTTTAAAGGCATTACCTACAGAATTAAGGTTTAAAAAAAACCAACCCATGATCCCCATGATCAATAAAACCAATGCCACGCCAATCACACTATAAATGTAATTGGGTTTGCTGCGTTTAAGAGATGCTTTTCCTACAATAGCCATGCTGAATATTTTTGTATAAATCCATCCCTCCTCACAAACCGGGAGAGGAAGGGCTGAGGCAAATGTACGGTTTTGAAGCCTAAACACTTACATTTGCAACCATTCTAACGGTCATTTTACAACTGAAAATAAGGCATTCCGGAGGGTATGGGGTTAAAGAATTGTTAGGATTACTCTAATTGGGAAATTTTGGAATTGGGAAATTTCGAAATTGACCTTTGGGACAATTCTTTTTCTTTTATCAAAATTAATTTTTAACCCGGCAGTTGACTATTGTTTCAGCTTCTGTTGCGTCGCACACTTGTGCTTTTGGAACAGCACGCAGCAGGGAAGAGAATATTGAATATTGAACAGGGAATAATGAATGCTGAAGTTTTTAAAGTGAGTAAGACGAGCTTGTATTGAAAAGAAGCAGAAAAAGGGAACCGAATTCAAAATTCAATATTCCCTGTTCAATATTCGATATTCAAAAGATTCATAAACATCATAAATAAAATAAAGCCCTTTAGGGGTATGGGGTATGGAGTACAATTTTAGAGACATAGAGAAAAAATGGCAGGGGCAATGGAAAGCATCAGGCGCTTACCGGGTAAGTAATGAAAGCACAAAACCTAAATTTTATGTGCTGGATATGTTCCCTTATCCAAGCGGGGCGGGACTGCATGTGGGGCACCCATTGGGATATATCGCTTCAGATATTTACAGCAGGTTTAAACGGCTAAAAGGGTTTAATGTATTACACCCCATGGGCTATGATGCTTTTGGTTTACCCGCCGAGCAATATGCTATTGAACATGGTGTGCACCCGGCTACCAGTACCGCACAGAATATTGATAATTTCCGCAGTCAGTTAGATAATATCGGTTTTAGTTTTGATTGGGACAGGGAAGTACGCACCTGCGAACCCGGATATTATAAATGGACACAATGGATCTTTCTCCAACTCTTTAACAGCTTTTATAACCGCTTAACGCAGAAAGCTGAAAGCTTAACGCTTTTGGTGCAGGAGTTTGAAAAGAACGGCAATGCGGCATATGAATGCCCCGGTGATGGTTCAATAAAATTTACCGCGGCACAATGGAAAGCTTTTTCTGAAAAAGAAAAGCAGGATATTTTAATGAACTACCGTCTTGCATTTTGCGGTTATGGAGAAGTGAACTGGTGCGAAGCTTTGGGAACCGTTTTGGCCAATGATGAAGTAGTGAATGGTGTGAGTGAACGTGGCGGACATCCGGTAGTAAAAAAGAAATTACGTCAATGGTATCTCCGCATTACCGAATATGCAGATCGTTTATTATCGGGTTTGGAAACGATCGAGTTTAGTGAGGCAATGAAAGAAATGCAGACCAACTGGATCGGCAAATCTTATGGTGCGGAAATTGATTTTGTGATCGTGAGCCGTCAATCGTCAGACGTGAATGCGCCACTCACCACTCACCACTCACCACTCACCGTCTACACAACACGCCCCGACACCATTTTTGGCGTAGACTTTATGGTGATAGCGCCAGAACATGAATTGATTGAGCAGATCACCACGGCTGAACAGAAACAGGCCGTAGAAGAATACATCACTTATGTAAAAAGCCGCAGCGACAGGGAAAGACAGGCCGAGAAAAAGATCAGCGGTTGTTTTACCGGGGCCTATGCGGTTAATCCGTTCAACGGAAAACAAATCCCGATCTGGATCTCAGAATATGTGTTGGCAGGTTATGGCACCGGCGCCATTATGGGTGTGCCTTGCGGCGATGAGCGCGACCACCGGTTTGCCAAACATTTCAATATCCCCATCACCAATATTATTGGCGAATATTATAATGGGGTAGATGCCAATCCAACCAAAGATGCTTTGTTAGAGAACAGCGAATTTCTGAACGGCATTGTAATGCGCGATGCCATAGCTATCGTGAATGCGAAGCTGGAAGAAATGGGCATTGGCAAAAAGAAAGTGAATTATAAAATGCGCGATGCAGCGTTCAGTCGCCAGCGTTATTGGGGTGAGCCATTTCCTGTTCAATGGAAAAATGGTGTGGCTGTTCCGTTAAGCGAATCTGAATTGCCCTTGTTATTGCCTGAAGTGGATAGTTACAGCCCGGGCCCCGAAGGTGAAGGCCCGTTAGCCAATATCCCTGAATGGGTGGCAAGGGAACTGGAAACCAATACCATGCCCGGTTATGCCGGCAGTAGCTGGTATTTTCTGCGTTATATGGACCCGCACAACAACGAAACTTTCTGTAGCCGTAAGGCAAGCGATTACTGGAACCAGGTAGACCTCTACATTGGTGGAACCGAACATGCGGTGGGCCATTTATTGTATAGCCGTATGTGGACCAAAGCGCTCTACGATCTTGGCCATATTGGTTTTGATGAACCGTTTAAGAAATTGCTGAACCAGGGGATGATTACTTCGTGGGGCTATTTTATTCCTATTGATACTCATCAGAAGAAATTTTTTAGTCATTCTTTAATTGAATATGCCGAAAGTAGAGTCAGATATGGGTTTAATGCTCATAAAGACTACTCATATGATGAAAGAAGGGTGCCAAATAAATTTGTCAAAAATGACAATCTTGATATAAGCCTTTTCGACGAGTTCAAAAAAGAATGTCAATTTGAGGGCTATGAATTAGTTACTGATCCTAATGAACAAGCCTCGATTCCAGCGTTAGGAACAACAGGTACCCCGTTCGTCAGCTTAAGTATGGCAATTGAAAAAATGTCTAAATCAAAGAAGAACACTTCAAGTCCAGATGAAATTGTTGACAAATTCGGTGCCGACACATTCCGCATGTACGAGATGTTCCTCGGTCCGGTAGACCAGAGCAAACCTTGGGATACCAAGGGTATTGAGGGCGTTCACCGGTTCCTTAAAAAACTATGGCGTTTATTTTTTGATGAGCTGAAAGGCAAAATGTGGAACGAAGAAAAAGCCATAGCAGCAGAACTGAAAGTATTACACCGCACCATCAAAAAAATTGAAGACGATACCGAGCGCTACAGTTTCAATACCGCTGTAAGCACCTTCATGATCTGCGTAAACGAACTGGCCGATCTGAAATGTAACAAACGCGAAGTACTGGAGCAGGTACTCATTATGCTTACCCCTTATGCACCGCATATCAGCGAAGAGCTTTGGGCAGCATTGGGTAACAGCAGTTCTATACTTGACGCAACTTATCCAACCTTTGAAGAAAAATATGTTGTTGAGTCTTCCAAAGATTACCCGGTAAGTATTAACGGGAAAGTGCGTACCAATATCACACTTCCTGTTGATGCTGCACAGGCTGAAGTGGAGCCGGTTATCCTTGCCAATGAAATTGTTCAGAAATGGCTGGAAGGCAAAGCGCCTAAAAAGATCATTTTTGTTAAGGGCAAGATGATCAATGTGGTGATTTAATTTTTTAAACTTTTAAACTTTTGGAAAGTTCAAAACTTTCCAAAAGTTCCTCCTTTTCTCGCGTTCATGTAAATTATGCGAAAGCTTTCGGAAAGTTTCAAACTTTCCAAAAGCTCTTCCTTACCTTCACTACACTAAAACTAAACGCATGAGAACAGCAAGATGCTTGTTGTTATTGGCAACCGCTGCCACCATAACAACTGTTCAGGCACAAAAAAAACAGTTTGATACTAACGACCTGCTTTCCAACAAACTTCCTAAAAACTTTTATAACAGCTTACCCACTGTTCTGAAATGGATAGATGACGAACATGTAATACTTAACCGTAAAGCACCTCCCGATTCATCTGCCAAAAATTACATCCTCGACATAAAAACAAAAACTTTTACAGAAACCAAAGAAGGCGGCACTCCTGCCACAGGTTTTGGCGCAAGAGCTGCCACTGAAGCTCTACCTGCTTTTGGCAGATCGGTAACTGTTCGCGACAACGATATTTTCTATCGCAATAATGGTGTTGAAACAAGACTCACCAACGATAAGGCGGAAGAAAAAAATCCAACCTTCTCCCCCGACAGCAGTTATATCGGCTACACAAAAAACAATGATCTCTATACTTACAACTTTGTCACCAATAAAGAAATACGTTTAACCACTGATGGCAGCGCCACCACCTTAAACGGCTATGCGTCGTGGGTATATTTTGAAGAGATCTTTGGCCGCCCAACCCGCTACCGCGCATTCTGGTGGAGTCCCGATAGCAAGCAATTAGCCTACATGCATTTTGATGAAAGCATGGTGCCTATGTTCCCTATTTATGTTAGCGAAGGGCAGCATGGTTATATTGAACAAACCCGTTACCCTTTGCCCGGCGATAAAAATCCCGAAGTAAAAATTGGTATTGTACACCCCGATGGCGGCAATACCGTATGGGCCGATTTTAATGAAAAAGACGACCAGTATTTTGGCTGGCCCACCTGGAAACCCGCCACCAATGAATTGTTGGTTTACTGGATGAACCGCGACCAGAATAATCTGAAAATTTATGAAGTAAATACAATAAACGGGAGCAAGCAAGAATGGTATACCGAAACACAGAAAACATGGATTGACCTGGAAGACAGAGTAGGTGGGCGTTTAAACTTTCTGACAGGTGGTAAAGGTGTCATTATTCAAAGTGATAAATCGGGATGGAACCAGTTGTATTTATATAATATGGATGGCTCTTTTAAAAATGCCATCACCAATGGTAAGTTCACCATTACCAATATCAAATTGATAGATGAGAAAAATGAAACGGTTTATTTCACTGCCCGCAGCCGCGAGAATACTGCGCGCATTGATTTGTACAGTGCAAAGTTCAGTGGCGCTGAGCTGAAGCGACTGAGTTTTGGCGAATACAATCATACACAAACAAACTTATCACCCACCGGAAAATATTTTATTACCTCTTACAATAATGCCAACACGCCCACTAAAATGACACTGCTTGATAATAAAGGCAAAATTATTCTTGAGTTGGGTGATATGAAAACCGCTGAAACAGATAACTATGAACTGGCAAAAACGGAACTGATCCGCATAAAAAGCGCTGATGGATTATACGAATTACCGGCATTAGTAACCTGGCCTGCACACATGGATCCAAATAAAAAGTATCCAATGCTCATCAGTATCTACGGCGGCCCTAATGCAGGCACTGTAATGGATAGCTGGGTTTGGGATGCGGGCAGACAGTTTTACGCAAATGAGGGTTTGATACAGGTAGCCTTCGATCACCGTGCCAGTGGGCATTTTGGGAAAGAAGGAGTGAACTATATGTTCCATAATCTTGGCTACTGGGAAATGGCCGATTATAAAACAATGGCCAAATGGTTTATCAATAACGGACAGGCAGATCCATCAAAAATCTGTATCACCGGTTTTAGTTATGGCGGCTATATGAGTGCGTATGCTTTAACCTATGGAGCAGATGTGTTTACGCACGCAATGGCCGGTGGCAGTGTGGTTGACTGGCGTTTGTATGATACCCATTACACAGAACGTTTTATGGGTACACCGCAGAATAATCCCGAAGGATATAAAAGCAGTAGTGTGTTAACCTATATCGACAGGTACAAAGGCACCATGCAAATTGTTCATGGCACCAGCGATGATAATGTGCATATGCAGAACAGCATGCAACTGATCAGTGCCTTGCAGGATAAAGGAAAAGATTTTGAATTCATGTTATACCCCGGCGGCCGCCACGGATGGCGCAACCTGCCTGCAAAGAATAATCACTTCAACAACCTGAAAGCAAAATTTATTTATAAATACCTGTTGGAAAAACCGGTACCAAAAGGATTGCTGAAATAAACCAATAAGCTTTTGGAAAGTTTTAAAACTTTCCAAAAGCTTTATTAAAACCTACCAGGGAAGTTCCTGCCCTAAATGAATATATTTTCCTGTTGGCCCGTCAGCGCCTAATAAAGCAAGTGCCACAGATGTTTTTGCGCCATCTGCAATTTCCATGGGAGCCGCTTCGGTACCCATTTCTGTTTTCACCCAACCCGGATGCGCCGAGTTTACTTTAATATCCGTATCTGACAGTGCTGCCGCCAGGTGAATGGTGTATGAATTTAAAGCGGTTTTAGAGGTATCATACGCAAACGGTTTTGCTGTATAGATTGGGGAGGCCGGGTCACTATGTAATCCAAGCGATCCCATAATACTGCTCAGGTTTACAATACGTCCTGCCTTGCTTTTACGGATCAGTGGTAATAATGCGTTGGTGAGTTTGACCACGTTAAAAAAATTGGTATCAAATGTCTGGCGCAGGATGGCATCGCTTACAGTAATGGTAGTATTTTCTGCGTAACCTTCACTTTCTATCTGTATGCCGGCATTATTAATGAGGATGTCCAGCTTGCCATATTTGGCAGTGATAAACTCAACAGCGTTCTTTATATCTGCATCGCTGGTTAAATCAAGTTGCAGAAATTCAACATCTAAGCCTTCGCTTTTAAGTTGTTCTGCCGCATAATTCCCTTTTTCTTTGTTACGTGCAGTAACAATAATGGTAACGCCTTCGTTGCCCAACTGGCGGGCTGTTTCAAACCCGATGCCTTTGTTGGCGCCGGTAATCATTGCAATTTTCTTTGACATTTTTTTCTGATTTTTAATTTAATATGATTCTTGTTGCATTTGTTTGATATTCTGTAAGCGCTTTTTTGAAATCTGCCAGCGCATATTGTTTATCGTATGGAACAATCAATTTTCCTGTAGCTATGTTTTTCAAAATATAGGCCCATGCCTCATCCAATTCCTGTTTGGTTTTTTGCTGTAGCCACGCATCAATGCCAAATCCTTTGATCGATGCATTTTTATAAATGATGTCACCGTTTGAATAGGATGAAAGGTTACTACTTAATCTTCCGTAAATAATAATGCTTGCAAACGGTGCCAGCACTTTGTACAGTAACGATCCCTGCTCGCCGCCCACTGCATCAAGAATGGCATTAACACCTGTGGGGATAATTGACAGAACTTCTTTCACAAGATCCTGCTTCTCTGTGTTGATCACATAATGTGCGCCAAGCTGTTGAAGTGGCTCTTTCTGCCCGTCTTTTCTTACCACTGCAATCACCTGTATGCCTTTTGCTGCAGCCATCTGTATCACCTGTTTTCCTACAGAAGAGTTGGCGGCATTCAGTAATAGCCATTTGCCTGCAGCGAGGTTTGTTTCCTGCAAAAGTGCATAGGCTGTTAACGTGTTAAGGCTGAGCTGACAGGCTGTTTCAAACGGAATGGTATCGGGTATGATCCGGATTTTATTTAGCGGCAGGTTTATTTTGTCTGCCCATGTTCCCGCTGCCCTGAACGAGACATGTTTACCGATCAGGGACGGGTCAACATTTGCACCTGTTTGTTCAATAATGCCCGCACCCTCCAATCCTGCAGCCTGCGGAAAAGCTGGTTTTAAACGATAAACACCCTTAATAAACATTTCGTCAGATGGGTTTACAGGTCTGGCCATCACTTTTACCCGTATTTCATTTTCTGAAGGCAAGGTAATGGCGGTTTCAATGGGTTCTAATACTTCCAGCGGGTTGCCTGTTTCCCTGAAGATAATTTGGCGTATCATGTTTGTATATACAAATGAATTGTAAAAAAAAATAATTATAGTTTATCTGTAATAATATTCATGTTCTGAATAAAGTGTTTGCTTTCGTCCCTGCCAAGGATCTTTGAATATTTTTCATAGACCTCGTCTACACATTTTTTTAATAACGGCTTCATTTCTTTCCCTTTTTGTGTTGGGTAAACTTTAGTAAGCTTACCTTCTGCTTCACGAAATACCAGTTTTCTTTCTTCCAGCTTTTCAATCAGGCGTGTGATGGTGCTGGGCGTTAGTTGTAAGTGTTTGGCAATTTTACCTGCCTGTATGCCAGGCTCGGCCAGTACTAATTGTAACAGGTAAGCATGACTGGGCGACAGATCGATCTTCTTCCAGCTATCAGTAGCCAGTTTCTCCATCTTTCTTGCCAGTGCATTGGCAGAAAAGTAGAGACAGTTACAAAATTTGCTTTCTGATGATTTCATCTGCGGCAAATATAAAAACATTTCATTTGTATATACAAATATTATTTTAAAATTATTTTCCACCTCCGTCAGGCTTGCATTAAAAAGTTCTTTTCAACAATCATACCACTCAAATCGCGCCCTTGCGCCTTTGCGAGCATTTTTTTCACGCAAAGCCGCAAAGGCGCGGTTCGAATTTCATGGATAGTATTTTGTAGTTTTGGATTCTATGTCGAATGCCAACCTCAACAGCGAGCCGTCTAATTTAACCCCTGCCGACAGGGAGTTTGAGAATACGATCCGCCCCAAAGAGATCGATGATTTCTCCGGCCAGCCGCAATTGATCGAGAACCTGGGTATTTTTATCAAAGCAGCCAAGCTTCGCGGCGAAGCGCTCGATCATATTTTATTTCACGGTCCGCCGGGCCTGGGTAAAACCACACTGAGCCGAATCGTGGCCAACGAATTAGGTGTTAATATCAAAGAAACTTCCGGACCGGTTATTGAAAAACCGGGCGATCTGGCAGGCCTGCTTACCAATTTGCAACCCAACGATGTTTTATTTATAGATGAAATCCATCGCTTAAGCACAGTAGTGGAAGAATACCTCTATGCCGCCATGGAAGATTTCAGGATCGATATTATGATTGATTCGGGCCCCAATGCGCGCAGCATACAGATCAATCTTAATCCGTTTACATTGGTTGGCGCTACAACGCGCAGTGGATTGTTAACGGCACCGCTGTTATCGCGTTTTGGCATCAAATCAAGATTAGAATATTATAATGCCGATGTATTAAAAAAGATCATTGAAAGAAGCGCCGCAATCTTACAAACTTCCATTACATCTGAAGCTTCATTTGAAATTGCCCGAAGAAGCCGCGGCACACCGCGTATTGCCAATAGTTTATTACGGCGCGTGAGAGATTTTGCGCAGGTATTGAACGATGGAAATATTGACATCGGCATCACCCAACATTCCTTAAAGGCATTGAATGTTGATGAGCATGGGTTAGATGAGATGGATAACCGTATACTCAGTTCTATTATCGATAAATTTAAAGGCGGGCCGGTAGGGCTCACCACCATTGCAACAGCCGTAGGTGAAGAAGCCGGAACCATTGAAGAAGTGTATGAGCCATTCCTTATCCAGGAAGGTTTTTTACAAAGAACGCCCCGTGGCCGCGAAGTAACAGCCAAAGCGTATGAACATCTGGGCCGGAAGCCTTTTACAGGCAATTCGCCCAACCTGTTTAGCTAAAAGATATTGCCACAGATTTCACAGATTTGCACAGAAAAATCTGTAGTAATCTGTGCCTTCTGTGGCAAAAAAAATGCCCCATATAGTTGGGGCATTCTAATTTCTTTCTAACTCCCCTTCTTAACTCCCCCTTCAGGGGGCTGGGGGGTGAGTGGGGTGAGGCTATGGCGCTACCAACCTAAACCCATTTCCATGAATATTCACGATCTCAATATTGGTATCGTCTTTCAGGTACTTACGCAGTTTGGCAATGTACACATCCATGCTGCGTCCGTTGAAATAGGTATCGCTGCCCCAGATCTTTTTTAAAGCCCTTTCGCGTGGCAACAGATCATTCTTATGTTCGGCCAGCATTTTCAGCAGTTCATTTTCTTTGGGAGAAAGTGTTTGCGTAAGCTCATCATGTTTCAACTCGCGCAACTTGGGGTTGAAATGGTACCGGCCAAGATCGAACTCGATATTATCGCTAACACGGTTATCTTCCTCGTTGCGCTTAAGAATGGCTTTGATCTTAAGCAGGAGTACTTCACTGTCGAAAGGCTTGGTGATATAATCATCAGCGCCCAGTTTATATCCCTGTATGATATCATCCTTCATTGTTTTCGCACTAAGGAAGAAAAGAGGTATATCCGGATCAACATCGCGGATCTCTTCTGCCAGTGTAAAACCATCCATATTTGGCATCATTACATCTAATAAACAGATATCAAATTTTTCGCGCTGAAAAGCGGCAAGGCCAAGGCGGCCATCTCTTTCAAGCGTTACATCATAGTCGTTTAGCTCTAAGTAATTTTTCAGTACCATTCCAAGATTGGTATCGTCTTCGCATAAGAGTATTTTGCTTTTTTTGTCTTCCATGTCTTCGTTATTTAACGTGAAATAAAGATAAAACAATGCTAATTCACATCCTGTTGCCGCAATCTTTTGTTAAAAAGGCCCGCGGGGATGCTAAGGCACTGAAAAGTTACTTCATTCTAAAAGGAATTCATAATTTTTGTTCATGCCCCTTCTTCGTTAAGCCTTGCTGTATATACTCCTGATTGTACTAATTTTGCTGTTCTACTTATTCAGGTAACTATGTTATTGACACAGGATAATAAACTAAAAAAACTGATTGTGATTGGCGACAGGGTGCTGATACGCCCCTCCAAACCTGACGAACAAACAGCCAGTGGCTTATACTTGCCACCCGGTGTGCAGGAAAAAGAAAAAGTGCAGCAGGGATATATTATTAAAACCGGTCCCGGTTATGCCATTCCTATGCCGGTAGATGATGAACCATGGAAATCAGACGATGAAAATGTGAAGTACGTACCGCTGCAGGCACGTGAGGGCGACCTCGCCATTTTTTTGGTAAGTGGCGCAACGGAAGTGATGTACGAGAAAGAAAAATATTTTATTGTTCCGCAAGGAGCCATTTTGTTATTGGAGCGGGAAGAAGACCTATAATCTCCTCCGCGTAACCTCCCTGTTCTCTGCATCTCTGCGGTGAAAAAAATCTCCTTATCACCGCGAAGTCGCGGAGTAAAAGAGTTTGCGCAGAGAGAGGGTATGATTCAGAACTGCCGGTGGACTATATCAGAATACCTTTCGGATAAACCCCTGCTCATCAATCACTAAAAAATGTTCTGCCTGAAGAAAATCCAGAACGGTCCATATTTTTTCCTGGCTGTATTTTTTTAGCAGCATAAATAACTGGTCAACCGAAATAGATTGATTTAGCTGGTCCATGATCTGCGTTTCTATCTGGCTGAATTCTTCGGGTGATAAGGCTTTGCGTTTTTTGGCAAGACAATTATCGCAAACACCACAATCTTTTAGTTCTGGATCTCCAAAATAATTGGCTATATAACGGCTGCGGCATTCATCTGTCAATTCAACATACCTGATCATATTCTCCACGCGTTCTGTATATTGTTTTTTTCGATCGAGATAATTATCCTGGTTGATCAGCAGGTATTGCGCCGGGGCCCTGTTTAATACATAATGAATTTGAGGGGTGTCTTTTTGCGGCAGGTATTCAATAATATCGAACGATTGCAGTTGCCTTAATTGATGGATCACGGTTTCAACAGGTTGCCGGGTTAAACGGGCTAACTGTTTTTCATGAACAGATACACGGTTTTCAAAAATGCCCTGGTAGGTTCTGAGTAAACATTTCAGCAATGGTTCCAGTTGGGGGTGACTGATCTCAAAAGCATTCACCACCTCTTTTGTTGCAACAAAATTTACCTGCGATGGAAGAAAAATACTTTCAGAGAAGGTAATATGTCCTTCCTGCTCCAACACTTTCAGTGTATTTATTACGAGTAAACTGTCTATGTTAAAATTCTTTACAAAGGTGAGCAGATCAAAATCATAATACTGTCCTTCGCCAGTACCAACAGGGATCTGTAAATAATCTGCCAGCGACTGGTAAATGCTTTTTATTTCAGGAATGGGCGGGAAACGCCTGTCTGGTAAGGAGTTCAGGTCTTCTATGTTTTCCTTTTGATATACCAGTACCGCATATGATTTTTTTCCATCCCTTCCCGCGCGCCCTGCTTCCTGGTAATAATTTTCGAGACATTCGGGCGTGTCATAATGAATCACCGTGCGAACATCAGGCTTATCGATGCCCATTCCAAATGCATTGGTGCATACCATTACCCTTGTCTGGTTGCCAATCCATGCCTGTTGTTTCTGGTCACGATCTTCCTGCGTTAATCCTGCATGATAAAAATCAGATGAGATCAGTTGCAATGAAAGCAACTGTGCCAGTTGTTTGGTTTGCCTGCGGCTGCTGCAATACACAATGCTGCTTCCCGGTACTTTTTTCAGAATATCAATTACTTTGTTCACCTTACTGTCTACGCAAAAAATGCTGTACGATACATTGGGCCGTTCAAATGATTGCCTGAAAATATTGGTGTTAACAAATTTTAGTTTCGCTGTAATATCCTGCTGCACCACTGGTGTAGCAGAGGCTGTTAAAGCTATCAGTGGAACTCCCGGCAACTCTTCGCGTAAATTAGCAATGCGTAAATAGGGTGGGCGAAAATCATATCCCCACTGCGATACACAATGCGCCTCATCCACTACAATCAAACTTATATTCAGCGCCGGCAAATATTCTTTGAACAGGACTGTTTCCAGTCGTTCAGGTGAGAGGTATAGAAATTTGAAATCACCATGTGTGGCCTGCTGCAGTATTGTTTTAACCTCATAAAAATTTAGTCCGCTATGCAGGGCAACAGAAGGGATATTTTTTTCATTTAAACTATCCACCTGGTCGCGCATGAGTGCAATGAGCGGGCTGATCACCAAACACAATCCCTCTCTTAACAAGGCCGGTACCTGGAAACAGATAGATTTGCCGCCACCTGTGGGTAATAACGCAAGTGTATCTTTTTCATCCAATACAGACTGTATGATCTCTTCCTGCATTGGGCGGAACTGATCGTGGTGCCAGTATTGTTGTAGTATAGATAAAGGTGTGCCCATTTATGAAAAGATGTTTATCACACAAAGGCACAAGGGCACGGTTTTTTATTGTGCCTTTGTGCCTTTGTGTGAAATTAAGCTCAATTGATGATTTTCGGCAGGTAAAAATATTATACCACCTTCTTGAAGTTCAGTCTAACAGAATTGATTGCCAAAACCACATCGCTTAATCCCATCATCAGCGCTCCAAAAGTTGGACTGAGAAAACCTAATGCGGCTACAGGTATGGCTACAATATTGTAAACGAAGGCCCAGAAGAGATTTTCTTTGATGGTGATATAGGTATGTTTTCCCAGGCCAAGAGATAATGGCAGGTTTTTTATTCCATAATTCATTAATACCACCTGCGCACTCTGCATGGCAATATGCGAGGCATCGCTTAATGAAATACCAACGGTTGCTTTGGCAAGCGCCGGTGCATCATTTATTCCATCGCCAACCATAGCGGTAGGGGCAATCTGGTTATAGGCGGCTATCTTCTCTAATTTCTGTTCAGGTGTTTGTTCTGCAACTACTTCATCAATGCCAAGTTCTTTGGCAACCTGGTCACATTTCTCTTTCCTGTCGCCACTTAATAAAATAGTTTTAATTCCCTTTAGTTTTAGAAGTCTTACTACTTCTTTTGCTTCGGGTCTTATCTCATCTGTTACATCAATGGTTCCAAGCAGTGTATTGTTTTTAGTAATGTAAATATTGTGTGCGGTATCTTTTGTTAATTGCGCTGCCGCTTTGTGTGAGCCTGCCATGTATTCATTGCCTTCTTTGTCGGTTGCCTGCATCCCCAGGCCCTTGATCTCTTCAATCTTAGCCCAACGGATATCGTCTTTTATCTTCCACTCTTTTGCTATCGCTTTGGCAATAGGGTGGTTGGAATATTTTTCAAGAGAAAAGGCGATGCGTTTGAATTCGTCGTGAGTGACAATATTATTTTCTGTCTCACGATTCACGTCTGACGACTCACGATTCACTATTTGAAACCCCGCAATACTAAACTGCCCCGTAGTTAGGGTTCCTGTTTTATCAAACACTACCTGTGTAATACTTTTAAATATTTCGAGGCTTTTTGCATTTTTAAAGAGTACGCCATTTCTGGCGGCACGTCCCAGCCCTACGGCAATAGCTGCAGGGGTTGCAAGGCCCATGGCGCAGGGACAAGAGATTACCAGAACAGCGATGGCTCTTAGTAAAGAGTTGCTGAATGGCAGTTGACCTAAAAAATAATTGAGGAGGAATGTAACAACTGCAATGCTGATCACCGCAGGAACAAAAATAGCGCTGATCTTATCTGCCAATTGCTGAATAGGCGGCTTTTCTGTTTGTGCCTCCTTTACCATTTTAAGGATATTGGCTAACACGGTATCTTCTCCAACAGCTGTTACCATTGTTTTCAGGGTGCCTGAATGCAAAACACTTCCACCGATCAGTGTATCGTTCATTTTTTTTTCTACCGGTGCGCTTTCACCACTTATGATGGCTTCATTCACACTGGCCTCGCCCCATAATATTTTACAATCCATCGGTACAGGCTCACCGCTCTTGATCAGGAGCAGGTCGCCCACTTTTAAATGCGTACTTTCTACAGGGAAGATGTGTTCCTGGTGCTGGTCGTCATACGCAATCATATTGGCCATCACCTTTTGGCTTACAGCCAGTTTTTTTAAAGCAGCCTGTGTGGTCTCTACAGATTTATCTTCCATCCAGTTGCCTAAAAATACCAGTGTGATGATGGTAGCGGCTGTTTCATAAAACATATACTGTTGTGCCTCTCCAATCAATGTGCCATATAAGCTGTAACCAAATGCGGCTACCGCGCCAACAGCAATCAGCACATTCATGTTAGGGATGCCTTTAAAAATACTTTTGATGGCACTGCGGCCAAAAAAATCCATCCCCACAATAAAAACAGGTATAGTTAATACAAGCTGCACAGTTGGATCCATCAACGCATGAATGTGCAGGCCCGGTATTAAATGCAGCATCAGAGGAGCCGTAAATACAATACAGAAAAGAAAACGCTGAAAATGATTTTTGAAAATCCTTTTATCTTTTTTCTGCTCAAATTTATCTCCGGTTATCACATGATAGCCTAAACCCTCAATACCTTTTGCAATCTCCTGTTTAGGAACATCATCCTTTGCCTCAAAACTTACCTCACCACCAATAAAATTCACCTTTACATGCTGCATACCTTTTTCCTGCAAATACTTATCAATAGTAAGGGCACAATTGGTGCAACTCATGCCTTCAACTTTCCAGTTCAGTTTTTCCACAGCCAAAAATTGAGTAATTACTAATTATAAATTTTTCCTCTGCAAAGATACAACCGTCTTAACCCCCATAATGTCGAAATACGAACTATAAATACAATAAGGTTTCAAAACCTTTCTCCCCGGACTGCTATCTTTGCTGCATGGATGCAATTTTTACATTGGACCAGATAGGCCGGGTAGCGGCGGCTTTGTGGAAGGAAGGATCGGAGAAAAAGATATGGGCTTTTTATGCCGATATGGGCACTGGAAAAACCACATTTATTCATGCTTTATGCGAGGTATTGGGCGTAAAGTCTGCCATCAGCAGTCCTACCTTCGCTATTATTAATGAATATGATAGTCTGGTTGCAGGCACTATTTATCATATGGACTGGTATCGCCTGAAAGATGAGGAAGAAGCCATTAATGCAGGTGTGGAAGACAGTTTACTCAGCGGTAAACTCTGCCTGATTGAATGGCCCGAAAAAGCAGCAGGACTTCTGCCCGATGACACTTTTCATGTTACTATTGAGATCCTGGATGAGAAGACGAGAAGGATTTTTACCGGGAAGATGGAAGAGGAGGAGTAAAAAGCAAAAGGTAAAAGTCAAAAGGCAAAAGTAAAAAATGGAGGATACGACTGTAAACAAAACCCCAAACCCCAAACTCCAAACCCCAAACTGATTCCCCTCTTTCTCCCATAAATCAATTAATTTTATATATCTGTTAATCCCAGCATAGTTATGGCAACCAAACCCTCAATCAGTCCTTCCTTTACGTATGAAACACTGGAAGAAACGTTGGACGTAAAACCGCAAGGCGCCAAACTGAATATTGGTATACCCAAAGAGATCGCTTTTCAGGAGAACAGGATAGCCCTTACGCCCGATGCGGTGGGTGTGCTGGTTGACAATGGTAACCAGGTGGTGGTGGAACACAAAGCAGGTGAGGGAAGCCATTTCTCAGATAAGGATTATGCAGAAGCCGGGGCACGTATTGTGTACGACAGGAAAGAAATATTTCAGTGCCCCATACTTGTTAAAAGCGCACCTCCTGTAGAAGAGGATATGCCGCTGTTACAACAAAATCAAACCATCATATCACCCATCCATCTTTCTGCATTAAAGAAAGAATATATTGAGAAGATGATGGAGAAAAGGATCACTGCACTCAGCTTTGAAAACTTTAAAGATGATAGTGGTACGTATCCCATTGTTCGCGCCATGAGTGAGATAGCCGGTAGTGCGGTAATGTTGATTGCCGGCCAGTACCTGAGTAGTTTTAATAAAGGCAAAGGGGTTTTGCTGGGCGGTATCAGTGGTATCCCCCCAACCAAAGTAATCATTATTGGCGCAGGTATTGTGGGCGAATTTGCAACACGTAATGCACTGGCATTGGGCGCCTCTGTAAAAGTGTTTGATAATAATGTGTATCGCTTAAAACAATTACAGAATAACCTGGGGCAGCGCATCTGGACCAGCGTACTGGAGCCTAAAATATTAGCCAAACAGCTTAAAACCTGCGAGGTGGCTGTTGGTGCATTAAGTAATGAATTTGGCCGTGCGCCGGTAGTGGTTACTGAAGATATGGTAGCGGCAATGCGCCCCGGCAGTATTATTATTGATGTGGCTATCGACCGTGGCGGTTGTTTTGAAACAAGCGAATTAACCAGCTACGAAGCTCCCACTTTTCTGAAACATGATGTGATCCATTATTGCGTTCCCAATATTCCCAGTGGATTTGCACGTACTGCCAGCCAGGCCATCAGCAATGTACTGATGCCTTTGATTTTGGAAATCAGCGATGAAGGCGGACTGGAAGAAATGGTATGGCACAAATTCAATCTTCGGGAAGGCATTTATATGTTTAAAGGTGCGCTGACAGATTTTTATATCAGCCAACGATTCAATTTAAAATATACCGATCTGAATTTATTGATCGCCAGCAGGCGGTAGGAATATTGAATGATGAATAGTGAATGATGAATATTGAATGATGAATAGTGAGTAGAGAATGATGATTTGAGGTTACTGCTTAACTGCTTCGGGAGATTTTACCACAATTATAAAGTAAACAATAACTATCAATGTAATTACCCCGGTTACAATGAAGGTGATAGGTGCGCCAAACCGGAACCACAATAAACCAGCCAAAGTACTGGCCAGCATAGTGCAGATACTTTGAAAGCCCGTATATGTTCCGATAGCGGTTGCCGTATCTTTTTTGTCGGTGATATTACTGATCCATGCTTTTGAAATTCCTTCGGTGGCTGCTGCGTAAACACCATACAGAAAAAACAGGCCAAAGAAATAGTAAGGGTTATTGATTGCCGACATGCCAAAATATACACAGGCAAATAATATAAGTCCGGCGAGAAACATTTTCTTCAACCCAATATTGTCGGCCACAATCCCAATGGGGAAAGCAAACAGGGCATACACGAGATTATAAAATATATAAACTGCAATTACTATTGCATCTGAAAGTCCTGCCTGTTTTGCTTTGAGTAAGAGAAACACATCAGAGCTGTTGAACAGCGTAAAAGCCAGTAACCCAATAACCAGTGTACGATAACCTGAAGGACTTTGTTTCCAGTAATGAAGAAATGAAAAGAAAGATGTTGCTGTTTTCGGCTTTGTATTTGGCTCTCTTTTCTCTTTGAGGTAAAAGGAAGCTGCTACAGCAAGAAGCCCGGGAATGAATGCGATTAAAAATAAAGTTTTATAATCCTGCGGATGATAATACAGATAAAGCAATGCGAGTGATGGCCCCATCACAGCACCCAATGTGTCCATGGAACGATGAAAGCCAAAGACCTTGCCTTTTGTTTGCGGTGTGGCTTCGTCTGACAGAATAGCATCCCTGGCACCTGTTCGGATGCCTTTGCCAAAACGGTCGATAGTGCGTGCAAAGAAAATCCAGAGCGGGTAAATAAATAGGGCCATCATTGGTTTTGAAACGGCGCTAAGCGCATAACCCATTTGTACAAACGGAACCCGTTTACCTGTTTGATCAGAGCGCTTGCCAAAATAGCCTTTACTCAATCCGGCAGTAGCTTCTGCCATCCCTTCCAATATTCCGATAAGAATTATGGAGAACCCGATTGATTTGAGATAAACCGGCATAATGGGATACAGCATTTCGCTTGCCGTATCAGTAAATAAGCTGACGATGGATAAGATCCAGACAGTTTTGGTGATGGATTTCAAAGTAGTTGTTTAATGGTGTTAGCCCCTCACTAATAAATATACACAGACTTGCCACATAAGATACATCTGATACCAAATTAAACCGCGCCTTTGCGCCTTTGCGAGAAAAAATGCTCGCAAAGGCGCAAAGGCGCGGTATTTTTCGAGAGTATAAAAGTATCCAGCCCAAACTTTTACTAACTTGTATTGTTAGATAATACGCCGATTGTATGTGGTTAAAATATTTGATCGTTTTTGCAGCAGCCTGTGCAGTAGATATTGTTCCGCTCCCTCTTCCACCTGCATTTGTGGTGATGGTGTTTTTACAGATCTATTTTAACCTGGATGTTTGGGCGGTTATTTTTGTTGGTGTATCCGGTTCCATACTTGGGCGATATATTCTTACATTATACATTCCCAAAATTGCCGACAAAATATTTAACCACGCCAAGAATGAAGATGTGCAGTTCCTGGGAAGACAGTTAAAAGAGAAAGGGTGGAAAAGCCAGGTTGCCATACTTACCTATTCATTGTTGCCATTGCCTACCACTCCTTTATTTATTGCAGGTGGCATGGCTAAAATGAAACCCCGTTTTATTATACCGGCTTTTGTTGTTGGTAAATTTACCAGCGATACCGTTGCCGTATTCATGGGTAAATATGCTGCAGAGAATACGGCCAGCATTCTCAAAGGAATTGTTTCCTGGCAAACTGTATTTGGACTGATACTTGGTATCCTGCTGGTTACGGCATTTTTATTTATCGACTGGCGTACCTGGCTCCAGGAAAATAAGCTCAAGTTGAATTATAAAATATGGAAGTAATTCACCTTCCTGCCGGGTTACGCTGCATAACCGATGTTTCTCTCTTTCTTCGCGGTGAAAAGTCCTATCGTTTATTTGATGATAGTTTTTAACGTGTTGTGCTATTAAACACATAGTTACATAGGTTAGGAAACAGGGCATATAGTTTAAAAGCTATGTTTCCTTTTTGTTTTCCCTATGTATCTATGTGTTTTAAAAATGATTTGAAATAAAGAAAAACTGCATTGTTAAATGCCTTTAAAAATAAAAAAACATATCAGAATTTATAGAGTTTAATGACGCAACACGTTAGTTTTTAATAATACGTCACCGCGCCAATCTCTTCCCCCACTTCACCGCCTCGTACCAGATTACAAATACAAAACCAATACCAATGCTGCTGAGCATTTGCGCGGTTGTTAAAGATTCAAACTCAAAGAAAATTGCCAGTGGTTTTACATAGATCAGTAATGCTGTGATAGTAATGGTAACTACGATGATCAGTAAAACAAGATTGTTTTTATAGCGCAGTGTGGTAAGTACAGAATAATAAAATGAACGGTTGATCAGGGTGAGGAATATATTGGCCGCTATTAAAACCGCAAAAACCATTGTTCTTGTAACAGCCTCGTTATAGCCCTGGCGCACGGCATATTGATAAGCAAGCAAAGTTCCTGCGGTGATCAGTAACCCCTGTATCATACTTGTAGTTAGTTCTTTCCAGTTAAAGAAAGTGTTCGACATAGGCCGCGGCTTTTGAATCATGGTGTTTTTTTCCATGGGTTCATTTTCATAAATGATGGAGCAGGTGGGGCCCATGATCAATTCTAAAAAGATGATGTGTACCGGCGAAAAAATATTAGGATAGATCCATCCCAATGCCAATGGAATAAATACCGTAAGCACAATAGGTATATGAATGGAGATGATATATTGTATGGCTTTTTTCAGGTTGGTATAAATTCTTCTGCCCATGGCTACAGCATCTACCATTTTAGAAAGGTCGTCTTCCAGTAAAATAAGAGAAGCTGCCTGTTTGGCGATCTCGGTTCCTTTTTTACCCATCGCTATTCCAATGTGTGATGCTTTAAGGGCCGGGCCATCGTTTACACCATCGCCGGTCATGGCTACTATTTCATTGCCTGCTTTCAATGCATTGATAATCCTGAGTTTGGCCTCTGGAAACATGCGTGTGAACACTGATGTTTCGCGAACAGTATCCTTCAATGCGGCGTCTGGTAATTTCATTAACTCATCACCTGAAATACTTCTGTCGTGCCCCCTGAATCCAACCTGCCTGGCAATGGAGTTGGTGGTGGCGGCATTATCGCCTGTAACAATTTTTACTGCAATTCCTGCCGTATAAAAATTATCCAGTACCGTATCTATATTTTTCTTTGGCGGATCGTAAAACGCCAGTAATCCTTTAAAACTGAATGGCAATTGTTCCTGTTCATCAGGGTAGTCATTACCGGGAAATGCTGCTTCTGCCACAGCCAGTATGCGATAGCCTTCTTTTGCAAGCGTATTCACCATCTCTTCTACCTGCTGTTGCCCGTCTTTGGTGATGTTAGATGCTTTTAGCAATGTTTCGGGAGCACCTTTCGCTGCTATGATGCGTTTGCCTTCTGCATTTTCAAATACATGCGTCATCATTGGCGGGGTGCCAGCCAGCGGGTACTCATGTACCATTTTAAAATCAGGTCTTTCATCAGCCATTGGTAAAGCAACGTATGCATTATGCAATGCTATTTCCATCGGATCAAATGGTATTGGCTCACTGGCCCACATAGCCAGCCTGATTAATTCTTTGTCGCCTTCATTGATGCCGATCTCCGGGTTGGATATTTTGGATGAGCCGAATACAAAAAGTCTTGCCAGACTCATTTTGTTCTCTGTTATGGTTCCTGTTTTATCTGTACATATTACAGTAGCGCTGCCAAGGGTTTCAACCGTTTTCATTTGTTTTACCACAATGCCCATTTTCATTAAACGCCAGGCACCAAGCGCCATAAATGTAGTAAAGGCAACGGGTATTTCTTCCGGCAGGATACTCATGGCTAATGTGAGCGCTTTTAACAGGCTGTCGAGTACATCAAAAGAATGACGGTAGTTGATTACCCAAACAATAATGAAAACAACGGTGCCAACCAAAACCATTTTTTTTACAAAATTGTTGATCTGTTTTTCAAGCGGTGTTTTTTCTTCTGATATGCTTTCAAGGCTTAACCCGATCTTTCCAAGTTTGGTTTTATTGCCGATAGCAGTGATGGTGGCTATAGCCAGACCACTGGCTACTGTTGTACCACGGTAAATACAATGGTCTTCCTTTGATTTATCTTTATAAACAGATAATGATTCGCCCGTAAGTATGGATTCATTTACAGAGAAATCATTTGAATGAACGATAGTGCCATCAGCAGCAATAGCTGTTCCTTCTTCCACCATCAGGCTATCGCCCATAACCAGGTCATCACTTCTGATCTCCCTTACTTCTCCATCCCTGATCACTTTGCAGCAGGGTTGGGTAAAGTTTTTTAATTTTTCCAGTGCATTGCGGCTTCTCGAATCCTGGTAAAGAGAAATGGTTGCAACCAGCACAATGGCAGAAGCCAGAAAAATGCCGTCACCTGTTTTTCCGCTGATAAAATAGATAGTTGATGCAGCCAGTAACAGAATAACCATCGGCTCTTTGGCAAGACTTTTCAGTGCATCAATAAATCCATTTTCCTTTTTATACTCAAGGGTATTAGCACCGTATTCTTTTCTGGCATTGATTACCTGCTCCTCATTGAGGCCTTCTATGTTGAAATTGTTTGCCGCCATAGCTGAAGATATCCTTAAAGGTAGAAAGTTTGACTTTCTGATTTAATGATTTCCGTCATGCCGGCGTTCAGGTACTCAGGCATCCTTATTCATAAAAAACAGCTCACTGATGGTGTTGTTCTTTTCAATGGTAGCAAGTTCGGAGATCTGTTTGCAAAGTTCATTGCATTCTGCTGCGGCTTTATCCCGGTCAATCTCACCGGTTTTGATCAATTGTTCCAGTTCCAGTTGCCTGCGTAATATTTCGGAGGATAGGAAGGAGTTGGCAATGGTTCTGGCCATCAGGAATTCCAGAACATGAGCCATGTTCAGGGTATAGCCTTTGCCGTCTTTTAATAATTGTTCTATATCGGGGTCTTTCATAGTAATTGCTTAAAACAATTACCAGCAATGTAAGAAAAGAAACACAGATTTCAATCTCCCGAATAACGTTCAAACCGGATCATTTGTAATCGAAAATATTCAGGCGTGTTTCGCAGAAGTCCATCTCATGCTCATCGTTACTGCTTACAATAACGAGTTTGTTTTTGCAATATCCTTCAATCAGTTGATGGTATAATTGATAGCCACTGACATCCAGATTAGTACAGGGCTCATCCAGCAACACTACAGGTACATCAGAAAAAATAGCCTGTGACAGTTTAATGCGTTGTTTCATACCACTGCTGAAATAACGGATCTGCTTGTCTGCCGCTTTTTCAAGTCCGATGACAGAAAGAATTTCATCAATGCCTGTTACTGCTGTCAAGGGTTTGAACTGCTGATGAAAATGCAGAAATTCTTTGGCGGTCATTTCCTCAATCAACTCCACATACGGCGCCGCAATAGAGAGGTAGCGATAAAAGTCTTCAGGTTCAACAAGCGATGATTTATCAGTCGTTTTTCCATCCTTCATCATTCCTTGTTCAGTATTCAATATTCGATATTCAACACTGCCTGCACTCAATTGTATACTTCCTGCAATACTTTGCAGTAAAGTGCTTTTGCCGCTTCCGTTAGGTCCGGTAATGGCGTATGATCTGCCGGTTTCAAAAGTATAAGTAACATGACGGAATATCCAGTCGCGGTTAAAGCGCTTACCGGCATCAACAAGTGATATATTACCCCCTGGCCCCCTGAAGGGGGAATTAGGAGAAAGAATATCTTGTTGTAGGGAATCAGTCATAGTAATACAAAAATAACTCCCCCTTCAGGGGGCCGGGGGGTTAATCTTCTTCTGTTGCTCCCTTCACAAAACGCTTAATAATACCTCTTCCGCTTTCCCTGATAAAAGTTACGATCTCATCTCTTTCATCTGTAGCAGGTAATTCTTCTTCAATAAATTCCAATGCCTGCGAGGTATTGAAGCCTTTATTATAAATGGTGCGGTATACGTCGAGGATATGATTGATCTGCTGTAATGGGAACCCCCTGCGTTTTAATCCAACACTGTTCACGCCACCATAACTAAGCGGGTTACGAACAGCTTTGATGTATGGGGGAACATCTTTACTTACTAAGCTTCCGCCTGCAATAAAAGTATGCTGCCCGATATTTACAAACTGGTGCACAGCACTCACGCCACCTACTACGGCCCAGTCGCCCATGGTTACATGACCTGCAACCTGCACACTGTTGCTCATGATACAGTTATTGCCAATATTGCAATCGTGCGCAATATGACTGTAAGCCATGATGAGGCAATTGTTGCCCACCCTGGTTTTGCCACGGTCGTCTGTTCCGCGGTTAATGGTAACAAATTCGCGTATGGTTGTATTATCGCCAATTTCTGCTGTTGTTTTCTCGCCGCTGAATTTCAGATCCTGCGGAATAGCGCCCAATACTGCACCTGGAAATATCCGGCAGTTCTTACCAATCCTTGTTCCGTCCATGATGGTAACATTACTGCCAATCCATGTGCCTTCACCAATCTGAACATCACCATGAATAACGGTGAACGGATCGATCTTAACATTTGGTGCTATACGCGCATTAGGGTCGATATAAGTATAGGGATGCGTCATCTCTGATTTTTAGATTGATCTATGTTTGTATGATTTTAATTATTCCCACTCACCACTCACCACTCACCACTCACGGCCTCTTCACTACCTGCGCAACAAGGTCAGCTTCTGTAGCTACTTTACCTCCTACATACACTGTTCCCCTCATCTCACAAATACCCCTGCGTATTGGTCCGGTAAATTCCATTTTCAATACCATGGTATCACCGGGTTTTACCATTTGTTTGAATTTGCAATTATCAATTTTTAAGAAATAAGTATCATAGGTTCCTTCCGGCATTGAATTGATACAGAGTATGCCGCCTGTTTGCGCCAGTGCTTCTATCTGTAAAACGCCCGGCATTACCGGGTTTCCGGGGAAGTGGCCGGGGAAGAACCATTCGTTAAAGGTTACATTTTTAATACCAACGATATAGGTATCTGTTAACTGGATGATCTTATCTACCAGTAAAAACGGATGACGGTGTGGTAAGGTCTTTTCAATTTTTTCTAAAGTAAATACCGGCGGCATAGCTGGATCATACACCGGTACATCTTTCACGTGCCTGTTTTTCTTGATGTATTGTTTGATCTTTTTTGCAAACTCAACATTGGTGCTATGGCCCGGCCTGTTTGCAATAATGCGTGCTTTGATGGGGAAACCAATCAGTGCAAGATCACCCACTACATCCAATAATTTATGCCGTGCAGGTTCATTAGGGAAACGAAGTTCCAGGTTATTCAGATAGCCTTCGCTTTTTACTTCGATCTTATCGCGTTTAAAGACTTTTGCCAAACGGCCCATTTCTTCATCAGTAACTGGTTTATCAACCACCACTATCGCATTATTGATATCACCACCTTTAATCAAGTCATTATCGAGCAACATTTCCAGCTCGTGCAAAAAGCAAAAAGTGCGGCAGGGGGCAATTTCTGATTTAAAATCTTTGATCGTTTTTAAACCGGCGTGCTGCGTGCCTAAAACAGGACTATTAAAATCGATCAGTGTAGTGATCTGATAATCCATGGATGGGAGTGCCACCATTTCTACACGCTTGGCTTCATCGTAATGATAAATGTTTTCATCAAGACTGTACCATGCTTTGGTTGCTTCCTGCTCAACTACGCCCGACTCTTCGATCAAAGCAATAAAAGGAGAGGAGCTGCCATCTATAATGGGTATTTCAGGGCCATTAACTTCTATTAAAACATTGTCAACGCCCATACCCACTAAAGCAGCCAGAATATGTTCAACCGTACTCACTTTGGCATCGCCTACCTGCAGGGTAGTTCCGCGGCTGGTATCGGTTACCAGGTCGCAATCGGCTTTGATGATGGGTTGCAGTGGCAGATCAACACGTTGAAACTGGATTCCAAAACCGGGGTTTGCAGGTTTTAGGGTCATATCAACTAAAACACCTGTATGCAGGCCGGTGCCGCTGATGCTGATGGAATTACTAAGCGTATGCTGTTTGTCAGGGTTAAAATTGATATCCATTCTCTGTTTCGGTTTATGAGTGGCCTGGTTTTCCATAAAATCAAACGATCATGACAGAAAACAGTATGTACTCAAAACCTGCCTTAGGTACAACGGGCAGGTATTGTTATCAAAAATATATTCGGCAAAAATAAGATTTCGGGGCGGTTAAATGGCTTTTCTTCAGGCATTTACCCTTTCGGCGAGCAGTTGTTCCACCATTTTTTCCAATTCTTTAACCCTTTTCTCCAAATCGGGCAGGTTGCGGCTCATGGCCTGTATACGCAAATAGCTGGAAAAATCCATGGCTGGGGTGCCGTTCCAGGATTTATTGGGCTCTTTGATAGATTTGGTAATACCGCTTTGGCCGGCAATCTTCGACCCGTCTGCAATATTGATATGCCCCGCTGTGCCAACCTGTCCGCCAATCATAACGTTCTTACCTATTTTAGTGCTTCCGCTAACGCCTGCCTGCGCGGCAACAACGGTATTAGAGCCTACTTCTACATTATGTGCTATCTGGATCAGGTTATCTAATTTTACTCCGGCGCGGATGATGGTAGAACCCATGGTAGCCCTGTCAATAGTGGTATTGGCTCCTATCTCTACAAAATCTTCTATCACCACATTGCCTATCTGTGGTACCTTATGGTAAGTTCCATCAGCCTGAGGGGCATAACCAAAGCCATCGCTGCCAATAACAGATCCGGAATGAATGGTTACATTTTTACCTATTACACAATCATTATATATTTTAACCCCTGCATTAAGTACGGTGTTGTCTCCCACTTTCACCCCATTCCCCAGCACAACACCAGGGAAGAGTTTTACATTATTACCAATGGTAACACCTTCGCTGATGTAAACAAAAGCACCCACAAATACCTGCTCACCCAAAGTGGCGGAAGGATCTATAAAGCTGGGTTGCTGTATGCCGGTGAGTTGCTGCCTGATCAATTCCTGGTATTTGGAAAGCAGGGTAGCAAAGGCAGTATAAGCATCCGGTACCCGCACCAGAGTGGCAGCCACAGGCTGTTTCAGCTCAAGCGATTCATTGATGATAACGATGGAAGCCTTGGTATTGTATAGATATTCCTCGTATTTGGGATTGGCAAGAAAAGATAGTTGCCCTTCAACAGCTTCCTCAATTTTGCCAAAGGAAACAACGGTTGCGGCGGCATTTCCTTCCAGCTTGCCATTGATTAACATGGCTATTTGCGGGGCTGTGAATTGCATAATTTGATGTTTGGTTCATGGGTCCATAGGAGGCATTCCACGAAAATAGCAGGTAAAGCTAAAGTTTATGGGTGATGGTCTATGGCCTAAGTTAGCGAACAAATGTAAAATTTTTTAACCTGCTCTGAAAGGTTTTGATCAATTAATGCATTTTCTATCCGGGATATATCGGTTACGGTACCATCTTTAAATAAAATATTAATACGTTCATCTTTGGTCTGGTACAGGGTATTGGCAGCTTCCCCGGTAAAGCAGAAATAAGATACATCTTCGGGAGAAATGCCAAATTTTTGAATGGCTTCCACTTCCTTACTTTTTACAAAACTGTTCTCAAAAGGCTCCGCCTGTATTCTTGCTTTGTATAATTGCCGGTTAAGGAAACGGTTGCAAAGCAACGAGAGGATTCTATCCGGATGATGGCTCCAGCATTTAACTGCATGCATTACATCATGGTCATCAATAGAGCAGAACTTTTCCAGCACCGATGTGTCCATATGGCTCTCAAAGCCACCAAGGAAAAAATCCAGCTCTGATAATGTGTTTAACTGCTCATCCGTTTTTGAATAGATGCTGCGCACACGCTGTAAAATTTTCACCAGCATCTTCTCGGCTGATAGTACTGTTTTGTGCAGGTATACCTGCCAGTACATCTGCCTTCTTGCCACTAAAAATTTCTCTACGCTGTAAATGCCTTTTTCTTCTACCATCAGTTGCCCATCGTGCACCACCAGCATTTTTATAATACGGTCGTAACCTATTACACCTTCACTTACACCCGAATAAAAACTATCGCGGCTCAGGTAATCCATCCTGTCTACATCCAGTTGTCCGCTGATCAGTTGGTGTAAAAAGGGTTTATGGTAATTATCAGTAAATATCCTGATGGCAAGCGTAAGCTGCCCGCCCAGCTCGGTATTCATCAGGTTCATGATCTGCAAAGAGAGGTGTTCATGATGTGCCCCCTGTACCAAAATTTGTTCAAGCGCGTGCGAAAATGGTCCATGACCAATATCATGCAGCAGGATGGCTGCTTTTACCGCTGTCTCTTCTTCATCGGTGATCTCTACCCCTTTACCCCTCAGTTCCGCTACTGCATTATGCATTAAATGATAAGCCCCCAACGAATGATGCAGCCTTGTATGCACAGCCCCCGGATATACTAATTGCGCCATAGCCATCTGTTGTATCCGGCGAAGGCGTTGGTAATAAGGGTGTGCAATAATGGCAAAGATCAACGGGTGATTAATGGTGATAAAACCATACACCGGGTCGTTGATAATTTTTCTTTTAATGGCTGTCATGCCTGTTGTTGAATTGTTAAATCAGTAGCTTTTGCAGCAGGCAAAAGTACAAATAAGAATCCCATACGGAAGAATGAAATAGATTTACTTTGTTATTTAACAGCCACCCGCTAAAACAGTGTCATTATCGCGCCCACTTCTACCTGCTGATCGTTAATTTTATTTATTTTATTCTTATTACCTGTATTTTGGGGTTCTATAAAAATAACTCCAGACTCCAAACCCCAAACTGATCCTATGTCTGTAGCAAAAATTTTATGGGTAGATGATGAGATCGAAAGCCTGCAATCGCAGAAGCTGTTCCTCGAACACAAGGGCTATGAAGTGAATACCCTTACCAATGGATTTGATGCAATTGAATATGTAAAAGATAACCTGGTAGATGTGGTGTTGATGGACGAGACCATGCCCGGCATTACCGGCCTTGAAACACTTGCACGTATAAAAGAAATAAACAGTCATATACCGGTAGTACTCATCACCAAAAATGAAACAGAGAACCTGATGGATGATGCCATTGGCAGCCAGATAACCGATTACCTTATTAAGCCGGTAAACCCAAACCAGGTATTGCTTACTTTAAAAAAGATCATCGATAATAAAAGACTGGTAGCAGAAAAAACCACAACGGCTTACCAGCAGCAATTCAGAGAACTGTTTATGGCGCTGAGCAATAACCCTGATTATAATGAGTGGATGGAGATCTACAAAAAATTAGTGTACTGGGAACTGGAGATGGAAAAAAGTGACAGTCCCGAAATGCGCGAAGTATTCCAGGCACAGAAGCAGGAAGCGAATACGGAGTTCTTCAAATTTGTGAGTAAGAATTATGCATCGTGGGTTGATCCCAAAAGTTTCTCTGCGCCAATTATGAGCAATCACCTGTTCCAGTTTAAAGTATTGCCGCATGTAGAAAAAGGAACACCGCTTTTTTTTATATTGATAGATAATCTTCGTTACGACCAGTGGAAAGCCATACAGCCCATATTTGCAGAAAGCTTCAGGGTATTGGAAGAAGAAACTTTTTATTCCATCCTTCCCACCGCCACACAGTATTGCCGCAATGCCATTTTTGCGGGCCTGATGCCGATAGATATTGAAAAACAATTTCCGCAGCAATGGAAAAATGATGACGATGAAGGCGGTAAGAACCTGTTTGAAGAGGAGTTCTTTAAAGCACAGTTAAAACGTTTGAAGAAAGACGATATCAGGTTCAGCTATAATAAAATTGTCAATCACAATGATGGGCAGCAATTAGTAAGCAATATCCATAACCTGTTACAGAATGATCTCAATATTATTGTTTACAACTTCGTTGACATGCTTAGTCATGCACGAACCGAGATGGAAGTGCTGAAAGAACTGGCCAGCGATGAAGCCAGTTACCGCAGCATTACGCGTAGCTGGTTTGAACATAGTCCACTGCATCAGGCACTGAAAAAAATTGCGGATAAAAACCTGAAAATTGTTTTGGCAACCGATCATGGCAGTGTGCGCGTGAATACACCGCATAAAGTGATAGGTGATAAACAAACCACGGCTAACCTCCGCTACAAACATGGCCGTAACCTGAATTTTGAACCAAGAGATGTACTGGCATTTAAAGACCCGAAAGAAGCAGGATTGCCGGTACCCAATGTAAATTCCGCTTTCATCTTTGCCAAAGAAGATGGTTTTTTATGCTATCCCAATAATTACAACCATTATGTTAATTATTACAAGAATACGTTCCAGCATGGCGGTATCAGCCTGGAAGAGATGATTGTGCCCATTATTAAGATGGTAAGCAAGAATGCAACCCCCTAACCCCCTAACGGGGAATAAATGGGTTGTGGATAACTGAAACCGTTGAAAAGAAGCGACAGCATTAATTTTGAACTTCCTCATAACCCCCCTTTAGGGGATGGGGGTGGCAATGAAATACACACAATCCACTTTAGATAAATTAGCAGATATTCTGGGCGAATCAGGTTATGTGGTTCGGTATGAAAGAGGCACTTTCCAAAGTGGCTGGTGCCTGCTGGAAGCAAGAAAAATTGTGGTACTCAATAAATTCCTCAGCATAGAGGGCCGCATCAATACCCTGATGGAAATTATTCCTCAACTGGCTATCGACTTCGATAAACTCACACACGAGTCGCAAAAACTTTACGAAGAAGTGGTAAAAAAATCTGTAACAGAAGCATAGTATTGCGGTTAATACGTATAGTGCGTGATGTTATTTGACTTAGTTTTGACACGTGAGCGCTACACCCCTAACCATAACATTTCTCGGCACAGGTACCAGTTCAGGTGTACCTATGATTGGCTGTTCATGCGATGTATGCAGTTCTGAAGACCGGCACGATAAACGCCTGCGGAGCAGTATCCTTGTTAGTTCTGCAACCACCACAGTAGTAGTAGATACAACACCGGATTTCCGCTACCAGATGTTACGTACCCGCACCAATCAACTGGATGCTGTATTGTACACACATCCCCATAAAGATCATATGGCCGGACTGGACGATATCCGGGCTTATAATTTTACTTCTAAAAAAGGAATGAACATTTACGCCAACTCCTTAACGGAAGAAGCAGTGCGTCGCGATTTTTATTATGCATTTACTGATATCAAATATCCCGGTGTACCGGAGCTTAACCTGATCACTATTGATGAATCGCCTTTTTTTATTGGTGATATACACGTGCAGCCCATCCAGGTAATTCATCATAAAATGCCTGTGTTCGGATTTCGGTTTGGCGCTTTTACCTATATCACCGATGCCAATAAAATAGAGGAAGAAGAGAAAGAGAAAATTAAGGGCTCCAAAATATTGGTGCTGAATGCCCTTAGGAGAGAAACCCATATTTCTCATTTTAACCTTACCGAAGCTGTATCATTGGCGCTTGAACTGGAAATTCCGGAAGTATATTTTACGCATGTGAGTCACCAGTTGGGCAAACACGAAGACATTAACCGCGAACTCCCCCCGCATATCCAGTTAGCCTACGATGGCTTAACTATTCGTTTGTAACCCCCTTTGAATACAAAAACAATAAAATGTTTGTGTATGAAAAGGATACTTAAAGACTATCTCACCTTCAGTAAGAAGGAACGTATGGCAGTAATTATTTTACTGCTCGTTATCGTGGCATGCATTGCAATGCCCTATCTCTATCGGCCAAAACCGGGCCCACCGCTCATTAATCAGGCGCTTGTTGATTTTATTGCAAAAGCAAATACTGCATCCCAAAAAGATAGTACTGTACCGGAACCGGCAACTTTATTATATGATGCAAAGAGTACAACTGAAGTGATACATCACAATTTGTTTGCTTTTGATCCCAATACTGTTTCTGCCGAAGGATGGGCCCGGTTAGGGGTTAATGAGCGAACGATCCGTACCATTCTTAATTACCGTAATAAAGGTGGCCGCTTCAGACAGCCGGATGATATCAGGAAAATATGGGGTATCAGTAAAGAAGAAGCAGACCGGCTGCTGCCATTTGTGCGGATAGCCGAAACGCCGGGCAATATTTTTTCATTTGGAAAGAAACAGGAGAAAATTTCAAACAGGAAACCAGCGCTCATTGATATTAATACAGCAACGGTTGAAGAATGGGCAGCGTTGCCGGGAGTAGGAGAAGCGCTGGCTAATAGAATCACCCGGTACCGGGAACGCATTGGCGGCTTTGTAGCATCTGATCAGCTCAAAAAAACGTATGGGATCAGCGATTCATTATATCGTGTGATTAGTCCGTACCTTAGAACAGAGCAGGCAACTGTTCCCAAATTAGATCTGAATACTGTTTCTGCCTACGACCTGAAAATGCGCACCGGTATTGCTGATGCCCTGGCGAGGGCTATTGTTGTATACCGGCAGCAATATGGGGCATATACATCGGTTGCCGACCTGAAAAAGATCGTTTTTCTGCCGGATTCCGTATTTCAGCGCCTGGCTAAATACGTAAAAGTTAATTAGAACACATGGTAGAAAAATCAAATTTTCCCGTTTAGATAATTACCCTACTTTTGCGTCACAAACTAACAAACGGTCGTTTGTTTTTAAGGGGGTCGCCAGATAACGATTGCTTGTTTTTGGCGACCTCCGTCTATTTAAAATGTACTTGGCATGAACTTTAAACCTACTGAACTAACCGAGCAGGTGGCCCAAACAGCAAGGGACTTTGCGCAGATGCACATTAAACCCTTTGTCATGGAATGGGACGAAAGCCAGCAGTTCCCGCTTGCCGTTTTTAAAGAACTGGGCAAACAGGGAATGATGGGGGTATTGGTTCCGGAAGAATATGGCGGCGCAGGACTGGGTTATTTCGAGTACAATGCCATCATCCAGGAAATTGCCAAAGTATGTGGTTCCATCGGTCTTAGCGTAGCGGCTCATAATTCGCTTTGCACCAATCATATTCTTTCTTTTGGTACAGAAACCCAGAAAAAACAATGGCTGCCCAAATTAGCTACGGCTGAATGGTTGGGGGCCTGGGGACTAACAGAACCTAACACTGGCAGTGATGCAGGTAATATGAAAACAACTGCTGTCAGATCAGGTGATGGTTGGTTTTTGAATGGTACTAAAAGCTGGATCACACACGGTAAAAGCGGGGATATTGCAGTGGTGATCTGCCGTACAGGGGAACCCCGTACACAGGGTAATGCCACGGCTTTTGTGGTAGAGCGCGGTACCGCTGGTTTTTCAGGCGGTAAAAAGGAGAATAAACTGGGCATGCGCGCCAGCGAAACAGCCGAAATGATTTTTGATAACTGCTATATACCCGATAGTAACCGTTTGGGTGAAGTGGGGGATGGCTTCAGGCAGGCGATGAAAATATTAGACGGGGGCCGGATCTCTATAGCCGCCCTTTCTATCGGCATTGCCAAAGGCGCCTATGAAGCTGCTTTAAAATATTCGCAGGAACGTTACCAGTTCGATAAGCCTATTGCCAGTTTTCAGGGGATCAGTTTTAAACTGGCCGATATGGCTACCGAAATAATGGCCGCCGACCTGCTGGTATGGCAATCCTGCGACCTGAAGGACCGGGGCGAAAAAGTGACCAAACAGGGGGCAATGGCCAAATATTACGCCAGTGAGGTAGCAGTTAAAACGGCCAATGAAGCTGTTCAGATATTCGGTGGATATGGTTACACAAAAGATTTTCCGGTAGAGAAGTATTATCGTGACGCAAAATTGTGTACTATTGGTGAAGGAACTTCTGAGATACAGAAATTAGTTATCTTCCGTGAAGTGTTGCATGATTAGTTTTTTCGATTGCTTGCTTATATTGAAAGCCCTCTGTTTAGGGGGCTTTTTTAATGTATTGTCTCGTCCTGAAAAAAGTTGACTACAAAATGAATTTGTATGCAACAGTTA
>DAIOVU010000040.1:0-39613 GCA_036758845.1 Sediminibacterium sp.
CAATGCTGACAATATTTTCAAAGAACTAGTGTTTATAACAACGCAACGCTAATGATGTACTAATTTGTTTTATTTTAAAAGTATTGAATAAGGCGGTTATCTTTTATTTCAAATCAGTTTTAAAACACATAGGTAGATAGGTAAAACAAAAAAGAAACATAGCGTTTAAACTATATGCCCTATTTCCTGACCTATGTAACTATGTGTTTAATACTACAACATGTTAGTACAAAAATTAGCTGCTGATTTATGCTAGAAAATCTTCAGCTAACAAGTGCCCATATAGTTCCATTTGTCTTATTTGTGTCAAATCTCTCCGCTTAATGGCTTACCCTGTTCCGGGATACCGTTAGATAGCCATGTTTGGTTTAACTTCGTGCCCATGCCCGGGTGGCCCATTCAAAACCGGGTTAAACTTTAGTGTATGAGTAAAGAGATTCTGGATCTGCTTCATAAATACGATGTACCTACCCCACGGTACACCAGTTACCCCACCGTTCCGTATTGGGATTTTGCCACCATCAATGAAGCAAAATGGAAACAATCGGTTATTGATACGTTTAAAGCAGAGAATGGCGAATTGTGCATCTATATCCATCTTCCTTTTTGTGAAAACATGTGTACTTTCTGCGCCTGCACCAAAAGGATCACGGTAAACCATGCGGTAGAAGATCCATACATATCGGCTGTTTTAAAAGAATGGAGTATGTACCGTTCTCTCTTGCCAACAGCGCCGGTTATTAAAGAAATTCATCTTGGTGGCGGCACACCTACTTTTTTCAGTCCCGCCCACCTTACACAACTCATCAATGGCATTACCGATGGGGCAATAGTGAATGATAGCCACGAATTCAGCATAGAAGTTCATCCAAATTATACCACCGAGGAACATATTAAACAATTAGCCACCGTTGGGTTTAACAGGATCAGTCTTGGGGTGCAGGACTTTGATCCCAAAGTGCAATTTGTGATCAACCGCGTACAGTCGTACGAAAAAACAAAAGAAGTAGTTGACTGGGCCCGAAAATACCATTACCAGAGTATTAATATTGATCTGATCTATGGGCTGCCACATCAAACAGTAGACAGTATTGAGCATACCATCAGCCTCATCAAAGGCTTTATGCCCGACCGTATTGCGTTTTACTCTTATGCGCATGTGCCATGGAAGAGTAAGGTGCAGAGAAGGTATACAGAAGCCGATCTGCCAGATGCCAATCAAAAATGGGAGATGTACAATAAGGGCAGAGAATTACTGGAAGCTGCAGGATTTAAAAGTATTGGCATGGACCATTTTGCTTTGCTGGATGACAAACTGTTCCTCGCCGCCAAAAGCGGCAACCTGCACAGGAATTTCATGGGCTACACCACAACCAAATCAAAACTCATTATCGGCCTTGGTGTATCAAGTATCAGCGATGCATGGAATGCTTTTGCGCAAAACGATAAAGAAGTGGAAGCCTATGAAGAAAAAATTAATAAAGGCATATTACCATTGGTTCACGGTCATTTTTTGAGTGAAGAGGATGTGGTCATCCGTAAAAAAATCCTTGAACTGATGTGCGGGAACAAAACCGTACTCGATCATCCGCTGCTTGATCCTGACTTTGTTGCCAGCGCTTTTTCAAAACTGGCCCAACTGGAAGCTGATGGATTAGTAGTTGTTAATGGGAAAACGGTTGAGGTTACCAATAAAGGCATGTCGTTCATCCGTAATATCAGTGCCGCCTTAGATGCACAGCTTTGGAGAAAACAGATCAGTACCAATACCTTTAGTAAAGCGATATAATTGTATACTGAAGTATATCATGCAAATGACAACTAACAGGCTTTAGACTGATAGCAGTCATTACTGCTGTTTTTGAGGCGGGGTACATTTGCGTATATGCCAGGCGATGACTGCAATAGTAATTTTATAAAAGAAACCGGTAAGCTAATAACCGGTCCTTTTACATTGCTACTTATCATTCTTATTTGCAGTTCTTACCAGCTTTTTGCTTTTCAATCACCTTTTTTCATGCAGAAGCGTAACGGAAGTGCAACGAAAACACTTTTGCAGGATACCTTAACAAAAAAACATTTCGGCCGCGCAGCAGGATTATTGGTACTGTCTAATGCCATACCATGGGCCTTTAATAAATATGTTAACAAAGCAGAATTCTCTAACATATCTTTTTCATCAATCCGCAATAATCTAAACCCTAAAAGCTGGACATGGGACGATGATGATTTTGGCACCAACCAATTTGCGCATCCCTATCACGGAAGTCTTTATTTTAACGCATTCAGGGCCAATGGCTATAGTTTCTGGCAATCTGTTCCTGCAGCCTTCGTAGGAAGTTATCTATGGGAAACAGTAGCGGAGCAACAGTATCCATCGCCCAATGATTTTATCAATACCAGTTTTGGAGGTGTGATAATGGGGGAGATGACTTACCGCCTGGCAAACAATATTGTAAATAACAACCGACGTGGTTTTAAAAGGCAGGCAAGTGAGGTATTGGCTTTATTGATCAATCCTTCTTTTGGGTTTACAAGAATAATTGACAGAAAATGGGGCAAAACAGCACCTAATTCAACAGAAAGAGATTCTACCAAAGTATACGCAGAGTTTGATGCAGGCATGCGCAAATTCAATGTAAACAATAGTATTGCAGGTTTTGGCTGGTATGGGCACATGAAGTTTTTATTTGGCACCCCGTCTGAAAATTTCAGAAAACCGTTCAGTAATATATCCATCCACCTGGAGTTTGGGAAAGATGATACCTCTGTAATTAATGTGATCAGCGTTTATGGCTCACTGGCAGGATGGGAGGTAACATCAAAAGAAAAAACCAAACGCATGGCGGTCATGTCTGCCAATTACGATTATGTTCATAACGAATCATTTTTCTACAGCACACAAAGCATCAAACTAAATTTATTCTCCAGTCATCAGTTATCTAATAAACTTGCTTTTACTACGCAGGTTGGTGCAGGACCTGTTATCCTGGCAGCCGTACCTAATGTTTACCGGATAGGTGGCAGGGCGTACGATTATGGAATGGGCCTTAGCTTTAATGCAGGCGGAGGATTCCGGTTCTCTGATAAATTTTCTGTGAGTGCCAATTATAAAGGCGGCTGGCTCAAAACCATCAGCGGAAATCAATCACACCACCTGTTACATGCTTTAACGGGCGAGGTAAGGTATCATATTGCTAACGGCTTCTCTTTATGTGCAGAGCCCGGCTATTTTACCCTGCACGGCCATTACAAAGATTATCCAACCGTAAATTACTATTACCCTTATTTACGGGTTTCTGTGAGGTATAGTTTGAACATTCAATAAAAAGTGAGTGGTGAGTAGTGAGTAATTACAGGTAATCAATTAACTCACCACTCACGATTAACATAACACCAGGCCGGATCTTTTAATTGTTCCCCCGATTCCCGCCACAGACCTGTCTGCCAACAGAGGCAGGCAGGTCCGTGGCTAAATAATTCCTTCTGGTCATCTATCCCTACGATACACCATATATCTACGCGTTCATCTATTCATCACTTCTCGTAAATGTAAATCCGTATTGCCCTTTACCTTTGCCAAAATTCGTCCGCCACTTGAAGCAGCTATCGGCCCTCAATAAATATTTCTGGAAATACCGCTATCGTTTCATCATCGGAACATTGTTTGTTATTTCCTCTAACTATTTTGCCGTATTGGCGCCCCAGGTAACCGGTTTTGTGATCAACCAGGTACAGCAACGCCTGCCCGGCGCCCATCCACCGGCAGTAAGGCCTGTGCACGACCGGTTGGTAGACCTGTTCATTGATTGGGTGCAATCGGCCCAGATCAGTTTTAGCGGATTGATTGCACTGTCCAGCCTCATCATCCTGTTACTGGCCCTTATCAGGGGTATTCTCATGTTTTTTATGCGGCAAACCATTATTGTAATGAGCAGGCATATTGAATTTGATCAGAAGAATGAGATCTTCAGGCACTACCAGAAACTGGACACCAATTTTTATAAAACACACAGTACCGGTGACCTCATGAACCGCATGACGGAAGACGTGAGCAGGGTAAGAATGTTTACCGGCCCGGCCATTATGTACCTGATTAACCTGGTTACCCTGATCGGTTTTTGTGTGGTGAATATGCTTCGAAAAGATGTGCATCTCACCATCCTCGTACTCGCGCCATTGCCCGTATTGGCCATTACCATTTACCTGGTAAACAGCATCATCAATAAAAAAAGCGAGAAAATACAGGCTTTACTTTCCGACCTCACCACCAATGCGCAGGAATCTTTTTCGGGTATCCGGGTGATCAAATCTTTTGTGCAGGAAAAAGCGATGATGGGTTTCTTCCGTAAAAACAGCGAGGAGTACAAAAAGAATGCCATTGGTCTGGCAAAAGTAGAAGCCATCTATTTCCCCAGTATGGCGTTGATGATCGGGTTGAGTACCCTGGTAACCATCATGGTGGGTGGCATGCAGGCATTGCAGGATACCAGCAAGGTAGGATTGATTGTTGAGTTTGTGATCTATATCAACATGCTCACATTCCCCGTTAGCGCCATTGGGTGGACAGCCAGCATGATACAAAGAGCAGCAGCTTCACAAAAAAGACTGAATGAGTTTTTGCAAACAAAACCGGTTATCAATAATGCAGCTAATCCGGTAACTGATAAAGTGTCCGGAGATATTGTGTTTGATCATATGAGCTTTACTTATCCACATACGGGCATCAGGGCACTGCGTGATATTAATCTGAGGATTAAACAAGGTGATAAGATTTTGGTTTTAGGACGAACAGGCAGCGGCAAATCAACACTGGCACAACTATTATTGCGATTCTGCGACCCTTCAGCAGGCACCATCAGTATTGGCGGGCGTGATATCAAATCAATAGAACTCAAAACACTGCGAGAGCAGATCAGTTATGTGCAGCAGGATGTTTTTTTATTCAGTGACAGTGTAAGTAATAATATCAGTTTTGGACTGGCGCAAACGGCATCCAAAGAAACCATTGAACAGGCTGCCCGGTCGTCGAGCGTACATAATGAGATACTGCGGTTTAATAAAGGGTATGAAACTGCCATAGGAGAGCGGGGTGTTACGTTAAGTGGCGGACAAAAACAGCGGATCTCCATTGCGCGTGCGCTGATTAAAGAGCCGGAGATCATTGTGTTTGATGATTGCCTGAGTGCCGTGGATGCCAAAACAGAAAATGAGATCATCGGTAACCTGTATCGTTACCTGAACGATAAAACAGCCATCATCATCACCCACCGGATATTTTCTTCTTTTCAATTCAGTAATATCATCGTTCTCGAAAATGGTGAACTGGCCGAACAGGGTACGCATGAGGAACTGATGGCCAATAATGGTTATTACGCCGAATTGTATCGCTTGCAATTAACGGAAGAGAAGTCTGAAAAGTCTGAAAAGACCGAAAGTCCGGAAGTAGGCGGATAGGGCATTGTTTGTTTTGTTTCTTTTTTCAGACTTCCGGACTCCCCGTCTTCCGGACTTTTCCGACTTTTCTCTAAAATTTTGGTAATTCTGAAACAATCCTATATTTGTGGCACTTAAAAGGATTTTAGCTAACCAAAAATTAATGACGTGGCGTACGAGAACAATGACAAAAAGATGGAAAGTGTTTACAGCAAACGTATCAGGGCTGGAAAAAGAAGAACCTATTTTTTTGATGTAAGGGCAACCCGTGGTAATGATTACTTCCTTACCATTACAGAAAGCCGTAAGCGTTTTGATGACAATGGTTACGACAGGCATAAGATTTTCCTGTATAAAGAAGACTTTAATAAATTTATCAAGGCCCTGGGTGAGGCCATTGATTATGTGAAAACAGACCTGATGCCTGATTTCGATTTTGATGCATTTAACCACGAATATGCAGAAGGAGAGGGAGAAGCGGTTGGTTCAGAAACTGAAACCTATGCACCTGCTGTTGCTGCAGAAGCTTCAGCCCCTGTAGCAGATATTGCTCCAACGCCTATCACAGATGCAGCTACAGCCGATAATGGCGCTTCTGAGGAAGTAGATAAATGGTAATTTAACACAAACATATTCTTAAAAAAGAGACCGCTCAAAAGGCGGTCTCTTTTTTTATGCTCTTCCGGAAGATTTGCCTTACCCCGGATATTTAAAGCGTCGAGGTCTTCGTTTATTTACTGACCATGATCAGTTAGTTAATCCTTGCCCATCGTTTTCTCCTCAACAGTTTTCCAATACTGTAAGCCTTTTTGCAGAATTAACCAGAATCATTTACCAGGCTGATAGCCATCATAAAGTAGCTAAACAGCACCGTCTACTTTTGTTAAGGAATCCTTAATGCAAGAAATCAACCTCATTTTATGACGACAATATCCCCCTCCAACGGAAACATACGTACCAGCCTTATCAGGTTTGGATATCTGATTGTATTCCTGCTCCTCCAGATGGCCTCCCGGGCTGGTATATCACTACCTGTCATCACTTCGTTTAGTCCGCTCAGCGGAGTGGTAGGCACTACGATTACAATAAGCGGAGCCAATTTTAATGCCACATCATCTAATAATGTGGTTTTTTTTGGTGCCGCCATGGCTACAGTAACGGCCGGATCAACAACCAGTTTAACGGTAACAGTACCCAATGGTGCAACCTATGCACCCATAACAGTACTAAATGCTCCCGCCGGAGTGGTTTGTTATAGTTCTGCCTATTTTACCCCTACATTCAGTCCGGCAAAAGGCAGTATTATCAGCGGAGATTTCGCTGCAACTATCTATAATACAACGGGCAGCAGCCCTTTTAGTGTAGCAGCAGGCGATTTGGATGGGGATGGCAAGGTAGATCTGGCAATTTCAAATGGCGCTGCCAGTACGATATCTGTGTTACGTAATACAGGAAGCAGCGGCTCGATCAGCTTTGCTGCAAAGGTAGATTTTGCGATAGGTTATGCATCAAAAGGAATTACAATAGGCGATATAGATGGGGATGGCAAACTTGATGTGGTTGTAGCAAATATGGGTGATAATAACATCTCTGTATTACGCAATACAAGTACCGTTGGAACGATCAGCTTTGCCACAAAAGTGAATTTTGCCACATCCAATAATCCGGTTAGCATTACAATTGCTGATATAGATGGAGATGGCCTGTCCGACCTTGCTGTAGCAAACTACCAGGGCAATTCTATATCTGTGTTTTTAAATACTGGTTCCAGCGGCACCATCAGTTTTGCTGCAAAAGTAGATTTTACTACAGGAACCTATCCTGTTGTTATTGCAATGGGCGATCTTGATGGAGATGGAAAGTACGATATGGCCGTTGATAATTATGGTTCCAATACCATGTCTGTATTCAGAAATACCAGTACTTATGGATCCATCAGCTTTGCCGCCAAAGTAGATTACGCTACCGGCAGCAGCCCGCAATGTATTACACTGGGTGATATTGATGGGGATGGAAAACCAGACCTCGCTGTTTCCAATGCCAGTTCCAATACCGTATCTGTGTTCAGGAATACAGGTACTACGGGTTCAATTGGTTTTGCTGCCAAAGTAGATTTTGCCACTGGTGTTGCTCCTGTAATTGTAACAATAGGCGATATCAATGGCGATGGCAAGGTAGACCTGGCAACCTCAAATTACACATCCAATACCGTATCTGTATTGCGCAATATGAGCAGCAGCGGTACAATCAGTTTTGATACCAAAGCAGATATTTCAACAGGCAGTAATCTTCGTAGTGTAGCGATAGCCGATTTAGACGGAGATGGTTTACAGGATCTCGTAACTGCAAATGAGGGTACTAATAATGTATCTGCGATCAGGAATACACCGCAGTTCCCGCCAACAATCAGTTCGTATACTCCTTTGAGCGGAGCAGTTAATGCAACAGTATCCATTACAGGAACCAATTATAATACTACCGCATCTAATAATGATGTTTTCTTTGGTGCAACCAAGGCTACAGCTACAGCAGGCTCATCCACCAGTTTAACAGTAACGGTTCCGGCTGGCGCTACCTATGCACCAATTATGGTATTAAACAGAGGAACAACACTGTCTGCCTACAGTTCGGCTTATTTCACTCCTGTATTCAGTCCTAATAAAAGCACCCTTACCGTTGATGATTTTGCCGCTAAAGTAGATGTAACCGCCGGTTCGGGGCCTTATGGCGTATCAATTGGAGATATAGATGGCGATGGCAAATCAGACCTGGCCGTGGCCAATTACACCGATGGAACAGTATCTGTGCTTCGTAACACAGGAAGCAGTGGTACGATCAGCTTTGCAACCAAAATTGATTTTACGGCAGGTACCAATCCTTACGTTGTAGCTATCGGTGATATTGATGGCGACGGATTACTCGATCTGGTTGTGGCAAACAGAAACTCTACTTCTGTTTCTGTACTACGTAATACAAGTACCAGTGGCAATATCAGCTTCGCCGCAAGTGTTGATTTTACAACCGGCAGTGCACCTGTTAGTGTGGCAATTGGGGATCTGGACGGAGATGGTAAACCTGATTTAGCCGTAGCAAATAATAATGCTGCATCAGTATCTGTTTTGCGGAATACCGGCAGTAATGGCACTATCAGTTTTGCAACAAAAGTTGACTATACAACGGGCAGCAACCCCTATAATGTAGCAATTGGAGATATAGATGGGGATGGGAAACCTGAAATAGTAGTTACAAATTATACTGCTACTTCTGTTTCTGTATTTCTAAATACAGGTAGCCTTGGCAATATCAGTTTTGCTGCAAAATCAGATTTTACAGTAGGTACAGATCCTTCCAGTGTAGCAATAGGTGATATAGATGGAGATGGGAAACCTGATATAGCGGTTACAAATTTTCTTTCTGATAATTTATCTGTGCTGCGAAATACGGGTAGTACAGGCAGCATCAGCTTTGCCACAAAAGTTGATTTTGCAACACGCCAAAGTCCTAATGGTATTGCAATAGGCGATATTGATGGGGATGGTAAAGCAGACCTGACCACAGCCAATGCAAATGCAGCATCAGCATCTGTATTACGGAATATTGGCAGCAGTGGTACCATTAATTTCGACACAAGAGTAGACCTTAGTTCAGGAACCAATAATCTGCCACAAGCTGTAGCGGTAGGCGATATAGACGGAGATGGTAAGCCGGATATTGCCATTGCTAATTATACCACCAATAATGTAGCGGTGATCCGCAATACCCCACAGTTTCCAACTATTACAAGTACAGGCACTTTAAGTGCAGTAACAACCACCTATGGCACAGCTTCAGCCAATACCAGCTTCAGTACATCTGGTTCCGGTTTAAATGCAGGTATTACTGTTACGGCACCAACCGGTTTTGAAGTATCAACTGCTGCTTCATCAGGATTTGCCGGAAGTATCGTAGTAGGAGCCGCCGGAACAGTAACAGCCACAACAGTATATGTTCGTATAGTTTCAACCACAGTTCCGGGCAATTACAGTGGAAATGTTGTACTCTCCAGCACAGGCGCTACCAGTGTAAATGTGGCAACAGTATCCAGTACCGTTTACGCCAAAGAACTTACCATAGCAGGATTAGCGGGCAGCAATAAAGTGTACGATGGTTCATCTACCGCAACACCTAGTGGTACTGCCACTTTAAGTGGAGTGATCACCGCAGATGTATCCAATGTAACACTGGGCGGAACAGTGACCTCAGTTTTTGCCAACGCAAATATTGGAACAGCCAAAGCCATCACTGTATCCGGTTACACTATCAGTGGATCAGCCGCAGGTAATTATACGCTCACACAGCCAGCAGGATTATCAGCAGATATTACCGCCAAAGAATTAACCGTAACAGGTTTATCAGCCGGCAATAAAGTATATGATGCAACCACAGCAGCTACTTTAAATGGAACTGCTGCTTTAAATGGTGTAATAACTGCAGATGCATCTAATGTAACACTGGGCGGTACAGCCAGTGCTGTATTTGCCAGTGCAACTGTTGGAACAGTCAAAGCTATTACCGTATCCGGTTATACAATTAGTGGATCAGCAGCGGGTAATTATTCACTCACACAGCCAGCCGGATTAACAGCCGATATTACCGCCAAAGAATTAACCGTAACAGGTTTATCAGCCGGCAATAAAGTATATGATGCAACCACAGCAGCTACTTTAAATGGAACTGCTGCTTTAAATGGTGTAATAACTGCAGATGCATCTAATGTAACACTGGGTGGAACAGCCACCGCTGTATTTGCCAATGCAACTGTTGGAACCGTCAAAGCCATTACCGTATCCGGTTATACCATCAGTGGATCAGCAGCGGGTAATTATTCACTCACACAGCCAACAGGATTAACAGCCAATATCACGGCCAAAGAATTAACCATTACCGGCATTACAGCCAGTAATAAAATATACGATGGAACAACCACTGCTATTTTAAGTGGAACTGCTGCTTTGAGTGGAGTAGTAACGGCAGATGCATCCAGTGTAACATTGGGGGGAACTGTTATAGCAGACTTTGCCAGTGCAACAGTAGGAACAGCAAAAGCCGTTACTGTATCTGGTTATACCATCAGTGGAACTGCTGCAGCTAATTACACTCTTACTCAGCCAGCAGGTTTAACAGCCGATATTACCGCCAAAGAATTAACTATTACAGGATTAACAGCCAGTAATAAAATTTATGATGGTACAACAACAGCAACAATTACAGGTACTGCAGCTTTAAGTGGTGTAATAACATCTGATGCATCCAATGTAACTTTGGGAGGAACACCGGTTGCCAGTTTTGCAAGCGCAGCAATTGCCAATAATATTGCAGTAACTGTTTCAGGTTACACCATCAGCGGAACAGCCATAGGTAATTATACACTCACACAGCCTGCCGGGTTAACAGCCAATATTCTCTCACCATCTACTGTTACTGTTACAGGAACACTGAATGCATTTGCTTCCTGTGCAGGAGCTGTTTCTGCGGCACAATCATTTACTGTGGCTGGCACCACATTAACAGACAATATCACAGTAACTGCTCCAACAGGATATGAGTTGTCTTTAAGCGCTGCAGGCACTTACAGCAGCAGTCTTACCCTTCAACATTCCGGCGGAACAGTGAACACAACATCCGTTTATGTGCGGTTAATCAAAACAGCTACAGGTACTCCGTCAGGAAATATAACCAGTGCATCCTCAAACGCAATTACCAGGAATACAGCCGTAAGCGGAACCGTAAATGCGTTGCCGGTTGTTACAGCTATCACTGGAGTAACCGGGGTATGTGCAAGCAGCAGTACAACATTCGCCAATGCCACAACAGGTGGTGTTTGGAGCAGCAGCAGTGCATCCATTGCTACTGTTAATACTTCAGGTACCGTTAATGGTATTGCAGCAGGTACCGCTACTATCAGTTACACAGTTACCAATTTAAGTGGTTGTATCACTGCTGTAACAAAAGATGTAACAGTAAATGCCTTGCCAACTGTTACTGCTACGGCAACACCATCCGGTATCAGTAAAGGACTCATGGCACAACTGCAGGCAAGTGCAACAGGTAATATTACCTCGTATTACTGGTTGCCTGCAACAGGCCTGAGTAATGCCGCCATTGCAAATCCTGTGGCAAGAGTAGTGAATACCAGAACCTATACTGCAACAGCTACCAATACCTGGGGATGCAGCGCATCAGCCAGCGTAAATGTTACCGCAATAGAAGACCTGTACGTAGAACCGGTAAATATATTCACACCAAACGGCGATGGTATCAACGACCGCTTGGTAATTAAAAACCTGGATCAGTATCCCACTAATAAACTACAGGTGTTCGACCGCAGTGGCAGGATTGTTTTCGAACAAAATAATTACGCTAACGATTGGGACGGTTATTCAGGTGGCAGGTTGTTAACTAAAGACACCTACTTCTTTGTTCTTACCATAAGAGGCCAGGTGGTGAAAAAAGGAACCATTATGTTGATGAGATAGGAGAAGGCCGATTGATAAAAAAGAAGCTGAGAGAAACCAAGTATTAAAATTTAAAAAGAAAGATATGAACAAGAGCTATCAGTTTAAACCAGCCGGGGCACTACTCGTTTTAGGGTTGTTGCTGCAATTGTGCACCAATGCACAACAGGAAATGGGAAACAGCATGAGCCAATACTTTAATAACCGGATGTTATGGAATGCAGGTTTTACAGGTGCTGACGGCAATAAAATATACGCCCTGCAAAACAGGAGTTGGGTGGGTTTTGATGGAGCGCCTGTATTTACTAATGTGAGCGCTGAATTCCTGTTTGGCGCCAACTCTGCCGCAGGGTTGCAGGTTATGGCCGACAAAGCAGGTATACTAACCAGAACTATGGGACTGGCCAATTATGCTTATCGCATAAAACTGAATAAGTCAGATCAACTCAGGATCGGGTTCTCATTAGCTTTTATGAAAGACAGGCTCAACAATTCATACATTGATGAAGGCGGCGCTGTTGATCCAATGATTGCAAATAACCTGAACCAGAATATGCAGTTTGATGGCAATATAGGAGCAGTGTACATAAAAAAGAATTTTACTGCAGGAATCTCTCTGCAAAGGCTGAAAGAAAATTTTTCAGCTAAAACAGAAGGCAATGCCAATCTTACTATTGCGCAAATGGGCCTGTCAGGCATCATTGATATTAATAACGATGAACAATTGTTACTGAAACCTTTGATGATGTTTAGGGTATACAAAACAACCGCTCCAATACTTGATCTTGGTATGCAGTTCCAATATAATAAGCTGATCAATGCCATGCTGCTATACCAAACAAGCGGTAATATCAGGGGAGGAGCAGGTATCCGTATTGATAACCTTGTTGAAGCAAACTTTTTTTACAACACCAATATCAGGGTATCAAATAATTCGAGCCAGCAATATGAAGTAGGTATTGGCATAAACCTGAAAGGGAAAAAGCAGGAGTAGAATTATTGTATTATGAACCTGTTGGCGGGGTTAATTGATTATACTCTGCGAACCTCAGTACCTCTGTGTTTAAAATATCACCTTAAACGATGAGGTTGCTTTTTCAGCACAGAGTGCACGGAGAAGCGGAGTTGCACAAAGGTGTAGGTAATTATGCGGTTGTTTGCTTTCTTCCCGGCCGCGCCTGCCTTCTAAAGCTAACCGCCTGGTTAGTGCCTCGCAGGTATATTGTTATAGCATTGCTATAACATTTTCCCACGCTATCGCTTATTGGCATTTTTTTGTCGCAAAACACCCCTCAGAGTATAAAAATGCCATTTAAGTACTGTGGTTAAAAAGTTTTTGGGGGCGGGCTTAAAATGGGCTTTGGGGGGGTATGGCAGGGGGGTAAGGTTGGTGAGTGGTTGGTATGGGGTAAGTACGTTATAGGTATATTGTTATGGTGGGATTACTATATTATTACTGTATTATTGCTCATTTGTGTTTTTGGCTAAAAAATGGGCTTGAGGAAGGTTTTTTTGCCTACCTGCTCAGTGTTGAAAAACGGTGGCGTACCTACGGCACGCGGGGGGGCTTCCTTCCCTTATTGGGGGCTACCCACCTGTTGCCCCGATGGGGCAACTAATATGGTCAGGCGGGTTCCGGGGCTGATTTTATAATAGGCAACACAATGCAATAGTTTTTCTTATCAATACCCCCACAAAGTATTTTCAAACCTGCCCCAGCTTGGCAGCCGGTTGGGGAGCCTACGCGGTAATGCTAATCGGCTTCAGTTGCCGGGCAGACAGTTATAAAATACCAGCCTGCGGAAAGCCTCGAACGTTTCGCGTATTTATACAGCGTATTTACCGCAAGCCTTTTTCCTTATCTGAAATTGTATAAATTTTGGGTAATGAAAAAAAACTGGCAGGTTGGCATTATGGAGATCGAAGGCAAAAAAAGAATTGCCATTACATTTCCCTACCACAAAGACTGGGTTGCTGAAATAAGACAATGGAAGGGTGCGATATGGGATCCCCGTTTGCGTTGCTGGCATGTACAGGATAATGCCTATTACCGCCATTTGCTGGGTTTGGAGCCAAAGTCGGAAGCATTTGAAACGGGCATTGCCGAAAAACTATCAGAAGAAAAAGCAGAACATATCAGACAGTTTATTCGCTTCATGCGGTCTAAAAATTATAGTGTTCAAACCATTAAAACCTATACCGAAGCAATCAGGTGTTTTTTACTATATTTTCCTGATAAGGAAACCACAGGTATCTCTAATCTGGATGTGATTGATTTTAACAACGATTATATTATTGCCAAACGGCTTTCTTACTCCTACCAGAATCAGATAGTGAATGCCATCAAATTGTTCTATGGTTCCATATTAAATGCTGCAATAGAAATTGAGAAGATCCATCGCCCCAGAAAAATAAAGAAGCTGCCAAATGTATTAAGTAAGGAAGAGGTAAAAAGAATACTGAATTCTTTGGTAAACCTGAAACATCGAACCATGCTTTCCCTGGTATATAGTTGCGGGTTACGTTGCAGTGAATTGCTACATTTAACTATAAACGATATTGATGCAAAAAGAAACCTGCTGCTCATTAAACAAGCGAAAGGTTTCAAAGACAGGGTTGCCCCTTTAAGCAATAAGACCATCCAATTATTGAGAGCATATTACCTCGCGTACAAACCGAAACATTATTTATTCGAAGGACAATACCCTGAAACAGCTTACGACCAGCGAAGCCTGCAACAGGTAATGAAAACGGCTGTATTAAAAGCGGGGATACAGAAACCTGCCACATTACATTGGTTAAGACACAGTTATGCAACTCATTTATTGGAAGCGGGAACTGATTTAAGATATATACAAACCATACTTGGCCATTCAAGCAGTAAAACAACTGAGATTTATACCCATGTAAGTACGAGAAGTATTCAAAATATTACAACACCTTTCGATGACTTATAATATATTTCTCCTATATTCATTATGCGAAAGTTATACGCGCAAAGCCCACCCAAATAGCTGTATGGGTGTAATAGATTAGCGCGTATAACTAAGTTAGCGGTCATGCTTGGACGACAGTGTAAACCCAAACATTTCTGCAAGACAAAAACAAATATTGACTAATGATACTGACCAACTTTAAAGTAAATTTTGAGCAAGCAGGACTGGACTTCAACGGACAGTTTTTGGACTTGCACAACAACTTTGACTTTAGAGATTACCACCATGACATAACCTCAAATCAACTTCAACTCACTTGGACACGTTCACATGAGGACTGGTCTAAAGAAACTATTTGTGGCTTTAAACTTGTATTTCGTTCCTTGACATTTCTAAAAATTAGAGGACACGATTATTCAACTCCATACAAAGAGGTTTTTAATTTAAGCGACATTGGTTTTTTAACTCCCGACTTGAGAAATGACTTTGATAGTTTTCTTGAAAGCAAAAACATAACTGACAAAGACGACTTAAACATTTGCTTCCAAAGCAACTTGGCTTTTAAAATTGGTTGTAACTACACAGACTTTGTTGAACTAAACGAAGAAATTATCTATGTTCAAGTAATAAATGAAGCTGTTCCTGTTTGGCGACCATTGTGGGCTGACAGGTTAAATGAAAATGTTTATCGCATTAAATCATTTGCGGACTTTGACCCCAATGACGAGTTTGAAGAGTTAGAATTTAAGCCAGACGAAATTGTAATCTGCGAACGTCAGAAAAAATCAGAAGGGCATTGTTTAGTGGCAATAAAGAAATCAAGCAATGACTGAAATCAACCGACACGACACCGAACTGAAAATAGCACGAACCGCTAACAGCACCTACCCAAAAGGCGGGGTTTCGTGTTCCAAAGACAGCTTTGTGGTTAATCAAACATTAGTTTTTCAAATCAAGTTTTGTGGTAAAAGTCCCGCCCTTCGGGTAGCTGCAAAACGTTAGCTACAATTTTATGACAGACACCGTTTCCAAATTTAAAGTAACCGACAGACAATCTTTTATCAAGTTTATTGACTTGTTAAGAAAGGATTTTGTCGACAATCCTGAAAGTTGGGAGAACACAAAGTTGGACGACTTTTTAGAAGCATTATGTTCCTATGCAAACGACATTCAAGGGTATTATGACAATACCAATCAAAACATAAATGCAAACGAAGCTAACTGGCAGACATTTGCTGACATTTTTAAAGGTGTGTCTATTTATGAATGACAATTATCCAAACCCGTGGGACTTTTCAAACAACGACAAAAATCTAATTTCTAATGACGGACAATTTAAGATTGAGTTTGGAGAACTAAACGAAATTGGAATGGGTGCACCAATTGGTGGACAATGCTATTTGGTCACTAATGGTTATGAAAAAGTTCTTTTGAATAAATGGTGTGGCGGTCCCGTAATTTGGGAGACAAAACGCAATCAAGTTGCGTTACCAATTTGGACAAGAAGATTTTTAAAAGGGACTATTCAACAAATTGCAATCGCTGACATTGACACACGAACTTTGACAATTTATTCTCAAACATTTAGCGTTCTTGATTTACGAGCATTTGACAACAATAAGATTTATGGTTACCACAGCCCTATTTATAACACAAAAACATTAAAGTTAGACATAACAGAAATGAAAGTTGAAAAGACATTGCAATTCTAACGGTGGACAAAACTGTAGCTAATAACTAAGGTTTCGTTGCGCCCAACGGGCGAACAATGAAACCCCTGTTGAACGGAACCGGTTATGAGCGGAGTGACTGTATGGAGTTATCGAAAGATGGTATAGAGATGGCAAACAGGCTACGCGCCTGTTTTTGTTTTGTTGAGATGCTCTCCATTTTCAATTAAATTCTTCTTTGGCTTACTAATTATGCCCCCTTTATAAAAAAATAAATGTTGCCCCTTTGGACTACTTTTGTATCTTTACAAAGTGAGTAATCATAAATACAGAACAATTCTTACTTATAAAAATTACTTTGAAAACTTCTTAGCAGCACAAGTTCAAAAAGTAAGAGCTAAAATTTTGTGGACTTTCTTATTAATAGAAGAAGTGCAACATGTTCCTGAAAATTATTTGAAACATTTAGAAGGTACTGATGGCTTATATGAAATTCGGGTTCAACTAGGCAGCGATATTTTTAGAATTTTCTGTTTTTTCGATGAAGGTAAATTAATAGTGCTTGCAAATGGTTTCCAGAAAAAAACACAAAAAACGCCCAAACAAGAAATTACAAAAACCTTAAAAATAATGGAGGAATATTATGAAAGCAAAAAATAATACTAAGACGCTTGCACAGTTAGTTGACGAACAGTATGGTAAAAAAGGTACTCCAAAACGTGATAAATTTGACAAAGGGTACCAGAGCTTCAAATTAGGTGCTTTGTTACTTGAAGCAAGATTAGAGAAAGGGTTAACTCAAGAACAGCTTGCAGATAAATGCGGTACTAATAAAGCATATATTTCAAAAGTTGAAAATGATATCAAAGATGTACGTATCTCAACTTTACAAAAAATTATAGAGGTAGGCCTTGGAGGAAGGCTCAATTTATCTGTTACACTCTAATAAGCAAAAGAATAAAACATACGCTAACATTTGCATTCAATCAATTGGCGCAGCAGAATAGCTCATCCGCATTAATACATACCTCATCACCAGTACTCAGCTTGTCACAATAAAATAAAATAATTCGCCTAACCCACTACAAATAGTTATAATATGCTCATAACATCAGCTCCTATCGCTTGTCTGCAGAGTAAAAGAGTTTACGCAGAGAACTGATGGATTTCAATAGCACAACACATTACACTTATAGTTTTTTAAGCATCCAGATATCACAACCATTATGCCCCGAATTACCCATAGGTGCCGTAAGATATTCAAACCCGAATTTCTCATACACGCTTACAGCTTTCTTTAATTCAGGCATGGTTTCAAGATAGACTGAAGTGAAACCCAGTGCCACAGCTTCTTCCAGGCAACGGCTGATCATTTTTCTTCCCAATCCCATTCCTCTTGCAGAAGGAGAGAGGTACATTTTCACCAGCTCGCAGGTGCCTGCCGGTAAAGCTTCTGTAGGAAAAATCCCGGCCCCGCCAAGCAGCACACCGTCTTTCTCTGCAATAAAATAAGCGCTGCGCGGAGTTGATTGGAATAATTCAAATAAGTGATCAGTTGACTCATCATAATACACCGTACCCGGCTTATTTGCCCCAAATTCTTCCAGGCTTCTGCGGATAATATTTGCCATCGCAACATTATCACCGGGCTGAATGGGGCGTATGAGAATGTTTTCCATTATTACAATTTACGCTTGCTTTGCCTGGAATATAATGCACACAAAGGCACAAGGGCACGGTTTAAATTTAAAATGTAGAACGGATTGAGGGAATGTTGAACTGCATCACTTCAACATTCCCTGTTCAATATTTAATATTCAACATTCCTACGCTTTTCTAAACGCCTTAAACGCATTGATCAATCCATTGGTAGAAGTATCATGCGTTGTTACCGGTTCATCATTGGTTAACTCAGGCAATATCTGGTTGGCCAATTGCTTACCCAGCTCAACACCCCATTGATCAAAGCTGAATATGTTCCAGATCACGCCCTGCACAAATATTTTATGTTCATACAAAGCAATCAGGCTACCCAGCGTATAAGGCGTGATCTCTTTTACAAGGATCGAATTGGTGGGCTTGTTGCCATCAAATATTTTAAATGGCGCCAGCTTTTTTATTTCATCTTCGTTCTTATTCGCTTTCATCAATTCCACTTTTACACCATTCTCTGATTTTCCGTTCATCAGCGCTTCTGTTTGTGCAAAGAAGTTCGACAACAGTTTTACATGATGATCACCAATGGCATTATGACTGATAGCCGGCGCAATAAAATCGCACGGTATCATTAACGTACCCTGGTGGATCAGTTGATAAAACGCATGCTGTCCGTTTGTACCTGGCTCACCCCAAATAACCGGGCCGGTAGAATAGTTTACAGGATTACCGCTGCGGTCAATACTCTTACCATTACTTTCCATATTACCCTGCTGGAAATAGGCCGCAAAACGGTGCATGTATTGATCATAAGGCAGAATGGCTTCACTCTGTGCGCCATAGAAATTGGTATACCAGATGCCGATCAACGCCATCAATACCGGTATGTTTTTATCAAACTTTTCTTTCTTGAAATGTTCATCAACAGCAAAAGCGCCTTTTAATAACTGTTCAAAATTTTCATAGCCTATTGTTAATGCAATAGGCAAACCGATAGCGCTCCACAAAGAATATCTTCCGCCTACCCAATCCCAGAATTCGAACATATTGGCCTTATCAATACCAAATGCAGTAACCTCTTTTTCATTGGTACTGAGTGCCGCAAAATGTTTGGCCACATTTGCCTCCTCTTTGGCATGCTCCAAAAACCAACTGCGGGCAGTATGTGCATTGGTCATGGTTTCCTGCGTAGTAAATGTTTTTGATGCTACCAGGAAAAGGGTTTCTTCGGGATTTACTTTCTTGAGTGTTTCAGCAATATGCGTTCCGTCAACATTGCTTACAAAGAACGACTGTATGCCTTCTTTCCAATAGGGGCGAAGCGCTTCGGTAACCATAAACGGCCCCAGGTCGCTGCCGCCGATACCTATGTTTACAATATAACGGATCTTTTTACCGGTATAGCCTTTCCATTTTCCGCTGTGTATTTTCTCACAAAATTCTTTCATGTGGTTCTGCACCTTGCGGATCCTTGGCATAATATCTTTTCCTTCAACCAAAATAGCAGTATCCGAAAAATCGCGCAGTGCCGTATGCAATACAGAGCGTTGTTCCGTTTCATTGATCTTAATGCCCGCAAACATTTCATGAATGGCATCCTTTACCTTACAATCTTCCGCCAGTTGCAAAAGCAACTGCAGTGTTTTCTGGTTGATGATATTCTTTGAATAATCGAACAGGATATCGCCAAAAACGATCGAAAACTTGTTAAAGCGCTCGGGGTCGGCAGCAAACAGATCGCGCATGTGCCGGCGGCTCATTTCTTCTTCGTGGTGTTTTTTCAATAAAAACCAGGCCTGTGTATTCGTTGGGTTAATTCTGGGTAACATAGCTATGCTGATTGTTAATATTTCTCTGTTTGGATGATCTATCTATAAAGAATTGATCACCTGGATGGTTTTCGCAACATGTTCAGGGGTGATATCGAGATGTACTACGATCCTGATCTGTTTGGAGGATATGGGGATGACAAAAATACTTTCTTCCCGCAACTTTTCGGCCAATTGGGGTGCAGTAAATCTGCCTTTTACTTCAAAAATGATAATATTTGTTTCCACAGGTAATATCTCACCTACAAAATCCTTAGCCGTTAATGCCTTTTCGATTTGCTGTGCATGTGCATGGTCTTCCGCTAATCTGGCCACATGGTTCTCAAGTGCATAAATACCGGCTGCAGCCAGATAACCCGCCTGACGCATGCCGCCGCCAAACACCTTTCTTATCCGCCTTGCCTTCTTAATAATTGCTTTCGTACCTATTAACACACTGCCCACAGGTGTTCCAAGACCTTTGCTGAGGCAGATAGAGATCGAATCAAATGTTTCACCATATTGTTTGCAGGTTTCATTCTTTGCCACTAAGGCATTAAACAGGCGGGCTCCGTCTAAATGAAGTTTCAAATTATTTTGCAGGCAAGCTTCTTTAATCAACTGAATATCAGCAAAATGATAGCAACTACCGCCGCCTCTGTTAGCGCTATTCTCAAGAGAAACAAGGGTAGTTACAGGCTTATGAATATCATCAGGATTAATGGATTCTTTTACCTGCTCCGCTGTTATGCGTCCACGATCGCCTTCCAGTAACCTAACAGAAGCCCCGGAATTAAAGGCAATTCCACCACCTTCATACTGGTAAATATGCGATAACCGGTCGCAAATCACCTCATCACCCGGCTGTGTATGGCATTTAATGGCTATCTGGTTGGTCATAGTACCGCTTGGGCAAAATATACCGGCTTCCATCCCAAAAAGAGCGGCGCACATAGCTTCCAGTTGATTAACGGTGGGGTCTTCTCCAAAAACATCATCCCCAACCGGGGCACGCATCATGGCTTCCAGCATCCCGGGGGTAGGGCGGGTTACTGTATCTGATCTGAAATCTATCATAAGCGGCGAAGATAAACCGAAACCTAAGTTTTAGCCGCTTCTGACAGGGTTTAATTTATTCAGAATAAGGGTAAAACATTCTAAATTTTGCCCATTTAGCCAAGTTTTTCCACAAAAGCTGGCAAAATTCGCTGCTGCAACGTACCTTTGCAGACTTCTGAAAGAACTGTCCATAATTTAACGGTTTCCTTACAACGTTTATAAAACAATTGTGGTCTTTTAGTCGTTTAATATCATATAAGAACCAGTAATTACACATCATGAGGCAGCTCAAAATCGCTACACAGATTACCAACCGTGATTCGCAAGCCGTTGAAAAGTATCTGCAGGAAATTTCGAAGATCCCGATGATCACACCTGAAGAAGAAACTACTTTGGCTCAGAAGATCAAAATGGGTGATCAACGTGCATTGGACAAATTAGTGCAGGCAAACTTACGTTTTGTGGTATCTGTGGCTAAACAATACCAACACCAGGGCCTTTCACTCAGCGACCTGATCAATGAAGGAAACCTTGGCCTGATTAAAGCCGCCCAGCGTTTTGATGAAACAAAAGGTTTCAAATTCATTTCATACGCCGTTTGGTGGATCCGTCAGTCAATTCTGCAGGCTTTGGCCGAGCAGGGCAGGCTGGTACGTCTTCCGCAGAATAAGATCGGCACTTACAATAAAGCTAATAAAGCCTATATGGCTTTTGAACAGGAGCATGAGCGTGAGCCATCTACCGAAGAGCTGGCTGAGATCCTTGAAATGAGCGAAACAGAGATCAACAATATTTTCCAAAGCAATACCCGTCACACTTCATTGGATGCCCCCGTACACGAGGCTGAAGACGTTGCGATGGGCGATTTACTGGAAGGCAGTGATGATACCGATGAAGATGTGATGAAAGATTCACTGCGCGAAGAAATCCGCCGCGTACTAAAATCACTCAGTCCCCGTGAAGCAGAGATCGTTAACGCTTATTTTGGGCTGGATGGAGAGAATGGTGTAACTATTGAGCAGATCGGTATGAAATATGATCTCACCAAAGAGCGTATCCGCCAGATCAAAGAAAGGGCGATCAAACGCTTGCAGAAAGCCCGTTACAGCAATGCATTAAAAGCCTATTTGGGATAAACTTTACCCAATTCAATTTATAAGACAAAGCCCTCTGCCCAAACAGAGGGCTTTGTCTTATAAATATCCCCACCTTTTCAAGGAGGGGCCGCTGCATGTTTTTCGCAGAAAAATATACAGCGGGGGTGGGTATACCTCATAAACCCGTTCCCGGTTTTTGCCCTGCAGGAATAGGTTATCATTAATTAGATTAGATTAACAACTTTTATGATGTTTCCATGTTATATCAGTATAATTTTGCGGCATGATTAAATGGGTTGTTTTTGTAATAATACTTTGCGGTTTCTGGGCCTGTGAAAAAACAATTCAGGTGCAGCCCGATCAGCAGCCAGCCAAACTGGTGGTAGAGGCACAAATAGAAAGCGGGCAGGCACCTGCGGTGATCTTATCTAACTCACTTAATTATTTTTCCGAAATAGACCTGTATGCGCTCGATCATTCGTATATACATGGGGCCAAAGTGACTATTAATAATGGAACAGCCAGCTATGTATTAACTGAGGACAGTTTCCCACTTAGCAATGGCTACAGTTTTTATTACTACACTACCCCCCAAAGCGTTTTATCCGGCGAGTTTGGTAAAAAGTATACCCTTTCAATAGAAACGGGCGGGCAGGTGTATCATGCATCTACAACCATTCCTTTACTTACAAAAAAGATAGATTCTGTTTGGTGGAAAAAAGCGCCCGGTAATGTAGATACATCAAAAGTGGTGGTGATGTCGCGGGTAACGGATCCGCCAGGATTTGGGAATTATATCCGTTATTATACAAGCACCAACGGCAAAGATTTTTTACCCGGTTTTAATAGTGTGTTTGACGACCAGATTGTTGATGGTAAAACCTATGATATCCAGATAGACCAGGGCGTTTCTAAAAATGAAAACCTTAAAAGAGACGAATACGGCTTTTTTAAAAGGGGAGACACCGTTATTGTAAAGCTTTGTAATATTGATAAAGCTACCTATGATTTCTGGAGAACATGGGAGTTTACCTATCAATCGGTGGGTAATCCGTTTTCTTCACCAGGAAAAGTGATGGGTAATATCAGTAATGGGGCGTTGGGTTCTTTTTGTGGGTATGCGCCCCAGTATAAACAATTGATTATCCCCAAATAAATCCTGTTTGTGAAAAACCAAACAGGGATAAGTGAAAGGGTTCGATATTTTTGTTCGTCTAATAAATAAACAGTTTTGTATGTCAAATGAGGTTTCAGAAAAAGTACATGTATTGATCATAGGATCCGGTCCGGCAGGATATACTGCAGCTATCTATGCTGCAAGGGCCAATATGAAACCGGTATTGTACCAGGGTATACAACCGGGCGGTCAGTTAACCATCACCACAGAAGTAGAAAACTATCCTGGCTATCCTGAGGGAATACAGGGTCCGGAGATGATGGTGCATTTTGAAAAACAGGCAGCCCGCATGGGTGCCGATATCCGTTATGGCTTGGCCACCAAAGTTGATTTTAGTCAGCAACCCTACAAAGTATGGATTGATGAAGAGAAACTGATTGAAGCCGATTCAGTAATCATCAGTACCGGCGCATCAGCCAAATGGCTGGGTATTCCGAGTGAAGAAAGGTTGAATGGTTTTGGCGTAAGCGCCTGCGCAGTTTGCGATGGATTTTTCTTCCGGGGTAAAGAAGTTGCGATTGTTGGGGCAGGGGATACAGCTGCAGAAGAAGCTATGTATTTATCCAAACTGTGCACCACGGTGCATATGTTTATCAGAAGAGATAAAATGCGCGCCAGTAAAGTGATGCAGGATAGAGTGATCAATACGCCAAATATCAGGGTTTACTGGAATACAGACACCGATGAAATACTGGGCGATAAAAAAGTTGAAGCCGTTCGCATAAAAAACAACCAGACACAGCAAACACAGGAAATACCTATCAGTGGTTTCTTTGTAGCTATTGGTCACCAACCCAACAGCGATATCTTCAAAGGCTGGATTGATATGGACGAAACAGGCTATATCCAAACCATCCCCGGCACATCCAAAACCAACCTGGAAGGCGTTTTTGCAGCAGGTGATGTGCAGGACAAACACTACCGCCAGGCCGTAACCGCTGCAGGCAGTGGCTGTATGGCCGCATTAGATGCAGAGCGGTATTTGAGTGCTAAAGGAATTGCTTAAACAAGTCTGTAGTTTGTGGTCTGTAGTCTATAGTTGTTGAAAAACTATAGCCACAGACCACAGACCACAGACCACAAACCTCTCCCATGCTTTCCATCCACCTCCATAACCTCAAAATTTTCGCTCATCATGGTATTTATGAGGAAGAGAAGATATTGGGTAATGAGTTTGAACTGAATATTACCATCAAACATGCGCCACAACATTTACCTGTTAAACATATGGCAGATACGATCGATTATGTAGCGGTGTATGAGCTGGTAAAAAAAAGGATGGCTGTACCAACACCCTTACTGGAAACGGTGGTTACTGATATTGCACAAAAAATACTGGCACAGTTTTTACTTGCAGAAGAAGTGTGTATCTCTATCAGAAAAACACATCCGCCTGTTTCGCAAATGCAGGGAAGTGTGGGCGTGAGTTTTGAATTGAAAAGAAAAGACCTGTAATACAAATGAAGAGGATGAAATTTATTTTTTCTGTTTTATTGACCTGCTTTTTTGTAACCGGCTATGCGCAGGATGTAACGGTGCTGTTGAAAGAAGCGGATAATTTTGAAAAACAATTAAAAGAACCCGATGCCCTTGAAAAATACAAACAGGTTTTATTAATTGATCCTGTTAATGTAAAAGCCCTGGTAAAAGCATCGGAAATGAATGCGTCGATCGGCATCAGGCAAACAGATAAGGGTACTAAAAAATTGTATTATGAAACGGCACTGGCATTTGCCAACAGGGCAAGATTAGCTGATAGCAATAGCGCTGATGCGTATTATGTAATGGCTATGGCATCGGGTAAGATGACCGATGTAGAAACGGAGAATAAAAAGATTGTGGCATTGGTAAAAGATGTGAAGATTTATTCAGATAAAGCACTGCAGCTCAACCCAAACCATGCCAAAGCCAATTACACATTTGGCAAATGGCATTACGAGATGGCCACTTTATCCGGCATCAAAAAAATTGCTGTTAAATTATTTTATGGCGGATTGCCTGATGGCGATTTAGAACTGGCCATTCAGTACATGGAAAAATGTAAAACCCTTGCGCCTTATTTTGTTACCAACTACCTCGACCTGGCAAAAGCCTATAAAGAAAACAGGAAACCTGCGCAGGCAATAGAAGTATTAAATAAACTGGTAAAACTTCCTACAAGAACAACAGATGATGTAGCTTTAAAAGCAGAAGGCGCCAGGTTACTGGAGTCTATGCAATAGGAATTTTTGATTCAATTTTTATTTTAGGGGTCAGGCCGCTTTAGCGTCCCGACTCCGGTTAAATTACACCTCATGGAACTCCAGCAGCAATTTGAACAAGCCGTAGCCAACAGTAAAACACTTACTGAAAAACCTGATAATGAAACTCTGCTCAAGCTTTATTCATTATACAAGCAGGCAACCGAAGGCGACAATACAGAAGCTGGCCCATCCAACGCATTTGATTTTGTAGCAAAGTTCAAACACGAAGCATGGGCCAAACTGCAGGGGCTGTCTAAAGAAGCGGCCATGCAGCAATACATCGACCTGGTTACTAAACTAAAAGGTTAAAATTACTCCTGCTTTACCCTGTTACTTCAACAGATACCTTACGCCAACAGAGATATTATTTATCGAGAACCCCCTTAACCCGGAACTCAGGCCAAAGCTGTTGTTATTTATTTTATTAACTGTTGTACCTGAGTAGTAGCTGGTACTGCCATGATGGTAAGACAGGTTAAGCAAATTGGTAAGTGCAGTGGTAAATAAAAAATGCTCATTCAGTTGGTAGAGCAGCCCCAAATCGCCCGACACATACAGATTATAGCCGTCACCTTTGGAGTAATTTCCGGTAGATGGGACATGGTCTGCTTTAGAAAAACCATATCCGGCACCTGCGTTTCCGGTAAGTGTGAGATAGAATTTCTTAGCTAATGGTGTGAGTTTGGTGCTGCTTATAAAAGCGGTTATATTATGGTCATTATATACCTGGTCGTCAGTTGGGCTGCCAATATTGTTATGGGCACGGCTATAATTATAAGAAAAACCAAAACCATTTAAGAGGGTAGGCGATTTAAACCGTGACAATGAAAAAGATGTTGAGAATTGTGTTACCCGCTGCTCAGAGCCTGGGGTGGTGGAATAATTATTGGTAAAGGTCGCAATCCCAATCTGCCCCCCAATTACTTTTTTACCTGTTTGAAACTGTGCGTGTGAAACTGTAACAATGCTTAACAGCAATAAGAGTAGACATGTGTTTTTCATAATCAGCTTTTTGGTTAGATAAATTGTTTGCCGCCCTGCAGACTATCTGCCTGAAGAACGTATTACCAAAAAGTTTCAAATATCATGCCGGAAAACACGCTATAATTTCCTATTCTTCCATCTCCCGCTTTGCATATACCAGAAAGAAGGAACAAATATGGTTGTCCAGTAAATCCATTCGCTGGCCCATCCCCATACAATAGGCAGTTTCAGTTTTTCCAGTACGATGTATACGTAGATGCAGTAAAAAGTAATGGCGGCAAATTCGGAGAAGAGATTCATTTTAGAATTACCGGTACCTGTAACCGCATTCATCCAAACCACAGAAACCGACATCAGCACAAGGGCGCTGGATACAATACGCAAAACAGGTATCGCGGCTGTGATAAAATCTTCTCCCTGCCCGTAAATAGATAAAAAAGCATGCGGAAAAAGATTCAGAAACAAACAAACCAGTATCGCAAACCCTACACTCCAGTACATGATACGATAGATCAGTCTTTTTACTTCGTGTTGCCTTTGCTGGCCAATCACATTACTCACCATTGTATTGGCAGTTGAGGCAAAAGCCCAGGTAAAACAACCAAAGAACCCGAAAATATTACGCATGGTATTGGATATGGCCAAATCTCTTTGCCCATGGTGTTCGATCAAAATATAAAAGAACTCCCAGCTCATGATACTGATGGTATGTTGCAGGATAAGCGGCGAAGACTGTTTGATGATCAGCTTCACATTAGCTGCATCATAGGCCCAGTTCTTAAACAGGTGTAATTGTTTGGCAATGCCATTCATCCGTATCACTGCAAAGATCACTGCCAGTCCTGCAATTTCAGAAATAATAGAGGCATACGCGGCCCCGTTGAATCCCATTTGAGGCATCCCGAATTTTCCATATATAAGTGAATAATCGAAAAAGATATTGGATACAGCCTCTGTTGCCGTTCCAATAATGAGATATTTGCTTTGATTGGTACCAACCAGCAAAGCATTGCGCATCTGGTACACATACAGAAAGGGGAGACCCATAATCCGGATATTCAGAAAATTGATACAGATGCGCACACTCTCTGCATCATGCAAAGACCATCCCAACACCGATGGTGCCACCAGCCAGGTAAGCAGGATGCCTATAATGGAAAATACAAGTGCGATCCGTATCCCCTGCGAAAAAAGGTTACCAATGGCATCAATACGGTTCTCGCCAGCACGACGGGATATCAGGGCCTGTAACCCATTATTCAGGCCATGCCCAACAACAGCGAAAATCAGGTAATACACGCCGGTTATCCCCGCAAGGGCCAATGCCCGTTGCCCTAATCCACCCAGGAAAATATTATTTGTAATAAAATTGATCTGGGGTACAATAATAGCCGCTGTTATTGGCAGCGCGATACCCAGGATCTGTTTATTGCTGATATTAACCTGTAAGTTTAACTCTTTAGAAACCTTTCTCATAATCTGGTGCAAAGCTACTATTTTGCAGTTTCAGCAGATCGCTTTTACCGCTTTGCCATTTTTTTATAACATTGCAGTCAATTGAGCCGCATGATCCATCCCGTAGTAAGTTATTATTCTGCCGCAAAAGAGGCTGAAGCTGGCGAAACCGACCAGCTAATCCTTGAAATTGGCAGCAGCGAAATAGCCTGCATAGTAAAGAACCGTGATACGCAACAAATAACTGCTTTTGAATTATTTCAATTAGATAAAGGATCAAACGACTGGTCGGATGTTTTTTTTGAATTAAGAACCAGCTCCAACATTATCAACCACTCATTCAGACAAACGGAGTGTTATTTCAATTTTGAGGAAGCCGTTATTATGCCCGAACAAAAATTCAGCATTACGGCGGCAGAAGATTACCTCGCATTATTGTTTGGAGAAAAAAACAGCTTCGAAATCAAATACGATACATTGGCAGGTAAAGAAAGCATGGTAAATGCGTATCGCGTAAAGAAAACTATTCATGAATGGATAGAAAGACATGTTATTTTATACCAGCCGCATCATATTTATTCCAGGATACTTGCAGACCTGCTTGCAAAAGAATTACCGGAGGGATTCTTTGTAAATATCCGGTTCTACAGCAGGCATTTTATCCTGACGGTTTTTAAAGATGGTAAACTGCAACTTATCCAGACATTCCATTATACTGCATTGGAAGACATATTGTATCATGTAATGAACACCATACAGCAACTGCATATTGGTGATACAACATCAGCGCTTGAAATAAGCGGCATGCTTGATCCTGAAGCGGCCATATATCAGCAGTTAGCAAAACTGTTCACTGCAACTTCCATCGAAAGTATAGATACGGATGCTTTAACAGCTTTTACGCACCAGGGATATCCCCTGCATTATTTTACTCCTTATTTCAAGTTAACGGTATGAGGATCATTTCAGGAAAATGGGGAGGAAGAAGGATCAGTCCGCCGGCAAATATGCCACATACCAGGCCCACTACCGATATAGCCAAAGAAGGCCTCTTCAATATCCTGCAAAACCGGATGGATTTTGAAGGGATCAAAACGCTTGACCTGTTTGGAGGAACCGGCTGCATCAGTTACGAACTGGCCTCACGCGGGGCGGCAGACCAAACTATTGTTGAGAAAGACAATACCATGCACGCTTTCATCAAAAAGAACCTTGAGATGCTGGGTGCAGAAAATTACAAAGTGCTGAAGATGGATGTGTTTACTTACCTGAACAGTTGTACCGAAACATTTGATTTCATTTTTGCCGGGCCACCGTATGCATTGGGTACGATTGATGAACTGCCAAAAATTATTGTAGCAAAAAAACTGATCGCAAAGAATGGTTTCTTTGTACTGGAACATACTCCCCGAAATCAATACCAAAAATTTGAGGGGTTCAGTTTTCAGCGAAACTATGGGTCTACTTTATTTTCTTTTTTTGTAAATGAGTAACCGAATACCCCGTCATGAACAAAGAGGAACTCAGACAACTATACAAAGCCAAAAGGGCCGAACTTCACGCTAAAGACCGGCTGCGCATGGACGACCTGCTGCTTATCCAGTTTCAGCAATTCGATTTTTCTTCCATTCAAACCGTATTATCCTACTGGCCCCTGAGCGGGCATGCTGAGCCCAATACACATTTGTTTACCGGCTACTTGAGGCATATGATACCAGGGCTAACAATGGCATATCCGATAACCGATGTCAAATCAAACACCATTACCGCACTAACTATTAACGAAAACACTGTATACCATACCAATAGCTGGGGAATAACCGAGCCAAAAGAAGGGGTTGTTTTGCAACCAGCGTATTTTGACCTCGTATTGGTACCCTTATTAGTTTGCGATAAACAGGGCTACAGGGTGGGATATGGCAAAGGATTTTACGACAGGTACCTTGTTAATTGCCGGAAAGATGTGGTAACGATCGGGTTCGCTTATTTTGAGCCCATTGATAAGATATCCGACACCGGGCAATTTGACGTACCTTTATGCTACTGTATCACACCGCAACATACTTATGAATTTTAACACGATATTCCTGAAGTCATTCCGTGTTTTATTATTACCGCTGGCTATTCTCTATGGTCTTATTATCGTAATACGCAACTGGCTTTTCGACCGGGACTATATCAAATCTGCAGAATTTAATTTTCCACTGATCTGTGTTGGCAACCTTTCTATGGGCGGAACCGGCAAATCGCCCATGGTTGAGTATCTCGTAAAATTATTACGGAACGAATTTAAAATAGGCACACTGAGCCGCGGATATAAAAGAAAGACCAAGGGCTATGCGCTGGCCAACGATTTTACCACCGCTTTGGAGATCGGTGATGAGCCCATGCAAATTCACCAGAAATTTCCTGATATAGCGGTGGCTTCCTGCGAAGAAAGAATTGTGGGCATCCCGCATATGCTGCAGGATGTACCTAACCTGCAGGCTGTTATCCTCGATGATGCTTTTCAACACCGCACCATCCGGGCAGGATTCAATATTTTATTAACTGAATACGGCAATCTGTATTCGAATGATTTCTTTCTGCCAACCGGCGACCTGCGCGATGAATGGGCATCTGCCAAACGTGCACAGGTGATAGTGGTTACCAAATGCCCCTACAACCTTTCAGCAGAAATGAAACAAAAGATCATCCGCGATCTGAAACCGGATGCTGCACAGAAAGTATTCTTTACCACCATTGAATACGGTACGCCTTACCATATTGTAAACCGCGGAGACGACTGGCTGCTTACACCACGAGATGAAGTATTACTGGTTTGCGGCATCGCCAATCCCAAACCACTAAAAGAATATCTTGCCGAAAAAACACATACCTATTATCAGCAGGATTATTCTGATCATCATATTTTTTCAATTGATGACCTGAACGAGATCATTCACAAATTTGAACACATACATGCGAAGGATAAGATCATTCTAACAACGGAGAAAGATGCTGTTCGCCTGGTAAAATTTGCCGAACAACTCAGGGAATTGCCCATGTATGTGCTGCCTATCCAACATTATTTTTTATTTGATGAAGGAGACCAATTTAATGAGTTGGTAAAAGATTTTATCAGAAACTTTCATTTTAACCCTGCCAAATGAGCAAGCAAAAAGCAAAACAAAAATCAAAGCATAAGTCGAAACCATCGGCGCAGCTAAACCTGAAAGGGAAGCTGGAAGTTACCCGCTCAGGTATGGGCTATGTGATTGTAGACAATGTTGCGGGCGATGTGCTGGTACGCCCCGGCGATTTTGCAACGGCACTAAACGGCGATACTGTTCGGGTAAAAGTGGTTAAAGAGAATATGCGCACAGGAAAAAAAGAAGGAAAGATCACCGAAGTGGTTACACGCAAACAGACAGAATTCATTGGCCATATACAGCTATCAACCAACTACGCATTCTTTATCCCGGATACGGATAAACCCATGCCAGATATTTATATTCCACTCACCGAATTAAACGGCGCAAAAAACAAAGACAGGGTAGTGGCAAGGTTAGTAAAATGGGACAGAGATGATAAGAAACCCGTTGGTGCAGTGGTGAATGTAATGCTGCCGGAAGACGAGAACGATGCTGCCATGAAAGAACTGCTGGCACAAGCAGGCTTCCCGCTGTTCTTTCCGGAAGATGTGCTGGAAGAATCGGAAAGATTACCTGATGTACCGGATACAGAAGAAATTAAAAAAAGAAGAGACTGCCGCGATATACTCACTTTCACTATTGATCCCGCAGATGCCAAAGATTTTGATGATGCCATTTCAATCCGCAAACTGGCCAATGGTAACTATGAAATTGGTGTGCATATTGCCGATGTGAGTTATTACGTATTACCCGAAACCGAACTGGATGAAGAAGCATATAAACGCGCCACCTCTGTTTACCTGCCAGACCGCGTAAACCCGATGCTGCCGGAAAGGATCTCCAATGAACTTTGTTCGCTTCGTCCGCATGAAGATAAGTTTACATTCTCAGCTATCTTCCAGATGACGGCTAAAGGAGATATCAAACAATACTGGCTGGGCAAAACAGTGATCCATTCCAATCACCGCTATTCTTATGAAGATGTGCAGGAGATCATCGAATCCAAAAAAGGAATTAATGAGATTGAAATACTGTTGCTGAATGATATGGCGCAACGTTTAAGAAAGAACCGCTTCAGCAAAGGAGCGATCAATTTTTCTTCAACAGAAGTGCGTTTTAAATTAGACGAAAAAGGGAAACCCATTGGCGTTGTAGTAAAAGAAAGCAAGGAAGCGCACCAGTTGATAGAAGAGTTTATGCTGCTGGCCAACAGAACAGTGGCCGAAAATGTTGCCAAGCTCAACATCAATAAAAAACCATTGCCTTTTCCTTACCGTGTACACGATCAGCCCGATCCGGAAAAGCTGGCGCCATTTATCATCTTTGCCAAAAAACACGGGCATATTTTTGATACCTCTTCGCCGCAGAAAATTGCCCATAGTTTTAATACCATGTTAACCGATGCCAAAGGCAAACCCGAACAGCATGTGTTGGAACAATTGGGTATACGCACCATGGCCAAAGCCATATACACAACAGAAAACATCGGTCACTATGGCCTTGCTTTTGAACATTACTGTCATTTTACTTCCCCCATCAGAAGGTATCCCGATGTATTGGTACACCGGGTATTACTGTCCATCATTGATAATAAACCAATGGTTGATAAAAAGATGGAAGAAAAATGCAAACACAGCAGCGAACGCGAAAGGGCCGCAATGGAATGTGAACGTGCAGGTAATAAATACAAGCAGGTAGAATTCCTGAAAGGCCATTTGGGAGAGGTGTTTGAAGGGGTGGTTAGTGGAGTGGCCGCTTTCGGTTTTTGGGTAGAAACAGTAGCGCATAAATGTGAGGGATTGGTGAGCATCATCAGCCTGTCTGATTACGATGATTTCCGTGTGATAGATGGCGATTACAGCCTGGTGGGCAGAAGAAGCGGCCGCACCTTCCGCATGGGCGATAAAGTGATGATACGTGTTGTTGCAGCCAACCTCGAAAAAAGGCAGCTTGATTATGAGTGGGTGATAGATGCGGGGGGAGAGCCTGAAGTAAAAAATCAAAAGGCAAAAGGCAAAACCAGGAAGCCCCGGTAACCTCATTTACCATTTTAGCTCTTTTAACTAATTGGAATGGGTAATGGTTAAAGTGGTTAAAATAGTTAAAGTAGTTAAAAGGATTAATGAGGGCTCTAATTTTGATTTTTGCCTTTTTCTCTGTGAAAATCCCCGTTCTTTGTGTATTCTGTGTTAAAAGCAAATTCATCAAGCCGAAATATTTTTTCAACACAGAGAATACACTGAGGAATAGAGTTGCACAGAGGGTATATGACTCCCCCAAATACTACTTTAACTGCTTTTACCATTTTAACTACACAATAGTCTCTTTAAACACAATCCCGTGATTGGCCAGTGCTTTTAATACAGGCTCATAAATACCGGGGATGATCGGGATATGTAAACCGGTTTCCTTAATTTTTCCTTCCAGCAATAAAGTAGCCGCAATACCTAATGGCAGCCCAACAGTCTTAGCCATCGCTGTCCGTAAATGATCTTCCCCCTTTACCACCAATACAGTTTTGATTTTTAACTTTTGATTTTTGGCTTCATACCCGATCTCGTGCATCATTACGATCATATCCTTATCATGCGTATGCAGTACCCATTTTTTTTCAAGAATAAATTGCAATACATCTGCCACACTGCAGGTGCCCTTATTGATCAGCGAGTGATCTTCCAGGCCTAAAAACAGGAATTGTTTTTGCAAGCGTTCATCTTCAGACGCGATGAAAATATTGGTATCACAAAAATGTTGTTTAAAAAAATCAGCAACAGACAAGCCATCTGTTTCAATCATTCTTTCTTCATCCGTCAGCCCCAGTTCAATAATTCTTTTCCATCCCCTGCAATAATCAGGATGCCGCAAGGTGGTACGGATAAATGTTTCAGCTCCTTCCAATCCGTACACGGGAATATAACTTAACGAGTCGCGGTTAGGATAATAAGCCAACTGCCCAATGCCTTCCACAAAAACTTCTTTACAATCAGCAAACAATTCTTCGTACTTCTGGCTTCTGACTTCAGATGCTTCTCTGTAAACCGCTCCTGCCTTGCCCGCTAAAACTACATTCCTCGGGTTCCAACTGATCTTATAGTGCCAAGGGTTATTATCGCTCTCAGGCGCCACCAGACCACCGCAATGCGAAAGAAACGAGGTAATACGCCCGCCCTGTTCCCTGATATGATTAATGAGTTGCATGGCGCTCATATGATCAATACCGGGATCGAGTCCCATCTCACACAAAAACAAAATGCCTTTGTTGGCAATATCATCTGCCAGTGCCTTTATTTTTTCATCTACATAAGAGGCGGTTAGCAAATGTTTACCTGCAGCAAGGCAATCCATCGCTACAAAAAAATGAAGGGCGGGGGGTAATAAAGATATCACCACATCTGCTTCACGAATCAAAGCTTTTCTTTCTGTAACATTTTCAATGGAAATACTTACCGCTGTTACCAGTGCATGTTCACCCACTTTAGATTGAACGGCAGCAAGATTGATATCTGCAATGGTTACCCGCCAGCTTTTATCTGTTGCGGTTTGCTTCAGGTAATCGATCAACACCGTGGCCGATTTTCCGGCGCCGAAAAGAAGAATGTGTTTCATAAGCATGTAAAAATGGTAGAAGCCGGGGTGATTTCAATAATTAAAGATAGGAGGATTGGTTAAAGTAGTTAAAGAAGTTAAAATGGTTAAAAGTGGTATTACTCTTTTAACTTCTTTAACCCCTTTAACCCCTTTAACCTCTTTAACTATTTTAACCCTTCTAACTACTTTAACCCCTTTAACTTTTTTAACAGTTCCCACCCCATTTCACCCCCAAAATCCCCTCTTCCCACTCATTCACAACTGTGGATAAAACCCCTGAAAAAACAAGCATTTTTAGCACTCTTTCCCCCTCAAAAAAGCTATCTTCGCCATCCCTGAAAACAGGTGTGTTTTTCACCCTGTTAATGAACCCTAAATTTAGACGAGGATACACACATGGAAGAGAATCAGTTACCTGAACAGACCAACGATAACGACCGGATTATACAGGTAAATATCGAAGAACAAATGAAGACCGCCTACATTGATTATTCGATGTCGGTGATCGTAGGCCGGGCATTACCCGATGTACGGGATGGCTTTAAACCCGTTCACCGCCGCGTATTGTATGCGATGAACGAACTGGGTAATAACAGCAACAAACCTTATAAAAAATCAGCCCGTATCGTGGGTGAGGTAATGGGTAAATACCACCCGCACGGCGATGCGTCTATTTACGATACTTTGGTGCGTATGGCCCAGGACTGGACCATGCGTTATACCCTTGTAGATGGCCAGGGTAACTTTGGTAACCAGGATGGTGATCCACCGGCTGCCATGCGTTACACAGAGGCCCGCCTGCAAAAAGTGGCCGAAGCCATGCTGGACGATATTGAGAAGGAAACGGTTGACTTCCAGCTCAATTTCGACGATTCGCTGCAGGAGCCCTCTGTTCTGCCAACCCGCATACCGCAATTGCTTGTAAACGGTTCTTCCGGTATTGCCGTAGGTATGGCTACCAACATGATGCCGCATAACCTTGGCGAAGTAGTGGATGGGTGCATTGCTTATGTAAACAACCGCGATATATCAGTAGAAGAACTCATCGAATATGTAAAAGCACCCGATTTCCCAACAGGTGGCGTTATTTACGGAATGGAAGGGGTGAAGCAGGGGCTGCTCACCGGGCGCGGACGGGTGGTTCTGCGGGGTAAATGTCATGTAGACACCAAGGCCAGTGGCCGCGAACAGATCGTGATCACTGAAACACCTTACCAGGTTAACAGGGATCAGCTTACAGACCGTATCGGTCAACTAGTAAATGATAAGACCATTGAAGGCATTGCCCACGTGAATAACGAGAGTAATATGCGGGAAGGTACCCGTATTGTACTCGACCTGAAAAGAGATGTGGTTGCACAGGTTATCATTAACCAGTTATACAAATTCACAGAATTACAAACCAGTTACGGAATCAATAATGTGGCCATCAGCAAAGGCAGGCCGCGGGTGATGAACCTGAAAGACCTGATCTCAGAATTCATCGAATTCAGGATGGATGTAGTGATCAGGAGGGCGAAATTTGAACTGCGCAAGGCCGAAGAACGTGCCCATATACTGGAAGGCTACCTGAAAGCACTGGATCATCTGGATGAAGTGATCGCATTGATCCGCGCCAGCCGCACACCGGATGAAGCCAAAGAAAACCTGATAGCAAAGAGCAGAGAAGAAAAATGGGCCCTGAACCAGCAATTGTTCTCAGACCTAACCAACGCACTGTACCAACAGGAAGATGGTTTATCTGAGGCGCAGGCAAAAGCCATACTGGAACTTCGTTTACAGCGTTTAACAGGCATGGAAAGGGATAAGATCGTTGAAGAATTTAACGGACTGATCAACATCATCAAACACCTGAAAGAACTCCTGAACAGCGAAGATCTGCGTTATGAGCTCATCAAAAAAGAATTACTCGAAGTAAAAGAGAAATTTGGCGATCCACGTAAATCAGAGATCCAATACCTGGCCGATGAAATGCGTATTGAAGACCTGATTGAAGATGAAGACGTAGTGATCACCATCTCGCACCTTGGCTATATCAAAAGAACCTCTGCTACCGAATACCGCCAGCAACGCCGCGGCGGAAGGGGAGCAGTAGGCTCTAAAACACGTGAAGAAGATTTTGTAGAACACCTGTTCGTAGCGTCTACGCATGGCACCATGATGTTCTTTACAGAGAAAGGCCGTTGTTTCTGGATGCGTGTATACGAAATACCCGAAGGCGAAAAACAGAGCAAGGGAAGGGCCATTCAAAACCTGATACAATTACCGGGTGACGACAAAGTAAAAGCCATCATTGACGTTAAGAAATTAGACGATAAAGAATACGTACAAAACCATTATATCGTACTTTGTACAAAACAGGGAATCATTAAGAAAACATCGCTGGAAGATTTCAGTCGCCCAAGAGCAAATGGTATCATAGCCATTACTGTTAACGAAGGCGATGAGTTGTTATCTGCAAAGATGACCGATGGAAAACAGGAGATCATGCTGGCAGTAAAAAGCGGCCGTGCCATCCGTTTTCCTGAAGCCAAGGTTCGTCCAACAGGAAGAGGTGCGATAGGCGTTGCAGGTATTGAAGTGGACGATGAGAAAGACGAGGTAGTGGGCATGATCTGCATCAACAAAGAAGATGCAACCCGTACCATACTGGTGGTAAGCGAAAAAGGATTTGGTAAACGGACAGCCGTTGACGAATACCGCATCACCAACAGGGGTGGGAAAGGTGTTAAAACTATCAATGTAACGGAGAAAACAGGCAGTCTGGTAGGCATTTTGTATGTAACAGAAAAAGAAGACCTGATCATTACCTGTAAGTCTGGCATCACCATCAGAACAGGTATCATTGATATCAGGGAAGCAGGCAGGGCCACACAGGGCGTAACGCTGATTAGACTGGATGAAGGCGACGAGATTGCAGCTATTTCACAAATAGAAGAATCCGATGAACCTGCAGTGGCAACTGAGCTGCCAGCGCAGGATGAAAGCACACCCGGTACCGATACAACAGAAAACAATAACGAAACAACAATAGAAGATAATCAATAACAAACCCCTCCTTTTATGAAGAAACTCTTATTGCTAGCCCTACTTGCGGTAACTGCCCAGTTGGTAAACGCGCAGGACCTGAAAAAGGTACAGACCTCTCTCCTGATAAAACGTTTAGAGGATGCCAAAACCGAAATAGATAAAGTTGTGGCCGATCCCAAACAACAGGGAAAACCGGAAACCTTTTACTGGAAAGCAAGTGTTTACGCAGAACTTTACCAGGATGCCAAACTGCGCGAAAAATATCCCACCGCAGGAAAAGAAGCTGATGAAGCCTTTAAAAAATACATTGAGGCAGATGCTTCCATAGCACTGCTGAAAACCAAGGGTGCAGAGGGTGTTTTTTCTATTTACAGAACATCGTATCAAATAGGTGTAAAATCATTCAATGAGAAAAAATGGGAAGAAGCTGCTGCTAATTTTAAACTGGCTGTTGAGTATAGCGACATGATCTTTACAAACAAATGGAGCAATACCAATATCACTTTTGATACCACCTCTCTTTTATACCTGGCATATTCTAATCAGAATGCAGGTAATGCACCGGAAGCTGCTAAATATTACAGCAGGCTGGCTGATAATAAAGTGAGTGGTGAGAATTACCTGGACATGTATAAATACCTGGCCGATCATTTTATATCAACCAAGAATGAGGCTAATTTCAAAAAATACATCGCAATAGCAAAAGAGTTATATCCAACACATAACTGGGAAGAATCTGAGATTGATTATATGGATCATAATATGTCACTTGCAGAAAAAACCCAACTTTACGATAAAGAAGATGCAGCAGGAACACTTTCAGAAATTAAATACCTGGAGTTTGGTGATATTTTTACAAATGCCCACCACAAAGACAAAAGCCTCGACAGCTCTCAGGAGCGCTTTTACAACCTGAAATCAGTGGATGCATATAAAAAAGCTTTTGCAAAAAATACCCAGAATGGTATTGCATCTTTTAACGTTGGTGTGATCTATTATAACTTCTTTGGTGAGTATGATGATCAATATGCTGCTAATATCCGTGCTATGCAGGGGCTGAATGCCGACAGGCCTGTAGAAAAAGACCCAAAGAAAAAAGCAGCTTCAGATGCCGCATTTAAACTGAAACTGGAGCCTTACAAAAAAGCCAATGCAGATATGGAAAAAGTGCTGACGGAGAACCTCGATCTTTCTATTGAGTGGTTGGAAAAATCTTATACTATTCTAAAAGCCAAAGCAGGCAGAAACAGCACCGAGAAAAGTGTCATTAATAAAACTGTTGACTTTCTTGCCAATATGTTCGCTTACAAGCGCGACAAGATGAGAGGTAAAGACCTGAAAGCCATGGATGCCTTCGATGCCAAATACAAAGAGTACGACGCGTTACACGGTAAGTTTTAATACTTCAATAAAACACATAAAAAAAACGCCAGTTGCAAGCTGGCGTTTTTTTTATGCGTTTTATATAGGACTAGGGGTAAATGTGTAAAGCAGGCAGATTCTCTTATTACAACCAAAATGTAGTGCTGTATTTAATAGCACAACACGTCAACTACTAAGCAAGATGAGATATGGTTAATTCCTTGCGCCCCTTGCGGTTCCTGGCGCTCCTTGCGTTACAGCTTTTCTCTCCAACACTTATAAACCCAAAAATCACTGAAAAGGATTCATCTATAATAGCTGGCTCGCTGATTATACAAGGTTTAAAGCGGTAACGCAAAGAACGCAATAAGCCGCAATGATCGCAAAAAAGGCCTTTGTGTATTTCACACAATTCTTGCTTAAGAATGCAATTAACCCGGTAAAACCAGAAATGATTGTATCAATAGCTAATTTTAATAGCACA
>DAIOVU010000041.1:0-38809 GCA_036758845.1 Sediminibacterium sp.
ATCGAAATGAAAGAGCGTCGGTTATTTTATTAATTGGCAATTACAGGAATACCCTAATTATGTACCAACAAAATTGGGACTCATAATTTAACAATAAACCCTCTGGATTTTATTTAAAGGAACAGCAATACCTAATTGGGAAAGGTTTACCCTTCTCAGAAGAGGGCATGCGGTTAATTAATCATCACTGCCTTCACAAAATCACTCACTAAATAGCTGATCAATTTACCCGTACTGCCATTCATTCTTCCGTCAGATAACTGAACAGCGCCCTCACTGATATGGAGATAGGCCGTTTTACTGTCGGCCGCTGCAAAACTGATGTATTGCCGGGCATGATTGGTTGTAATTCCCACGGGACTTGAGGCACTGCTTAATGCATTCTCAACAACATCCAGGTCGAGCTCAATACCGCAAAGCGTATCATCAGTAAATGTAGTGGCGTAACCCACTGCCTGCAGAAATGTTCTTTTTTCATGAACGAAAATATCTTCATAGGTGATGCAATCAATAAATGGGTTGTTCACCATATCAAGCCATACATTCTGTGGCAAATAGTTTTCATGCAATCCAACCACAAAATATTTTTCCAGGTACCCATCTGCTTCAGCGTAGCTAAAACCATTACCGCTATGGCGGCCCTCCATCGGCCTGAAATCGGCATGGGCATCTAAGTTGATGGCATTGATCTGCGCAATAGGTATTACACCGGCTTTATAAAATCCTTTGGCAGCGCCTTTAATGCAGGGGTAAGAATTATTGTGCCCGCCACCAATCACAATCGGTATTTTTTTATTCTGGGTGATGATATGGATCATCTGTTCCACCTCATCATCAATGGTATTAACGGCATGGCGGTAAGCCGCTAATCTTTCATCAAAATCATGTGCATTGGATTCAATCAGTTTTTCAATGTCAGAAAAATCAAAATGACCCAGCAATAAGATGTTACCTCCTTCTAAAAAATCATTGCTCTGGATATTGAGAAAAGAATGCAGAAAAGCCAGCCATGCAGAATCCGTTCCTCCTATTCCCATATTGGCTTTTACGCCAATATCTTCCGGAATACCCAATAACACAAAGGCTGCGGAAGATTGCTGCAAAGATGCTTCCAGCGCATTGGGATCGGCTATAACCTGTAAGCGCTCGCCAAGTTTGGTTTCAAAACGACGGATACGGGTAAGAGATAATACATCGCGTTTGTCATAAAATTTAAAATGACTCATATGGCTGTATTTTGCTGAGAATAAAGGGTGCTGAATACAATCAGCAACTCACTTCATAAATATACTTAAATAACAACACCATTAATCATCACTTTATCAATAAGATTTGATCCAAAAGCATAGGGCAGGTAGGCAAGAGATGGGATAGGTTTGGTAAAAATGAGGTTAGCCCTTTTGCCGGGTGTAATACTACCCAACTCCTCTCCTAAGCCCATTGCATAAGCCCCGTTGATAGTGGCTGCATTAATGGCTTCTTCAGGGAGCATCTTCATTTGAATGCAGCTTAAGGATACGATGAGATTCATATTACCACTGGGGCATGATCCCGGGTTAAAATCAGACGCCAATGCAATGGCACAACCGGCATCCAGCAAGGCCCGGGCAGGCTGGAATGGCATACGAAGGAAAAAAGCAGCACCGGGCAATAAGGTGCCAATGGTTTTTGATGCTGCCAGGCGATGAATGGCATCATCATCCATCGTTTCCAAATGATCTACCGACAAAGCCCCCAATTTAACCCCAACCTGCGTTCCGCCGGAAGCATGTAATTGATTAGCATGAATTTTTGGGGTGAGTCCGGATTGTATGCCTGCACGGCAGATGGTTTCAGTTTCTTCGGGACTAAAAAAGCCTTCTTCGCAAAACACATCAATATAATCGGCCAGTTGCCCGGCGGTGATCACCGGTAACATTTCATGGATAATACGATCAATATAGCCCTGGTGATTCTCTTTAAATTCAGGTGGGTAAGTATGTGCCCCCAGGAAGCTTGCTTTAACCGGGATGGGTGATTTTTCTTTTAATTGTTTGATCACGCGCAGCATCTTCAACTCCCCTTCCACTGTTAACCCATATCCACTTTTTATCTCGATGGCGCCGGTACCCAGCCGTATTAGCTCCTGTAAGCGTTGCCAGGCCTGATCAAACAATACATCTTCAGGTGTTTCGTTCAGTTTTTGGGCAGAGTTCAGTATGCCACCACCTTTGGCAGCAATCTCAGCATAGCTTAATCCCTTCAGTTTATCAACAAATTCTTCTTCCCTGCTTCCTGCAAAAACCAAATGAGTATGACTATCGCACCAGCAGGGTAAGACAGTAGCGCCTTTCGCATCCAGTATTTCCGCATTCATTGCCAATTCACCATTCACCATTGCCGCCATTGCCCCCATTTCCCCATATTCTTTGATCAACCCATTCTCAATCTGCAAAAATGCATTTTGGATAACAGGCAATTCGGCGAGTTCTTTTCCGCGAAGCAGTTTGGTTGCTTTGCGAACATTTACAAGCTGATGTATATTGGTGATCAACAGATTCATACAGGAAAATTAGACAGATTCTGATTGCCAAACAACAAGATTTCAGATAGAGTTTGGAGTCTGGAGTTTGGTTGATAAATCAACCCCAAACTCCAAACTCCAGACTCCAAACTGCGAAGCCCCCCTATTAAAAGGAAAGTTGTAATTTGCATACAGTACCATGAACCATTGTTCCACGATAGTATTTTTAACCGCACATTTTGCATGGATGTACCGTGGATTGAATTCCATGCCCGATCATTGAGTGGCCGATAGTTCGCCGTTTTAGCTGGTTGTTTTTATCATTACGAATTTCTCATTCAATACATATTGTATGGAAACTAAATTATCTGTGACCTCGGAGATAGGCACTTTAAAACGTTTGCTGGTACATAGTCCCGACAGCGGATTGGGCAAAGTGGTTCCTTCAAAAGCGCAGGACTGGCTATTTGAAGATATTGTACACCTTGAAACCATCCGCAGAAATGAATATGATTATTATACCAAAATACTGCTGTACTTTCTTGATCCTTCCAAAATAAAAAGCAGGCTTGCTGCCATTGATTCAATAGAAGCTAACCGCAATTTTTATAAGCCCGATAAAAAAGAATTCTTCTGTTCTGATAAAGTGATTGAATTGCAATGGCTGCTTGCCCAGGTACTGGAGGATAAAGAACTCCATGCCAAATTAGTTGCCTCTGTTTGTGCCATTGAAGGATGTACTTATCAGACGCAGAATGAACTGCAATTATATACACCTGTTCAACTGGCAAAAACATTTATTTCGGGTACTGCCAATAATTCGGAATTACTATTTGCACCCATCCCTAATTTTATTTTTACAAGGGATATCGGCATCACTATTAAAGACCATGTGCTGCTGAATAAGCCCGCAAAAAAAGCCAGAACAAGGGAGGCATTGCTGGCAAAGTATATCTTCTTTCATCATCCATTGTTTGCAGGATACAGGAATAACATTATTGAACTGGCAGAATCGCACCACAGTTTTTTAATTCCAAAAGAAGAAGACGAAAGAAAAGTTACACTGGAAGGTGGTGATATCATGGTAGTAAGCGATAAACACCTGCTGGTTGGTGTAAGTGAACGAACTTCTTCCGAGGCTGCGGTACGCATCACAAACATTGTGTTTGAAAAAAAACTGATGGAGAAAGTGACCATTATACGGATCCCGAGAAAAAGGGATTATATGCACATTGATACCATATTCACACAGGTAAAAAGAGATGTATGGGTAATGCTGGGCAATTTCTCGAGAAAAGCAGTAAAGCACGAGGATGAAAATGCCATTGAACGGATACTGGAGATCAAAAAAGAAGATAAGATCAAAATATTACAGTTTCACAGAAACGATCCGGATAATCCCGTTTCTTTTGAAAGTCTGGAAGACCTGCTGGTTGATATCAGCAAAAATGATCTCGCATGTGCGGATGAAGTAAAGATCCTGTTTTCTGGAAATAATGAGTTCCCTTACAATGCACGGGAGCAGTGGACAGACTCCTGCAACCTGCTGGCCTTAAAAGAAGGCGTGGTGTTAGGCTACGACCGGAATGATAAAACAACCGAGGCATTCAGAAATGCTGGTTTTACCATTATTCATGTGAAAGATTTGTTAGACCAGTTAGAAAAAGGAACTGTAACAGCAGATTCGATCAGAGATACAATGATCCTGATGCCTTCTGCCGAATTATCAAGGGCAAGAGGTGGTTTCCATTGTATGAGTATGCCCTTGTGGCGTGAGCCGATTGGCAGGTAATCAGCAATAAGCTAATCAGTATTACCCAAAAACTGAAAAAATGCAACACACTTCACACCTGTTAATGATCAAACCCGTAAAGTTTGATTTTAATGCAGAAACAGCAGTAAACAACAGTTTCCAGGCAAAATCAAGCAATGGAGATATCCAGCAAAAAGCTTTGATAGAATTTGAAACTTTTGTTGATACCCTAAAGAAATATTTAATTGATGTAACGGTGATTGACGACACACCAGCCCCCCTCACACCTGATTCTATTTTCCCCAATAACTGGATCTCTTTTCACGAAAACGGAACGGTAGTACTCTACCCTATGTTTGCCTCAAACCGCAGGCTGGAAAGAAAACAGCATGTGCTGGATGAGATACATCAGAAATTCAAAATAGATCAGATCATAGACCTCACCGGTCACGAAGACGCAAATGCTTTCCTTGAAGGTACCGGAAGTATGGTGCTTGACAGGGAAAATAGAATAGCCTATGCCTGTTTATCGCCCCGCACGGATAAAACGGTATTAAAAGCTTTCTGCGATCAAATGGGTTACAGGCCTGTAAGCTTTACTGCCGTTGATTTGGATAATCAGCCCATTTACCATACCAATGTAATGATGTGTGTAGCTGATCAATATGCAGTGATCTGTGTGGATAGCATCTCTGATAAAACAGAAAAAGAAAAGTTGATTCACAATATTGAGCAAACAGGAAAACAGATCATAGAAATCAGTCCTGATCAAATGAATCATTTTGCAGGGAATATGTTGCAGGTGCATAATAAAAGCGGACAGAAATTCCTGGTGATGTCTACACAGGCCTATCAAAGACTGAACAGCAGGCAGAAAGAAGCATTAGAACATTTCAATCCCATCATCCACTCAGATATTACAACTATTGAAACAAACGGCGGAGGCAGTGCCCGGTGTATGATGGCTGAAGTATTTCTGACGCCGGCATTTGTTTTATAATGGTTACCGCATCCCCACTGTTCTGAAGAATTAATTTCAACATAGCCCTGTCCAACAACCCGCCCTTCTCTAATGGAGTGGGTGCAATAAGAGAAAAACAAAGAAAAAGAGAGTTGAGAAAGTGCATCAGTTCTTCTTTCCTTCGTTTATCTCTTATTGAAATAATTCGCCAATTCATTTCATTGCCGAGTTACCGAACACTTGTTGTTACCAAATCACTACTAAAAGTTAATGCCACACCCTCTGCAAATGATACAGGCGCATAACTGAGTTCCACTATTGCTTTTTCAATTTGCAAACCCGACCTTTTGGCCCGTACAACAGTTTCGGGGAAGGTATCTGCTGTTACAGGTTCAATCAATGAGGCATCCAGCTTCAGTATATCAGCCACTGTTAACGCCATCTGAAAAGGCGAGAGAAGGTCTTTCCCGGCAAGATGGTAAATACCCTGAAGCTGCTTGTTAATGATTGTATACATCCCTTTACAAATATCCTCCACATAGGTTGGGGTTCTTAACTGATCAGTGACCACTTTTATCTGTTTTCCCTGTTCCAGGTTCTGTTTTACCCAATGCAAAAAACTTGGCCGCATGCCTGTTAATACCTTTCCATAAATAAATACCGGACGTATAATGTTGTAACTCAGGCCACTACTCTTCACTATTTGTTCTGCCATCCATTTACTTTCTCCATAAAAATTCAAAGGATTTGCTTCAGCATCTTCTGTGTGCGGCCCGTTTTCGCCAAATATAAAATCTGTAGAAACATATATAAAATGAGCAGCGTGTTCGGCAGCTAATAGTAACAATTGCCGGGTAACCTCTACATTATTTAGCAGGCATAACGCTTTGTTGGCATGGCATTCGTCCGGTTTACTCATTGCGGCTGTATGCACTACCACAGCGGGTTTGAAGCTTGAAAAAACAGTTTTCAGTTTACTAACATTAGTTAGTTCGATATCGCAAAAAATAATATTCTTTTTTTCGGGCATCTTTCGCTCCCCTCTTGAAACAGCAATAACCTGAAACCCGTTATTGGCAAGGAAAACAGACAAATGCTGACCTAAAAAACCATTGGCGCCCGTTACTAAAATGTTCATTTTACAATTGTACGAAAAATACAATGTAACATCAGAACTTGGCATTTACTTTCAAATGCTTAATTTTGGAACTCCGTGTAGTTGATACACACAGCTTTATGATATGATTGCCGTTAATATTTCATCGCACTAAAGAGGAATTACAAATTACAATGTCTGCAAAACAAGTAACAAAAATTGGTGTACTTACTTCCGGGGGAGACTCACCGGGTATGAACGCCGCAGTAAGGGCTGTAGTTAGAACCGGTCTGTATCATGGACTGGAAGTTTTCGGGATCATGCGGGGATACAGCGGTATGATTGACGATGACATTTTCCAGATGAGCTCCCGCTCAGTTGCCAATATTATCCAACGTGGCGGTACCATTCTGAAAACAGCGCGCAGTAAAGAATTTTTTGAACATGAAGGCCGTAAAAAAGCGTATGAAAACCTGAAGAAACACGGAATTGATTCTTTAGTGATCATTGGTGGTGATGGTAGTTTCAGAGGCGCCCAAAAATTCAGTAATGAATTTGATATCCCATGTATCGGTTTGCCCGGTACTATTGACAAGGATATTGCCGGAAGTGATTTCACTATTGGTTTTGATACCGCTGTAAATACAGCGGTAGAAGCAATTGATAAGATCAGAGATACGGCCGATGCACATGACCGTTTATTCATTGTTGAAGTTATGGGTCGCGATGCAGGTTATATTGCCCTTCACAGTGGCATTGCCACAGGTGCCGAAAACATTTTGATACCTGAAACCAAAACCGATATTGAAGAACTGGTTGCCTCTCTTACCGAAAAAGAAAAAAGAAAGAAATTAGTAAATCTTATCGTTGTTGCCGAAGGAGATGAATTTGGCGGCGCCAACGAAATTGCAGCTATTGTAAAACAGAGGCTACCACAGGCGGATGTGCGGGTATGTATACTCGGGCATATTCAGCGTGGTGGCGCCCCAAGCTGTTTAGACAGGCTCATCGCCAGCCGCATGGGCTACCATGCAGTTGAATGCTTATTGAATGGCAAACACAATGTAATGGTGGGTATATTGAACAATAAATTACATTATACCCCATTAGACAATGCGGTGAAAGCAAAACAAAAAATACCTGACGACTGGTTTAAGATTGTAAAGATCCTTGCCAGTTAATTTGCATTTTCTGATTACTAACGATTAAATAACTAAACCCCTAAAATGTCGAAAAATCTTGATAAATACCTGCACAAGGAAATGGATAAAGAAGCCGGTGTTGCCCACCTGGATCACCGCACTAAAATAGTAGCTACAGTTGGCCCGGCTTGCGATACGTATGACAAATTACTGGAACTGGTAAAAGCAGGTGTAAACGTTTTCCGTTTAAACTTTTCTCACGGCAGTCATGAAGACAAACTCAGAATTATTGAGCATATCCGTAACATCAATATAACTGAACCTTATAATATTTCAATACTTGCCGATCTGCAGGGGCCTAAACTCCGTGTGGGTGAGATTCAGAATAATGCATTAGATGTAAAAGCCGGGGACATTCTGACACTTACAAACGAGAAATGTATTGGCACCCTTGAAAAAATCTATGTTTCCTATCCAAACCTGGCAGGAGATGTAGTAATGGGTAATATCATTATGATTGATGACGGCAAGATTGAAGTGAAAGTAGTTGGAATAGAAAAGAATGGCGATGTAAAAGTACAGGTAACATTAGGTGGTATTCTTTCTTCTAAAAAAGGACTCAACCTGCCCGATACCAAGATCTCATTACCGGCATTAACTGATAAAGACCTTGCAGACCTGGAATTTATTATAGCGCAGGAATGTGATTGGGTAGCTTTAAGCTTTGTGCGCAGTGTAAACGATATCGTGATTCTGAGAAGCAAGCTCACAGAAAAGAAAAGCAAAACCAAGATCATTGCTAAAATAGAAAAGCCGGAAGCGCTTGTTAATATCCGCGATATTATTCTTGAAAGTGATGGTATCATGGTGGCCCGTGGAGACCTGGGTGTTGAATTGCCGGTTGAGCAGATCCCTTTGATCCAGAAAGAACTGATCCGTAAATGTATTCATCGTGCCAAACCCGTTATTGTGGCAACACAAATGATGGAGAGTATGATAGACAGGGTAAAACCAAACAGAAGTGAGATCACAGATGTGGCCAATGCTGTACTGGAAGGTGCTGACGCCGTAATGCTTAGTGGTGAAACCGCTACCGGCCAACACCCTGCCTTAGTGGTACAAACCATGCGCAAGATCATTGCAGAAGTAGAAAAGAAAGAATATCGCTACGACCGTGAAGAAGACCTTAAACCGCAACCGCACTCTCCTTCTTTCCATAGCGATGCCATTTGTTACAACGCCTGTAAAATAGCTACTGATGTAGATGCCAAGGCATTAATAGGTATGACGCAAAGTGGCTACACCGCATTTATGCTCAGCAGCTACCGCCCACGCTCTCCTTTGTTTATCTTCACAAAAGAAGAGAAATTAGTGAACCAACTTAGCCTTAGCTGGGGCGTACGTGCCTTTTATTATGCAGAAGAAAACAGCCTGGATGATATCATCACCGACCAGATAGATATCCTTAAAGAAAGAGGCTTTATCAACTCCGGCGATGTAGTGGTAAATACGGGAAGCACACCGGTAGACCAGCACTTACCTACCAACATTATCAAGCTTACCAAAGTAGAATAGCTAAGCAAAGAATCGAAAAAGATTCCTCCCAAAAGAGGAATCTTTTTTATTTTCAGTGTACTAAAACTATCTTATGAAAAACATTGTTGGGTTTATCCTCCTCCTGTTTCCCTTTACAGTTTTTTCTCAAAACGCAGATTCTGCGTGGATCGTAAATAATTACACAAAGAAAGAAGTGTACATCCCCATGCGCGATGGGGTAAAGCTTTTTACTGTTATTTATTCTCCTAAAGACAATACAGAAAAACACCCGGTACTAATTACCCGTACCCCCTACTCCTGCTCGCCGTATGGAGAAGGAAAATTTGCTCCCTTCTGGTACAATCCGCGTAAATATTTTCTGAAAGAGAATTACATTTATGTACAACAGGATGTACGCGGACGCTGGATGAGTGAAGGAACTTTTGTTGATGTTCGCCCTTATAATCCCAACAAAAAATCCAATACAGATATTGATGAAGCAAGTGATGCGTATGATACCATTGACTGGCTGGTAAAAAACACAGAGAACAATAATAACAAAGTAGGTGTATTTGGCACATCTTACCCCGGCTTTTATGCAGCCATGTCCGCTTTAAGCAATCACCCATCATTACTGGCAGTTAGTCCGCAGGCGCCTGTAACAGACTGGTTTGCCGGCGATGATTTTCACCATAACGGTGCATTTATGATGATGGATGCGTTTGATTTTTATTCAAGCTTCGGTAAACCAAGACCTCAACCTACTACAAAAGGTGCAGAAGGATTTGATTTCCCCGTAAAAGATAACTATGAATTCTTTCTGAGAAATGGTTCTTTGCCCGACCTTACAAAGATCATGGGCGATAGCATCGCTTTTTGGAAAGACCTGATGACTCACCCCGTATATGATAACTGGTGGAAATCAAGAAACGACCGAAATTTTGTACAGAACATCTCTCCTTCTATTGCAACCCTAGTTGTTGGCGGATTGTTTGATGCAGAAGACTGCTTCGGTGCATGGAACCTGTACAAAGCCATTGAAAACAAAACAAAGAATACAAACAAACTGGTAATGGGTCCATGGCATCATGGCCAATGGGGCAGGTTTGATGGCAGCTATCTCGGCAATATCAAATTTGGCAGCAATACCAGTCAGTGGTTTGGCCAGACTATTGAACTGCCTTTCTTTAATTATTACCTGAAAGGCAAAGGCTCTGCAGATAATATTAAAGAAGCAACCATCTTCTTCAGTGGCAGTAATGAATGGAAATATTTACCAAAATGGCCGGTGGATAATATGCAGATGCAACCCATCTATCTGCAAAGCAACGGTGCAATAAGTTTCCATGAAAATAAAACGCCACAGTTACCTGCCTATTCCGGGTACACCAGCGATCCCGCCAAACCAGTTCCTTATACAGAAGACATTCATTTAGAAAGAACGAAGGAATATATGCTGGATGATCAGCGCTTTGCGGCAAGAAGACCTGATGTATTGGTATTCCAGACAGATGTATTAAAAGAAGACCTTACACTTGGCGGCCCCGTAGTTGCCGACCTGCTGGTAAGCCTTTCCTCAACTGATGCTGATTTTGTAGTTAAACTGATCGATGTTTTTCCTGATGATTTTTCTTACGACAAACCATTGAAGAATAATTATCCAATGAGCGGTTACCAGATGCTGGTTCGTGGAGAAGTGATGCGCGGTAAATTCCGTAACAGTCTTGAAAAGCCTGAGCCATTTGTTCCCAATAAGCCAACACAGGTAAAATATACCTTACCTGATATCGCACACACATTCAAAAAAGGACATCGTTTGATGGTGCAGGTACAAAGCAGTTGGTTTCCGCTGGTTGACAGGAACCCGCAAATATTTACTGATATCTATCACGCCAAAAAATCAGATTTCAGAAAAACAGATATCCGCATTTATCACAATGCCTCAAAACTCATTTTGCCTATTATCAAATAACCAACAACCCCCAACAACTGAAGTATGAAAACCAAATTGCTTGCCATCTCTTTTCTTTTCACAGTTTCGGTTCAGGCCCAGGAAATCAATATCATTCCAAAGCCATCTAAACTCGAAACACAACCGGGTAATTTTACTGTTACTGCCAATACACCTATTGTTCTGTTAGGAACGGGACTGGAAAAATCTGCCGGATTTCTGAATGATTACCTGCAGAAATTTTACGGATTTCAATTAAAAATTTCCAAAGGCTCATCCGCCAAAAATGCTATTGTACTTGGCTATGAGAAAATGAATCACACCATCCCCGGCGCATACAAAATGTATATCAACAGCAAGGGTGTACAGATTGCCGGAGATAATGCCACCGGTGCTTTTTATGGTGTACAATCGCTTATTCAATTATTCCCAACAGAAAAGGCGCATGCTTTTTCGCTGCCTTTTGTTACTATTGAAGACAAACCCCGTTTTGCCTACCGCGGTATGCACCTCGATGTTGGCAGACATTTTTTTGATGAAGCTTATGTAAAAAAATTCATCAATTTTATTGCCCTGCATAAGATGAATACGTTTCACTGGCATTTAACAGAAGACCAGGGCTGGCGTATTGAGATCAAAAAATATCCAAAACTTACACAGGTTGGTGCAGTCAGAAATGGTACTATTATTGGTCATCACCCGGGTAAAGGAAATGATAACACCAAAGTTGGCGGTTACTATACACAGGAACAGATCAAAGACATTGTAAAATATGCTAATGACCGTTTCATTACCATTATACCTGAGATAGAATTACCCGGCCATGCATCTGCTGCTATTGCAGCCTATCCGCAACTAAGTTGTTTTCCTGATGAGCCTACCAAACATGCACCCCGTGTAACATGGAGCGGCGACAGCACCGGCAAACAGGTTCAGCAAAGCTGGGGTATTTACCCGGATGTATTCTGTCCGAGTGAATACACTTTTAAATTTATTGAAGATGTAATGGATGAGGTGATCAGCCTGTTTCCCGGAAAATTTATTCATATAGGTGGTGATGAATGCCCGAAAGAAAGCTGGAAACGTTCTGCTTTTTGTCAGCAACTCATTAAAGACAAAAACCTGAAAGATGAACACGGACTGCAGAGTTATTTTATTCAGCGTGTTGAAAAATACCTGAACAGCAAAGGCCGTCAGATTATTGGATGGGATGAGATACTGGAAGGCGGACTGGCGCCCAATGCTACAGTGATGAGCTGGCGCGGAGAAAAAGGCGGTATTGAAGCGGCCAAACAAAAACACAATGTGGTTATGACACCTACCGGCTGGGTTTATTTTGATTATGCACAGTCCAAAAAAGAAGATTCATTGGTAATTGGTGGCTACCTGCCTGTACAGAAAGTATACGGTTATGAACCAATACCTAAAGAATTAGCGGCAGATGAAGAAAAATATGTTTTAGGCGCACAGGCCAATGTGTGGACAGAATACATGGCAACACCATCAAAGCTGGAATACATGATCTTTCCGAGAATGACTGCCCTGAGTGAAGTATTATGGAGCCCGAAAGAAACACGGAACTGGGATGATTTTGAAAAAAGATTACAGTCGCAGATCAAACGCTATAAACAGTGGGGCGTGAGCTACAGCAGGGCTTACCAGGATCCTGCGAATAAATAATTTTTAACGCATTGTACTATTGAAATTTATGTGCTGGTATATGTTACTTTTAAAAGTATTTAAGAAAACTGTTATTCTTTATTTCAAATCTTTTTAAAACACATAGATACATAGGGAAAACAAAAAAGAAACATAGCTTTTAAACTATATGCCCTGTTTCCTAACCTATGTAACTATTTGTTTAATAGCACAATGTGTTAATTTTTAAAACTATACCATGTATACAGGTTAACACAATCCGGTTGTGTTAACCATACACATCGTTATCAATATTTTAACCCATTTATATAAAGAGCCATTATTTTTGTACAAATTTAAAATCGTCTTCTACCATGGTTGATTCTCTAGAAAAAGTTCCGGTAAAAATATTTTCCAATGCCAAAACAGGTTCAAAATTTGTTGCAGAAGAAATTGCCAAGCTCATCCGCGAAAAAAGCAGCAAAGGTGAAAAAACGGTGTTGGGAATGGCTACCGGTTCCACGCCTATTCACCTGTATGCCGAACTGGTTCGCATGCATCGTGAAGAAGGGTTGAGTTTTAAAAATGTGATCACTTTTAATCTTGACGAATATTTCCCCATAGAAAAAGAAGCGTTCCAGAGTTACTGGAACTTTATGCATCGTCACCTCTTCAATCATATCGACATCGATCCCGCCAATGTTCACCTGCCCAACGGAAACTGGCCCAAAAACGAGATCAAAAAATATTGTTCAGAATATGAGAACGAAGTTGAAAAAGCAGGTGGCATTGATCTGCAGATCCTGGGTATTGGCTTAAACGGTCATATAGGCTTTAATGAACCGGGTTCCAGTATCTTCTCCAAAACAAGATTGGTGAACCTTGACAATACAACCCGTATGGCCAATGCCTACGAGTTCCAGAATATATCCAAAGTGCCGAGGCTGGCAGTTACAATGGGTATCAGCGATATATTAAAAGCTAAACGCATCATATTGATGGGCTGGGGGCCGAAAGCATCCATCGTGGCCAAAGCGGTTGAAGGACATGTTACCGAACAAATTCCTGCAAGCATATTACAACAGCACAACGATTGTACTTTTGTGGTAGATGAGATGGCCGCAGCCGAACTTACCCGCATCAAATCACCGTGGCTTACCGGCGAATGTATATGGACCACCCAAATGATCAAAAGAGCCGTGATATACATGGCGCTTAAACTAAACAAATCAATATTAAGTCTTACACCAAACGATTACCTCGAAAATGGTTTGTCTGATTTATTAGTTGAAAAAGGTGATGCCTATGAAATAAACCTGCAGGTATTTTATCTGCTGCGCGATACCATTACCGGCTGGCCCGGCGGTAAACCCAATGTTGTTTTACCGGAGCATCCTGAAAGAAGTGAGCCGCACCCTAAACGCTGCGTGATCTTTTCTCCTCACCCCGATGATGATATCATCAGCATGGGCGGCACTTTTATGCGTTTGCACGATCAGGGACATGAAGTACACGTAGCCTATCAAACAAGCGGAAATATTGCTGTGGCAGATGAATTTGTAACCCGCTTCATCGATTTTGCTGTAGGTTTTGAAGAGATGTTCGGCATTGATAATAATAAAAGTCAACACATACTAAACGCTGCCCGTACATACATTGCAACCAAAAAGAAAAACCAGCCGGATACCGACGAAATACGTGCTATTAAAGGATTGATCCGGAGATGCGAGGCAACAGCAACCTGCAGATATGTAGGACTTGCCGAAGACCGTTGTCATTTCATGAACCTTCCTTTCTACGAAACCGGTGCCATTGATAAAAAACCAATGGGCGAAGAAGATGTACTGGTTACAATGGAACTTTTAAGAAAATTAAAACCGCACCAGATCTTCTGTGCAGGCGATCTTGCCGATCCGCACGGCACGCATAAAGTTTGCCTGGAAATAATTTTTGAAAGTATGCGCCGGCTAAAAGCTGCCGGAGATACATGGATCAAAGATTGTTGGGTATGGCTGTATAAAGGTGCATGGCAGGAATGGGATATAGCAGAAATTGAGATGGCCGTTCCAATGAGTCCTGACCAGGTAATGAAAAAACGTTTTGGAATTTTTATTCACCAGTCGCAAAAAGATATGGTTCCTTTCCAGGGAGCAGACAGCCGCGAATTCTGGCAGCGTGCTGAAAACAGGAATGCCAATACTGCTAACTTATACGCAGAATTGGGTATGACCAAGTATGCAGCCATGGAGGCATTTGTAAGATGGCATTATTAATGACAGAGTAGTTATTTTTGAACGATGGAAGATCAGCAAAGCGCCAACAAACCGTTTGCGGCAGCCTGGAGAAGTGCGTGGACAAACCCTACATTCAGGATAAAAACAATTTTTGGCAGCATCATATTGCTGGCCATACTAATTGCATTCCCTTTCTTCTTTGCCATTATTGAACAAAGAGAGGGAATGCAGTTTAACGACCGTTTACTTCGCTTAATTCCACCGGTTGATGTGTCTGTTTTTACTTTTATTGTTATCTGGGGTATGACTCTTTTTCTCTCGTTTCGTTGTGTTCAAAGTCCAGGCATTTTCATTGTTGCTTTATATTCAGTCATCATCCTCTGTCTTTCAAGGATGATAACGATCTCTGTTTTCCCCTTAAATCCGCCTGTAGGTTTAATACCATTAAAAGATCCGATCAGCAGTTTGTTTTATGGAGGCACACAGGTTTTTATCACAAAAGATCTTTTCTATTCCGGCCATACAGCTACCCAGTTTCTGGTTTTTTTATGCCTCAAAAAAAAGTGGGATAAAATACTGGCACTGCTTTCTACCACTGTAGTAGGCGTATTGGTATTGGTACAGCACGTGCACTATACCATTGATGTACTGGCAGCCTTTGTGATCACTTATTTTATTTATCTGCTTGGAAAAAAGGCATCGGAGTATTAAACGTTTTTCTCAGAACGCTTCTCCCAGTTGCAGGTAAAAGCCATTGTTCTTCCCCTGCCCTATGCCATAATCGATACGGAGATTGAGTTTCTCTTTTTTATTCAAGGCAAATCGTACCCCTGCTCCGTAAGAAAATTTCAGGTCAGACAGTGAGTAATCGGCAAAGCTTTTGCTAACACTTCCCCCCCCGCCAAAAGCAACAGCACTGATCCTCTTGTAAACAGGGAAACGATATTCAGCCTGCAAAAGCAGTTGGTTTATATCCTTATACCTGCCATCATAATATCCCCGCATCCGGTTGGCACCGCCAAAAGATGCCAGGCTTCTAACGGGTACCTCGCCTGTATTATTAAAACTGTATAACTGAAAGGCCAATACCTGCCCACGGGTAGTAGAGATATATTTCCTCAGGTCAAAAACGATATTGGTATAGTTGTACTTAGAGCCCCAGAACTTATCAAAATGATTAAAATACAACTGGCAAAAAATACCATGATCTGGTGCAAATGCATTGTTCCGGTTATCAAAAGTAAGGCTGGAGCCCAGGCCGGATACCTGGTAACCCTCACGGCCGGGCACCTGTTGCTGATCAAACAGTCCGCCCTGCTGGTATGATACATCCCAAACCTTCTGCGTTTCAAATAATACCCCGGCAAAAAAATGAGGGGCGATCTTTCTTAATAAATGCAGGTAAACATAGTATTGATTGAATTTGTAAGCTTCCTCTGCTTCATCGGATGTATTTTTTCCCAGTCCCCAGAATTTATCGGGATAAGAGCTGAAAGAGATCTGCTCGTTCAGAATATATTTCTCCCTATCAAAGTATTGCGACCCGTTAATGGCTGTAACAAGTTGTTTTTTGGTGGAATACAATGCCAGGATCTGCAGGTTAGACGTTCTCGAAATAGTGTCCTTTTTCGATAGATGAAAGGTATAAGAGCCGGCTGATCCAAAAGACCATCCCGTTTCAATAGAACGGGCGATAACGGGTAAAATCAGCAAATGTTTGGGCTTAATTGAGTCATTTTGGGCATAAATAGCCGTATTTATGGTCAAAACAATCGCAATAACTCCTGATAAACGATGAATCATACCTGCTTTTTCTGCAATAATGAGTGTAAATTAACCTCTTATACCTTATCGCGGGCAAAACCCGGCATTTATTGCTTAGATTTGTCCGTTTTTGTGCTGCCGGTTTTAGAGGTTTGATAATAATTAATTAACATTACAGTTATAATAAACGCAACAGAAGATAGAATGAAAAAATGGGATAGTCATTTTGAGCTGGGGGATACTGTAACGAGGGAGCAGTTGGATTTTTTTGATAAGCATGGGGTGATCGTATTCAGGAATTTCATCAGCAAAGAAAAAGTGGCTGTTTATCTCAGCGAACTCAAACGCCTTGAAAAGCAATGGATTGAGGAAGGACGCGATAAGGTGAACGGGATTCCTTTGAAATTTGGCAAGGATGAATCGGGTAACAAAACCATACAACGCCTTTGTTTCAGCTCTTTATACAGTAATGAGCTGCATCATTTGCTGGAAGAACCGCGATTGAAGGCCCTGATGGCATTTCTGAGTCCTTATGAAGGCAGAATTGCCGAAAATGAGAAAGACGGATTGGTGATCAATAACTACATCAATACCCCTAACAGCACTTTTACCCAAATGGGCTGGCATACCGACTCTCCCCGCGATCTTTTTCTCGGGCAGAAGATCATGCCTATGCTGAATGTGGGTATACACCTGGATGATTGTCCTTTTGAGAACGGCGGCTTACGCGTAATACCCGGAACCCATAAGCAGAACATGTTGCAATTGCTTTTTGGAAAAAAATATTTCATTGATAATACTGATGATAACCGTGAGGTTGGGTTTGATATTAATGCCGGCGACCTGTCGGTACACGACGGCCGCTTATGGCATAGGGTAAAACAATCGCCCAAATTTGGCGAAGAAAGCCGCAGAAGGGTAATGTATGTTCCCTTTATTACCGGTAAATACAAGCCAAAAACCGAAACCAGTAAAACGCCTTTTTACCACAGGTTTACAGGAAAAGTTCACCATTAACAATGGTTGCAATAGATCATTCAAAAGGTTAACTGAGGGTTGGTTGATAGTCCGCAAGTCGGGAAGTCCGAAAGATTATATTATAATGTGTTGTGCTGTTTAAACACATAGTTAGATAGGCCATAAAACAGGGCATATAGCCCAAAGGCTATGTTTCTTTTTTGTTTTCCTATGTATCTATGTGTTTTAAAAAAGCTTCGAAATAAAGAATAACTGCATGGCTAAATACTTTTAAAAGTAAAGCCATCAATTTTAATAACACAACACGTTATATTATATTTTGCTCTTGCTTCCGGACTTTCCGACTTTCGGACTTTCCCGACTTTCCCGACTTTCCGATTTAAAATAAAACTATGTCCTACGCACTTATAACCGGCGCCAGTAAAGGAATTGGCAAAGCCATTGCAGAAGAGCTTGCTTCCAGAAAGATAAATCTGCTGCTGGTAGCCCGTAGCAGCAGTTTATTACAGGCTATTGCCGAAGAGCTTGCTAACAGGTTTGGGGTAAATACAGACTGGTTAGCCATAGACCTCTCCTCGCCTGCCGCACCGGAACAAATTGTGGCGTGGCTTGAAGAAAAGGGATATCCGGTACATATACTGGTGAACAATGCCGGTTATGGCCTTAGTGGGGCTTTCAGCAGCTACACGGCCAAAGAATACAGGGAAATGATGCAGGTAAATATGAACGTTCCTGTAGAGCTTACAGCCCTGTTAATACCGGAGTTAAAAAAACATCCAAAAAGTTATATCCTGAATATTGGCAGCTCTGCTGCTTACCAGGCGGTACCGGGCTTAACGGTGTATGCCGCCAGTAAATCGTTTATCGTCAATTTTAGTCGCGGATTGCAGTACGAGCTTAGGAATACACCTGTTTCGGTTACAGCGGTAAGTCCGGGCGGAACCAATACCGATTTTGCCAGCCGTGCGCAGGTTAGTTTGAAAGCTGTTAAAGCAGGAGAAAAATTAAATATGAGTTCAGAGGCTGTGGCCAAACTGGCTGTAAATGCCATGTTTGCCAGAAAAACCGAGCTGGTTACGGGTTTTGTGAATCAATTAGGAGCGTTCCTTGTGTGGTTATTACCCAAAAAATTAGCCGAAAAAACGGCCGCCGGTATTTATAGCAATGATTAATTACCAGTAAGTTAAGGATTGGTTTTGCCATTTCTTTTTTTGCTATTATATTTGCACCCCAAAACGGGAACGGCCATGGATGAAAAATGGCTGCGTAGCTCAACTGAATAGAGCATCCCGCCCCGGGCGGGAAGGTTTCAAGGTTTGAACCTGACGCATTTTTTGAAATAATGGCTGCGTAGCTCAACTGAATAGAGCATCCCGCCCCGGGCGGGAAGGTTTCAAGGTTTGAACCTGACGCATTTTTTGAAATAATGGCTGCGTAGCTCAACTGAATAGAGCATCTGACTACGGATCAGAAGGTTTCAGGTTTGAATCCTGACGCGGTCACTAAAAAGTCTCACAGAAATGTGGGACTTTTTTATTGCGCAATTGCATAGCTCAACTGAATAGTGCATCCCGCCCCGGGCGGGAAGGTTTCTAAAAGGAGAATTTTGTTTATCGGCTTTTGTTATAAATTAATGTGTTGTATTAAACACATAGTTACATAGGTTAAGAAACAGGGCATATAGTTTAAAAGCTATGTTTCTTTTTTGTTTTCCTATGTACCTATGTGTTTTAAAAGTGATTTGAAATAAAGAATAGCCGCATTATTAAATACTTTTAAAAGAAACATGCATTAAATACATATTAACTTCAATAGACACATTGCGGAGAAAAACGAATAATTTCCTATAACCAATTCCGCTTTATAGTTTATGCCTGTTACAACATCTGGCTTTCTCTTCATGGTTTGTTGTTACCGCCATTAGTTGTCAATTCTAACCCACAAAGCCCCCTTGCGGGAGACATTGTGGAGAACATTTTTTATTTATTGGTGTACACCCTGAGAAGAAAGAAAAGCGCCGATGTTTCTCAAAATAAATATCACGCTATTCAGATTCATTACCGATACGGTAATTGGTACCACTTATTTCTGAACTGTACTAAATCGCAATGCCATATCCAACCTTAACATTATCCATTACCACGTGAGTATAAAAATGTTTAAGATTGGCATTATCCATCAGTTGCTTTTTTGAAAATTCCTCAAAATGCCGCATATCTCTTGTATTTACAATTAAAACAAAATCGTACGTGCCGGTCACATAATAACATTGTGCAACTTCGGTACATTGTTGCATGGCAGTTTTAAATTTATCAATTGCTTTTGAACTTCCTTCATGCAAGATAATATCCACAACACAGGTAATACCTATGCCTGCTGCTAATGGCGAAACAATAGAAACATCAGCTTCAATTATTTTTTCATCCCGCAGTTTGGTCATCCTTCTTTGTACTGCACTCTGGCTCAGATTTATTTTTTTGCTTAGCTCTTCTGTAGTCAGTCTGTTATTCTGTTGCAGTAACCGAAGAAGTTTTTTATCATACTCATCTAACTCATGCATAAATTACCCGTTTAAAATACTAAAATAACTGATTATAGTGTAGAAAACCATCTAACTGCAAAAAATAGTCAGCATTTCGCCTGTAATCTTGCATTGTACTTTAAAAACAGGAATCATGACAACAGTTTTTACAGCTTCAGCTCCAAAAGCAATTGGGCCATATTCACAAGCGATACGAACCGGTAACCTGCTTTTTTGTTCAGGACAAACACCATTCAATCCTGTGACAATGAAAATCGAATCATCAACAATTGAAGAGCAAACAAAACGGGTTATCCAAAATCTGAAATCAGTATTGCAGGAAGCAGGGCTTAATTTGAACAGTGTTATCAAATCAAATGTTTTTTTATCAGACATGGAATTATTTTCAGGAATGAATGCAGTGTATGCCGAATGTTTTGGCGAACACCGCCCGGCCAGAAGTACAGTGGCAGTAAAAGGATTGCCTTATAATGCCCTGGTAGAAATTGAATGTATTGCAGAATTCAACTAATTATAAACCAAACTAATGAATTCGAATAAACAAATTATACTTCCATCAAACAGTGTGTTTACCATAGAGGAAGTTCAAAAATTAAGAAATGAAACCGCAGGAACCAAAAATGTTATTCACCTGAATAATGCAGGTTCGGGACTTATGCCCGATATTGTAACACAAGTGCAGCTTGATCATATAAAACTCGAATCCCAGGTTGGCGGGTACGAAGCTTCGGCAAGGATGGCTTCATCAGTTCAGAATTTCTATACACAATGTGCCCAATTATTTAACTGTAAGCCTTCCAACATCGCCTTCACTGCAAGTGCAACAGATGCATATACAAGGGCATTGTCTTCTATCCCGTTTGAAAAAGGAGATGTTATTCTTACAGATTGCGATGATTTTGTTTCTAACCAAATACAATTTTTATCGCTGCAAAAAAGAATAGGAATCAAAATTGTGAGAATAAATAATGCCACAATTGGTGGGGTTGACTTAAATGACCTGGAAGAAAAACTGAAAAAGTATCAGCCCAAACTATTTGCTATTACACATATCCCTACCAATTCTGGGCTGGTACAGCCTGTAGATGAAATTGCAAAGATTTATCAAAAATATATTCAAGGGCATGGTGGTAAAACCTGGTATATTCTGGATGCCTGTCAGTCGGCTGGCCAAATGAAACTGGATGTGAAAGAGCTAAAGTGTGATTTTTTGAGTATTACCTGTCGTAAATTTCTAAGAGGCCCCCGTGGCACGGGAGCTTTATATATTTCAGATAAGGCATTAGATGCAGGGTTAGAACCGATGTTTATTGATATGAGAGGCGCGGAATGGAAACAGAAAGATGAATACCAGCAACAGCCTAACGCAATTAGATTTGAAGATTGGGAATTTGCTTATTCAACTGTGTTAGGTACGGCATCTGCCATTGAATATTGTATCAGCATTGGTGAAGATAAAATCTGGCAACAGATAAAATTATTATCGGGTTATATGCGAAACCAGCTTTCTCAAATAGACAGCGTAAGAGTACTAGACAGGGGGCCGGAAGTTGGAGGCCTGGTTACCTTTCATGTGCAAAATTCTGAGCCAGGATTTATTGTAAATGAACTTTTGAAAAGGAAAATAAACGTAGTGCCAAGTTTCAGGGCATTTGGCATTATTGATTTTGATGAAAAAGGTGTTGAATGGGCAATCAGGGCATCGCCACATTATTATACTACTTTGGATGAAATTGATTTTTTTATTGACGCTGTAAAAGAAATTACCTTTTAAATCATGCTAACAATGATAATAAACCAGCTTGGCTTATTCTGCATCGAACAAGAACAATCGATGGGTTGAAAACAGTTGATAATGCGTGACTTTCAATACTTGTCGCATTCAGCCACTAATATTGTCGCATTCACACTGCAATGACACCATATTTGTTGGTGAGATTTGTATCTTACTAAAACATCAATAATATGAGAAAAATAATCGTCTTAGAATTTATTACATTAGATGGAGTTATACAAGCAGGTGGCAGTCCTGATGAAGACACTTCCGACGATTTCAAATATGGCGGCTGGAGTGCGCCTTATCTTTACGAAGCTGACGAAGAGGCCGGAGAGTTCATGACAAAGCAATTGTCGTCTAAAGCAGATCTTCTTTTGGGCAGAAAGACACATGATATTTTTGCTGCCTTCTGGCCTGAACATGGAGACATGTGGCCTGGTATCAATGACGTCACCAAATACGTTATGAGTACTTCCAGGTACAAGTCAGATTGGAACAACACAGTCTTCATAAAAAGCGTCGATGACATCAAAAGACTCAAGAACTCAGAAGGCACTGATATCCAAGTTCACGGCAGCGGTAACCTGGTGCAGACACTACTCAACCATGACCTCGTTGATGAGCTATGGCTCAAAACGCTCCCCCTCACACTTGGCCACGGGAAAAAATTATTTGATAATGGCACTATTGCCACAGCCTTCAAATTAACAGACAGTTTTGTTACGTCAAATGGTATAATTTTTGCCAATTACAAGCGAGCCGGAGAAGTGAAGACAGGTACTATTGGATCTTAAGAAGAAATAAAATGAGATAAAATAATTGTTTCATCAGGGAGGATATAGGCCGAACCATAACTGCACCACTGGCTTTTAAAAGATACTGCATAAAAGGCTATATACAAAAAAGCAGTAATATACGTGCAATAACTTCATAACGAAAAAGCACGAACCGCTAACATTCGGTTAGCTGTACTACACCAACAATTATTTTTTAAAACCGTTTAAATAGCCAGAGATCTTTATGGAAAATAGTATTGTAATATATGGTGCTTATGGACACACAGGGAAATTTATTGTATCTCAATTTTACGACCAGGGCTACAAACCGATTCTCTGCGGAAGAGATTTGGACAGGTTAAATTGTTTAAGTCAGGAATATTCTGATTTAAAAACAAAAGTGGCAGGAATTAATCATCCAAAGGCATTGGACGATGCTTTTTCTGATGCAAAAATTATTATAAACTGTGCAGGTCCATTTTTGGATACCGCAGAACCAATAATTCAATCTGCTTTAAGATTGGGTAAGCACTATTTAGATATAAGTGCCGAGCAGAAAGCTGTGTTAGATATTTTTGAACAGTTTTCTGAACAAGCAAACCTTGCCAAAATAGTTGTAATCCCTGCGGCTGCATTTTATGGTGGCTTGGGAGATTTATTAAGTACTACACTTACCCAAGATTGGAATCAAGTTGATGAAATATCTATTTATATTGGCTTAGATTCCTGGCATCCAACAAAAGGAACAAGATTAACGGGAAAGAGAAATCATTATCAAAGATTGATCTATGCCGACAACCGCTTACAACCTCTTCAAGAAAGCAAGGCGATTACCTGGAACTTTCCATATCCCATAGAAACAAAAGAAGTAGTAACAGTACCTTTTTCAGAAATAATTACCATATCCAAACATATAAATGTAACTGCGATCAACACATTTCTTAGTCAAAACTCTTTAGCCGATATTAGAAGTGAAGAAACACCAGAACCTAAGTCTGCTGACCAAAAGAACAGGTCATCGCAACATTTTTGTATGGAAGTCTCAGCTACAAAAGGCAATAAGAAAAGAACAATTATGGCTCAGGGAGTAGATATATATGCTGTTACTGCCCCTTTGATTGTAGAAGCGGCAAAAAGAATTTTGGCGGGCAAAATGAAAAAGCGGGGAGTAACAACATTGGGTGAAACATTTGACTCAACTGATTTTTTAAAAACTTTAAATGGAGATGATATTTTAATCTCAGAGATTAAAGAAACTGACTTAAAGTAAAACAAAAGTAAGGGGCATTACAATTAGTTGTCAATTCTAACCCACAAAGTCCCCTGCGGGAGACATTTGTGGAGAACATCTTTTTTATTGGGGCACCCTGTGAAGAATGAAAATATCTGTTTATCCGTTTGGTATCACCTGTTAAAACAGGAAACCTGAATTCCCTGACCCATACACTATGGCTTCTTTGACGTTGCATCTTACAATATGGGAAAGATTTTTTTGCCCTTCTAAAGTGCATAATTTTAACTAAAGCACGTGACCAATAAAATATGCCGGCAGTTTGTCATAAAGGGAAATCTGTAAGCATAAAAGAGTGGCAACCCAAATTATTCGATTACCACCATATCCCAATAGCTCAACCGGGGCAAAGTAAACCGTAATATCTTACCTTTCTGGGTGAAAGCCAATTGTTTAGGTATTCCAAAATTACTATCCGGGCTGGCAACCCATACCTTGGTTACACCATTACTGACGGGAACCTGTAGCTGCGCATCGGTGATTGTAGTGGGTATATTTTGCGTTCCATTGTCATCTCTCCAGTCAAAACTATTTTCATTGGCAAAATTTATCAAATGCAATACCTGTCGGCCTCTTACAATTTTTCCCTGCACGGCTACCTTACCTGTTTGGGGCGGCCAGGCACCCATGTTCATCTTTCCATTGATGCAGGATACGGTTGGTGAATGATAGGTTCCGCCATCGCGTAATAAATTTTCATAGGCAGTCAAAAAATCATAATAAGCAATCATTGCTTTTTTAAGGTCATCGTTCATTTGCAGATTGTTATTAGGAAAATATTCTTTGCCCAGCATGTGTTCTCCCAGTTCTATATGGCTGCCACCAAATGCAAAAATTACCGCATTTGCGAGTAAAACGCCAGGTGTATTAAATGTACCCTGGCTACCCGCTTTATTATAATTTAGATAGCCAGCAAGAACAGAAGCCTTTCCTCCGCTATATGAAAAATTATTCTGCAGAATCTTTGCTATATCATTGTAACCTGTATTGGGCTCCCAGACTTCGGTATATAGAAAATCAACCGGGGCTTCGGCAATACCGACCTTCTGTCCATACTGGTTTACTGCATTCATTACTAATTTTTTTGACGGATGTGCCGTCTTCATCGCATTCAGGAAAGAATGAAATCCTTCTTCCAGGTTGATAGATTCACCATTATACCTGTTCAGGGTTCTGTTTAAATTGCCCAGCTGGTCAACATGGAAACCGTCAAAATTAAATACCTGGTACACCTCATTGTTCTTATCAGCAAGATATTGTTGCCAGGCAACATTCGATGGATCAAGAAAGAGGATATCACTTTTAAAAAGAGGCTTAGCCATTGTAAGACGCTCTTTGGTGGTATGTAATACATCTCTATACATATACCACTGATCCTGTACACCATCTGCTGCTGCATCTGCCAAAGAACCATAACAAAGGTTATAAAACATGGCCTGCATGCCGGATTGATGAGCTCTATCAATATAACCTTGTACTGTTGATTTATAAATATCCCTGTTTGCGATATCCTTCCAGGTATTTGCTGGGCTGGCAACGGTTCCGGACATAGGCCGGTGATGTTTTTCATGCCAGTCGTAAAATTGTAAACCATTGATATGATAGCGGGTGAGGGATGCAATAACCGTATCCATCTGGCCGGTTGTTTTCTGTCCAAAATCACTTAAAAAACCATACCGGGGAAATTTACTCCAGTTGCTGCTCACATCAATGGCAATGCCAGTTTGTGTTTTATCCCCGCCAGGTTCTCTTGAATATACTTCTGCAGAATAGCCATTGAAATCGGTTGAAGGAGTTTGCCAGTTCCAGGATCTGCCCTGTAAAGGCACATCAGATATGATTTCGTTAAGAAACCTGTATCGCACAAACCCATCAGGCGGCATTGCATTCAGGGTAAAGTGTACCGTTTCGCCGGGAGCATATATTGCCTTATTGGTTGAGATGGAATACATAACGGTATCCGGTGAAATTAGATTTTGTGTTGAGCCTTCCTTACAGCAGATGCATAACAATAGCATACTGCTGAAATACAGAAATATATTTTTCAATTTTAAAAATTTAAGAGTAAATATCCCATCAGCGAATTGCCAATGGGATATTTTTTCAGATTACAAAATCAGACCTTCTATGGTTTTCATGGGAGTTTATAGCTTAACAATATCAATTGTTTCTTTTAATTGATTGATAGTGATTTTATAATTACCAGGAATGGTAATCAACCATTTGTTATCAGGATTACCGGCCGGGGTAAATTTTGCAAGCGGGCTGCTGATGTCCTGATGATTTACCATCGGCATAAAATAATCGCAACCCCAGTCTCCGGTCTTGGTCGGTATTTTAAATTCTCCGGCTGTCATCGCACCTTGCCAGGTAAAAAGGTATGGATTGGCCGGATCCGCCGTCATCGGGGCAGGGCTGGTTATGTTCCACCCTGCAGGAGTTGCATCGCCAACCAACCATAATTGTGTATAGGGGGTAAATGGCTGAATATTTATTTTCATATTCAGCAGATCTAATTTTATTTTATAAGCCCCTGCAGTAGTGATCTGCCATTTATTATCCGGGCTGCCGCCGGGAACCAATTGAACACCCGTTGCTGTTATTGCGGGATGATTGACTAAAGGCATATAAAAGTCGCCCCCCCAGTTTCCTGTTGCAGTAGGAATTTTAAATTCACCCGCAGCCAATAGCTCATTATAAGTGAACACAAACCTGTTGCCGCTATCCACCCTCATTTCATTGGGATTACTGATATTCCATCCATTGGGAGTGGCATCTCCTACAATCCAAAGCCGGGTATAGGGTGGTGTGGTTGGTTGTGTAGGTTGACTAATCGTAATCTTCATACTCAACAGGTTAACCTTCAGGGTATAAACACCCATCGTTGAAATATGAAATTTATCGTCAGGCTGGCTAAAATCAAGCCGGTAGAATAATGAATCTGCAGCAGCCGTGCTTTTGTTATAAGAGGGCACCCATTGACCCAGTGTGGTGATAAACTTGAAATCTCCTATTGACAGTTGTCCGGTCCAGGTAAAACCACCCGGTTCCGTGGCTATCGGCGTTAAGGCAGTTGCCTTTGTATTATCCCATCCGTTAGGAGCCGCATCTCCAATAAGGTAAAGTGTGGCAGACACAGGCAGGTAAGGCGTAATTTTGATCACAACAACAGGAGACGTTTCAGCACCCACACCCTCAGCCTGGGTTTGTGCAACCACCCTCGCTTCCAGTATGAACTCCGTTCCGGGAGCAGCTTTGAAATGATTTCTCAGCGAATCATTCAGTGCTGATACAGTATACTTCCTGTTGTAAACAGCCGGTCCCAGATCTTCAGCAACAGGATTAGCAAAATTGGTGCCTTGTTTTGCCAATTGTAAAACATACCTGATGGCTGCATTGGTACCCTTATTACTGCCGGTAGTCCAGTTCAGAACAACTGCGTCTTTATCCCTGTCTTTTTCATTCAGAATAATCGTGTTTACTGAAGCTGTTATGGCAAGGGGTGTATTGCCTTTATTCAGCTCAGCATAATTTTCTTTTTTGCAACCTGCCAGCGCCAATATACAGATCAGGCAGGTTGCTATATAATAAATATTTTTCATGGTTTTTTTAAGTTTGTTTTTAATACCCTGCATTCTGTGTCAGGTTGGGATTGGAATCAATCTCTTTCTGCGGTATTGGCAATAGTAAATGCTTGGAAGTGAAATTGGTTTTACCAATGCTTTGCAGAAAGCTTTGGGCATACTGGCCATTGTTGTAACGGATCAGGTCAAACCAGCGCTGACCTTCAAATGCCAGTTCAATCCTCCTTTCTTTTCGGATCTTCTCGCGCAGATCGGTCTGGCTTAACCCGCTAAGAGCTGCCAGTCCTGCTCTCTGCCGAACTTTATTCAGAGGTATTAATGCTTCCTGAAGATTGTTCAATTCGCAGGACGCCTCTGCTTCCATCAGCAATACGTCGCTGTAACGCAATATGGGCCAATCGGATGGATTGGTATCATAATCCGGAGATACCGATTTGGGAACTAAGAATTTGCGCAGGTTAAAACCTGTTACGGAATAAGACAACTGGTATTGTTTCCCGTCAAAGTCGGGACAACCTACATACAGAATCGTTTTATCTTTCCGGTTGTCATTGGCTTCATATTGACTTACGAATTCCGCAGTGGGCTGGTTCCAACCATAACCGCCACCCACAAAATCCGCATTGCGTGGGCCGGTAAAAGTACTTACCCAGCTTGCCTGGTTTTCATTGTCCCAGAAACTATAACTTGTTTTTCCGGAATACTGTACTTCAAAAAGGCTTTCTTTTGAATTTTTTGTGGCCGGGGTAAAATTATCCGCATAATTACTGTTCAACGCATACCCAAGGCCGGTCACCTCCCTGCATAAACTTACCGTTTCAGCAAACTTCCCTAAAGTAAGATATACTTTCGCCAGCATTCCTGTTGCCGCGCCTTTACTGGCTCGTCCGATATCTGCTCCTGTATAGGTTTCCCTGGCGGGAAGTAATTTAACGGCCTGCTGCAGGTCGTTCACAATCAAATCATACACTTGTCCCTTGGGTGTTCGGGAGGGCCGCAGGTTATCTTCCGGTGTTTGCGGATCTGTTATCAAAGGCACATCTCCAAAAAGCCTTACAAGTATAAAATAATAATGTGCCCTCAGGAAGTACGCTTCTCCCAGTATCCGGTTTTTGAGCGAAGGGGTAATATTCATTGCCGGAACATTCTTTAATACCAGGTTACACCTTAAAATACCGGGTGCCGGCCCACGCCAAATATCTAATGCCGCTGCATTGTCGGTAGCAGTTATGAAATTGGAAATATCCTGGGTTTCAATTCCGTCTGTACCGCCTCCTGCACCTACTATACTATTACCTGCCCAGATATCGGTGGTCCACATCCGCAGATTATAAAGCTTTGGCCATTGCAGTGGCTGGTATGCACCGTTGATGGCCGCAATTGCATCCGCTTCGGTTTTGAAAAAGTTAGCCGTATTGATACTGTCTAATGGCGCTTTTTCCAGGTATTTTTTACAACTGCTGACAGTTGCAACCAACAGGAGAACGCATATATATTTAATAATTCGCATGTCAATCGTTTTGTAAGGTTAAAAGATCAGGTTAATCCCTGCGCTTAAGGTTCGTGTTACAGGATACACATTCAGATCAATACCATTAACAGGTACTTCCGGATCAAAACCACTATACCTGGTAAACGTAACCAGGTTCTGCGCAGAGATGTATACTCTCGCTGTTTGTATTTTGGCCCTATGTATCAAACGTTTGGGCAAAGTATAACCGAGTGTTACATTCTTTATTTTGAGATAGCTTCCGTCTTCAATAAACCTGTCAGATATCCTTGTATTCTTATTAGGGTCATTAAATACAGCCCGTGGCATAGTATTGCTTGTACCTTCTCCCTTCCAGCGGTTTAGCACAGCAGTGGTCTGGTTTTGCGCTACTGCCATTCCTTCCTGGTAGATCCGGTTGGCATTAAAAATATCATTCCCCTGTATTCCCTGTAAAAAAATACCCAGGTCGAGGTCTTTCCATACAAAAGTGTTGTTCATGGCAAAAATGAAATGGGGATTGGGATTTCCGATGTAGGTACGATCCGCATCATCTATTTTCCCATCATTGTTTAAATCCCTGAACCTGATATCACCGGGTGAAGTACGGTTGTATGGATCGTTACCAGGCACCTGCACGGCATAGCTGTTAACATCCTTTTGGTTTTGAAAAAGTCCATTGGTAATAAATCCATAAAAGGCATTTACAGGCAATCCGTTTTTCTGGATGGAAAGATTCTGGTTCAACCCGATACTTCCTGTGTACATCGGAATACTGTCATTCAGGCTCACCACCCTGTTTTTATTAACAGAGATATTGAAATTGGTACTCCATTCAATAACTCCTTTCGTATTGTGTGTGGTGATATTCAGTTCTATGCCCTTGTTCTGAACCTTACCCGCATTAATGCTGGGCACATAAATATCAGAGTAGCCGGTAGATATGGGCACACTCATCGGCACAAGCATATTGTTGGTGTTCTTGATATAGGCATCCAAAGTAATATTCACGCGTCCGTTAAACAACATCGCATCAATACCGATATTACTCTGTTCAACCTCTTCCCAACGAACCCCTGGATTGGGGATAGCCAATGGAATTACTGCCGATACAGGTTGACCATTGAAATTGTATTGCACCGTTTGCAGCACAGAAGCAAAAGAATAATTACCGATATTCTGGTTACCCGTTATACCGTATCCGGCACGGATCTTCAGATCACTGATCCAGTCGATTTTTTTCATAAATTTCTCTTCAGACATCCGCCAGGCTATAGACCCTGATGGGAACCAGCCCCATCGGTTATTTTCCCCGAAACGGCTGCTTCCATCACGACGCAGGGTAGCGGTAACCAGGTATTTATTGTCAAATGTGTAGTTGGCCCGGCCGATAAAAGATAAAAGAGCCCATTCACTGGCACTTCCCCCTATCGTTTGCTGGGCAGTGCCATTGTTTAGCTGTTGTGTTGTATTGCTTGCAAAACTCTGGATAGAACCGTTCATGAAATCATAACGGTTATTCTGTGCGCTGCTGCCAGCCAGTAATATGAGGTGGTGCCTGGGAGCAATATACTTATCATAAGTAAGGTAGTTATCCCATAACCAGGTAAGACTTTTATTGTACTGTTGAAAAAGAGAACTGTTAGGCTGAGGAATGGGTTGCCAGTCGTATTTCGGAGCCCATGTACGGTTATCCCAGAAAAGGGCCTGTACACCTCCGGTTGATTTTAATTTCAGATCTTTTAACAGTGTTACTTCAGCATAAATATTTCCAAGCACATTATAGCCTTTGGTGCTGTTTTCCTCTATGGTAGCCTTCCCGATCGGATTGATGATATCTCCATACCATGATGCCTGGCCAACCGGTCCGCTATAACTTCCATCTGTATTATAAATGGGTTGAACCGGTAAAGCGGCCATCGCATTCCGTATATCATAACTGCCGCTCTTTTTAATATCATGGTTAAGTGTAAGGTTATTGCCGAATTTCAGCCAATCAAATAATTTTGACTCACTGTTGAACTGCAATGTATAACGTTTGTAGCCTGTATTTATAACGGTACCCTGCTGGTCCAACATGGTACCCGAAACATAATAATTGGATTTGGCGTTCCCGCCGGAATAGGCCAATGAATAACTCTGAATAGGTGAAGAATATAACAATGCATTCACCCAATCGGTGCCTTTCCCTATACTCTGCGGATTGGCATAAACCGGATTTTGCGGTAAACCGTTATTCGTCATCATCTCATTATGCAGGCTTGCAAACTGCGAAGCATCTAGCATCGGAACCACATCGGTGGCTTTTTGCTGTCCTGTAAACATTTTAAACTCAAGTTTATTGCTTCCTGCTATACCTCTTTTGGTTGTAATAATCACTACCCCATTTGCACCACGTGATCCATAGATTGCAGCAGAAGAAGCATCCTTTAATATCTCTATGCTGGCTATATCATCGGGGCTCAATGTATTTAAAGGAATATCCGTAGGAACACCATCTATAACCAACAGTGGGTCACTGTTATTAATAGTTCCCGTACCCCTGATCCGGAAAGTAACATTACTGCCCGGAACACCTGATGTCAGTACCTGTACACCGGCTGACCTGCCTTGCAAGGCTTCCCCGATACTCGGAACCGGCAGCGATTTCAGTTCTCTTGCATTAACAGACGATACAGCCCCTGTGAGGTCTTTTTTCTTTTGTGTACCATATCCTACTACCACTATTTCATCAAGCATTTTTGTGGTTGCCTTTAAAACCATGTCAAGACTGCTTGTATTTGCAGATGATCGTTCGCTACTCTCATAACCAATGCTGCTGAAAACAAGTACCGGCTTACTTTCCTCCGCCACTTTGATAAGGTAATACCCTTTTTCGTCGGTTAATACCGTATTGAACTTCCCCTTTTCCGTAACCGTCACACCAGCCAAAACCTCTCCTTTTTCATTGGTAACGATACCCGAGATATTTTTTTCCTGCTTATTGTTTAGCCCGACATTTTTTTTATCTACTGCCGGATCAATCATTTTAATCGGATAAAGAACAATCCGGTCTTCAATAACCTGATAACCAATACTCCAGGGTTTTAATACCTCATCCAGAAAATCAATGATCTTTTTGTCCTTTACGGAGTAAGTGATTATTTTTTCAGCTCTGATTGCATTAGTACTGAAGCTGAATTTGACCTTGGTCTGTGCCTGGATGGCGGTTATTATCTTCTTAAGTTGTACATTTTCAACAGATAGACTGAAAGATTTTTGTAAAACAGTTTGACTGCTTGCTTCATTGGCATAGAGGTAGCCGGCAAATGCAATAGAAAAGGCTATCTGTACCGCAGTAATTCTCATGACAATTACAATTGATGCAACAATCCGTTGCTTATTTTTCATAATTTTGGTAAGTTTTTGTTCAAAAAATGTTTGGGACGAAAACTGGAGCTTGCAAAAGCTTTACAGGGCTGGTTGTGCGTCACCACAACCGGCTCTATTTTTTTTATAGCGGCAGTACAGGCTCTTTTTGTTAAATGCTGTTATAAGGCGGGGCATTTATTTTGTTCATACGGCAGATATTTTTGGGGGTAAGTAATTGTTTTTAGAGTTGCAGATTAATTATGTTCCTTCCCTCTTATCAAGATCTTAGTACCATTTATTTCAAAAGAGGAATTGGTAGCAAGACATATTATTTTAAGCTTGGTAAACAGATCAGGATCAGAAACATCACCGGAGAAAACAGAGTTATATAGATCGGTACTTTCAACAACGATTTCAATACCATAAGCTTCTTCCAGCTCATGGAGCACATTACCTAGTTTCTCCTGTTCGTAATTAAAGTTTTGTACGGGTACATTCAGAGAATCCTCGTGCGGATGCCGGCGGTCCCCAATCAGCTGGGGTATCTCAACAAGTGTTGTTTGAAAAAGTCTTTGTTCCTCTTTATAGATTGCTTTCTGGTTAGGGGCAAGAATAACCCCCTTGTCAGACGAAGCAAATTGTATAATTTTATCATTTTCGTATACCTGCACTCTTCCTGTTTTCACCGATACTTCCACATTACCTGTTTGTGCATTTGTGTTAATTGTAAAGCTGGTACCCAGAACTTTTGTAACAATTTTATTATAGAAAACCAGAAATGGTTTTTGCGGATTTTTAGCAACCTTGAAAAAAGCTTCCCCTTCCAGGTAAACTTCCCTGTTTTTCGTAATAAATTTCGCAGGATAATGAATGGCACTTTTCGGTTTTAAAAAGATCTGGCTGCTGTCGCTCAAAGCAACCATTTGCTCCGAGTCAGAGTTATTTTTATAGGTGATTATATTTGCTGGGATGATGGATGCAAATGCATGCTTACTGGCAGTATTATTCCAGGGTGAGAATATATAAGCTGTAACAACTATTAAAATGATGGATGCAGCCGCCATCCACTGCCAAATAGAGAATAATTCTTTTTTGGCAGGTAGCATTTCTGCCGTATTTTTTTCCGCAGAAATAATATTACGGATTATTTCCTGCGCTATATGAGGGGGGAGATCGGCATTTTGCGAAGTAATCCCATTCTTTAAATCGTTTTGGACAGCCTGATCCAGTAGATGGTCATATTCATGAGTAGACAATAAACCGAATAATTCTTCATGTTCCTCAATCGATATAGTGCCGGAAACATATCCCCGAAGAAGATAGTTAAAGCGTTCAATATTACTCATAGGCAGGCAAGCAGAGATTAACAGCTCGGCTATGTAGTAATAACAACCCAACAGAATGGTCGGAGTACATAGGTCAATAAAAAAATGGTAACAGCACGGTAAAAAGTGGTAAGAAAAGGTCTCCGTGAACAGACAGGTAGGTTTTTATATGCGCTAATGCCCTGGACATATGTGTTTTCACAGTAAGTGGGGAAATATTCATTTTCTCCCCAATCTGGATATAGGTAAGTCGCTCATAACGGGCCAATTGGAAAACTTTTCGCTGTTGCCAGGGTAACTCGCGGATTGCTTCCTGTAAAAGTTTGTTGTATTCAGAATCCTGAATTTTATAAGCCGCATTATCAATGGAGCGGTCGGCGAGCAGTTTAAGTCCGTCCATCGCCTTCCATTCGCGGGTAATTTTTTTAAGCCGGTTGACCAGGTTGTTCTTTGCTACCGTATATAACCAGGATTCAATAGGCTGATCCGGATTCAGTTTCCCTCTTTCAAACCATAGTTTCAGGAATACATCCTGAACCACTTCCTGAGCCAGTAAGGGGGACTTAAGATAACCCATTGCTATTTGATAAATCCGGTTTCGGTAACGGTCATATATGAGCTGAAAAGCATATTCGCTGTCTTGCGAAAGCAGTGACATTAGTTTATTTTCCTCATATATGTGCTGGCTCAGATGCAATCGGTTCTTCCCTTATTAATTGATGAAGTTAAAGGTTTTTTGAAAAAAGATTCAAGTGAAATGTGAAACTATTAACAGCATGTGCTTTAAGTTGGGGGGTATTTGTCCGCGTCGTTACCCTAATTTAGGGTGATCGAAATATAAATGGAGGTCAATAGTCAAAACATAACCTGATAATTTTTTTCCAAAGCTGAATTAGTACAGCAGTCTTTTTATTGAAATTTTATTAAATTCAATCAGCTTTTTTTAGTTAAATCATTTATGAAAGGCTGGTTATAAAAACGTTTCCCGGTTGCTTTATACAAAGCATTGGCCAGTGCTGCAAAAACCGGCGGGAATGGAGGTTCACCTAATCCTGTAGGATCAATATTGTTTTGTACAAAATGTATATCGATCTTTTTAGGAGCTTCTCTCAGTCTGATGATCCTATACTGATGAAAATTCTTTTGCATGGGCACCCCTTTTTCAAAACGCATCCCACCATACAAAGCATTACCAATACCATCCACTACAGCTCCTTCAATCATATTCTTAGCTCCTTCCGGATTAACAACAAAACCACAATCTAATGCAGACACTACCTTCTCTACAACAGGCTGACCGTTTTTCATGCTTACATCAATCACATGCGCTGCATAAGAATTATGACAAAAATATGCGGCCACACCTCTGCGGGCATTTTTGTTATTTGTTTTAATCCAGTTTGATTTTTCTTTAACCAACTCAAGCACGCCGATATACCTATCGGCATCATAGTCGTTGTTTTTACCTACGGGGTTCGCCTTTGCTTTTTTCAACAATTCAATTCTGTAATCAATCGGATCTTTACCAATGGTTTCTGCCAACTCATCTAAAAACGATTGTTCAGCAGAAGCAATAAAATTAGACCCCGGTGCCCTAAAAGCCCCGATGGTTATATTAGAAGGTATTTCCCATCCTTCTGCCAGATAGTTTTCAAATGCACCCGCAGGAAAACGGTTTTCGTGTATGGCTCCTTCGGGGATACCACCACCCTTAATATGAATGGCTGTTACATTATTTTTCTCATCTATGGCTGCCCGGTATGTTACCATATAAGATGGACGGTATATGCCGTTATTCATATCATCTTCCCTGGTAAAAATCAGCTTTACCGGAGCTTTCATTTTTTTAGAAATATGCCCGGCTTCTATAATGTAATGCCCATAAGCTTTTCTGCCAAAACCGCCTCCCATTCTGGCTAATTTCATTTCAATTTTGTCTGCAGGTATATCCAGATTTGTTGTAATGCTCTGCTTCATCATTTCAGGAATTTGAATCGGCGCTACAAAAAACGCCTTCTCCTCCGTAATGTGTGCAAAACAACTGATGGGCTCCATGGGATTATGTGAAAGGAATGGAGCAGAATACGTTCTTTCAATCACCTTTTTTGCATTTGCGAATGCAGCTTCAGGATCGCCATCTTTTCGCAATACCCTTCCCTGCTTTTTCTGCATCTCATGCATTTGCTTTGTGTGGCTATCGGTGCTTTCCAGTCCGGCCGGGATCATTTCTTCTTTTTTACCACCCCAGGCAACAACTGTTTCTTTAGAATTTTGTATCGGCTCCCATTCAACATTTACCTTTTTTCTGGCATTCATCACTTCCCATGTAGTATTACCCACTACCACCACTAAATTGTTGAAAGTTCTTGTATCAAATGCAGCCCTGATATACCCATCTTTATATACCTGAATATCAAACACATTTTTGATACCGGGCATTTTTAATGCTTCGGCAGCATCGAATGATTTCGGTTTCAAACCAAATGCAGGAGGGCGGATAGCCATCGCAATCAGCATCCCCTCCTGTTTATAATCCAGTGTAAACAACGATTTTCCCGACACAATCTTTTTACCCTCTACATTTTTTTGTGGTGTACCTATCAATGAAAACTCACTATTCTTTTTTAATACCACTTTTTCAGGAGCAGGCAATTTAGACGCTGCAGTTGCCAATTCTCCATAAGTTAAACTCTTATTGCTTCCTTTATGATATACAACGCCGTTTGATGCTTTCAAATCAGTTACAGGAACATTCCATTCATTTGCAGCAGCCTGTAGTAATAACCGTCTCGCCGTTGCGCCAGCGGTTCTTAATGGCTTCCATGCCATTCGCATTCCCTGACTGCCACCTGTAAATTGGTTTCTGAATCTTGGCGTATCATAATCTCCCTGCTCAATAATCACTTTTTCCCAATCTACTTCCAATTCTTCGGCAACCATCATTGGCAGAGAGGTGATAACATTGGTACCAAATTCAGGATTGGGAGAAAATATTTTAATTTGATTATCAGGTGTGATCTTTATAAATCCGGTAAGTTCAATCCATTCATTAGCAGACCCTGTTCTGGCCAGCGCTTCATTTGGTATCAGGTTTGCTAACCAGCTAAACCCAACCATCATACCACCACCTGTAACAGAAGAAACTTTCAGGAACGAACGGCGACTATATTGTTTTTGTGCGTTTTCCATTTTCTGCAGTGTTTTATTTGGTTGTTAATTTAGCTGCCTTTTTGATGGCATCTTTGATTCTCAGATAAGTACCACAACGACAAATATTGCCACTCATGACAGTTTCAATATCCTCGTCTGTAGGATTGGGTTTTGATTTTAATAAGGCGGCTGCTGCCATAATCTGACCGGTTTGGCAATAACCGCACTGGGCAACATCCAATTCCAACCATGCTTTTTGTACCGGATGTTCTCCATTCTCAGACAATCCTTCAATAGTGGTAATTTCCATAGTGCCAACGGCAGATACCGGTAATTGGCATGACCTTAATGCGCGCCCGTTTAAAAGAACCGTACAGGCTCCGCAGGAACCAATACCGCATCCATATTTAGTACCAACCAGATTTAAATGGTCACGCAATACCCATAATACCGGTGTGGCCGGATCTATGTCTATCTCAAAAAACTTTCCGTTGACTTTCAGATTCATCTTTGACATAATCGGATATAATTTAAAACATCATTAGCTAATTCAACCCACGCTTAAAAATACCTTATTCCGGAAGTAAAACATTACACATTTCAAACATTTTGATGAATGGATCAAACAGGCTGTTTGAAATGTGTTTTTTGACAGCATTTCTTAATGCGGCATATCGTTAGGAGTAAGCAATTTAGTGAATGATAAGGACCCTAACGTTCATTTACCGTTCTCTTTAACATACACTTCTGTTACCATAAATGGATTGATTACTTCATTTCCTCCAACCACGGCCAGCAATGTGATTCTGTTTAAAAGAATAGCAGTGTTATCAATGATATTAACTGATACCTCGTGGATATCTGCTTTCTTATAATGAATCCCCCCGCTTTTTATTACATTTAGTTCCTGCGTTTTCCCCCAACTTCCACCCATATGAACAAAAACAGATTTGTCATTGAATAAGGCGCCAAGTGTGTCAGTTTTTTTATCAGACATCCAGCGCCATTTATCTTTAGAAAGCTGAATGATTTCTTTTTCAGCGTTAATGACAGGCATTGCAGAATTGCTTGTTTTGTTTTGCTGTGCGTAAGACGCCTGCGCGCTAAGGGTAAATAAAAAAATTACTGTAATAATCCGTTTCATATCATGATTGTTTTGAGGTTTAAATTCTAACGTGTTGTGTTATTGAAATCAATATGTATCAATGCATTTTGCTTTTAAAGTATTTAATACTGCGGTTATTCTTTGTTTCAAATCACTTTTAAAACACATAGGTGCATAGGAAAAACAAAAAAGAAACATAGCGTTTGAACTATATGCCCTGTTTCCTAACCTATATAACTATGTGTTTAATAGTACAACACGTTAAATTCAAAAAGCTATCCCGTGTTATGACTAAAATGCTATTAAGTTTCCCATAGTCATTAAAGCTTATTATTGTACATTTCTATACGCTTCATCCGTTACCCTTTGTAACCATATTGTTTTTCCTTTTTGCACGGGAGTTGCGCCAATATAGGAAAAGGAACTTGCCGGTGTTGCACCATGCCAATGCTCAATACCCGGAAGACATTTGATAATATCACCTTTCTTCACTACCTGTACCGCTTTACCCTTTTCCTGATAATAACCGATGCCTTCAGTAATCAATAAAACCTGTCCTGCCGGATGAATATGCCAGTCTAATTTTGCTCCCGGCGCAAAACTGGCAAAAGCAATACTATAATTGAACAGGCTATCAGCCTCGCTCAATTCGCTGAGCCAGACTGTTCCGGTGTGATTATTAGCAGTTGAGATATTTCCTTTGGGGAATATAGAACTGTCTTGTGCAACTACATGAGTAGTAAAAGACACAAAGAACAAAATCAAAGGGAAAAGTATTTTCTTCATATTTTTTCTTTTTTACATTTTGATTCATTAGCGTTGCGTTGTTATAAACACTAGTTCTTTGAAAATATTGTCAGCAT
>DAIOVU010000042.1:0-38089 GCA_036758845.1 Sediminibacterium sp.
ACAGACCACAGACCACAGACCACAGACCACAGACCACAGACCACAAACCACAGACCACAGACCACAGACCCTCACTACTCATGCACATCCGTAACTCCACCCGACACTGTATATTTCATAGCATCGGCAGCACTTACATTAGGCAATTGCCTTACCCGTTCGCGGGGAACTAAATAGGTAATGCCGGAGATAGCATAAGAATGTGGCACATAAACAGTTACATGCTCCTGTAGTCCAAAATGATGGGCGTCTTGCTGGGTAATAAAACCTACCCGCCAAACATCGGGTGCATCAATATTTACCAATACGGGCTTATCAAATTTCTTTTTATTGCCTGCAAAAGCTTCCAGGAAATCCTTCACCGAAGAATAAATGAATTTAATACCGGGTGTTTTCTCCAGTACCGCATCCAATACAGCTACCAGACGTCCCACAAAAAACAGGGAGGATACCCATCCTACAAACAGTACCAGCACAATTACCACTACAAAGCCCAGACCCGGAATCTTATTCAGGTTTCCATTTGCATCTTTTGGCAGGAAAGAGGGTGATATGGCATGAACAACATTGGGAAGAATATCATCCACAAAATTAAAAAGTCCCAGAACCACCCATATAGTAATACCTATGGGTGCCAGCACAATTACACCCTGGAAAAACAACTGCAACAATTTTGCCAGGTACCCACGAAAAGTAATGCTACGTTCAGCTCGGCCCATTCATCAAATATTAGACTGTAAAGTAACTAAGAAAACCACACTAAATGAGGGCTATTTAGCGTTAGTGTGTGGCCACCTATGTTTGGAGGAACTAAATTACACCAGACCTGCCCGGCACAAAAAACTAACAATGGTAAGTTTTAAAGAAAAGACATCATTTATCAATAAAATAAGCCGCTTAACACAAAAATAAACAAAAAAACACATCGGAAACTTTTGTTACGATTAAAGTTTCCATAGTTTTGTCTCCCGATTTAAAAAATTATGGAACCACAGGAAAGAATAGTGACAAAGGCGCATGAACTGTTTATGCGGTACGGCATACGCAGCGTTAGCATGGACGAAGTGGCTAACCATCTGGGCATTAGCAAGAAAACGATCTACCAGTTTTATGCAGATAAGGATGCATTGGTGGAAGATGTGATAGAGCTGCAGATCGCCGCAGACCAGAGTGAATGCAAAATGCATAAACACAAAAGTGAAAATGCACTGCACGAGGTATTTATGGCGGTGGATATGATGATTGATTTGCTTACCGGGATAAACCCCAATGTGCTTTTTGATCTTGAAAAATATCACCCGAAGGCCTACAAAAAACATGTTGAGTTCAAGAATAAATTCCTGTATACCATCATCAAAGAAAATCTTGAACTGGGCATACAGGAGGGTTTATACAGGGAAGACATCAATGCAGACATACTGGCCAGGTTCAGAATTGCCTCAACTTTTTTGATTTTTAACCAGGACCTTTTTCCACTTGGGAAGGATAGCCTGCCAACTGTAATTGCAGAAATGACAGATAATTTTTTACATGGCCTTGCTACACCCAAGGGCATTAAACTGATTCAGAAATACAAGCAACAAAGACTAAAAACCATATCTCTATGAACAAAAGAGGACCCGAAAGATTGGCATGGCTGTTATGCCTTACACTAATTGCCGGCTCATTATCTGCGCAAACAACCACTACGCATGAATTTACCATTCAGCAGGCAGTTGATTATGCGCGAAAGAATAATGTTCAGGTTAAAAATGCTTTATTGAATATAAAGAGCCAGCAACAGACCAACAGGGAGATTACAGCCGCTGCCTTACCAACTGTTACTGGAAATGTTGGTGTTACCAATTATATTGAAATACCCACCTCACTGCTGCCCGGTGAAATATTTGGGCAGCCGGCAGGAACCTATATCCCTGTAAAATTTGGCACCAAGTATAACTCATCCGCCAATATTCAATTACAGCAACTGTTGTTTGACGGGCAGGTGTTTATTGCCTTGCAGGCAAGGGCCACTTCTATCGAGTTCCAGACCAAGAATATGGAAGTAACGGAAGAAGCCATCAAAGCCAATATTTATAAGATCTATTACCAGTTAGTGTTAAGCAAAACACAGATAGACCTGTTAGATGCAAACATTGCACGCCTGCAAAAACTGGATCACGATGCAAATGCGTTATATAAGAACGGGTTTATTGAAAAATTAGACCTTGATAAAATAACTGTACAGTTATCTAACCTGCAAACAGAAAAGATCAAAGCGCTTAACAGTATCAGCATTGGTTACCTCGGCTTAAAAACGCTGATGGGGATGCCCGTGAAAGACAGTTTGGTATTGGTTGATAAGATCAGTGAAGAACAGGTGAAAGAGGATTTTTCAAATGATACCGCTTACCATTATTCAGACAGAAAAGATTTTCAATACGTTTCGCTGGCAAAAAAACTGAACGAGTTTAATATTAAACGTTACCAGTTAAGCTATATCCCCACACTTTCATTAACCGGTTCTTACAGCAAGAATGCGCAGCGTAACAAATTTGATTTTTTAGGCAAAGGCGATTGGTTTACTACTGCCTATATTGGCTTCAATATGGCGATACCCATTTTTGATGGATTTGCCAGAAGCTCAAGGATCAACCGTTCAAAAATTGAGCTGAAAGAAACAGAGAACCAACTCGACAATCTTAAGCTGGCTATTGAAAGTGAAGTGGAACAGGCGAAGATAAATTTCAAATCTTCACTGGCTACGATGAATTTCCAGAAACAGAATATGCAACTGGCAGAAACAGTTTACAACCAAACAAAAAAGAAGTTTGAAGTAGGCACAGGATCCAATACAGAGATTACTGCGGCTCAAACTGATCTGATCACGGCCCAAACCAATTATATCAGTGCATTGTACAGCGCTATTATAGCACGGGTCGATTATTTAAAAGCAACCGGAAAATTATAATCATACCAAATACAAAACTTAGTATATGCAAAAAATAGTAACCGTTATTTTCATCACAGCCTCTCTTAGCATCGCTTCCTGCGGTACTAAAAACGAAGGCGGGTCGTTGGCAGAAAAAAGAGCTGCTGTTGAAAAACTGAAAAAAGATCAAATTGCTATCGGCGAGCAGATCACCTCTCTCGAAAAAGAAATAGCCAAACTGGATACTTCTGCCGAAAAACAGGATGTAGCCAAACTGGTAGGTATTTCTCCTGTTACTACACAGAATTTTGTACACTATATAGACCTCCAGGGCCGTATAGACGCTGAAAATATTTCTTATATCTCTCCGCGTTTAGGTCCCGGACAGGTTAGAGCCCTTTATGTTAAGAAAGGAGATTATGTAAAGAAAGGACAGTTACTGGTAAAATTAGACGACGCTGTTGTTAAGCAACAGGTAGCTGCTTCGAAGCAAAACACCGAAGCACTTAAAACACAATTAACCTTTGCAAAAGATGTATATAACCGCAGAAATAATTTGTGGAAACAGGGTATTGGTTCTGAAATAGAACTGATCACTGCTAGAACAAATGTAGAATCGCTGGAGAAGCAGATCAAAGGTGCGGAAGAAAGCATCAAGATACAGGTAGAGCAACTGAGCGGCTCCAATATTTACAGCGATGTAGAAGGTATAGCTGATGAAGTGAATGTAAGAGTAGGCGAATTGTTTACCGGTTTTTCTGGAAACTCCCCACAGATCAAGATTGTTAACATGTCTAACCTGAAAGTGATCACCGATGTTCCTGAAAACTACAGCGGAAAGGTAAGAGTAGGTTCTTCTATCGTGGTATCATTACCTGATATCAATAAAACATACAACAGCAGCATTTCTGTTTCAGGCAAAGTGATCGATCCGAATAACCGTTCTTTCCGTGCAGAAGCTAAACTACCTTCAGACGGTGCTTTACGGCCTAACCAGATCGCGCTTGTTAAAATTCAGGATTACGCAGCCTCCAACGCCATCGCCATACCAGTAAACACTGTAGGCACCGACGAAAAAGGGAAATACGTTTACATAGCTGTAACCGAGGGTGGCAAACTGATAGCAAAGAAAAAACAGATCACCGTTGGTGAATTATATAATCAACTGATTGAAGTAAGAAGCGGTATAACCGCCGGCGATCAATTGATCACAGAAGGTTTCCAGAATATTTACGACGGACAGTTGCTGCGTACAGACATGAAGAAATAATTAGTAATTAATAATTAGAAATTGGTAATTAAACCACTATAGAAATACCAGAACGCTTATTGCTAATTACTAACTACTCATTACTAATTAAAACAAAGCTGACTACTTAAAAAAAATAATATGCATCCATTCATAGAAGGCATTGCCAAAAAGTTTAAACAGTTCAAACCCACCAGTTGGTCTGTTGATAACCGGACGGCTATCTATATTATCACCATCCTGATATCGCTTTATGGGCTTATCAAGTTCAATACATTGCCTAAAGAGCAGTTTCCGGACATTGTGGTGCCTACCATCAGCGTAAGTACCATTTACTTTGGAACATCTCCTAAAGACATGGAGAACCTTGTAACAAGGCCTATTGAGAAACAACTGAAAGGTATTAGTGGTGCCAAAGTAAGAAAGATTCAATCCACATCGCAGCAGGATTTTTCGCTGATCATTGTGGAGTTTGATACCGATGTAAAAACAGAAGTAGCCAAACAAAAAGTGAAAGATGCGGTTGACAAAGCACAAACCGACCTGCCAACCGATCTTACGCAGTTGCCCAACATACAGGAATTTGATTTTAGTGAAATGCCTATCATGTATGTGAACGTGAGCGGTGAGTTTGACGGCATGACACTGAAAAAATTTGCAGATAAACTGCAGGACCATTTTGAGGAACTCACAGAGATCAACCGTGCGGATATTGTGGGTGCGCCTGAAAGAGAAATACAGATCAATGTAGATCCTTTTAAAATGCAGGCTGCCAAACTCTCTTTCACAGATATTGCCAATGCAATCAATTATGAGAACAGGGATATCAGCGGTGGTTTACTTGAAGTAGGAGAAATGAAAAGAACCATTCGTGTAAAAGGACAGTTTACCTCTGCCCTTGATCTGCAGAATGTAATTGTGAAGAATTTACAGGCTGCTCCTATTTACCTGAAAGATGTTGCGCAGATCACCGACACAGTAAAAGAAACTGAAAGCTATGCACGTTTAGATGGCAAGAATGTGGTAACACTGAATATTATCAAACGCAGTGGCGAGAACCTGATCAACGCGGCAGATAAGATACATGCGATTGTTGACGAGATGAAAGAGAAAAAAGAATTGCCTCCCGATCTGAAGATCGTAATCACGGGCGACCAGAGTATTAAAACAAAAACATCTTTCAACGACCTGGTAAATACCATCGTGATCGGGTTTATACTGGTATTACTGGTATTGATGTTCTTCATGGGTGTTACCAATGCCTTCTTTGTGGCGTTGAGTGTACCGTTGAGTGTATTTGTGGCCTTCCTGTTTTTGCCTGCGGCTGACTATATTGTTGGCACACACGTAACACTAAACTTTATCGTTCTGTTTGCGCTGTTGTTTGGGCTGGGAATTATTGTAGATGATGCCATTGTGGTAATTGAAAACACCCACCGTATTTATAACAATGGTAAAGTAAAAATAGAGCGTGCTGCCAAAGAAGCGGCAGGCGAAGTGTTTATACCGGTAATGGCCGGAACATTAACCACGCTGGCGCCATTCTTCCCGCTGTTGCTATGGAAAGGAATCATCGGTAAGTTCATGATCTACCTGCCAACCATGCTGATCCTTACACTGGCAGCATCATTGATAGTGGCATTCATCATCAACCCAGTATTTGCGGTAAACTTTATGAAGCCCGAAGGAAGGGAATATGAAGAACCCAAAAAAGCCATTTTCAAAAAACCATTCTTCTGGACAATCATCACCTTCGGTGTATTATTAAACCTGGCTGCATGGCATGGGTTCGGTAATTTTCTTCTGGTCTTTGCCCTTATGATGTTGCTCAACCGTTTTGTGCTTCGCGATATCATCCACAGTTTCCAGGAAAGGGTATTACCCGGATTAATGAACCGTTATGAAAAATTACTGCACTGGGTATTAAAAGGCGCCAGACCGGCAAGGTTATTATTGTGGTTGTTCCTGTTGTTCCCGATCTCATTGATCATGCTGATTGCACGTAACAACCCAAAACCATTCTTCCCAAGTGGTGATCCAAATTTTGTTTATGTGTACCTTAAAATGCCTATTGGAACCAAAACAGCCAGCACCGATTCGGTAACACGTATACTGGAAAACCGCGTACAAAAAATATTGGCAAAAGAAAAACCCGGTACTGAAGGGTCGATTGTTGAAAGTGTGATCACCAATGTGGCCATTAGCGCCAATAACCCGAGAGATAATAACCGGAGTACCCAAAGTAACCTGGGAAGGATACAGGTTTCTTTTGTGGAATATGAAAAGCGAAATGGTAAATCAACCGCTCCTTATTTGCAGGAGATCCGCTCGCAGATGAAAGGCATACCCGGTGCAAATATTGTAGTAACCCAGGAAGATGCCGGCCCTCCCACCGATCCTCCTGTGAATATTGAGATCAGCGGAGATAATTTTGATGAGATCTCTAAAGTTGCCTACGCTCTGCAAAACCATCTCGACACTAATCGTATTGATGGTATTGAGGGATTAAAGATGGATGTTGACCTGCAAAACCCAGAGATCACCATCAATATCGATCGTGAAAGGGCGTTGCGCGAAGGCATCAGCACTGCACAGATTGGTATGGAAATACGTGCCGCTGTATTTGGTAAAGAGGCAAGTAAATTAAAAGATGGAGAAGACGAGTATAAGATACAGGTACGCTATAACCAGTTACAACGCAACAACATTAACGACCTGATGAATATGCGTATCACTTTCCGCGATATGTCTACCATGGGCATTAAACAGGTGCCGTTGAATGCGGTAGCTACCGTTGATTACACAAACACATCGGGTGGTGTTAAACGTAAAAACGTTAAACGTACCATCCAGATACAATCTAATGTTACCGATCCGTCTTTAACAGGCCCGGTAAATACAGAACTGGCCAAGAAGATTGAAGATTTTAAAAGAAAAACAAAGATCCCTGCCGATGTAACCATCCGGCAAACAGGTGAGGGCGAGCAACAGGCAGAAACCATGAGTTTCCTGGGTACTTCTTTATTATCAGCTTTATTACTCATCTTCCTCATACTCGTTTTACAATTTAATAGTTTGAGTAAACCATTCATTGTATTAACCGAGATCTTCTTCTCTATTATTGGTGTATTAATAGGCTATGCGGTTACGGGTATGTCGATGGCAACCATTATGGTGGGTGTAGGTGTGATTGGTTTGGCTGGTATCGTTATCAAAAACGGTATCTTATTGATCGAGTTCACGGATGAGCTTCGTGGAAGAGGATACAAAACAAGAGCCGCTGCTATTGAAGCGGGTAAGATCCGTATCATTCCGGTAATGCTTACTGCACTGGCAACCATGTTAGGTTTGTTGCCGCTGGCAGTTGGATTTAATATTGATTTTGTTTCATTGTTCCGCCACTTTAACCCGCATATTTTCTTTGGTGGCGACAGTGTGGTGTTCTGGGGACCTTTAAGCTGGACCATCATCTTTGGATTGATCTTCGCATTCTTCTTAACCCTTGTAATGGTACCAAGTATGTACCTGATCAGTGAAAGATTAAGAAGACCAATGCAGCAGTTCTATGGAACAAAATTCGTGGCCCTGCTTGGCTTTACCGGACCGCTCTTCTTTATTACGGTTGGTATCATGTTCCTTGGCAGAAGAATACAGGGTAAAAAAGTATGGCTAGGAAAAATGAAAGACGCTCCTGCCGGAGCCTGATATAATTGAATTGTTATTTTTTCATAACCCGCCCCCAGAAACAGGGGCGGGTTTTTTATTACAGAAATCAGGTATAAATACGCTTGCTACTTAAATCTAATCTGTGTAAATCTGTGAATCTGTGGCAAAAAAATTAAACATAATGTCTAATCAGAACAATTATCCATTACAGGACTGCACTAAACTTCTCATAGGAGTTGCGTTTGAAATTCATACGATACTCGGCAAAGGTTTTCTCGAAATAGTATATAAGGATGCTATGGAATATGAATTGAAGAAAAGAACTATCCTTTATGAAAGAGAGAAAGAGTATGTTGTTTCGTATAAAGATGTAATTCTCCCACATAGGTTTTATGCAGATTTTATTGTTTTTGACAATGTGATTTTAGAAATAAAAGCTAAAGAGGGGATAGCGGAAGTTCATTATTCACAAACGCTTAACTATCTAAAAGTTTCGGGGTGTAAGGTTGGATTGATATTAAATTTTGGGGAATCATCGTTAAAAATTAAGAGGATCGTGTTATGAAATCGCCACAGATTCACAGATTAACACAGATTTCTTAACCTGCCATTCATCATTAATTGATTTTATCACTATCCCTCTCTTTGGTAATTTTACTGAAAATTTAAAACTCATGATACAGAACCACGAAATAGATTACCGGATTTTTGGTGAAGAGATGCAATACGTAGAAGTAGAACTCGATCCCAACGAAACAGCCATTGCCGAACCCGGTGCCTTTATGATGATGGATGATGGCATTGCAATGGAAACCCTGTTTGGCGATGGCAGCCAGCAACAAAACAACAGCCTGCTCGGAAAATTATTAAATGCCGGCAAAAGGGTTTTAGTGGGAGAGAATTTATTTATGACTGCTTTTACAAATAGTAGCCAGGGCAAAAAACATGTCAGCTTCGCCTCTCCTTATCCCGGAAAGATCGTGCCACTTGATCTGCAGCAATTAGGCAACCGCATCATTTGTCAGAAAGACGCTTTTCTCTGCGCAGCCAAAGGCGTAAGTGTTGGAATAGAATTTCAACGTAAACTCGGCACGGGTTTATTTGGAGGCGAAGGGTTCATCATGGAAAAATTAGAAGGCGATGGAATGGCGTTCTTACACGCCTGCGGACATGTATTGAAAAAAGATCTCCAACCGGGCGAACTATTAAAAATTGATACAGGCTGTATTGTAGGATTTACTTCAACCGTTAATTATGATATCCAGTTTGTAGGTGGCATCAAGAACACCATTTTTGGAGGTGAAGGATTATTCTTTGCCATACTCCGCGGCCCCGGAACAGTTTGGATACAAACCTTGCCCATCAGCCGTTTGGCAGGACGGATTTTACAATATGCCACAACTTCAAGACGGGAAGAAGGAAGTGTTTTAGGCGGATTGGGGAACCTGCTTGATGGAGATGGATGGAGATAAATGAATACTGTTAATTTTAGCCGCGGATCCTCAGATTGGCAACCAATCTGAGGATCCGCGGATTTTTTTTGTCCATTTGCCAGATTTCTTTCCAGGTAAATAGAACATCTTTTATCTTGTCCTTATTTATCGCCCCCAAACTCTTCGATTTGAAACAGGTACTTGCCGTTATTGCTGTGCTATTAGTTGCGCAGTTATCCTATGCGCAAAAAAAGAATGCTTCCTGCCAGTTACACATCCACAAAACAAATGCCCCTATTCAAATAGATGGTATTATTGATGAACAGGCGTGGACACAGGCAGAAAAAGCTGATCGTTTTTTCATGGTATTACCCATGGATACCAGTATGGCCAAAGTGCCAACAGATGTTCGCATGTGTTACGATGATCAAAACATGTACATCATGGCAATCTGTTACAAAACAATTGCCGGTGTAAACATGGTGGAGTCGCTCCGCCGGGATTTTAATTTCGTTAAGAACGATAATTTTATTTTTTTTATCGACCCGTTTGAAGACCAGACCAACGGTTTTACTTTCGGTGCCAATGCTGCCGGTGCACAATGGGATGGCGCACTTTATGAAGGAGGAAAAGCAGACCTGAACTGGGATAATAAATGGAGCTCGTCTGTAAAAGATTATGCAGACAGGTGGGTATTTGAAGCTGCCATCCCTTTTAAAACCATTCGATATAAAAAAGGCATTAAAGAATGGGGAATCAATTTCAGCAGGAACGACTTGAAGACCACTGAAAAATCAAGCTGGGCACCGGTTGCACGCCAGTTTCCAACTGCTTCGCTGGCATATACCGGTATTTTGGTATGGGACGAACCACCGCCTGCACAAGGGCCTAATGTATCAGTGATACCTTATCTTCTGAACGGTATATCGAAAGATTATACGTCCACAAAAAATACGCAATACAAAACAGATATAGGTTTAGATGCAAAAATATCCGTCACCTCTTCCATGAACCTCGACCTTACCCTGCATCCTGATTTTTCGCAGGTAGAGGTAGATAAACAGGTAACTAACCTGGATCGATTTGAGTTATTTTTTCCTGAGAAAAGACAATTTTTCCTCGAAAACAATGACCTGTTTGGCAATTTTGGAAACGCCAATATCCGCCCCTTCTTTTCAAGACGGATCGGGCTGGGTGTGCCTATTAGTTTTGGTGCACGCCTCAGTGGCAAGCTGGATAAAAACTGGCGTTTAGGTGCGATGGATATTCAGACAGAAAGGGTTGATGAAACCGGTTTACCGGCGCAGAATTTCGCCGTGTTATCATTACAAAGAAAGGTTTTTAAACGGTCGGGGATCGGCCTGATGTATATTGATAAAACATCTCTCAACTATCAGCCCGGCAGTGATCCCACTAAACCCGTTTACAGTTTACATAACCGGAATTTGGGATTGGAATATAATCTTGCTTCATCTAATAATGTATGGACAGGGAAAACATTTTTTGTAAAATCATTCAGTGGCGGCAAACCTGGAAATGATGTTGCACATGCCGCCACGCTTTCGTACAACAGCCGTAAATGGAATATCATCTGGCAACATGAATATGTTGGAAAAAATTACAGCGCCGAAGTAGGATATGTACCCAGACAGGGATATATAAAGCTTAATCCACAGGTTAGCCGGCTTTTTTTTCCTAAAGAAGGAAATATTTTAAGTCACGGTCCGCAAATAAGCGCTACTGCTTTTTTCGATGAAAAAATGCGAAAAACAGATGACCAGTACAATTTCTCTTACCTCCTCACTTTTCGTAACAGGATAACACTAACTGGATTGGTGCAGTATGATTATGTAGAATTATTACAACCCTTCGACCCCACCAATACAGGTAAAGATTCTCTTGCAGCAGGAACAAAACACTCGGCAAATACAATTGGCTTCGACCTGATTTCACAGCCGCAAAAATTGTTTACATATGCAGCTTCTGTTCGGTATGGCGGCTATTATTCAGATGGCAAACGGCTTTCATTAGTGTACGATCTGGGCTACCGTTTTCAGCCTTATATAAGTCTTGCATTAAGCACTACCTATAACCATTTAAGTCTGCCAAAACCCTGGGGCAATGTTTCCTTCTTTTTAATAGGGCCCAAGATTGATGTAACCATGACCAATAAATTGTTCATCACAGGTTATCTTCAATACAATGACCAGCAGAAAAATGTAAACTTTAATGCAAGGCTGCAATGGCGGTACAAACCCGCTTCCGATCTTTTTATTGTTTATACAGATAATTATTATCCTTCTCCTTTTTCAGTAAAGAACCGGGCATTGGTTTTAAAGTTTAATTACTGGTGGAGTTTATAAAAGTGTTTTTGCTGATGTTGACGTATCTCCGATGTTGGTCGCCTGACCAACATCAATTTGAATAATTAAGTACAACACTACTCCCGCATATATTTTTCTGCAAAAAATATATGCGTCCCCTCTTCCTCAGGGAGCAGGGGAGATTTACTGCTTGTTAATTCCGTTATTTAAGTGTTGTCAATTTCTGAACTGCTTTTTCCAGCGTCTCTTCTTTTTTGGCAAAACAGAAACGAAGTACCTTATTGTCTTCTCCGTTTTTGTAGAAAGCAGAAACAGGTATGGTGGCTATGCCATATTCTTTCGTGAGACGAATGGCAAAATCTTTGTCGGATTCATCAGTAAAATGGCCATAACTATAACATTCAAAATAGCTGCCGTGCGAGGGTATGCATTTAAAAGGTGTGACCTTCATCAGTTCACGGAAGAAATCTCTTTTTTGCTGCATAAAAGAACCCAGCGTTAAATAAGCATCTTCATTCTGGATATATTCAGCAATAGCAACCTGTTTGGGGGTATCGCAGCAAAAACAGTTAAACTGGTGCACTTTTCTGAACTCCTTCATCAACTCCGGCGATGAGATACAGTAACCTAATTTCCATCCGGTACAATGATAGGTCTTGCCAAATGAAAAGCAAACAAAACTTCTCTCTAAAAGATCGGGATAGCGTAAAATACTTTGGTGTGCGATATTATCAAAGATCAGATGCTCATACACTTCATCACTCAGGATAAGAATATTTGTACCCGTAACAATCCTGCGTAGTTCTTCTATATCGTGCGCACGCAACACCGCACCCGTTGGGTTATGTGGCGAGTTGATCATGATCATCCTTGTTTTTGAATTGATCTTAGCACGAACCTCATCCCATGGAATGGAATAATCGGGATACTGCAATGAAATCAGTACCGGCTTCGCTCCATTGATTACAATGTTTGGAATATAGCTATCATAAGCCGGCTCAAATACAATCACTTCATCGCCCGGCTGCAACACGGTTGTAAGGGCTGTGTAAATAGCATATGTTCCGCCGGGTGTGATAGTGATTTGTGTGTCAGGATTGATATTGGAGCTATATAACTTGCCGGCTTTCGCAGCTAATCTTTCGCGCAGCAAAGGCAACCCATTCATGTGAACATATTGGTTAAATCCTTTCTGCATGGCACTATTAACAAGTGACGTAAGCTCTTCGCTCATCATAAAATCGGGAAAGCCCTGGCCAAGGTTAACTGCATTCTGTTCAACCGCAAGCTGGCTCATTACCGTAAAAATGGTAGTGCCTACATCGGGTAGCTTGGATTGAATAAAAGGAGTTGTTACCATTATCTGCTAAATGAAGTACATGTTAGAACGTTAATTGGTTCGCCAGTCTTTTCAATTCTATCTCGGCTACTTTTGCTGAATAATTCAGGTTCACTAAACGGTATCCTTCATTTTCAAAACTCTGCTGCGCCTGTTTTACATCAATGATGGTTGCCTGTCCCAGTTGAAACTTCTGCAATACCAGGTCGAGCAATTGTGTAGAGAGCGTATAGTTTTTTTGTTCGGTCTGCAACTGATTTAATGTATTTACATACGATTGATAGGTACGCACCACGCCGGTTTCATAATCCAGCACTAAATTATCGCGCTGAATAGCCGCATTGCGGGTATTGATGGCGGCTACCTGTTGCTGGCGTTTGCTGATGTTGCCATTATAAATAGGCACCGATAGGTTAATGCCCACAAACGGACCATAACTCTGGTTCAGCAAACTAAATCCCGCTGCACTTTTACTGCTGGTAAAATTATATCCTGTTGTTCCACGTACTGTTGGATAACGTAAAGCGGCGGTTTCTTTTTCAATCAGTTCATTGATCTGTACCTGCTGGTTGGCGGCCAGTAATAAAGGGTGCGCGTTAAGCCGGTTACGAACAGAATCCAGGTTAACTGCTTTATCAACAACAATTGTATCGTTGATGGCTATGGGCGAATCCGGTTTCATAAATATCAGGTTCAGCAGGTCTGTTTTTGCCTGACTGATCACCAGCTCCTGGCTCTGCTGCGATTGAATCAACGCATTCAGGTCTAATTGCGCCTGCAGGATATCAGCATTGTTAGATAAGCCAATATCTTTCCGAACCTGTAATATTTCGAGCCTTTTCTTTGAAACATCAATGGATTGAAAAATGGTCCTGAGGTAAGTTTGCTGACGAACCACATCATAATATTTCGTCATCACCGCGGCAATAGTACCCTGAATCTGCGCGTTAAGGAGTTGCTGATTTTGTTGTTGGAGTTGCTCCAGTCTTTTTTTGGTAGCAATCACCCTGCTGCCATTATACAGAAGAATGCTGCCTGTAACACCTGCTGTTAAATTATTGGAGCCCACATTATCCCGTTTGGTATCGCGGGAGGCATCAGCAAATTTTTGGTTGATGCTGGTAACCTGTTCATTATCGTTACCTGTGGCTGTTATTACCGGCAGGCCCCCGGCCACACCTATGTAATTGTTGATATTGCTGATCTCAAGACTGTTCCTTGCTAACTGGATATCGTAACTGTTCTTTAGTGCTGTATTGATAGCATCTGTTAACGACATCCTTTGCTGGCTAATGCCCTTAAAGCAGATCGTTGAACAGAAAAAAAGTATTAATATTTTTTTCATGTCTATGAAATTACCAACACCGGTGTAAGGCATCTAAAAATTTACACGAATGGGTGAATCAGCTAACCAGTGTTCCTACATTGGTACCCTCTACTACCTGTAGCAGGTTGCCCGGCTTATTCATATCAAACACAATGATGGGAAGCTTGTTTTCCATACAGAGCGTAAAAGCAGTCATATCCATCACTTTCAGGTTTTTGGCAATACATTCCTGGAAACTGATCTTATCGTATTTAACAGCAGTGGGGTCTTTTTCCGGGTCGGCACTGTAAACACCGTCCACACGGGTGCCTTTCAGGATCACATCTGCTTTCATTTCAATAGCACGTAAAGAACCCGCTGTATCTGTTGTAAAATAGGGATTACCTGTTCCTGCTCCAAAGATCACCACCCTTCCTTTCTCCAGGTGTCTTAATGCTTTTCTGCGGATATAAGGTTCGGCCACCTGCTCCATATTGATGGCGCTCTGCAAACGCGTATACACGCCAATTCTTTCCAGCATTGCCTGCATGGCCATCGCATTAATTACTGTTGCCAGCATACCCATGTAATCTCCGTGTGCACGTTCAATACCACTATCGGCTTCATTCATGCCGCGGTAAATGTTTCCGCCACCTATCACAATAGCTACCTGTACACCCAGGTCGGTAACCAGTTTAATGTCGTGGGCATATTGTTCTATGATTTTCGGATTAAATGGATCGCCATTACGCTGATCTCCGAGTAAAGCTTCACCTGATAATTTGAGAAGGATACGTTTGAACTTTGGAAGCATGATTACAGTAGGTTGATTTGTATGCAAATAACCTGATTTTTTAACGAGTAGCCAAAATGAAACCCAAATATGTCAAAGCAATCAACGCATTACAGTTAAATATTTGCGTATTGATCTCCTATCAACATGTTCCGCCGGAACATCCGGTTGGTAGAAACCGATACAATTGTTACAAGTTGCGTTCCGTAGGAATGCCTGGTGCTTAATGCCAGACCTATCGGGATTCTTTAAAAAACAAAAAGGGCAGCACATGGCTGCCCTTCAAAAAATATTAAGATGATGATACAACATCCCTGATGGCAACATATGTTAAAGGTTTACAGATTGATCTGAAAACCTTTCTCTCTTTGCAGCAAATACTGATACAACTTTGCAGTTACAGAATTATTGCTGAATGGTGGCAAAACAATATCATCAATTTTTACAACAGGAATGATTCTTTTGGTTGAGCTGCTGATAAATGCTTCTTTGGCAACCCGTATATCTTCTATTGAAACATCTCTTTCTTCCAGCTTCATACCCTGTTCTGCTGCTATTGATAGTATTTGTTTTCGGGTAATTCCTTTTAAAATATTTTTTGCGGGTGTTACAATGGTTCCCGACTGTGTAACAATAAAAAAATTAGAGCGTGGGCATTCACTAATAATGCCATCCTGCTGGTACAATACATCATCTGCTCCTTTTTCTTTTACCCATGGATTGATCCAGGTGGCCATCAGATAATCGGTTGTTTTTACATCCGGTATCTGGCGCTGATGTGGGTAAGTAACTAATTTATACCCCTGCCGACAGATCTGATCTGATGGTGGTGTGATCGGTTGCAATACAAGTACAAGATTTGGCTGCACGATTTCGTAACCATCCGGTGAAGTTCCTCCTGAAACTAAGATACGGATGCCCGCATGGGGGATATTATTTTTTGCGATCAAATGCGCAATGATCTCCTTCAGCTCCTCTTTGGTTTTGCCTGCCGGCAAACGCATCTCGCTGGCTGAATTAAAAAAACGTTCAAGGTGATCATCCTGGAAAAGAGGCACATGATCAGTTACACGCAAAAAATCGAATATGCCATACCCACGCTGCACACCAAGATCTGTTACAGGAAGCCCGGCATCCTTCAATGGCATAAAAGCATTATTCGAAAAACAGACCAAGGTATTCATTGTTACTATGATTGCATTTGGGGGAGTTTGAGTTTGGAGTCTGGAGTTTGGGGTGAGAAGTATCACAACTCCAGACTCCAAACTCCAGACTTCTATTCCTCCGCTTTCTTACTATTCCTTCCCACAGCATAATGCGGTTTTAGTTCTTTATAGATCTTACCCAGTAATTCATTGCCCGATTCTGAGGCGTTCTTTGAATTTTGAAAATAGGCCCGGGTTTGCTTCAGTATTTCATTGCCTATAACCAGTTTGGCATCTTCCAGCTTGGTTTTAACAGATTCCAGTTCTTCAATCAACTCTGTATATTGGGCATAAAGGTGAACATGGTTATTGCATTCCATCACGTCCACAAAAGAGGGAACTGTGTTCGGGTTCTTGCGCATGAACTGAACGGCTTTCTCCACAAATTCATGCCGCTTGGTATTCAGTTTAAACATACTCCGCCGCTCACTCGGCTTCAGCTTAATATTGTTCGGAACCATATTTCTTACAGCAGCAATATTCTGCTTGATTGACATTAATTCACTGGCAACAAAGCTTCTGAAGGAGGCCATGGCAATTAGATTTATGGCATAACGCTTATTCGAATTAGAAAATTGCTTAATAAACGGGATTTCTTTCCGGTCGGAGCCCTAAAGCGACCTGAACGGAAAAGTCAGTAGTGAGTAGTGAGTAAGAAGTGGTGAGCGATTATGGGGGTCGAAGACCTGTACTCATTATTTGCCCCCCAACTCACTACTCACCACTCACGCCTCACGAACTAATTTTCCATCCGTATTTACATTCTTATTATCTTGGTAATCATAACACTTGCTATATATGCGCCTGATCTGGAGCCTGTTTCTTCGTGTGCTTGGTTGGAAGCCAAAAAGCTCCTTCCCTTACCATATTAAAAAATGCGTACTCATTGTTGGCCCGCATACCAGCAGTTGGGATTTTGTTCTGGGCATCGCTTTCAGAAGTACACTCAGGTTAACTACCACAAAATTTCTTGGTAAAGCAGAACTGTTCAAAGGTCCATTCGGTTTCATTTTCCGGAAACTGGGCGGTTACCCGGTAGAACGCTCCGAGCACCATAATATGGTTGATGAAGCTGCCCGGCTTTTTGAGAACAAAGAATCATTTGTATTAGCCCTCTCACCCGAAGGCACCCGCAAAAAAGTAGAACGCTTACGAACAGGGTTTTATCATATCGCTAAAAAAGCCGGTGTACCCATTGTGATGGCAGGGATGGATTTTGCCAAAAAAGAAGTTTCTTTTTCAGAGCCGTTTTATCCTACCGGTAATGAGGCGGCCGATTTTCAACATATCTACCAATTCTATGCCTCCATCAGCGGAAAAATTCCCGAACAGGGCATGACTCATCTGTTAAACCCAACCGATTAATCTGTTATTTATATGACAAGTCAATACCCCTCCATTATTGATAAGTTTTGCGAGTTTGAATCTTCCCGCGCCGGTAAACTTTTTTTAGCCGAGCCTGTACAGGGTGTGTACCAGAAATTTACCTGGGGCGAAGCTGGCAACCAGGTAAGGTGTATGGCCGCGGCCCTGAAAAAAATGGGCCTCGGCAAAAACGATAAAATTGCCATCCTCAGTAAAAACTGCGCACACTGGGTTATGAGCGATCTGGCTATTTCAATGGCCGGCTGCATCTCTGTGCCATTATATCCAAACATCACACCCGAAGCCCTGCGCGAGATCATTGTACATAGCGAAAGCAAAGCCATTTTTATTGGTAAACTGGATAACCCCGAAGAATTAAGAAAAGGTATTCCGGATGAGTTAATACGTATCACTTTCCCTTTTTACCCCAATGCCGGCTGTCTTAACTGGAATGAGTTAATAGAAGAAACAGAACCCTTGCAAGGCAAGCCTGATATCGATCCGCAATCGCTTGCCTGCATCGTTTATACTTCGGGCACAACGGGCCAGCCAAAAGGGGTGATGCATACTTTTCATGCAGTAGCTTTTGCTGTTGACTCGTTCCTGAAAAGTTATCCTGCCATCAATGAAGAGATCTTTTTTTCTTACCTGCCCCTCTGCCATGTGGCAGAAAGAATGCTGGTTGAATGTGGCGCTGTATTTACCGGCAGCAGTGTGTATTTTGTTGAATCGATGGACACGTTTGCCAAAAACCTGGCCAACACCAAACCCACCGTATTCCTCGCCGTTCCAAGAATATGGGAAAAACTGCAGGAGGGTATTTTGAAAAAATTGCCACAGAAAAAACTCGATCGTTTATTGTCCATATCCATTGTTTCATCAATCATTAAAAAAAGCATCCGTAAAAAACTGGGACTTGCCAACGCCGCATTTATTTTCACCGGTGCTTCTCCTATCAATATTGCCGTATTGCACTGGTTTGCTAAACTGGGTATTATTATACAGGAAGCGTATGGTATGACGGAGAATGTGGCCCTCTCACATTCCAACCGTAAAGGTGCCGTTCGTTTTGGCACTGTAGGGCAGGCATATGATGGTGTAGAAGTAAGACTGGGTAAAGACAATGAAGTGCAGGTAAAAAGTGATGCCTCTATGTTGGGCTATTACAAAGAACCTGCTTTAACTGCAGAATGTTTTGACGAAGGTTTTTTACGTACCGGAGATGAAGGCGCTATAGATGCCGATGGTTATTTAACCATTACCGGCCGCATTAAAGACCAGTTTAAAACAAGCAAGGGTAAATACATTATGCCCGCACCTATTGAAAGCAGGTTTTTAGAACACAACCACCTGGGGCAGGTTTGTGTGGTGGGTTCGGGTATGCCAAACGCCATTGCTTTATGCACTTTATCAGAACCTGCCAGAACACAAAGCAGGGAAGCACTTGCCGATGAATTAAAAGAAGCACTGGAGGCAGTTAATAAAGCACTGGAGCACCATGAAAAATTATTAAAACTGGTTGTGCTGCCCGAGGAGTGGACCGTTGCCAATGGTTTGCTTACCCCCACTTTAAAGATCAAAAGAAAAATGATTGATGCCGGTTTTGGTGAGCAGTACGAAGTATGGAGTCGCGAAAAAGACCTGGTATTATTTGTTTGAAAAATCAGCCCCATGCTTTAGTATGAAGAGAAATAGAATACTCAGGGTTAGCGCTGTTGCTTATTTATTGGTATTTCTCTTTTTTTATAACCCCGGCTTTTAAGCCGGGGCTCGAAAACTAAAATGAATCCGGGCTTCAGCCCTGAGTGCTTGTGATATTTCAGCTTGCAAAAAAGTTGGAGACTGGCCAGGGCTAAAGCCCAATTTCCCCATTTGGCTTTGTCCCCGGCTTGAAAGCCGGGGTTATTAATTCGATCAATGGCTTTGGCCCTGGAGAACCGAAGTCACTATTCACGTTGTTGCATCCCCCCTTGAAAATGAGAGGAGATTCCTTTTCACTAAAACAGCTCCCCATCTCAAATATTCGCCCCATCTACTTCATCATTCAATATTCTGTATTCAATATTCTTCAGGTATTCTTCATGGTTCAGGCCGCTTTAGCGTGCCGACCCCAACTCTTTTTTTGCCGCAACCCCTTTGAACACAATTTTTTCACCTTCTCTTACGTTCAAAGGGAGCTATTTTATCAACTAACCCAATTTTATGAAACTGAAAGTTTACCTAATTGCTGCCATTTGCTCCGTAGCAATGTTCTCCTGTGTAAGTACCAAGAAATTTGAAGCAGAAAAAGCAAAATACGCTGAACTAAGCGGAAATTACCTTGCCTTACAGGGCAAATACCGCGATCTGCAGGATGAGCTGAAAAGATGCCAGAACGACGCAACCGCTAAAATCAATGATCTTACCAACCGCAAAGCAGTTCTTGAAGAGCAGGTAAGCGACCTGAAAAAGCAGATCGATTTCCTGAAACAAAACAACAATACTGTTCTGAACCAGTTAAAAGACCTGTCGGTAGTTACCGGCGCCCAGGCAGAAAGCATCAAGAAATCATTAGAAAACATTGGTGCAAAAGACCTCTACATTCAGGACCTTCAGGGCTCTATTGCACGTAAAGATTCATTAAACATGGCATTGGTGATGAACCTGAAAGGCGCTATTGGCAACCTGGATGATAAAGACATCAACATTAAAGTAGACAAAGGCGTGGTATATGTAGATATCTCTGATAAATTATTGTTCAAAAGCGCCAGCTACGACGTAACAGACCGCGCCAAAACAGTATTGGGTAAAGTAGCCAAAGTGCTGAATGCACAACCTGAGATCGAATTCCTGGTAGAAGGCCATACCGATTCTCTGCCTATCAATATTACAGGCATCCAGGATAACTGGGATCTGAGCGTGAAACGCGCTACTACCGTGGTTCGTATCTTACAACAAACTTACGGGCTTGATCCAAAACGCATGACCGCTGCCGGCCGCAGCCAGTACCTGCCTTTGGCAACAAACACCACCGCAGAAGGACGTTCAGCTAACCGCAGAACACGTATCGTGATCCTGCCTCAGTTAGACCAGTTCTTTAAACTGTTAGAGACCAAGAAATAATACCATCAAATCTCTCCAATAACAAAAGGGCAAAAACGAATACGTCGTTTTTGCCCTTTCTATTTCAACCCCAGACTCCAGACTCCAAACTCCAGACTATCCTTTCCACCCCTCCAATATCTCCTCCGTATGATTCTTACTCACCGGCTTATCAATAATTTTAACAATCTTACCGGTCTCATCAATCAAAAAAGTGGTCCTGGTGGTACCCATATACGTATGTCCCATCAGTTTTTTCTCGCCCCATAAATTGTATTTGTCTACAATTTTCTTGTCTTCATCAGATACCAATGGAAAAGGGAGGTCGTTTTTCTTTTCAAATTTCTTATGACTTGCCACGCTATCGGTACTTACGCCAATTACCTGGTAGCCTTTTTTCTGCAGGATGCTGTAATTATCCCGCAGGTTACAGGCCTGTATAGTACAGGTGGGTGTATCGTCTTTCGGGTAAAAATATAAGATCACTTTTTTGCCTTTGAAATCGGCCAGGGAAATGGAGTTCCCGTTTTGGTCCAATGCTTTAAACTGGGGTGCTTTACTGCCTTCTTTTAATACTGCCATATTTTTTATTTACTTATTCAATATGTAATGATAAGCCAATTTGGGCTCTTTTGCCCTGATTTTGCCTTTTCGGGGCAAAAAATTAACGCCGCTTTGCCCTGTCGGCCTTACATTTGCACAATTTATTTTTTTGCAGCTATGCCCAAAGACAACTCGATTAAATCAGTACTTATTGTTGGCTCTGGCCCGATTATTATAGGCCAGGCCTGTGAATTTGACTATTCCGGCTCACAGGCCGCCCGAAGCCTGCGCGAAGAGGGGATTGAAGTAATCCTGATCAACAGCAACCCCGCCACCATTATGACCGACCCGATGATGGCCGATCGTGTATACCTGCTTCCCTTAACAATTGAAAGTATTGAACAAATACTGGAAGAGAACAAAATAGATGCTGTTTTACCAACAATGGGCGGCCAAACAGCCCTGAACCTGTGTAAAGAAGCCGAAGAACTGGGTATTTGGGAAAAATATGGTGTTAGAATGATTGGTGTGGATGTGGCTGCGATAGATACCGCCGAAGACAGGGAAAAATTCCGCCAGCTAATGGTTAAAATTGGTATTGCCGTGGCCCCCAGCCGCGTGGCCAACAGTTTTCTGGAAGGAAAAGAATTTGCACAGGAGATCGGGTTCCCTTTAGTTATACGCCCTTCATTTACCCTTGGCGGAACCGGTGGTGGCTTTGTACACAGCAAAGACGACCTGGATGCGGCGCTTGAAAGAGGCCTGAAAGCATCGCCCATGCATGAGGTGCTGGTAGAAAAAGCCGTTTTAGGCTGGAAAGAATATGAGCTGGAATTGTTGAGGGATAAGAACAATAATGTGGTGATCATCTGTACTGTTGAGAACCTTGACCCGATGGGTGTTCATACCGGAGATTCAATTACCGTGGCCCCAGCCATGACCCTGAGTGATACCGCTTTTCAGGACATGCGTAATAAAGCCATCCTGATGATGCGCTCACTGGGCAATTTTGCCGGTGGTTGTAACGTGCAGTTTGCCATGAACCCTGAAACAGAAGAATTGATTGCCGTAGAGATCAATCCACGCGTAAGCCGTTCTTCTGCCCTGGCATCAAAAGCCACAGGTTATCCTATTGCTAAAATAGCTACCAAATTAGCCATTGGTTATATGTTGGATGAACTGAAAAACCAGATCACCCAAACTACTTCCGCTTATTTTGAGCCTGCGCTGGACTACGTGATCGTTAAAATGCCACGCTGGAATTTTGATAAATTCAAAGGCGCCAATGATACCCTCGGCCTGCAAATGAAAAGTGTAGGTGAGGTAATGGCGATCGGCAGAAGCTTTACAGAAGCTATTCAGAAAGCCTGCCAGAGCCTGGAAAATGAAGCCATCGGCCTTGGCTATTATGGCAAGAGCCTGATGAAAAGTGAAGAGCTGGTTGAATACATCAAAACCCCGAAATGGGACCGCATCTTCCGCATCAAAGATGCATTGATGCAGGGATCAACCGTAAAATCTATTGTACAGGCTACCAAAATTGATCGCTGGTTCATCTACCAGATACAGATCATTTGTAATATGGAGAAAGAAATTGCGAAGCATTCTATCGATACCATTCCAACCGACCTTTTAAAAGAGGCCAAGAAAAATGGTTTTGGCGACGCACAGATAGCCCGCATCGTACACGGCGACTGTACCGATGAACAGGTGTACGAGAAAAGAAAGGCCCTGGGCATTACCCGGGTTTACAAAATGGTAGATACCTGCAGCGCGGAGTTTGAAGCAAAGACACCCTATTTTTACAGCACCTTTGAAAGTTAACCGCGACATTTAAAATAACACTTATATAAAGGCTGCTTTTTGATTAAGCAGCCTTCTTTTTTTATTTTGCAGCACGATAATTGATAATGCCGGTCATATATGAACAAGCATATCCCGCAAGTTTTTCAAACCAATAACCCCACCCGGTGGCAACGTGTTAAATGGGGCGTGAGGGTATTGCTGGTTGTGCTTGCATTGGCAGTGGCGGTGATTTATATTGCCATTTCCAGCATGAAGAACCCTGACATTCCGCTGGAGGGTAAAGCAATTAAGAAGGTTTTAACAGAAGACCAGCCGGCATACCGCGCCAGTGAGCTGGGTAAAAAATATCGTGGATTCCGTAAACTGATTGAAGAAAGATGGGCCAAAGGAAAAGGAACCGGCCAGAACAATGCCGTGCTCAATCTTTCCAACTCCGCTCTCTTCAGCGATTCTATCGGTATCCGCGCAGCGTTTTATGTGGCATGGGATGCACAGTCGTTCTTCTCTCTGCGTAAGAATATTTCTAAAATGAACCTGGTATTGCCCGAGTGGTTCTTTATAGACCCCAAAGCCGATACCCTGTTCAGTTCAATAGATAAAGACAAACGCGCTTACGACCTGATCAAATCATCGGGCGTAAAAGTAATGCCGATGCTGTCTAACAGCTACAACTCTAAATTCAACGGCGAAGCCCTGCACCGCATACTCAATAATTCAAAGAAAACCGACCGCCTCATTAATGATGTGCTGAAACTGCTGAAGAAATATCATTTCTCCGGCATCAACGTAGACTTTGAAGAACTGCAGGAAAGTAACAATGAGGTACTCACCAACTTCGAAAAAAAATTATACAACGCACTGCATAGCGAAGGTTTTTTGGTAACACAAAATGTATCTCCGTTTAACGAAGATTATAATTACAAAGAACTGGCCAGGTACAACGACTATCTTTTTTTAATGGCTTACGACCAGTATTCAGAAAGTACCAAACCCGGTCCCGTTGGCAGCCAGCGCTGGATACAGAGCGCGGTGAATAACCTGGCAGCGCATATCCCTCCTTCAAAAATTGTACTGAACCTTGCGGCTTACGGTTACGACTGGAATAAAGACACCACCACGCACCTCAGCTACCAGGAGGCTTTGGCGCTGGCGCGCGAGAGTGAGGGGCATGTGGTATTTGATAACGACACCTACAACCTGCACTATAAATATTACGACGGCGAAGACAAACTGCACGATGTATATTTTACCGATGCCGGCACCAATTTTAATACTATGCGTTTTGCCACCGAGTATGGACTGGCAGGCACAGCCGTATGGCGATTGGGTAGCGAGGACGACAGGCTCTGGGATTTTTACCACCTTGCACTTACCAAAGACGCACTGAAAAAATTTGATTTCAAAGCGGCTTTCAGCGATGTGGAGAGTATGAGTACGCCCGACTTTATTGGTGAAGGGGAAGTATTGGATATGCTGGCCACCCCATCAGACGGGCATATCACCACAGAGATAGATACCGTGGATATGCTGATTGCAGAGCAGACCTACGATAAACTGCCCTCATCGTACGTGGTTAGAAAATACGGTAAACGTACCGACAAAAAAATAGTACTCACCTACGATGATGGTCCGGACCCATTGTACACAAGGCAGATACTGGACACACTTTCTCATTACCATGTGCCTGCCACTTTTTTTGTGGTTGGTATTGAAGCAGAGAATAATATCCCGCTGGTAAAACGCATTTTCCGCGAGGGGCATGAACTGGGTAACCACACATTCACCCACCCCAATATGGCCGAAGTAAGTAAGAAACGCGCCTTATTGGAAATTGATGCCACCCGTTTGCTGATAGAATGTTTAACGGGCCGCAGTACCATCATGTTCCGCGCACCATTTAATGCCGATAGCGATCCGGAGAAATTAGAAGAGATGGTGCCCGTGGCATTAAGCCGCACACGCAATTACATCACCATAGGCGAAAGCATTGACCCCGAAGACTGGCAGAAAGCAGAACAACCCAACCTGAATGGCGACAGTGTTCTTAACCGTGTGGTGAAAATTTATAATTTTCACCTCAGCAATAACGATAGCGCCAATATTATTTTGCTGCACGATGCCGGTGGCGACAGGAGCGCTACAGTAGATGCTACCGGAAAGATCATCCGTTATTTTCAGTCGAGAGGATATGAATTTGTAACAGTGGCCAACCTCCTCCACAAAAAACCGGAAGACATGATGCCGCCGGTAGAAAAAGGAATGGGCTATACCCTGCTCAGTTTTAATTACCTGGTTGCAGAAACAGGTTATATGATCAGTCATTTCCTGTATGCATTATTTATTGTGTTCCTGGTATTGGGCGGTGTTCGCATATTGATACTTGGCTATTTTGCATTTAAACAAAAACGGAAAGAGAAACTAACGCGCAAACAGGATTTGCCATCCTCACCGCCTGTATCTATTATTGTTCCGGCTTTTAATGAAGAAGTGAATGCTGTAAGCTCGCTGCATAATTTATTGCGTTGCGATTACCCGCATTTCGATATCATATTTGTAGACGATGGCAGTTCAGATAATACCTACGCCCATGTGAAAGCCGCGTTTGATAACCATCATAGAGTAAAAGTATTTACCAAACCCAATGGCGGTAAAGCTTCTGCATTAAACTTTGGTATTGCGCAATCTAACGCAGACTATCTGGTTTGTATTGATGCCGACACCAAACTGATGCCCGATGCAGTAAGCGCTTTAATGAAAAACTTCTCCAACAAAAATGTTGGCGCTGTTGCAGGCATGGTAAAAGTGGGTAACGAAGTAAACCTGCTTACCAAATGGCAAAGTATAGAATACACGGTGAGTCAGAATTTTGACAGGAAAGGATTTGCTTACCCCAATGCCATTACCGTAGTGCCCGGCGCTATTGGTGCCTTCAGAAAATCGGTGGTGGAAGAAGTGGGTGGATTTACCACCGATACTTTGGCCGAAGACTGCGACATCACCATCCGCATTTTACGTGGCGGTTATATTGTGGCCAACGAACCCAACGCATTGGCATGGACAGAATCGCCCGAAACACTGAAGCAGTTCTTTAAACAACGCTACCGCTGGACATTTGGTGTAATGCAAACTTTCTGGAAACACAAAGACGCTTTGTTTAATACCAGGTACAAAGCACTGGGGTTAATTGCACTTCCGGATATTTTATTGTTTAAATACATCATCCCATTCTTTAGCCCTATCGGGGATGTGCTGATGCTGTTGGGATTGCTTACCGAGAACCGCGGAAAAATTGGGGTGTATTACCTCATCTTCCTGCTGGTAGATGCGCTGATAGCCTCCGTAGCTTTCGCGTTTGAGAAAGAGAAACCATGGAAATTATTCTGGCTCATCCCGCAGCGCCTTATTTACCGCTGGCTCATGATCATCGTTCTCTTCCGTTCCTACCGCCGCGCCATAAAAGGTGAGTTGCAGCATTGGGGGGTGTTGAAGAGAACAGGGAATGTGAAGGATATAGCAGTACCGGCAACCTGAGGGGGCTTTTGTGAATTGGCAATGGTGAATTGGCAATGGTGAATAAGGCGTTTACGCGCAGTCTGTCACGTCAATCCCTTCCCGTTCACCATTCACAATTGCCCATCACAATTCACCATTCACAATTCACAATTCCCCCGTTTTCCGTTACCTTGCAGCCCGTATAAAGACACCAACCAGCATATGAAACTGAAAGACATCCAGGTATTAAATGAAAAAGAAACCCGCGGTGGTTTTGGCGAAGGCATTTATGAAATAGGCAAAGAGAACGAGAATGTAGTAGTACTAACCGCCGACCTTGCCGGTTCCCTTAAACTGGGGCCTTTTATCAAAGATTTTCCTAACAGGTTTGTGCAGGTAGGTATTGCCGAAGCCAATATGATCGGCATTGCTGCCGGTATGACCATTGGCGGTAAAATACCCTACACCACCACCTTTGCCAACTTCAGCACCGGCCGTGTGTACGACCAGATACGCCAAAGCGTAGCTTACAGCAATAAGAATGTAAAAATATGCGCCTCACACGCCGGCTTAACACTGGGCGAAGATGGCGCCACACACCAGATTCTGGAAGATATTGGGCTAATGAAAATGCTGCCCGGCATGACCGTGATTGTGCCCTGCGATTTTAACCAGACCAAAGCTGCCACTAAAGCCATTGCCTCTTACCAAGGCCCTGTGTACCTGCGTTTTGGCCGCCCCAAATGGCCAAATATTACCAAAGAAGACGGATCTGATTTTGTAATAGGTAAGGCACAGCAATTTAGCGAGGGCACCGATGTATCTATCTTTGCCTGCGGTCACATGGTATGGAAAGCCATTGAAGCAGGAAGAATTCTGGAAGATAAAGGCTACAGTGTAGAACTGATAAACATACACACCATTAAACCATTAGACGAAGAGTCCATTATTAAATCGCTCTCCAAAACAAAATGTGCGGTTACCGTAGAAGAGCATAATGTAATTGGCGGACTGGGTGATGCCATTGCACAGGTGGCCGCCAAACATGTTCCTGTGCCTATTGAATACATTGGCACGCAGGATACATTTGGCGAAAGCGGAACACCAACCCAACTCTTAACCAAGTATGGTTTGGATACACCGTATATTGTTGCAGCAGCGGAGAAAGTGATGGGGAGGAAGTAGAAGAGGATTTTGGAATTTTGGATTGGGAAATTGGGAAATTGATTACTGTAAGAATATTATTAACCGTAGCCTCTGGGCTGCGGTTTTTTTTGTTTGAGGGATAAGCTGTTTGTTTAAAGCAGATTGAGTTGAATGGCTTTGTGCAACTATTATCAGGGTGGTTTTGTATATTTAAGAGTTAGCTTTTCATTTTAGGAAAAGCCCCGAATTTTCTATCTTACAACTATGAAATTCGTCATCGCTATAGTTTTCTTTCCTCTGCTAACTTTTTCTCAATCCAAATTGGATTTTGGCAGATATACAAAGGTTTGGGTACTTGATAAAGACAGTAGCCATCCTAAATTCATACTTGATGAAAATAATCGGATTACTGATTATAGTCCTTTTCACATTTCTAAATTAAATAACCCTTCGCTGTATATTCCAGACAGCAGTAGCATAGTTTTCGAAAATGGCAATAAGTATATTCTTAGTTACTTAATAAACTCATCGTCAGATACTGTGTTAATTAACAGGTGTGATGCAACCATTTATCCTGCAGAAACTCAAATTTTGGTGAATTCACAATGGAAAACTTTCCAGATCAGCGCAGGATCTACATGTGGAAACAGTTATTTTAAAAGCTTATTATTACCAAAGTCATATTATATTTTACATATAGAAAGACCAGCTGATGGAACTATTCTAACGAAATTTAGAGTTAAGCTAAAGTTTGGCAACACTGAATATTTTTCAAATATTTCTCAAATAAAGTTGACAAAGGAAGAAATTCAAAAAGCAGGCTTACCAATCAAACCTTTTTCACTATGAGAAGAAAAAAGTAGAGGGAGAGAATTGGGATCCCGCTCGAGCGGGAGGGAAATTGGGAAATTGATTATTGTAGGAATATTATTAACCGTAGCCTGTGGGCTGCGGTTTTTTTTGTTTGAGGGATAAGCTGTTTGTTTAAAGCAGATTGAATTGAATGCCAGTATTCAGCTATTATCACAGGCTTTTGTATATTTAAGATCTGGTAGTAATCTTAATGCAGTGTTTCAAAACTCACTGCGTCAAAATAATATGACTTTAAACACTAAATATGTCAGGACAACTGTACTAATAGTTTTATTAGGTTCAGTTATAAATTCATGCGAAAAAAATCAACCTGATTGCGGCAGGAATTGTGTGAACATTAGTATTAGTGGGAACATATACATAAAAACAAGTGGAGTGCCATTAGCAAATGTCCCGGTAGAAGTAAAATGGTTTCGAAAAGCTTACTGTATCGGATGTACTTCATATAAGGTTGTATCAGGCAAATCAGGTGATGATGGAACATTTAATTTTAATACAACAATAGATTCTACTTTTTTTGAAAAATATTCTCTTAGTGTTAGGATTCCTCGTGACACAAACTATATTACAACACCATATAAGGGCAGTGACAATTTTAATGAAGAACGCTTTGATGATTTCAATTTAACTGCAATGCAGAATTTAAAATTTGAATTTTATCCAAAGACATTTTTGACCATCAAACTTCATAGGTCAGGATCTGACAATTTTAATTATTTTTCTGTTGACCACAAATTTACAAATGACTTTAGCTATGCCGACTATTTGATTACAAATCCACAATTTACAAAAGATTCGGTTTTAAGAGTTCCAACATCTGCCAATATTTATACCAAAATAATTTGGAAGAAAATGGTTATTGGCGGACAATCAAATCAGCAAACAGATTCATTGATATGTACTAATAATGGAAATAATATTTTCAGCATAAACTATTGAGAGGGCAAGGTGGCCGTTAACAAAAGGGTTGGTGTTTTCTTCTACGCAGGACGTTCAACAGCTTAAAAAAGAAAATTCTACGCAGATATATCTCAATAGAGAACCCTGCGGTTTAGAAGGATGAATACACAAATACCAAACCGAACATAACGCAAAATGGATGATGTTCCATCAGGCATAAACCGCAATAAGTAAATTGCACCTGTAAGCTTTCCACAATACTTTCGGCATTACGTCAGGAACACATAAAACGAGGATACTTCCCTTTCAAACCGAAGGGTTCTCTGCGAGAGACGCTTCGGAGAAAATAATACTCATTCCATATTACTATATTCTACTTTTTGCCAATAATACTTTCAGCGAAACAATACTCATTAAAATGATGAAAATACAGGAGTATAAAATTGGGATAAGATAGGAGTTGTTTTGTTTGCAGGTTAAAAACAATCCAATAAAAGAAACACCGATGCTGGAACCAATAGTATAAAATGATGATTGAAGTCCTGCTCCTGTTCCATGATTTTCCGGCGCTATTCCCGTTAATGCGAGTATTGTCATGGCAGGGTAGCCAATGGCAATACAGAAGCTATTAACTAATAGTAGCGCTACTAATATTAAATTGTAATTGTTGGCAGTAACGGCCAATAATAAAATAAGTGAACCTGTTAATAGAGAAATCATTGCGATTACAACAACACCTTTCTCCCCAAACTTATTAAACAATTTTGGCAGGACATATTTTGATACGAATGCTGATAGTATACTAAAAGGTAATAAAGTAAAACCAATTGATCTGTTACTCAATCCAAATATGTTCGACAGGATTAACGTTGAAATAAACACAAAGCTTAAAAAGCAAAGGCCAAGTATAAAAGAAGAAACCTGGCCTTTGATACTGGGTCTGCTGAATGCGGATTTGATAAAAAACGGGTTGGAGTTTTTCCGGTCGTATTTCAACATAGCAATCATACATATTGTACCCACACTGATATAAAAAATACTATTCAGGCCAACAATAGCCAGTTCATGTATGCCATAACAAAAGAGTATAAGCGATAGCACTAAAAGAACTGAGCTTAAAATATTAAACCTTTTTTCATTTTGCAATGGAGTATCAGGAAGAAATCTAATTGCTGTTAAAACTATTATAAGTATTATCGGAAAGCTCATACTGAAAATCCAGTGCCAGGTAAAATAAGTAGTTATTATTCCTCCTAATGCTAAACCAAGTGCAAATCCGATTGCTGCAAAAGAACCAAATATGCCAAATGCTTTATTTCTATCCCGCCCCGCATCAAATGTCATAGATAGTATTGCTATTGCTGCCGGCATTGCCATAGCCGCACCAAATCCTTGTGAGCCCCTAATGATCAATAAAACAAATAAGTTTTCACATATAACGGCAGAAATTGATGCTATGCCAAACACACTCATGCCAATAATAAAAATCTTTTTGCAGCCCCAGTAGTCGCACATACGGCCACCCAACAGTAAGAAGCTACCAAATGCGATTAAATAAATAGTTTGTATCCATTGGATAGTTGATAATTCACTCTTTATACCATTAGCAATCGATTGTAACGAAAGGTTTACAATTGAAACATCAAATGCCTCAAAAAATATTGCTGAACAACCAAGTATTAAAATAAGCGTCTTGTTGTTTTGATTTTGCGGATTCATCTCATAAACCTAAAGCAGATGAGCGTATGTTCTTGATTATTAAATAAATAAGCACAAGCGCACTATTTAGCAATCAGTTATTAGAACAATTAATCTTTTCGCCTTAATTTTAAATATGAAAAGAGAACACATTGTCAATAATCAATTTGTGCTGGATGAAATTGATATTGAACTATTGAATTGCCTGCAAACTGATGGTAAATTGTCGGTTAGAGAATTGTCAAAAATGATAAATCTGTCACCAACGCCTATTCATCAAAGACTAAAGCGATTGGAAACATCTGGCATTATTCATCATTATGCGGCCATTGTAGATCAAAATAAAGTAGGGCAGTTAATAGTGTTTTTCGTCAATATAATAATGAAGGAACACTCAACAAAACTGGGTGGCGAATTCATTAAGATCATAACATCTTTTAAAGAGGTGGTTGAGTTTTATACAATTGGCGGAGAACACGATTTTATGATCAAGGTAATAGTGCCTGATATGGTTACTTATCGTAGTTTTTTTGTAGAAAAACTTGGTGAAGTTCCAAACATTGCAAAACTCCAGAGTATCATTGTTTTGGATACTATTAAAAGAGAAATAAGAGTCCCATTTACAATATGATTTAACGAACAAACATAGAGCTTCCCTTCTCCGCAGTATGTCCATTTAACAATAAAGAAAAGTTCCGCCCAGATGCCTCCCAATAGCGGACTCTGTGGTTTTAAATTGACAGATATTCACGATAGCTATCGCTTAGTATGGATAGGCAATATAACATCGGCTAAATATGCCTTGTCCTGAAATACATCAATAAGCAAAATAAAATTATCGCGGTGTAACAGGCTCTTTTCCCATCTCAATAATCCAGTCCTTTCTTTTCAGTTCAAAATTGGTGCCCAGGTACAGCCTTCTTACCTGTTCATCATCGGCCAGTTCTTCGGCGGTGCCGTGTTTAAAAATTTTGCCCTCAATAAGCAGGTAGGCTCGGTCGCAGATGGAGAGGGTTTCGTTTACGTTATGGTCGGTAATGAGTATGCCTATATTCTTGTATTTTAATTTGGCCACCACGCTCTGTATATCTTCAACAGCAATGGGGTCTACGCCGGCAAAAGGTTCGTCCAGCAATATAAATTTTGGGTCAACCGCCAGTGCGCGGGCTATTTCTGTTCTTCTTCTTTCACCACCACTCAGGCTATCTCCATTGTTTTTGCGCACATGGTGCAGGTTAAACTCGTCAAGCAAAGACTCCAGCTTATGCTGGCGCTCCTGCGAGGTAAGCTTCGTCATTTCAAGCACCGAAAGAATATTATCCTCCACACTTAATTTCCTGAACACACTGGCTTCCTGTGGCAGGTAACCAATGCCCATCTGCGCCCGCTTGTACATGGGTAGTTTGGTAATGTCCAGGTCATTCAAAAAAACACTTCCCTGGTCGGGCTTAATCAGTCCCACCACCATGTAAAAAGTGGTTGTTTTACCGGCTCCGTTGGGACCCAGTAAACCAACGATCTCACCTTGCTGTACATCAACCGATACGCTGTTTACAACGGTGCGGCCCTTATAGCTTTTAAAGAGTTCTTTGGTATGTATGGTCAGGTTCAAGACAAAGGTTTTGGCAAAAATAGAGTTTATGTAATTGATATAACATGTTATGGTTTATCTTAACACATGTTTTTCTATCCGGTACATCGCTGTATATTGCACCAATTTTTAAGCATAACCGGGGTTGGCACTGGGCTTTTCCGGGTAAAATACTACTGAATACACATGAAAGTAACAGAACACATACAACAGGCAAAAGATACCCTGGTATCATTTGAGGTATTGCCCCCTTTAAAAGGGAAAACCATCACTACTTTATATGATCACCTGGATCCCCTGATGGAGTTTAAGCCTTCGTGGATCAATGTTACCTATCACCGCAGGGAAACCATTTTTAAGAAAAAAGCAGACGGCACATTTGAAAAAGTGGAAGTGCGCAAACGCCCCGGAACCGTAGGTATTTGTGCTGCCATTATGAACCACTATAAAATAGATGCGGTTCCACATATTATTTGCGGCGGTTTTACCAAAAGAGAAACAGAAGACGCCCTGATAGACCTTGATTTTTTGGGTATTGATAATGTGTTGGTATTACGCGGAGATGCAGCTAAAAACGAAGCCTCCTTTGAAGCCGAGACCAATGGCAATCATTATGCAATAGACCTGTTGCAACAGGTTAATAACATGAATAATGGTGTTTATCTTGATGAAGATATTAAGAATGGCGGTAAAACAACTTTCTGTATGGGCGTGGCCGGTTACCCCGAAAAGCATTTTGAAGCACCCAACCTGGAAATAGACCTGCTTAAACTAAAACAAAAAGTTGATGCTGGTGCTGACTACATTATGACACAGATGTTCTTCGATAACCGGAAGTTCTTCGATTTTGTAAAATCCTGCAGGGATATGGGTATTACCGTGCCCATCATTCCCGGTTTAAAACCCATCACCAAGAAAAAACAACTGACTATTCTGCCAAGAATATTCCATGTAGATATTCCAACAGATCTCTCTAACGAGATCATGAAATGCCAAACAGATGCCGATTGCGAAAAGGCAGGAACCGAGTGGCTGATCCAACAAAGTAAAGAACTGAAAAAAGCAGGTGTGCCCGTTCTTCACTACTACACATTAGGAAAACCCAAGGTGATCTGGAATGTGGTAAAAGCGATCAGGTAGCAGGCAATTTTGGAATTTTGGAATTGGGAAATTGAAAAGGAGAAATGTTGTTCAATTTCCCTCCCGCTCGAGCGGGATCCCAATTCTCTCATCTCTTCTTCTTCGCCTCAATCAAATTATCAAACTGTTCAAGGCTCAGTTGTTTGGCAATGATGTGTTTGTCTTTGTCAAGTAAATAAACGGTAGGTGTTTTATAGATATCATATAACTGGCGGTAATTGGGCAGCCCGGCTTTTTCTCCTGCTGTTTTTGCTTCTTTTGCTTCATAAGCCTGTATCCATTCAGGCGACAGTTTTTTCTCCAGTATAAATTTTTTCCAGGCCGGTATTTCGTTCTCATAAATATTTACCGAGTAAACGGCCACGCCATAATTTTTCCATTTGGCCCTGTAGATAGAATCCAGTCTTGGTATCTCTTCTTTACAATGCCCGCAGTTGGGGTCCCAGAAAGCAACAATGGTAAAGGGTGCATTGATAGTATACATCGGCGAGATCTTGCCTGATGTGTCTGTAAGGTTTAGCTGCGGTGCTGCCTGGCCTATCTGGTTGGCCATTAAACTATAAGCCCTTTCTGTAATTGTTTTACGGGAGGCAGGGTTTAACAATACCGTATCGCCTTTTGCATAAAAGTTTTCAAACAGGTAAACAAAAACTTTATCCTGCCCCATAAACTCGGGGTTGATGTATTTGTTGGTGAACTTGGTTAACAGGTAAGGATACATTTCTTTACCCGATCTGGCAGAAAGTAAGATGTATTTTACTTCATTGATAATGGAATCGGGTTCGGGTGTAACCATGTTTTTAAAATATTCATCCAGTTTGTTTTCAAAAAAAGGAGTGCGCAGTAAACGGTCGTCGTTAAAACTTACGTCATCCCAGTAATGGTCTTTTACAAAACGATAAGGATAAAGCGAATCCGCCTTGCCGTTTACAACAGGGATAGCAGGTGCAGTGGGCTGCTTCATGGCATTAAATAACATAGCCAATAAAGACGATGGATATTTTTTAACGATGTTATTCTGGTAATCTCTCACCTCCTGCATTGTTTTGATCAGCTCATTCCGGATGCGCAAAGAATCTTCTTTTGATTTAGGGTTACGGAACTCATTTTCCAGTTGGCCCCTGTACCTGCCTTTGGTAACAGAAAATTCAGAATAGTTTTTAAACAAGTCATTATCTAATGAGCCGGTGATCACTGCTTTTTCTTTCAGCGAGGTGTCGGCCTTAATGCTGAACTGTTGCTGCGCATCCATCATTAATTCAAACTGTATGGTAAGCTGGGGTGTTACTACAAAATAGATACCGCCGGGGAGTTTGGTGGGTGCTTTAAACACGCCCTGGCTTTTATCATTCAGATAAGTAGAATCTACCAATGCACGCCCCTTGCCATAATAACTGCCAAGGTAAACCTTACAGTTCTTCAGCGGGGTTAATGTGATACTGATATTTCTGCCTTTGGCAACAGCCGGTTTTTGCGAAGCACCCGTTGTTTTTTTGGTTTGGGCAGAAAGCCATGCAATACAGGATAATGCCAGAGTAGTAAGTAAGAATCGCCTCATAAGTTTCATATTCGGGGTAAATTTAATTAAATACCCTTTGAACCGCGTTAACCAAGTGTCAAAAAAGCTGTTTTAAGGTCCCTGTTCCCAATCATGCGCAATCATAGTTACATTTGCAACCGTGAGAAAACAAAAACAGCAGGTTGTTTTAGAAAAAATACTGGTGCAGGATTATGCTGCAGAAGGCAAGTCATTGGCAAAAGTTGATGGTAAAGTTATCTTTATTGAAGGTGCTGTACCTGGCGATGTGGTTGACGTACGCTTATCCAAAAACAAATCCGATTGGGCAGAGGGTTTTGTGATAAATGCTCATTCACTGTCTGCCGACAGGGTACTCCCTTTCTGCACCCATTTTGGTGTGTGCGGCGGTTGCCAGTGGCAGATGTTGCCGTACGAAAAACAACTTTTCTATAAACAGAAACAGGTAAGCGACAACCTTATGCGCATTGGTAAAGTAGCTTTGCCTGAGATATCTCCAATTATCGGGGCCGATCAAACAACGCATTACCGTAACAAGCTGGAGTTTACATTTTCTACCGGAAAATATATTCCTACAGATGAATTCAGGCGGATGAAAGCAGCAGGCGTTTCAATTGCAGACCTGCCCGGTGCTGCCGGTTTTCATGCAAGAGGTTTTTTTGATAAAGTGGTAGAAATAGATACCTGCCATTTGCAGGAGGAGCCTGCTAACCTGATCCGCAAAGTTGTTGCGCAGTTTGCCATTACACATGCTTTGCCATTCTATAATCCCCGCTCACACCAGGGTTGGCTGCGCAATATGTTTGTACGCAACACTACAACAGGTGAGTGGATGATCAATATTGTATTTGGTTACGAAGAAAAAGAACTCCGCACCAAACTGCTGGATCAGTTACTGGAGCAGTTTCCGCAGATAACCACTTTGCTATACACGATCAATACAAAGAATAACGACAGCCTGTTCGGCCTTGATCCGCAGGTATACTCAGGTAATGGATATATTGTAGAAAAACTGGAAGATTTTTCGTTTATGATCAGCCCAAAATCTTTTTTCCAGACCAATACCCGCCAGGCCGAAAAATTATATAGCGTAACACGTAATTATGCAGAACTAAACGGCAGCCAGGTTGTTTATGATCTGTATTGCGGAACGGGAAGTATCGGCATATTTGTGAGTAAGCAGGCAAAAAAAATAGTGGGGGTAGAGGTGGTAGATGAAGCCATCATTGACGCCAAAAAGAATGCCGCTCTGAATAATATACCACACGCATCCTTTTTTACAGGCGATGTGGTTGATATATGTGATGATGCATTTTTTGATACACATGGCAGACCCGATACCGTGATCACCGACCCCCCAAGAGCGGGAATGCACGAAAAATTGGTTAAAAAGCTGCTCGAAATTGCTGCACCAACTGTTGTTTATGTAAGTTGCAATCCTGCAACGCAGGCGAGAGACCTTGCTTTACTGGATGAAAAATACAGCGTACAGAAAATTCAGCCGGTAGATATGTTTCCGCATACATTGCATATTGAGAATGTAGTGCAGTTGAAGTTGAGGAGTTAACACCCCCTAGCCCCCTGAAGGGGGAATTGTGAGGGAGGGAATGAATAATAATTGAAAACCTACCAACTCCCCCTTCAGGGGGCTGGGGGGTAAATAATATTTTGATTGAAACCAATACCAATGAATACTACTTATAAAACTGAAAACCCACCAAACTCCCCCTTCAGGGGGCCGGGGGGTGAGGTTATTGTTGATAGGAGGGCTTCACTATGACAGAATTTCGCCCCAGCCGTTTTGAAATATTGCCGCCGATAATCAAAAACCTGTTGATCATTAACGGACTGTTCTTTCTTGCCCAAAACACATTGGCGGGCCCAACAGTTTCTTTCTCTTTCGAAAACATGTTTGCATTGCATGCATGGCAAAGCAGTTTATTTAAACCATGGCAATTAGTTACCCATATGTTTTTGCACGGCGATTTCGGGCATATACTGGGTAATATGTTTGGCCTGTGGATGTTTGGCTCTGTATTGGAAAACCTCTGGGGTTCCAAGCGCTTCCTCACTTTTTACATGGTATGTGGTCTGGGTGCTGCATTAATACATCTCCTGTTCTTAAGCTGGGAGTTTATGCCGATGGTAAAAGATTATGCACTCATATACCAGGCTCATATGGATGGTGCCGGTTCACAGGGTGATGCAATGATCAATTTTATTTACCGGCATAATGTTCGTTTTGAGAAAGTAGATGCCGAAGTAATCATTGCAAACCTTCGTGCATACCCGGATAGTTCAGAACTGAGGAGTCAGGTGTTTGAAGCGATTACTGGTTTTTACAGGAACAATCTGGATACAGCCACCATCGGAGCCAGCGGTGCGGTGTTTGGCGTACTTGCTGCATTCGTATTCCTTTTTCCCAATACCTATCTCTATATCTATTTCTTAATACCGGTAAAGGCGAAATGGATAGGACTATTATATTTCGGATATGAATTATTCAATGCCATTCGAAATTCGGCCGGCGATCATGTAGCGCGCTGGGCACATGTGGGCGGGGCCATTGTAGGGCTGCTTATTGTGATAACCTGGAACAAAACCAATAAAAAAACGTTGTATTAGAGAAAGGTTATTTTAAACAGAAGAAAACTGCTATGTCATCTCCATCATACAAAACCAGTCGTAAAA
>DAIOVU010000043.1:0-23419 GCA_036758845.1 Sediminibacterium sp.
ATCTCGTTATTGGCATGCATCAGGGTTACCAGGCATTTCTCTTCGCTTTCGGCCAATAATTTTTCCAGGTCTTCCAGGTCTACATGACCGTTAGGCAGGAGTTTAACATAGCTTAATGCGGCTTCACCGCTGTGATACAGGTGCTCCACGGTATGAGTAGTAGCATGGTGTTCGATCACAGAAGAAATAATGTGTTTGCACCCAAGATCACGCACTGCGGCTGTAATGGCGGTGTTACTGCTTTCGGTACCTCCGCTGGTAAAGAATATTTCGGCAGGATGGGCATTCAGTATTTTAGCCACACTTTTGCGCGCATTTTCAATAGCCATCCGGCTCTCACGGCCATAACTGTATATAGAGGAAGGATTACCAAAATGAGTGGTCAGGTAAGGCATCATCGTCTCCAGTACCTGCGGGTCAAGAGCGGTGGTAGCGGCATTATCAAAATAAATTCGTTGCATAGTGGGTGCAAAAATAGAAAATCCTGCGGAAGAAGGGGGGAAGAGTTTGGAGTTTGGGGTTTGGGGTTTGGGGTTGTTCAGATAATATTCGTGAATACTCCAGACTCCAAACTCCAGACTTCAGACTCTCACTACATCGCTTCTCTAATATCCTGCATCAGTTTTTGCGCAATATTGGCGGCAGTGGTTTCAAAATTACTTTCAGCGTAGATCCGGATGATGGGTTCTGTATTGCTGGTACGCAAATGCACCCAATCATTTTCAAATTCTATCTTCAAACCATCTTCGGTATTGATGGGATATTTTTTGTATTTCTTTTTAATATGATCGAAGATCTTTTTCAGATCAAACCCTGCTGTTAATTCGATCTTATTTTTACTCATGAAATAATCAGGGTAAGTATTGCGCAATTGCTTAACCGATTTTTTTTGTTTGGCCAGATGTGTGAGGAATAAAGCGATACCAATAATCGCGTCGCGGCCATAATGCAGGTCGGGAACAATGATGCCGCCATTACCTTCGCCACCAATTACGGCATTGGTTGCTTTCATTTTGTTCACCACATTTACTTCGCCAACAGCGCTTGGTGTATATTCTCCGCCATGTTTGATGGTAACATCTTTCAGTGCGCGGGTAGACGACATGTTGCTTACCGTATTTCCTTTTCTGGTTTGGAGTATATAGTCTGCAACAGCAACCAGTGTATATTCTTCGCCGAATAAAGTTCCGTCTTCGCAAACAAAACAAAGCCTGTCAACATCGGGGTCAACAGCAATACCCAGGCCGGCTTTTTGTTTTTTTACTTCATTACACAATTCGAGGAGGTTCTCTGGCAGAGGTTCGGGGTTATGGGCAAATTTTCCGTTTACTTCACTGTTTAAAACAGTAAAATCTGTTACGCCCAAAGTTTTTAACAACAGGGGAACGGCAATAGCGCCCGTACTGTTGATCGCATCAATAACAATTTTGAATTTTGCTTTTTTGATGGCAGCCACATCTACTAATGGGTAATGAACCACTGCATCAATATGTTGTTGTAATAAATGGTTGTTGGTTGTGTATGATCCTAACTGATCAACCGGCGCAAAAACAAAATCTTCTTTGGCAGCTATATCCAGCACTTTGGCGCCAACTTCTCCGCTGATAAATTCTCCGTTGCTGTTTAACAGTTTCAGGGCGTTCCACTCTTTCGGGTTATGACTGGCAGTAAGAATGATGCCCCCCGCTGCTTTTTCAAATACCACGGCCATTTCAACTGTGGGGGTGGTGCTTAAACCAAGATCAACTACATCTAATCCTAATGCATTCAAAGTACTCACCACGAGTCTTTGTACCATCTCGCCGCTGATCCTCCCGTCGCGGCCTATAATGATTTTTCGGTTATCGGATTGTTGTGTAAGCCATGTTCCGAAAGCGGCTGTAAAACGAACCACATCAATAGGGCTTAATGTATCACCGGGTTTACCTCCAATGGTTCCCCGTATGCCGGAAATACTTTTGATCAGTGCCATGAAAACGGATTTATGTCCTGTGCAAACATAATAGAAATTTTTTGTTTGCCACTTGCCCCTAATTTTGCATCATAAAGAGATGATATGCCGGATCAAGCGTGGTATAAGAATTGGTTTAATTCGCACTACTATCATATTTTGTACCAGTACAGGGATGATGATGAGGCATTGCAGTTTATCCATACATTAATTCAATACCTGAAACCGCCGCCGGGCAGTACCATGATTGATGTGGCCTGCGGAAAAGGCAGACATAGCCGGGTTTTGGCCGATATGGGTTTTGATGTTACCGGGATTGACCTTTCCGCCGCCTCTATTGATGAAGCGAAAAAAACAGAAGACGACCATCTGCATTTTTACCAGCATGATATGCGCCTGCCTTTCTGGATAAATTACTATCAGTACGCATTTAATTTTTTTACCAGCTTCGGGTATTTTAAAACAAGAAGGGAGCATGATAATGCCATCCGCACCATTGCACAGAGTTTAACCGCTAACGGCATTTTTGTGATCGATTACCTGAATGTGCATTACGAAGAAGAGCGACTGCAAAAATTATTTACTACCACTATTGATGGCGTTACTTTTCATATTACCAAGTGGCAGGATGAGGAACATTTTTTTAAACAGATACAGGTTACAGACACCGAAAATAAAACGCCGAAACATTTATACACAGAAAGGGTAGCCAAATTTTCTCTTGGCGATTTTACCGATATGCTTGCTTACCAGGGTATGCAGGTGCAGGAGGTTTTTGGGGATTATAAGTTAAACAGGTACGATGTAAAAACATCGCCACGGATGATCATCATTGCCCGTAAAAATTTAACCGTTTAAGCCGTGCCTTTGTGCCTTGGTGTGCAAAATAATTCTCACACAAGGGCACAAAGGCACGGTGGAGGTTTGGGTTTCTTATACAAACTGTATCTTTAATATCTATGCAATCTTCCATACTGCTGATGAGTTTCTTCCAAAAAATATGGGCTGTGCTTGAACAGTGGGATACCTACCTGTTTTTGAAGATCAATACCATCTGGACTAATTCTTTTCTCGACAGTATTTTTCCCTGGTGGCGCGAGGCTAATGCCTGGGTGCCATTGTATTTGTTCCTGCTTGTTTTTGTGCTGATGAATTTTAAGAAGAAAGCATTAGTCTGGCTTTTATTCGTTGTTATCACCCTGGTACTTACTGACCAGATCAGCAGCACCCTCATTAAAAACTGTGTGGCCCGCCCAAGACCTTGCCGCGACCCGTTTTTTATGGAGAATGTTCGATTATTGCTGAACAATTGTTCCGGCGGATATAGTTTCCCCTCCTCACATGCTACCAACCATTTCGGGTTTGCCATGTTTACTTTCATCACACTTACACCCATCTTAAAAAAATGGGGCTACCTCTTTTTTGTTTGGGCAGCTACCATTTGTTACGGACAGGTTTATGTTGGTGTTCATTACCCGGTTGATGTGCTTTGTGGTAGTTTACTGGGGTGCGGAATTGGGTATATTACTGCCACTGTTTACACTAAGAAAATCGGTCCGCTAACCATTTAACTCAGCTCAGCAATAGCAGCCCCACACGCTTCTTTGCGCAGAAGAGAGGGCAGGGGTGCTTAAAACTGCTAATTTTGCCACTGAACCCATTCACATGATTACTACCCGCAATTTTTACATTATTCTGATCATTTGTGGTATCACTGCCTTGTTAGGCTTAATATTCATCCCGCTGATGGATATCGACGCCTCACAATATGCCTCCATCAGCCGCGAAATGCTGGACAACAAAAGCTATCTGCAGGTGTTCGATCTGGGGCATGATTATCTTGACAAACCTCCCATGCCGTTTTGGTTATCCGCCATAAGCATGAAATTACTGGGGGTACACGACTGGGCCTACAGGCTTCCCTCTTTCCTGTTTGCCATCCTTGCCGTGTATGCCACTTACAGGCTGGCCTTATTATTTTATATTAAAGAAATTGCCAGGTTAAGTGCCTTAGTGCTGGCATCTTCGCAGGCTTTATTTTTAATTACACATGATGTTCGTTGCGATACAATGCTGATGGGATGGGTTGCTTTCAGCATCTGGCAAATGGCGGCATGGTACCAAACCAATTCGTGGAAACATTTTCTGCTGGCATTTATTGGTATTGCAGGAGGGATGATGACCAAAGGACCCATTGCTTTGATGGTTCCCGCATTTGCCTTAGTGCCGCATTTTCTGCTGCGCAGGGAATGGAAACAATTGTTCCGTTGGGAATACCTGTTGGGTGCGCTCATTGTTGCCTTATTGCTGATACCGATGAGTATTGGCTTGTATCAACAATTCGATTTGAATCCCGGTAAAATGATCAACGGTGTGCCAATTAAATCCGGACTGCGTTTTTATTACTGGACACAAAGCTTTGGCCGATATACAGGCGAAAATGTGTTTAATGAAATGAACCATTTCACTTTCTTACTCGAGAATATGCTCTGGAGTTTTTTACCATGGATATTCTTTTTTCTTTTGGGGTTGATCTTTTCAGTAAAAGAATTGGTCACTAAGAAATTCCGGTTATCAGCCAATGAAGAGTGGATCACGGCCGGTGGATTTATTCTTACCTATTGTGCATTGGCAAGGAGCCAGGCACAGTTGCCGCATTATATTTTTGTTGTATTTCCGCTGGCAGCTATAATTACTGCAAAATTCCTGTACCGCCTGTTGTTTACAGCCGAATTAAAAGGATGGAAGAAACCTTTACTTGTTTTTCATACATTCATTTTTACCCTGCTCTGGGTAGCAGTTGTTATCCTGATGGCATGGCCGTTTGAGCAAATACCCAAGGTGGTGGCAGCCTTGGCCGGACTATGCCTGCTTGCTTTTTTCGGGATCGTCTTTTCTAAAAAAATCAAACTGCCTGCTTTACTGGCCGGCGCTTTGTTTACAATAACGGGTGTGAATATTTTTATGGACACAGCTTTTTATCCTAATGTACTACAATACCAGTTAGGTAATGATGCGGCGGCATTCATTGATCAGCAAAAAATAGCTAAAGACAGGATCTGTATCTACGGTATTCACGAAGGCAGGGCCCTGCATTTTTATGGAAAACATATTTTTCCGGAAAAAGCAGGTTTGCAGGATATCCGGCCCACTGATATTGTGATCACCGCAAAAGACAGCCTGGCTGTTTTTCAGCAACATTTTCCCAATCTGCGTGTTTTACATGAGGGGAATCATTTTGGCGTAACTGCTTTATCGCTTCCTTTTATCAATCCAGACACCCGCGAAAAAGAAGTGCCCAAATACCTGCTCATTGCCCTGAACGGGAAACCCTGAGTAATTGGCGGGTATTGATTAGTTTTGAAACGTGTTGGGCTATTAAACACATAGGTAGATAGGCCAGGAAACAGGGCATATAGCTTAAAAGCTATGCTTCTTTTTGGTTTTCCCCTATGTATGTGGTTGAAAAAAAATGAAATAAAGAATACCTGCATTATTTAATACTTTTCAAAGTAAAAATACATCAGCATCTAAATTTCAATATCCAACGCGTTAGTTTTGAGGTAATAATATGACAGAAGTAATTATAATATTGGTATTGATCCTGATCAACGGATTATTCTCCATGGCCGAGATCTCACTTGTTTCGGCACGTAAAGCGAGGTTGGAGGCTCAGGCCATCAAAGGTGATGCAGAGGCCAAACGCGCCCTTGAATTAGCCAATCACCCTGAAACATTTTTATCAACCGTGCAGATAGGCATTACCTTAATTGGGGTGTTAACCGGCATTTACTCGGGCGACAGTTTTAAAATTCCTTTGCAGGAATGGTTGCAGCGTTTCGATTTTCTGAAACCGTATAGCAGTACCATTGCCACTACGTTGATCGTAATCGTGTTAACCTATCTCTCTATGGTGCTTGGCGAGCTGGTTCCTAAACGGATAGGCTTAAGCAGTCCTGAAAAAATTGCCAAAGCCGCCGCAGCCCCTATGCGCATCATATCATGGATCACTTTTCCATTTGTTTGGATATTAGGTCTCACCGCTAATTTTCTGATCAGGCTGATGAATATCAAGAGTACCGATAACCAGGTTACCGAAGAAGAGATCAAAGCAATTATTAACGAAGGAACAGAACATGGCGCCATTGAAGAAGCAGAGCAGGATATCATTGAAAGGGTATTTCATTTAAGCGACCGTAACATTACCTCCTTAATGACACACAGGAGTGATATTGTGTGGATAGATGGCAGCCAGACCGTTGCAGAGCTAAGGGGAACGATGAAAGAGTTTGTGCATTCGGTGTACCCCGTTTGTGAAGATGATATCGATCATATCAAAGGGGTGATAACCATTAAGGATCTTTTTTCGGCTGAAGCTTCTGCTACGGTATTTTCGATCATGGGCGAAGCGATGTATGTTCCTGAAAATAATACGGCCTACCAGGTGCTGGAAAAATTTAAGAAAACCAAAATACACCAATGTTTTATTGTGGATGAATACGGAAGTGTGCAGGGCTTAATGACTTTGAATGATATACTGGAAGCTATTGTAGGAGATATTCCGCAGGAAGAAGATGAAGATTACGAGATCAAAGAGAGGGAAGACGGCTCTTTCCTGGTAGATGCACAGATCCCATTTTATGATTTCTTAGTGCATTTTGATAAAACAGAATGGATGATGGAAGGCGATCAGGATTTTGATACACTGGCCGGCTTTATGATTCATGAGCTGGAAAAAATACCCGTTACCGGTGATAAATTGGAATGGAAAATATTCGTGTTCGAGATCATCGACATGGATAACCACCGCGTTGATAAGATCCTGGTAACAGTGAATCCGGAGAAAGATGTTGATTGAGTTTTTAAAAATGGGAAAGCCGCAGATTCGCAGATTAGTAAAAAATCTGCGAATCTGCGGCTTAAAAAATCATCTTCTAAGCTCTAAAACTCAAACACCGTATTACTCTTCGGATTATCCAGCTTAAAACTTTTATCCATATTCTTACCCTTCACATGAATAATATTGCTCTGCTCTTTTTCAAAATCGTATAGCAGGGTGCAGTCTATTTCAAGTTTTTTTATTGAGGTTATTTTGGGGATCTCAAGATAACTCCACACACTTTCTTTCTGTATCTCATGACCGAGATAAGTAAAGACCACAGGCTGTCCATTAATTTTCAGTTTGATCTTTTTCAACAGGTAATTGCTGATCTGTTTATCAAGAAAATCTTTGTTGGCAGGTCTGATCATATCCACCCTGACGGTAGCATATTTCTGCAGTGTTTTTTCCAGGTCTTCGGTAAATACCCGCACACTCATCTCAACAGTAGCCTCTTTCGTATTATGATTTATTTCAATAACAGACACGAAAAAAGGGTGCATCAGCGATACTACTCCCGTCATCAACCATTGAACCATTATATTTACCATTCAGCCATGATTTTTTTATTACTGCAAATGTCATGATTAATTTGAAACCCTGCTCATGAATGATTTTGGACTATACCTCGAGATAGGATATAAGCATATTGCCAGCCTAAGTGCTATCGATCATATTCTATTTGTTGCGGCACTCAGTATCCGCTACCAGTTTTCAGACTGGCGTAAGCTATTGATACTGGTAACCGCTTTTACCATCGGGCATTCCATCACACTTGCCTTGAGCGCATTTAACCTGGTACAATACTCGGTTAAATGGATCGAGTTCCTGATACCGGTAACCATTGTTATTACGGCTGTCAGCAACTTATTTGTGAAGAAATTTGTTTTTAAAAGCAAATTTCCACTCATTTATTTCCTGGCCCTGTTTTTTGGGCTCGTGCATGGATTGGGCTTTAGCAGCTACCTGAAAAGCATGCTGGGAAGCGAGCATAATGTGGTTTGGCAATTACTGGCTTTTAATGTGGGACTTGAACTGGGGCAATTGCTGATCGTGACAGGTATTTTAATTATTTCGTTCATATTCGTTCATATACTGAAGTTTAACCGCAGAGAATATACGCTGATGATATCAGCGGGTATTTTTGCCCTATCACTTCAAATGGCATTTGATAGATTACATCCCTTACTAAACTGATACAAAATGAGAAAAGTTCTGTTCCTGTTTACGATGGTCTGTTCGGTTACTGCGATTCATGCGCAGAATATCCGTAACAACCCCACTTCCAATCACGGTAATAAGTTTGAAGAACTGGGTACCATCCTTCCAACCCCCAATGAATACCGTACAGCCAGTGGCGCCCCGGGCCCAAAATACTGGCAGCAAAGAGCCGACTACAACATTAAATGCGAATTAGACGAAGCCAATTTACTGTTGAAAGGAAGCGAAACGGTAACTTATTTCAACAACTCGCCCAATACATTAACCTATATCTGGCTGCAGTTGGATGAAAATGAACACAGCACCGTTAACAATGCCAATTACCAGGATGCCAGCGTGCTGGGCAAATCGGTATTTGCTGCAAACATCGACAGGATGCTGGATCAGAAAAAAGACAATGGATATGGTGATATCATCAGTAAACTGACCGATGCAACCGGAAAAGCCTTGTCTTATACCATCAATAAAACCATGATGCGTATTGATTTGCCGGCACCGTTAAAAGCAGGACAACAATTTATTTTTAATGTTGACTGGACCTATAAAATTCCCGACCGCCTCACATTTGGCGGACGTGGCGGATATGAACTGTTTCCGGAAGATGGTAATAGCCTGTTCACCATGGCACAGTGGTATCCTCGCCTCTGTGTGTACAGCGATTTCCAGGGATGGCAGAACCGCCAGTTCACCGGTCGTGGTGAGTTTGCGCTTACATTCGGAAGCTTCAATGTACAGATCACCGTTCCTTCAGACCATGTAGTATTGGGAACCGGGCAGTGCCAGAATTATGCGCAGGTATTATCTGCTGCTCAATTGGCCCGCTGGAACCAGGCACAGAATGCCAAAGAACCGGTAGAAGTGGTAACACTGGATGAAGCGGTAAAAGCAGAAAAGCAAAAAAGCGCTGCAAAGAAAACATGGCTGTTCAAAGCAGAGAATGTGCGCGATTTTGCATGGACATCCAGCCGCAAATACATCTGGGATGCCATGCCCGCTTATGTTGAAGGAAAGAAAATCATGTGTATGAGTGGCTATGCAAAAGAAGCGTATGGCCTGTACCGTAAATTCTCAACAAAAGTGGTGGCACATACCATTAAATCTTACTCTAAATTTTCTATCCCATATCCATACCCTGTAGCGCAAAGCATCGAAGCTGCCAATGGTATGGAATATCCCATGATCTGCTTTAATAATGGCCGTACACAAAAAGACGGCACCTACAGTGAAGCTACCAAATTAGGAATGCTGGGTGTAATCATTCACGAAGTGGGACATAATTTCTTCCCGATGATCGTTAACAGCGATGAACGCCAATGGTCGTGGATGGATGAAGGATTAAACTCTTTTGTAGAATACCTTACTGAAGAATTATATGATAACAAATTCCCTTCGCGCAAGGGTGCTGCGGCTACCATTGCAGATTATATGCGTTTGCCGAAAGAGCAGTTAGAGCCTATCATGACCAATAGTGAAAACATCATCAATTTCGGCCCTAATGCCTATACCAAGCCAGCAACAGGTTTGAACATTCTACGCGAAACCATTATGGGACGGAACCTGTTTGATTTCTCTTTCAGGGAATATGCCAGACGCTGGGCATTTAAACATCCAACACCCGCAGACCTGTTCCGTACCATGGAAGATGCCAGCGGTGAGGATCTTGACTGGTTCTGGAGAGGATGGTTCTACAGCATTGACCCATGCGATATTGCGATAGATTCTGTAAAACATGCCGTATACGATCCCGCTGCAATAGCCAGTGCGCCTGCTACATTTGGTGGAAGAGGCCCACAGGGTTTTACTCCCGGCCCGCGTGGTATTGATAAACCGGTACTGCCATTATATGATGATATCTCTAAAGTACGTAACAGGGAAGACAAAAAAATTGTGTTTTTAACTGATGCTGATACAAGCCTTCGCGATTTTTACTGGAGATACGACAGGGGACTTGAACCTTACGATTCAGTAACCAAAATAACGCCACCTGCAGGTGGTGGCATTACACCTGAAGCAGTAACCGATGCTGAAAAAGCAAAATATGCGGATATTCACCTTTACGAAATTGCTTTCTCCAATAAAGGCGGATTGGTGATGCCGATCATTGTTGAATTTACATTTGAAGATGGCAGCAAACAATTAGAAAGAATACCTGCCCAGGTTTGGAGAAAAAATGAGAACAACGTAACAAAAGTATTCCTGACGACGAAAAAAGCAACCGGCATTAAATTAGATCCGTTAAGAGAAACAGCAGATATCAATGAAAAAAATAACAGTTGGCCAACTGCTGCTGAACCGGAACTAAGCAAATTTGCGATCTTCAAAGCAAGAGCTGCCGGACGTGGCCAATCGCAAGGCCTTAACCCGATGCAGAATGCATTGCAGAAAAAATAATTATCGGGTTGGTTAAAGTATAAAAAGTCACCTGAGTAATTTCAGGTGACTTTTTTTCGTGAGACGTGAATCGTGAGTAGTGAGTAGTGAGTAGTGAGTGGTGAGTAGTCAGTAGTCAATAGTGAGTAGTTGGTAGAGTAACCTTTTATTCATTACTCACGCCTCACGATTGACGATTGACCATTCACCATTCACAATTGCCAACTCACGCCTCACGATTGACGATTGACCATTCACAATTGCCCATTGCCAACTCACTACTGACGCCTCACGATTGACGGGGATTCTACAAAAAAATAAAGCAACTCAATTAAGAGTTGCTTTTCTTTAATGCAGCCAATACAATGAAGCCCCGTTAATAAATCATTGCAGTTGCCTCTGCACTAAATAGTTGTATAATCAATAAGCGATCAGTATAGCTTTACTATAATCAGGTACGTATTTATTTTTTTGCCGGTTGCCTGTATTGCACAGAAAAATTAATTCCAAAACTACTCAGCCTGATATTACCTAATCCCACGCCACCCAATGGTATTTTGGCATAGGGTTCTACCAGTAACGACATTTTGTTGCTCACCCGCCTTTCGAACCCGGCCGAGAGATGTGCAATAGACAGCACATGCGTATCGGTTGAGTTATAGGATGCGTTCCTGGTAACGGGTGCGTTATTGTAATAATAAGAATAGTCGTAGTTCTCTTTTGTCATAAAGTAAGAGGACAGGCCCGTATTCAGGGTAATGCTTCTTTTACCCGAGCTGTGTACGGTATAGCTTACTAATAACGGCACTTCCCACATGCGGCAATAACCTTCTACCTGGTCCAGTTTATAATAACTTACCCATGAACCTTTGGGCGCGGTAAAATCTTCGCCGGCAAGTTTGTAATTTTTCTGCGTGTAAATGCCACCGGTTTTGATGGCCCATTTGTTGTTAAAATGATAGCCAACCAGTAAACCTATATTAATGCCGGGGGTATAGCCGTATTTGAATTTAACAGTGCTCTTATCAACTCCTGCCAGTAAGCTAAAACTCAATCCTTTTCCACGTGGCGAAAGCGTTGGATTTGTTTTGGCTGATTTATTTTCAACAGTTGTTGTTTCTGCCGGTATTTCTTTTTCGGTTGGCTGGGTTATCGCCGGAATTTGTTTCTGTTCCTCAACTTTTAGATTATCCTGTTTATTTTCATTTACCGGTTCTTTTTGTGAATTGTCAGCGGGCTTACCTGTAGTAGTTACCGGATTAGCCACTATCAACTGTTCTGATGGCTTTGCCGGTTCAGTAACCACATTTATTGCAGTCTTTGTTTTAGCATCTGCCTGTACAGTAGTTAAATCAATGCCTGATAAGCCAGTATGTCTTTCTTTTGTTGTAAGAGATATTTTGTTAACCTGGTGATCTGTTACGGGTAAACTGGTAGTCTGTGTTTGTTTTGATTCTGTTACCGGATGCCCGGCATTAACTTTTATTTCAACAGGCATCTTACTTCCCGACTTTCCGACTTCCCGACTTTCCGACTTTTTTTCGGTAATTAAAGTGCCCGCATTATCCCTATTTATCAATAAGTATGTAACACCACCACCCAATAGCAGGGCAGGGAGTATCCACCAGAATAAGAACCTTCTTTTTTTCTTTTCTACAGGCATTATTTTGTCAAGCTCTTTGCTAAGAGCTTGCCAGTTGGGGCTGCCGGCTGGTTTGTATCTTCCGGCTGCTTCCCTGCTCAATCGGTCCAACTCGCTATCGTCGCCAAGATTATACATATGCTTTGTATGCGGTTTGTTGTGTAATGATTTTCCGTAAGTTATTTCTCGCTTTCGACAGGTTTGATTTGGATGCCCCCACACTGATATGCAGTTGTGCGGCTATCTCTTCATGACTGTATCCTTCTATCACAAACAGGTTAAACACCGTTCTGTAAACAGGTGTCAGTTTTTTTATGGCTTCAATGATCTCACGGTACATCAGTTTGTCTATCCCTGTTTCCTGCACATCGGCAAATGTTTCACTTTCTTCACTGATCTCCTGGCTTACTAATTTCAGGTGTGTTCTCCGTAAATGATCAATGCAGGTATTCACTACTATCCGTTTAAACCATCCTTTCAACAGGGCCTCAGTTTCTCCCGCGCGGTTCCCGTCGAACTGATGTATGTTTTTAAATAGTTTGATAAAGGATTCATTGGTTAATTCCTCCGCTTCTTCCTGGCGGCTCACATAACGGAAGCTGATTTTCATAGCATACTCATACAGCCAGTGATACAGGTCTCTCTGGCTGTTCCGGTCGTTTTTACAGCAACCGGTAATTAGGTTCGATATCTGGTGTATCTCCCGGGGCAATTTTCTCTTTAGTAGGATACAACAATTGGTTCAAATAGTTCTAAAACTACTCTGATTACCCCAAATACGCAATATGAGCAGGGAAGGTTGCCTGTAATGGGGGTGTTTGAGGGATTTTTTAGCCACAGATTACACAGATTGGCACAGAAAACCGGTTCTCAAGAAGAAAATCTGTGGTAATCTGTGCCATCTGTGGCTATTTTACCCCCTCAGGCACTATCAACTGCCTGCTAAAACACTTCAAAATTAATAATTCAACATTCTTTATCCGCCTGTTCTTCCATCTCTCACCGCTTTTTTCTTGCCGGATGTTTTTTTCTCGAACTCCAGTACTTCTTTGGGCTTGGGTTTTTCAGGGTTTTTTATTTTTGATGTGTCGCTGGCTGCCCTGGGCAGGCCTTTGAGAGTGTCTTCATCTCCAGGTTCAACCGGTTTATCAAGAAAATAATGCTCCGTTTTTATCAGTTGCCCACTGGGCGGATAATAATATTTCCAGGTACCGTGCCGCATCGAATTGCCATCATTTTTAATCACCACCCGCTCAATTTTATCCGGGTCTTTGGGGTCGCTCACATCAATGGTATCATATGCTTTTGCGGGGTTTAGCGCCCGCCAGTTTTCTTCCCGTTCAGGGCCGGCAATGGTGAAATAGCGGGAAGTCCCGTTTTTATTGCCCCATTTATACGTTTCAACTGCCAGCAGATCGCCCATCAGGTTAAACCTTCTCCAAATACCCTCTTTCCGGTTATTTACAAACACGCCTTCTTCCTCAAAACCGGGCTCTCCACGTAAGGCATTTACGTGAACCATCCATTTACCCTGTTTCATGCCATTCAGGTCAACCCTGTCGAGTGTATCGCCTCCAGAACTGATTCGGAATGACTTATACTGGCCGTTAGCTGTAACGGAAAACAATATTATGAACAATGGTATCGTGAGAAATCGCATAATGCCTAAATTCGGTACTCTAATGTACAAATATTCAATACTGCTATGAGAAAATTAACAATCCCCTTGTTATTGCTGCTAACGCTTTCGGTCAGATCGCAGGTTAAGCCTACAACAGCCGCAGAACGTTTAAAAACCACTGAACAACGAAAGGCATTATCACAAAAATCATTAGTCAATCATATCCCCTTCAAAAACATTGGGCCAGGCATTATGAGCGGGCGGGTGGCAGATGTGGATGTGAACCCCGCTGACGCAACAGAATTTTATGTGGCCTATGCTTCGGGTGGTTTATGGCATACAACCAATAATGGCCAGAGTTTTGTGCCGGTGTTTGATTCGGCAGATGTGATCACCATCGGCGATATTGCCGTTAACTGGAAAACAGGAACCATCTGGCTGGGTACGGGTGAGGTAAACAGCAGCCGCTCGTCTTATGCAGGTATAGGCATGTATCGCTCAGAAAATAATGGTAAAACATGGGACTATCTCGGTTTACCTGAGAGCCACCATATTGGTAAAATAGTGTTGCATCCAACAGATAACAATATTGCGTGGGTAGCCGTATTGGGGCACCTGTACTCACCCAATAAAGACCGTGGTATTTATAAAACAACCGATGGCGGTAAAACATGGAAACATACTTTATATATAGACGAAAATACCGGTGGTATTGATCTGCAGATCGATCCAAAAGATCCGAATGCATTGTATGCCGCTATGTGGTACCGCACACGCAGGGCATGGAATTTTGAAGAGAGTGGCAAAACGAGTGGCATCTACAAAAGCACTGATGGTGGCGATCGGTGGGAACTGATTTCAAAAGAGGGGAGTGGCTTTCCATCGGGAGAGGGTGTGGGCAGGATAGGATTGGCCATATCGCAGCAAAACAGTAATGTGGTCTATGCAGTAGTTGACAACCAGTTTCATCAGCCGGATACAGCTTTAAAGAAAACAGATTCTGCCAGCTATGTGCTTCGCGATTTTAAAGATCTTACCAAAGAGCAGTTTCTCGCGCTTGATGATAAAAAAATGAATGCATTTGTAAGCTCACGCCGAAATGGAATTCCTGCAAAATATACGGCCGCCTCAATTAAAGATGCCGTTGCAAAAGATAAGTTCCCGCCATCCGTTATTTGGGATTATTTGTTTGATGCAAACACCGCGTTGTTTGAAACACCCATCATCGGCTGCGAATTATACAGGAGCGATGATGCAGGCAAAACATGGAAAAAAACAAATACGAAACCACTTACCATGTACAGTACGTATGGCTACTACTTCGGAAAAGTATTTGTGAGTCCGGCAAATGATAATAAAGTAGTGCTTACCGGTTTTGATATAGAAATGAGCACCGATGGCGGTAAAACGTTCAAATTTATTGGTGGTGATAATGTACACCCCGACCATCACGTGGCATGGATAGACCCTAAGAAAGATGGCCATATGGTTATTGGTAACGATGGTGGCTGTAACATTACTTATGATAATGGTGAACATTGGTTTAAAGCCAATACGCCGCCTGTTGGGCAGTTCTATAATATCACATTCGATATGGCCCGTCCGTACCATGTGTATGGCGGGTTGCAGGATAACGGAACATGGTATGCGGCCAGTAATACACGCGAAAGTTATGACTGGTATGATTCTGGTGAAAACCCTTATAAAGGCATTAATGGCGGCGATGGTATGCAGGTGCAGGTAGACTGGAGAGATAATAAAACCGTGTATAGTGGTTTCCAGTTTGGCGCCTACACAAGGCAGGTACTGGGCAGCAGCCGTTCGGAAAATAAATCGGTAAGGCCTTTCCGGGATCTTGGTGAACCTGCGTTGCGTTATAACTGGCAAACACCTATTTTGCTTAGCCGCCATAACCAGGATGTGTTTTATTATGCAAGCAATAAATTTCACCGTTCATTTAATAAAGGCGATAGTTCTGTTGCAATGAGTGCAGACCTTACCACCAATCCCAAACAGGGCGATGTGCCTTTTGGTACCGCTACTACTATCAGTGAAAGCCCCTTACGTTTTGGATTAATTTATGTTGGCACAGATGATGGTAATATCCAGGTAACCAAAGATGGTGGTTACACATGGGAACTGGTTACAAGAAAATTACCCAAAGGATTGTATGTAAGCCGCGTTACCGCCAGCGCTTTTAAAGAGAGCAGGGTATATGCCTCATTGAACGGTTACCGGAACGATAACTTCCTCCCTTATTTATATGTGAGTGAAGATTATGGCGCCACCTGGAAAGCGATTGGTAAAGACTTGCCCAATGAGCCCATTAATGTGGTTAAAGAAGACATTGCCAACGAGAACATTATATACGTTGGCACAGACGGTGGCTTGTATGTAAGCATTGATGGAGGCAACAGCTTTATGATGTGGAACAAAGGTCTGCCTTACAGTGTGCCTGTGCATGATATTGCGATACATCCGCGTGAGAATGAATTGATACTGGGCACCCACGGCCGCAGTCTTTACATTGCCAAATTGGATGAAGTACAAAAAATTGCAAAGGACCCTGAATACAGAGCGAAGAAAGAAGCGGAAAGGAAGTGAGAAATATTGAATAATGAATATTGAATGATGAAGTAAATATTAGTTTAAGCCAACCGTGCCTTAGTGTGTAAATAATTGCTCACACTAAGGTACGTTGGTTTCGCTAAGAGAGAAACGAAGAAAAAGAGAGTCCCCGAATTTCAGAGACGCTCTTTTTCTTCTGTCTTTCTTTTATTGAAATAATAGTTTAAAGTTAACCGTGCCTTTGTGTGCAAATAATTCCCACACAAAGGCACGGTTATTTTTGGAGTATCCAGGTATCCTGTCCGCCAGCCTTAGTAGGGTTTGTTTGGCCTTCATAAAATTCTTTCACCACAAAAAACTGTTCAAGCATTTTTCTGAAAGATGCTGCATGGTGATAGGTTGACATCATCCTATGGCCATGCTGCTGATAGTGTTGTGTGTAGATCCCGTTTTGATTCAGTAACTTTTTTTCGGTTGATAAAAGTTTGTGCTGGTACTGGCTGCCCTGAGTGGTAATGAACAAAATGCCTCCCGGCTTTAGTATGCGGTGCAATTCAGTAAGCCATGGTAGCTGTTCTGCATGATCGATATGGGTAAAAACAGACATGCCATACACAAGATCAAAAAAAGCAGCATCAAAAAAACTGCTGTCGTTGAAAGTATGTGAGAATCTGATATTGGTGTAATGCGCCTTATCCCAATTAACCATCTCTTCATTGATATCACTGCCATACAGCATAGCCTGTGGTTGCAGGGCATGTATATGACGAATGATTCTTCCTGCGCCACAGCCCCAATCTAAAATAACAGGGCGTTCAGAATGGATGTATGGTTTGGTCCATTCAATGATCTCAGTAGCGGCCAGTTTGCCGTCTTCAATAAATTTTTGGTAATTGAGCCGGTAGGTTTCGTAAAGGGCGTAATCCGGCGGAATGATAATGCCGGGATGTTGTGCCAGGTATTTGCGGTTGATATTGCTGTTTTGAAGCTTAGCTATCCGAAACAGGCAGGCATCCAGCCATCCGGCCAGATGAAGTTTGTAGATAAGATATTTAAGCAATGGTTTCAAAGGCGCAAAATGTTTCTGACAATGAACGTGGATACAATGATGGATCAGCGGTCTCTTTTTCTTCTTTTGATCCACAATAAAAAACCTGTAATACTGAGTGCACCACCCGTTAATCCAAATAAGCTATAAAGAATCTTAACTGGCCACCCGCCATACCTGCCATAATGAACCTGTGCATTAATGATGTCTCTTCGGTTTTCGTAAATGATATCATTCACAAAAGCTGTTTTGGCAATGGCCCCTGTACTATCTAAAAACAATACATCAGAAAACTTTTTGGAATGGATAAAGGCATTGCCACTCCTGCTCCCATACACAGCCGTATTGCTATGTTTGGTTGCTGCGAAATAAATAATATAACCAGTATAATCGGGATATTGTTTTTTGGCTTGCTGCATGGCGCTGTCTAATCCAAAGAATAAAGCAGGTGAGGGTTTGATAACCGGTGTATAAGGCTGCTGCGTTGCATAAAATTCTTTTTTGAAAACATACCGCTGCATCCAGAAACCGGTACCCGCAATCATGAGGTTAAAAAGTAAGGCGTATACACCGATTAACTGGTGAAGATTGTTCCATGTAAATATTCCTTTTTTAAACAACAATACATAACGTATTTTTTTCCGATAGAGGATGATGCCTGTGATGATGCTGATCAAATAAATAACAGATAATATCCCCAGTAACCATTCGCCTTTTTTCTTCCAGTGAAAGGAGTTGTGAAAAGTAGTTAGCCAGCTCATGAAATTGCCGGTAATATCTTTGCTGCCTCCTCTTATGGCAAGAATTTTTCCTGTTTGAGGATGCATGAATACCTGCATGGTTTCTTTGCCCTGCCTGTAAGAAGAATCATGTGTAACGAAAATAAAAGGCTGTTGTATGTTCTCTGCCAGATTTACATTGCTTATCTGTGCATGCGGGAACTGTTTTTGCAAACTGCGGTAACAGCTATCGATGGATAAAACGGGGCCATTGCCCTGCTGAATTATCCGGGGATGCTGCAGACCGTCTAACTCCTCATGAAAAACAAGGGCGGCGCCGGATAACGACATTAACAGAATAAACAGTCCACTGATTAAACCTGCTATTGAATGAATGGCAAAAACAAAACTTTTCTTCATTGATTTACCTGTTTCGTGGCTGTGTATCTTTTGGCCAAATGCATAATAAACAATTTACCGGAAACAGTAAAAAATTGTGCAATTGGCCACTATTTCGCAGGATGGCTGCAAATGGAGTTTTATCAATTTTCATGTGCAAGTTTGTAGTAACTTAGCTTCAATCAATACCTTCTGTGGATATGATTTATAGAATACTGTTCATTAGTAGTTTCTTCTTATTGTCATGCAAGTCCAAAGAAGAAAAAATAAAGCCCACCGTTGAAACCATCACTGAATCCATTTACGCATCGGGCACCCTCAAAAGCAAAGACCAGTACCAGGCATTTGCTACGGTAAACGGTGTTATTCAGCAGGTATTTGTAACAGAAGGGCAGGCCGTTAAAAAAGGAGATGCTATCCTGTCTATTTATAACGAAGCGCAACGCCTGAATAAACAAAACGCTGAACTGGCTGCACAGTTCTCCGATTTTAATGCCAACCAGGGTAAACTGAACGATGCAAAATCGGCAATCGACCTGGCAAGGAATAAAATGAAAAATGATTCTGCTTTATACTTCAGGCAGCTATCATTATGGCAGCAACAGATTGGCACTAAAAACGAATTGGAACAAAGAGAACTGACTTATCAAAATTCGAAAAATGCCTATAATTCTTCTATGGTAAAATACGATGACCTGAAACGGCAACTCGATTTTTCATCGGCACAATCAAAGAAGAATGTATTGATCTCGGGCAGGATAGAAAATGATTACATCATCAGGAGCGAGATGGATGGCATTGTTTACCGTCTTCCAAAGTTTAAAGGAGAGATCGTTGGTCCGCAAACAGCGCTGGCTATTATAGGTGATGCAAAGAAATTTATACTGGAGATGCAGGTTGATGAGTATGATATATTAAAGATCAGGCTGGGCTTACCTGTTCTGGTAACGATGGACAGTTATAAAGGGAAAGTGTTTGATGCACGTGTAACCAGGATAGACCCCATTATGAATGAACGGAGTAAAACCTTTCTGGTAGAAGCTGAATTTATTCAACAGCCTGAAACATTGTATCCCAATATCAGTTTTGAAGCCAATGTGGTGATACAATCAAAAGAGAAAGCCCTGCTCATTCCGAGAAATTATTTATTAAATGATTCAATGGTAGTAAAAAGCAATGGTGAGAAAGCAGTTGTTAAAACCGGGTTGAGGGATTATCAGAAAGTGGAGATCCTTTCAGGCATCGGTGCCAATGATGAACTGGTAAAACCTGCTCAATGAAATTTAAACTGATACTGAGTATTGCCCGCTCATTGTTGTTTGCCCGCTTAAGGCAAACACTTATTGCAGCCATCGGGGTTACTTTCAGTATCACCATGTTTGTTACGTTGCTGAGTTTTATGTCTGGTTTGAATGACCTGCTGGATGGGCTCATTCTTAACCGCACACCGCATATCCGCTTGTATAATGAGATCCATCCATCCATGCACCAGCCTGTTGACCAATCGGTGCAATACAGTAGCGGACATAATTTTATCAGTTCCATCAAACCCAAAGACGACAGGCCCGAAATAAATAATGTTGGTGCCATTACGCGTGCACTGAAACAGGATAGCCGTGTACTGGGTGTGGCTCCTAAAATAATTGCACAGGTTTTTTATACTATTGGTTCCATCGATCTTCCCGGAACGATCAATGGGGTGGAAGTGGAAGAGGAAGACAGGTTGTTCAAATTCAGGGATTATGTAACTGCCGGCAATTTTATTGATCTGAAAAATGTGCCCAACAGTATTATCCTTGGTAAAGGTGCAGCAGAAAAAATGCTGGCCGATATTGGAGATGTGGTACAGGTAACCACTGCAAAAGGAGAGCGTATACAGTTAAAAGTAGTAGGCTATTTTCAATCGGGTATCCAGGATATTGATAAAGTACAGAGCTATGCTTCTATCGCTACCACACAAAAACTATTGGGTGAATCTAATACCTATGTTACAGACCTGCAGGTAAAATTGAAAGATATTCTTGCCGCTCCTAAAATGGCAAAAGAATACAGCAGGTTATTCGGCATAGATGCTATCGATATACAAACCGCCAACTCGCAATTTGAAACGGGCAGTTCGGTAAGATCACTGATATCTTATGCTGTAGGGGTTACCTTATTGATAGTGGCAGGGTTTGGTATTTACAATATTCTCAACATGATGATCTACGAGAAAATGGACACCATTGCCATATTAAAAGCAACCGGTTTTTCGGGCAGGGACGTAAACAGGGTATTTATTACGATTGCTTTGAGCATCGGAATTTTTGGTGGGATGCTGGGATTGATTTTCGGGTTTGGGCTATCAAATGTGATAGACAATATACCGTTTAATACACCGGCACTACCCACTATTAAAACATTCCCCATCAATTACAATCCAAAGTTCTATTTGATTGGCAGTATATTTTCAATTGTAACAACGTATCTCGCGGGGTATTTTCCTTCGCGTAAAGCAAGTAAAATAGATCCGGTAGTGATTATCAGGGGGAAATAAGATGAGCAGGAAAATACTTGAAGCTAAAAATATCACCAAATACTTTCACGATCCTGAAACCATGCAGGTGCTGAAACAGATCAGTTTTTCTGTTCAGGAAAGTGAGTTTGTTTCTATTATTGGCAAATCGGGTTGCGGCAAATCAACCCTGCTCTATATCCTGTCTACCATGGATACTGATTATGAAGGAGAGGTGCTGATTAACGGAATAAGCATGCGGGATAAAAAAGAAGCAGCACTGGCACGGGTAAGAAATGAACAGATCGGTTTTGTTTTCCAGTTTCATTATTTATTGAATGAGTTTACTGTATTACGCAATGTAATGTTGCCTGGTTTGAAATTAGCCAAATATGCCGAAAAAGAAGTAGAACACCGTGCATACGAAAAACTGAAAATACTGGGTATTGAAAAAGAGGCACTAAAAAAGCCAAACCAGTTATCGGGCGGACAAAAACAAAGGGTTGCCATTGCCAGGGCACTCATTAATGATCCGTTGATCATTATGGGAGATGAGCCAACAGGTAACCTCGATAAAAAGAATAGTGAGATCGTATTTAATATTTGTAAAGAACTTGCGGAAGTATACAAACAGTCGCTCTTAATTGTAACACACGATAACGAATTTGCTTCACGAACGCACCGGATCATAGAGATGGAAGATGGGAATATCATCAATATCAAATCAAACCTCGTTGCTGCAAACTGATGCTGACGCAGCATAATTACGGCTGCTGTCTTTCCTTGTTTTTCTGTTCTATGGTAGAAATGAATCCGGAAAGTTCACTGGTAACACCATCCAGAATTAAAGCAGAGTCTTTCAGGTACCCGGCCATTTTTAAAATTTCATCAGGGTTATTGGCATAATCCTCCAGCAGGGTTATCAAACTCAGGATATTGGAAATAGAATGTCTTACTTTATGAGAAATAATAAAGAGCATATTCTCCAGCTCGCTTATGTATTTGGTTCTGTCTTCCAGTGCCTGTTTTTTTTCAGTGATCAACATACGCAACGAAAAATAGTTGGTGATCACATCATTTTCGTCCTTCATGGGAACAATCACCGAGTCGAGCCAATAATAAGTTCCATCTTTCGCCCTGTTTTTAAGTTCTCCGTGCCATGGACTCCCGCTTTTGATCGTATCCCACATTTCTTTGAAATATTCAGTAGAATGGTAGCCGGCATTTACGATATTATGGGTTTTGCCTATTAATTCTTCTTCTGAATATTTTGAAGTTTTACAGAACATTTCATTTGCATAGGTAATAATACCATTCGCATCTGTCATCGAACAGAATATTGTTTTTTGCGTAGCTATCTGGTACGCTTCAATCAGGCGTATCAGCTCTTTTTTAGAAAGCCTGGATATGATAGGATGATATTGCATACCACTTCTTATATGTAATGCCTCGGCAGTAGAAGGTTCGTTGGGGGCAGAATGAATTTAGGTGGGGCTACTGCTTTGTAAATTTACTGGGTTTTCGAGTTATATAAATGATTTTTCGCATTTTTTAGAATATTCCCGAATCGAAGAAATCCTACGGGATACCATACCTGCGGCACGAAAATTTAATTAGAATTCTTTTGCTACTATCAACCTTTTGCTCCTGCAGAGCTATTAAAATAGTTTTCACTAATTCGCCAATCCGCCAATCCGTAATCCGCCAATCCGTAATCCTCAATCATTTCTTCTGCGCTTCTTTCACCCTCTCCAAATAATCTATGCTCTTGCCTTTGGGTACACTTAACGATTTCCATTGCTCATTTTTTACTAATCGCCCCAGGTAAACGATCTGCCCTACATGGTACGGATAATGCGCCAGTTGCCTTAATATGGCATCATATACAGTTAGTGGCTCGGTGCGGATGGTGACTGTTTTGGTAAGGTCGCCGGGTGTGAGGGTTTCGAGGGTGTCGAACATGCATTTCCAGCCATCGTTCCAGAAGGAGAGAAGATCCTGTTTGGTGCATTTCATTATTGCAAATTCTGCATCCCGTTTGCGCCATTCTTTTTCACCGTCTTCGGTTAAGAAATTAGTCCAGCGGCTAAGCATATTGCCATACATGTGCTGTACAATTACAGCAATGCTGTTGCTCTCTGATGAGGGTTGATAAAAAAGATCAGCTTCCTCCAGCTGTTCAAACGTTTTATCACCAAGCTCTTTGTAGTATCTGAAGCGTTTGATGGAGTCTTTTAAAAAGCCCTGTTCAAGTGACATAGTAATTTATTTTATTGAATGAAACCGTCGTTGCGAGGCACGAAGCAACCTGTGTCAGGTAATATCAGCCTCTCTGCTATTTGTAGCCCAGCTTTCTTCGTCGTCCGCGAGGAACGAAGCAATCTGTGTCAGGTAATATCAGCCTCTCTGCTATTTGTAGCCCAGCTTTCTTCGTCGTCCTCGTCCGCGAGGCACGAAGCAACCTGTGTCTGGTAATACCAGCCTCTCTGCTATTTGTAGCCCAGCTT
>DAIOVU010000043.1:23519-37074 GCA_036758845.1 Sediminibacterium sp.
ACGAAGCAACCTGTGTCTGGTAATACCAGCCTCTCTGCTATTTGTAGCCCAGCTTTCTTCGTCGTCCGCGAGGCACGAAGCAACCTGTGTCTGGTAATACCAGCCTCTCTGCTATTTGTAGCCCAGCTTTCTTCGTCGTCCGCGAGGTACGAAGCAACCTGTGTCTGGTAATACCAGCCTCTCTGCTATTTGTAGCACAGCTTGCTTCGTCCTTGCGAGGCAAGAAGCAACCTGTGTCTGGTAATATCAGCCTCTCTGCTATTTGTAGCACAGGTTGCTTCGTCGTTCCTCCTCGCAAGGACGTCCAACTCCCCCTTTAGGGGGCCGGGGGGAGATCAATACCCCGCCACCGAATCATCTCCTCTCTTATCGGCAACAGTTTCTCTTTTGCCATTGCTTAAAAAACGAATGGCTTCTGTTCTTCCAATACCACCACGCTCGGTAATCTTGTAGCCCATCTCCTGTAATTGTTTTTTTGTTGCAGCATCAAAATCTTTTTCTACCATCACCACATCAGGCAGCCACTGGTGGTGAAATTTTGGTTTATTGATGGCATCATCGGCAGTCATATTAAAATCAACTAGGTTAACAATAGCCTGGTAAACAGAAGTAGGAATAGTGGTTCCGCCCGGCGTACCCACCACAACATAAGGTTTGTTATTCTTTAGGATCAGCGTAGGAGTCATAGAACTCAGCATTCTTTTACCCGGACTGATCGCATTGGCTTCACCGCCCACGGCGCCGTACATATTGGGCACTCCGGGTTTTACGCTAAAATCGTCCATCTCATTATTCATTAAAAAACCGGCGCCGCCAACAACTGTCCTGCTGCCGTAGCCGCCGTTTAATGTGGTGGTAACCGCTACCATATTGCCGGCTTCATCTACCACACTTAAATGCGTGGTTTCTTCACTCTCTTTAATAGTGCCTGCTTTTACGGCTGCGCTTGAACCTGCTTTGTCGGGATTATAATCGCTCATTCGCTGTGCTATGTAGGCATCGCTCATTAATGTTTTAACGGGAACATGGTAAAAATCAGGATCGCCCATAAACTCGGCACGGTCGGCATAGGCGCGGCGTTCAGCTTCAACCATCAGTTGTACACTTTTGATTGTCTGAAAACCATAAGAACCAACAGGATATTTCTCAATCATCTTCAACATCTGCGCAATCAGGATGCCGCCACTGCTGGGGGGTGCAAAGCTGATGATCTGATGACCACGGTATTCAAACTCTAAAGGATTCCTGAGTTTGGCTGTATAATTTTTCAAATCATCAAGAGAGATAATACCATTGCCCCGTTGCATTTCTTCAACAATCAGTTTGGCTGTCTCTCCACCGTAAAATCCAGGCGCGCCTTCTTTCTGAATGCGTTTCAATGTAGCGGCTAATTCTTTTTGTACCAGTGTATCACCTGCTTTCCATTTGTTTTCTTTTACAAAAGCAGTAGGGCGTGTGTTGAATTTGATAAAGGATTCCCTTGTTGCATTCAATCCATTGGCTTCTCCTTCTGTAATCACAAATCCTTTCTCAGCCAGGTCAATAGCCGGTTGCACCAATTGATTAAAAGGTAACCTGGCATAGGGCAGGGTAGCAAATAAACCCGCAATAGTACCCGGTATGCCCGAGGCAAGATGGCCTGTTTGAGAAAGTGCTGCCTGCGCGTTGCCATTTTTATCAAGATACATATCCCTTCCTGCTTTTTCAGGCGCCGCTTCGCGGTAGTCTATGCCTATAAGTTCACCATTGTTTTTTCTTCCCAATAAAAAACCACCACCTCCAATATTACCCGCACCGGGATATACCACAGCCAGTGCAAGTTGCGTGGCGATAGCAGCATCAAACGCATTACCGCCTCTCTGCATAATGGCTGCACCAACCATACTGGCAAGCGGATGGGCGCTGCTCACTGATGCCGTGCTGAAATTGGCTTTTTTTACAATCGAATATTTGTAAGGATTGATTGCTTTTCCGGCACCTACTATTGATTTCACCGGCTGTGCCGAAACAGGTAAATGGCTGCTAAGGGCCAACAGAACTAAGGTCAATATTCTCATGGGAGAAAATTACATTTTTTTGGAACATGTGAACGGATTTTGCCAATACGTTCATAAAAAAAGGATGCTTTTTTGGTGCAATACTTTGTTTCTTGACTACATTCACCATTCATTTTATTACTATATGAAGAGAATACTGATCGTGTCCATACTTTTACTGGCAGTTGCCGGTTCTTTTGCACAGGGCTTACAGAGTCCGGAACAATACCTGGGCTACCGGATAGGCACCCGCTATACCCGCCATCATAAAGTGGTGGAATACTTTAACGCTGTAGCGCAGGCAAAGCCTGATATGGTTGAGATTGAAAAATATGGCGAAACCAATGAAGGCAGGGAACTGATACTGGCTTTTATAGCGAGCCCCGAAAATTTAAAAAAACTGGATGCCATCCGCACTAATAACCTGCGCCTGGCGGGATTAGCCCGAGATAAAATGGCCCCCAACACAGAATCTGCTCCAGCCATTGTTTGGTTAAGTTATAATGTGCATGGTAATGAAACATCTTCTTCAGAAGCAGCATTACTTACTTTATATGCGTTGGTAGATCCGGCCAATGCGCAAACCAAAGAATGGTTACAAAATACGGTGGTAGTGATTGATCCCTGTATTAATCCCGATGGGCGCGACAGGTATGTGAACTGGTTTAACAGCGTGGTGGGTAAGGAGTATAATGCAGACCCCGCCGCAAGAGAACATGCAGAACCATGGCCCGGGGGAAGAACCAACCATTATAATTTTGACCTTAACCGCGACTGGGCCTGGCAAACACAGGTAGAAACGCAGCAGCGGCTAAAAAAATACAATCAATGGATGCCGCAGGTGCATGTGGATTTTCATGAGCAGGGAATTAATGAGCCTTATTATTTTGCGCCGGCTGCCGATCCTTATCATGAAGTCATCACCCAATGGCAAAAAGATTTCCAGGGATTGATAGGTAAGAATAATGCAAAATATTTTGACCAGAACGGATGGCTGTTCTTCACCAAAGAAAGATTTGATCTGCTGTATCCTTCTTATGGAGATACCTATCCTATTTACAATGGCGCCATCGGCATGACCTTTGAGCAGGGTGGTGGCCCGCGTGGCGGGTTAGGTGTGATCAAATCAGATAAAGACACACTTACTTTATTAGATCGTGCCACACACCATTATACAACCGGGTTATCTACTATTGAAACTGCTTCTAATAACAGGCAAAAACTATTACAGGAGTTTAAAAAATATTTTGACGATGGGCGAAGCGGTAAAACAGGCGAATACAAAACTTATGTACTCACATCAAAAGACGGAAACAAAATAAATGCTGTTGCGAACTTGCTTGAACAGAATGGCGTTGAATATGGAACGGTAAACAGCAAATCATTCCGTGGCTATAATTATAATACCGGCAAAGACGAGGCTTACAGCGATGAAGGCTTTCATATTGCCATCAGCGCTTACCAGTCAAGATCTGTAATGGCTAAAGTATTGCTGGAACCCAAAACAGTGGTAAGCGATTCGAATACTTACGATATCACAGCATGGTCTGTGCCTTATGCCTATGGTGTAAAAGGGTATGCTGTAAAAGAAAAACTGGATGTAATTGCCGCTAAAAATACAACAGCAGTTACTGAAGTGAGTTCGAATTATGGTGTGTTGATCCCTTATCAATCGTTCGATGCCGCAAAAGTACTGGCGCATTTGTTGAAAAAAGGTATCAAGGTTCGTTTTGCAGAAAAACCATTTGTATATGGCGGGAAGAATTACGACAGGGGCACACTCATTGTTTTAAAAACCAGCAATCCCGGCAACTGGCTTGCTATGGCAAATGAGGCCTGCGGCAAATTCAATATTCAGGCAATAGCTGTAGAAACAGGGTTTATGGAAAAAGGCGCCGATTTCGGATCGCCCGATGTGAAAGTGATCAGCAGTGCATTAAAAGTGGCTTTATTAACCGGAGAACAAACGTCTTCCGGCGGGGCAGGTGAGGTATGGCATTTCTTCGAAAAACAACTCGACTATCCCATCACATTGATTAACGCTGCCGATCTTAACAGGGTAAACCTGAAAAACTACAGTGTACTCATCTTGCCCGATGGTAATTACAAAACCCTTGGTGATAAAGCATCTACCGATAAACTGAAAGAGTTTGTACGCAGTGGCGGTAAACTGATTGCTATTGATAATGCAGTAGCCACACTGGCCGGCGCCGATTGGGGTATTAAACTGAAAGAAGATAAAACAGAAGAAAAAGGCGACTATATAAACGTGAAAAAATATGGCGACAGGGAAGCGCAGTTTTTAACCAACTCCATTCCCGGCGCTATTTATAAACTGGAACTGGATAATACGCATCCGTTGGCCTTTGGGTATCCTGATTATTATTTTACGTTAAAACAGGATGGTGGCGTATTTGAATTTTTGAAGGAAGGATGGAATGTAGGCGTGATGAAACAGGATGCTTATGTAACGGGCTTTACAGGCATTAAACTAAAAAACAAACTGAAAGACGGCGTGGTAATAGGCAACCAGGAAATGGGTTCGGGTAATGTGATCTATTTTACAGAAGATCCCCTGTTCCGTAATTTCTGGGAGAATGGAAAATTACTGTTCAGCAATGCCGTATTCCTGGTAGGCCAATAATCTGAATTGAACCACACAAAGGTCAGGCACCCGTGCCTGACCTTTGTATTATACTCTGTGAAACTCCTTTTCTCCGCGTACTCTGTGTTGAAAACCCTCATGCCGGAATTGCAAGAATGCCCAACTCTTTTTTAACACAGAGCGCACAGAGAAACAGAGGTTCGCAGAGAGGAGGGGTGTTTTTTGTTGAACGGTTCAATCAATCAAACAAGTAGGGTTATCTTCGGAAATAATATAAATGAGATCGTAATATGTTTAAAATCAATAAAGCGTTCGGTCTGCTGGGGGTGGCGTTAAGCCTTCTGCTTTCAGCATCAACAGCGCAGGTTCCTGTAACCAACAGCAGCACCGATATTTATTTGCAATTAAAAAAACTCAATGTACTGGGTAGTGTGCTTTATGTGGCCGCACACCCGGATGATGAGAACAATGGTTTTCTGCCCTGGCTTGCCAAAGAAAAATTATACCGCACCGGTTATATGAGTTTAACAAGGGGCGATGGCGGACAGAATTTGATAGGTAGCGAACAGGGTATTGAACTGGGACTGATCAGAACCCAGGAATTACTGGCAGCACGCCGTATTGATGGTGCGGAACAATTTTTCAGCCGGGCGTATGAATTTGGTTTTAGTAAAAGTGCAGATGAAGCATTGCGTGTTTGGGACAGGGAGAAAGTATTGAGCGATGTGGTATGGATGATCCGGAAGTTTCAGCCGGATGTTATCATCACGCGTTTCCCCGGCGATGCAAGGGCAGGGCATGGGCATCACGCGGCATCATCTATTCTGGCTCAGGAGGCTTATACGGCAGCGGCAGATCCAAAAAGATTTCCTGAACAATTCAAATATGGCGTACAACCATGGCAGGCGAAAAGGATCTTATGGAATACGTTCAATTTTGGCGGGATGAATACAACTTCCAACGACCAGTTAAAAATTGATGTAGGCGGATATAATACTTTGATTGGAAAAAGCTACGGCGAACTGGGAGGGGAAGCAAGAACCATGCATAAGAGCCAGGGAGAGGGAAGGCCAAGAAGAAGAGGATCGGTATATGAATTTTTCCAGACCCTGAATGGCGATGCGCCAAAGAATGATTTAATGGATGGCATAGTATCAGACTGGAAGAGGATAGCAGGCGGTGAAAAGATAGAGGCACAGATCAATAACATCATCAGCAACTACCAGTTTGAAAAACCCGAAGCCTCTGTTCCGGCATTGGTGAATCTGTATCGATCTATCAAAACCTTACCGGCCGGCAACTGGCGCGATAAAAAACTAGCAGAAACCCAGGGCCTGATAGAAGCCTGTGCTGCTTTATTTACTGAAGTTACCACCACACAGGAAAATGTGGTGCAGGGTGGAACATTGAATCTGAGTTTCTTCTTCAACAAACGGAACAACATTAATGCCATCGTAAAACATATTAAGCTTGAAAGCTTTGATTCTTCTTTAAATGTTGCATTGGAAGCAAATACCAATTTTAGTTTCAATAAGGCATTGCCCGTATCATCTGATAAAAAAATATCACAATCCTATTGGTTAGAATATCCCAAAGAGGAAGGCATGTTTGATGTGCGCGATCAGTTATTAATAGGTAAAGCAGAAAGTGATCCCTCTTTTGAAGCAGTATATACTGTTACAATTGAAGGAGAAGATTTCATCATAAAACGGCCTGTACAATACAAATATGTAGACGCTGCAAAAGGCGAACTCTATCAGCCATTGGCCGTGCTGCCCAAAGCAGAATTTAATTTTACAAAAGAAAACAATGTTTCATTAAATGGCAGCAAGGTTAAGGTAGCTGTTCATGTCAAAGAAAATACCAAACAGGCAGGTAATTTTGGTGCTAACATTTTGGAGCCAAAACAATTTAAGGCAGTACCGGATAAGGATTTGACTGATGCTAACGGAGATTTAATATTTACATATGTTCCCGTTTCTAAAGAAGAAAATAGTAAAGCCGAGGCAGTACTGATACCTGTCAGCAACGATGTATACAATGGCAGCACCAAAGTGATAGCATACGATCATATTCCAACCATCACCTATTTTGCTCCTGCTAAAACCAATCTGTTAAATCTCAATATCAAAACAGAAGGTAAAAAGATCGGGTATATTGTTGGTGCAGGAGATAAAGTGCCGCAGGCATTGGAGCAATTGGGTTATGAAGTAAAACTGCTTACAGAAGCTGATATCACACTGGATAATCTTCGGCAATATGATGCAGTGATCACCGGTATCCGCGCCGGCAATATTTATGAGTTCCTGACTAATAAAAATGATGTATTGAGTAAATATGTGGAGAATGGCGGTAACCTGATTGCGCAATACATTAAAAGTAATACAGTAGGGATTAAGCCGCTGAAGATAGGGCCCTATCCCTTTACAATCAGTGCCAGCTTACGTGTTACGGAAGAAAATGCGAAAGTGAATTTCCTGTTGCCGCAACATCCTGTGCTGAATTATCCTAACCCAATCACTGAAAAAGATTTTGAAGGATGGGTGCAGGAACGCAGCACTTACCAGGTAAGCCAGGCAGATGCGCATTACGAAATGCCATTGGCCATGAACGATAAAGGCGAAAAAGAAAGCAATGGCAGTCTGGCCATAACTAAATATGGGAAAGGTAATTTTGCATACGTAAGTTTGGTGCTGTTTCGTGAGTTGCCTGCAGGTGTACCCGGGGCTTATCGCTTACTGGCCAACCTGATCGCATTACCCAAAAGCAAATAACACTATGCAGCCAAGAAAAAGAATAGGCATTGTTACCATTATACTGATTGGATTAGGCATTGGCTTCTTCATCAAAAATGTAAAAGTTGGCTTAGTTATTGGGCTTGTGCTGGGCTTATTAGCCGGTGGAATGATGAGCAGCGGAGGAAACCGAAAATAAAAACTGCGCCTTCGCGCCTTTGCGAGAAAAATTTGCACGCAAAGGCGCGAAGGCGCAAAAAAAATCTGTGCCATCTGTGGCAAAAAAAAATGACCAACAAAAACAAAATACCGCTTTTCTCTTCCTGGCGCCGCTGGTACCTGTTTGTTATCGGGGTACTGGTATTGCTTATTATTTTCTTTGCCTGGTTTACTAAATATTTCGCATGAGTCAACTGGACTGGATAGTACTGATCATTACCTTAACGGCCATCATAGCGTATGGCCTGTATAAAAGCCGTACAGCAAAGAATTTAGAAGGGTATTTTCTCAGCGACAGGAGCATGCCTTGGTACCTTGTTCTCTTAAGCATTATGGGTACACAGGCCAGCGCCATTACTTTTTTATCTGCACCCGGCCAGGCTTTTACAGATGGTATGCGGTTTGTGCAATACTATTTCGGATTGCCCATTGCCATGGTGATCCTGTGTATCACATTCGTTCCGCTGTTCCATAAAGTAAAAGTTTTTACAGCATACGAATTTCTTGAGAAAAGGTTCGATCTGAAAACAAGAACTTTCACCTCTTTTCTTTTTCTGGTATCAAGGGGGCTATCAACCGGCATCAGTATTTATGCGCCATCCATCATCCTTTCTTCCTTATTGGGCTGGGATATTTTCTGGACCAATATTGTTATGGGCGGCCTGTTGATCATCTATACAGTTAGTGGTGGGGCAAAAGCAGTGGCCTACACGCAACAACTACAATTGCTCATTATTTTTATCGGCATGTTTGTGGCCGGTTATTGCATTGTGCATTATTTGCCCGAAGGGGTAGGGTTTACAGATGCTTTAAAAGTAAGCGGCGCATCGGGTAAACTGAATGTGATCACAACGGGTATCTCATCCAAAGGGTTTGACTGGAAAGACAGGTACAATATTATCAGCGGGGTAATTGGGGGCTTCTTCCTGGCACTCTCATATTTTGGCACTGACCAGTCGCAGGTGGGCCGTTACCTTACCGCCAAGGGCAATACAGAGAGCAGGATTGGATTGTTAATGAATGGACTGGTAAAAGTGCCCATGCAGTTTTTAATTTTGTTATTGGGGGCCATGCTGTTTACTTTCTATCAGTTTAATACAGCCCCTGTGTTCTTTAACAAGGCGGTAGCCAACAAGGCAATGGAAACGCCTTATAAAGATTCATTGCTCAGGATAGAGCAGAAATATAATCAGCAACAAACGGCACAACAACAGTTGAGCAAAACATATGTACTTGATAAAAAAGAAAATTACAAGGATAGCCTGCGGGATGGTTCTGTTAAATTATCGGCCATACAGAAAGAATATAAAACGGTTTTAAAGAAAGCCTTACCTGCTGCAGATAACAGCGATACCAACTATATTTTTCTGCGTTTTGTGGTTGATTTTTTGCCAAAAGGAATTGTGGGATTGTTGATTGCTATCATCTTTCTTGCAGCATGGGGCTCTATTGCTGCGGCATTAAATTCGCTGGCATCCTGTACGATGGTTGATTTTCATCTCAGGTTTCGCGGATCAAAATATGATAATACCAATATGACACAATGCGCCGATGAATACAAAGCGTCAAAGTATTATACACTGGCATGGGGCATATTCTCCATCATCACCGCAGAGTTTGCAACGGGTATGGGTAGTTTGATTGAGGCGGTGAATGTTTTGGGCTCGCTGTTTTATGGTGTTATCCTCGGCATTTTTCTCGTTGCCTTTTACTTCAAAAAAGTTGGCAGCAATGCCGTATTTATTGCAGCTATCCTGGGCGAATGTATCGTGATTACTTTCTTTTTCCTCGATAAATATGAGATCATCGGCCTCGGGTTCCTGTGGCTCAATGTTGTAGGAGCTGTAGCGGTGGTGCTGCTGGGGGTGGTGTTGCAGACGTTTACAAGGAAGGGGGAAAAATCAGTAATTAGTAATTAGCGTGTTGAGCTATTAAAACATGGCTGCCTATTGTTTTCAATAAAAGAAGGACAGAAGAAAAGAAGCGTCTCTGTAAGTTCTTTTGTAACGCTTTTTCTTCGTTTCTCTCTTATTGCAACCAAAATATACTGCTGTATTCAATAGCACTGAATAAAGATACAAAAGCCCGGCAAATATTATGTCGACCGTGCGAAGCCGGTCGCCCTGAAGCTGAAACCGGGATTTTTGTTGCAGATGAAAGACGCTATTCCGTCCAACCTCAATTGGTGAAAGCAACTATGTTAGTGGCATGTGCTTGTCAATCTTTAATTTCAAAATGTTGAATAAGTATCGCTTTGTTGTCTTTAAATGTAATTTCCAGACTATGAAATAAAAAGCCAAGTCCGCCGCCGCCTTCTCCCATTTCGTATATCCACGTTAATTGTTTGCTCGAGTCTTGATATTTTTGATGTGTGTCACCAAGAAAACCTTTTATTTGGGTGGTGTCTTTGCCAATTAATATTTCACTCTTTATAATGTCATCTGACATTTGAAAACGTTTTCCCGTGTCATATCTCCAGGAAATTTTATCAAATTTTTTGGATGGCACATGAAAGAATATTGAAAAGAAAATAATTGCTGCACCTAAATATAGAAGCGGTGTCAAAAGAAGTGTTAGGATCCATGTTGTTATTATTCTGTATCGCTTAATTTTAATGACTTTTTTCAATAGCCATCGTAAAATGAAAAATGTCGGGATAGCAATTATTATGTGAAAGCCAATATTGTAGAAGGATAAATTTAGCATTTATTGGATGTATGTTTAGCCTTGCAGCTAACGGCTACGGCTTGGCGATGTGGTGGCATTTGAAAATCGTCAGCCCGTAACCGATGCTAAATTTATAAATAAAATTTCATTGTTTATTCTATTGCTCGGCGTTATTCGTCGGCTGGAACCGAATGAGTTGAAAAAATTAAATAACTAAGTCCAAATCATTCCTAATCGAAGCGTAAAACAGAATTATGTAATACCTTTAAAACCATATCGCCAAATTCGCAGACTCCGAATGCTGCTTTACATAGGAGCTGGTGTTGTGCGCAGACTTAGACTGATTGAGAGCAAACTAGCAAACTATAAAGGGTTTCCTCTTTCGTCAAATTTTCGGGAAGCCACCATTTTATTATCTTTAAAAATACTTTCTTGCTTGATTTTTCCTGACTTATAGAAATATTTTAAAACGCCAGTTACTTTGTTACGCTTAATTTCTGCCAATATTTCCAACTCTCCCGATTCGTACCATGATTTTGCAATTCCTTCTTCAAGACCTTCGATAAAGTTGGCACTATCTTTAATTTGCCCATTTTCATAATATTTCTTTACAGTACCATTCTTTTTGCCATTCTTCCATTCAGTTATATCTTTCAGATTGCCATTTGGGTACCAATTTTTAATATTAAAAATACTGTCACCAGTTGTATGAAATGCACTATCTTTTAGATGCCCATTTTCATAATAATTAACTTGCCAACCTATGTCTTTAAAGAAATCAATAGTTAATTTCTTTGCTCCATTTGAATAATAACTCGTCCATTTTCGGCCGCGTTTATGATTTTCAATGATTCCTTCTGAATCTATTTTACCATTTTGATAAAACAATTGAATAGGCCATTATTTAAGAAATAAGCCTGCTCTTTGTCTGTCAAGAGTTTAAGATAACTGACGAGCTTACCATTTGGTGAGTAATAAAAAATGGTGTCAACTTCTTGTCCGTTTGAGATTTTACCTGTTTTATATATTGCTCCATTGGAATAAAATCTTGTATAACTTCCATTTAAAACTGATGTCTTTTCTTTTACAGGGATCCATTCTCCTTTTTGACTTTTAGTATCTACGAACCACACCCAGTTTTCGTTTCGTTTATCTTTATCAGTAATATTCGGATTGTTACATTCAATCAATAAAATAGAACAAGAGTAGAAAATTATATACTTCAAATGTTTCATAGAGAAAGCTTGCGCACAACGGACAGGGCTTGCCGAAGTACGGGAATTTGTATTCCGTCCGCCCGGTACCGATGATGATTGAAAAAATGAAGATGAAGTTAACAACAAAAAGTTAAATAGAATTTCGTCGGCTGGAACAACTGCGATAGCTAATAAAAAGATGAGAATATATTCGTCGGCCAGCATAGCAGCAAGCTCTCTGTTGTACGTTCGTGCTTTTCCTCGGCCTGTGTCGCCCCGAATTGCAGGGTGTGTCCCGTGTGTTGGGAAGCAAGCTCTTTTGCAAGGTTGGCTTTGTGTCAGGGTTTGTGTGCCTTGCAAATGTGCTTGCTTTGGCGTGGGTTATTTCTTTTTGCCTTTATTAAGTTGTTTGTTCTTTTTTGATTCAGGCAAATAATTTTCTGACGATATTATTTTCTTTCCAGTTTTCATTTCAAGGTCTCGTCTTGCTTTGCCAGCTACAGAACCACCTTGCTTAGCTACAATTTGATTTTCAATAAACCCTTTTGGGTTTCTGGTCTTTACAATCGCAGTTGTCGAAGCTTCTCCTAACATTGAAAAAATCAATTCAAGGTCGTTCATGTGGTCTCGGAGATTTTGACTTTTAAGTCCCTTTACTTTCTTGTATTCAGAGGGTGTCAAACCAAAAGTGGCTTTTGAAATTTCTGCAGTAAGTATTGCATATTCTTTTTGCTCTCTTACGCCTCTCGTTTTCCATTCATCTGTTAGTTCTTCACGAATAGCAATGCCACGCATCCGTTTTTCAATCCAGTCGTCAGGATAGCCTTTAAGTTTGTAGAGTTCTCTGGTGCGTTGTGTCGCCAATTCAGGATTTTCAATTTCATCTAACCTGTCAGAGCCTACTTGTGCTAACCATAGTTTAAAAGGTTCTGCTTTGGGAGATGGGATTGATTGAATGATTCTTAAAAGCCCTTTTGCATTGGCACAATTCAGCTTTTGTTTGCCGCCAGCAGTATCAACCAAAAGGGGGGTGACAAGTTGTCCCCACCCTTGCGAAAGCAGTTCATCTCGTTTACGCATTTTCTTAATATAATCTGTAGCGTTCGGAGTGTCGGTTAATACTTGCACAACATCAGCTATTACAAAATACCATTTTTGGTCTGGTTCATTCCAAACGGTTCTTATTTGTTTACTTTCAAATAATTTAATATTACTCATACTCAAATTTAGCAAAAAAATGCATTGTATCTGCTTGGTATATTAGTTCGATTCTTTGCATTCTCTGTGCCTCATGTTTGTTTACTTCCTGAATAGTAACATCATTTGTAATAATCAATTTGTCAAGATGATTTCTTTTAATCAAATTTATATGGTTTGCTCGTGCCAATGTTTCTGCGGATGAACTAAAATCACCATTTGAAATTACAAGAAGCTGAATTTTTCGTTGAACTTATTCTCATAATAATTTTTTGCTGTATAAATTTCCTGAATAGCATCGTTGCCGCCCGAAGATTTTGTTTGCTTTGCTTGAAACAAATAATTTTCTCCATTCTTCAATGCAACTACATCACCTGTTGCCCCTACAGGGCAATGATTATCAATAATGGAACATGGTGCTACCAACTGGCTGCCAAGCTGGGGCATATTTGAAAATGCTTTGTGGGGGTATTGATAAGATGAACTATTGCATTGTGTTGTCTATTATAAAATCAACCCCGGAATCCACCTGGCCATATTATTTGCCCCATCGGGGCAACAGGTGGGTAGGCCCGGGAAGGGAAGGGAGATTCCTCCCGCGTGCCGTAGGTACGCTACCGTTTTTCAACGCTGAGCGGGTAGGCAAAAAGCCGCCATCAGCCCCATTTTGTAACCAAAACTCAAACCTGCCATCTCTGCGCTTACTCTGCATCTCCTGTTCTCTGCGGTGAATTGAATCAGTTGATTAAAGCAGGCAGGTTCTCTTATTGCAACCAAAATATAGTGCTGCATTTAATAGCACAACACGTCAACTACTAAGCAAGATGAGATATGCTTAATTTCTTGCGCCCCTTGCTTGTGCCATGAGGTTCTTTTAACGATGGAAAAGAAAGAATAAAA
>DAIOVU010000044.1:0-36810 GCA_036758845.1 Sediminibacterium sp.
TTTATTGTGTACGACTTTTCCACTTATTCACATCTTTTTCTTACCGGACTATTGTCATATGCAACCTTTAAAAAATGATGAAAGATAAATATACAATTAAGAATTTCTCCTGCAATATTTCCTTTATAAACCGCACCCCTGCCGGATAATAGAATAGTTTTTAAACCGAAAAACACAAAAAACTTTCCACTAAAACACCTTAAATTCGTTTAAAGTAACCCTTGCAAATGAGATCAAAATTGCTTTATTCAGCAATTGTATTGCTGATAATTTCATGCCATCAAAAAAATCCCCTTTTTAAACAGGTTACTTCTGAAAAAAGTGGTATCCATTTCAACAATGAAGTTATCGAAGATGGCCCTTTTAATGTAATGAGTTACGAATACCTGTATAATGGCGGTGGTGTTGGAATTGGAGATTTTAATAACGATAGTTTGCCTGATATTTATTTTACCGGCAACCGGGTTGGAAATAAATTATACATCAACAAGGGCCATATGCAGTTTGAGGATGTTACTGATATTGCAGGTGTTGGCGGTAATGGAAAATGGTGCAAAGGGGTTAGCGTAATTGATATTAATAACGATGGGTTAATGGATATGTACGTGAGCGCAGCCGTACTCGCCGATCATTCCCAACGAAAGAATATATTATACATCAACCAGGGAATTAATAAAACTACCGGCATTCCTGTATTTAAAGATATGGCAGAAGAATACGGACTGGCTGATTCGGCCAGCACACAAATGGCTGCTTTTTTTGATTACGATAATGATGGCGACTTAGATGTTTACTTATTGGTTAACGAATTGGATGGAACATATCCCAATACTTTTCGCCCGATCAGGAAAGATGGCAGTTGGCCCAACACAGATAAGCTATTGCGAAATGAATGGAATGATTCTCTAAAACATCCTGTATTTAAAGATGTTTCAAAACAGGCCGGAATCTTAATTGAAGGATACGGCCTTGGTTTGAATATTGTTGATATTAATAACGACGGCTGGAAAGATATTTATGTAAGCAACGATTACCTTTCCAATAATCATCTCTACATCAACAATAAGAACGGAACTTTTACAGACCGGAGTGAAGAATACTTTAAGCATACCAGCTACAATGCAATGGGCAATGATATTGCCGATATTAATAACGACGGTTTGCCTGATGTGATTGAGTTAGATATGGCGCCAACAGATAATTACCGTTTGAAGATGATGAATAATAATATCAACTATCAAACCAATCAAAATTGTGCACGCTATGGATATATGCAACAGTACATCCGGAATACCCTGCAATTAAACCGCGGCCCCGGAATACTGGGTAATGACTCTGTTGGTCCGCCTGTTTTTAGCGAGATAGGTTTTTATAGCGGCATTGCGCAAACAGACTGGAGCTGGGCACCGCTTGCCATTGATGTGAATAATGATGGCTATCGCGACCTGATGATATCGAATGGTTTGCCAAAAGATATGACAGATCTTGATTTCATTGCCTACCGAAATTCGGCCAATGCCAATACGCCGCAAAGTGAACTGCTGAAGCAACTCCCTTCCGTTAAAATAAACAATAACATTTTTCTAAATAACGGTGATTTAACATTCACTGATAAAACAAACGACTGGGGCTGGAACTTCCCCACATTTTCGGCCGGCATGGCTTATGCAGATTTTGACAGAGACGGTGATATTGATGTTGTAATTAATAACACCAATATGGAAGCAAGCTTGCTGGAGAACACATTAAACAATAGCACAAAAAAAGACAACAATTATTTACGGGTACAGTTACAGGGTGATCCGTTGAATAAAAATGGATTAGGCAGTATCATCCGCTTATATTATCAGGGCACGCAGCAGATGTACGAATATACGCCCTATCGGGGGTATATGTCGAGTGTTGAAAATACAGCGCATTTTGGCGTAGGAGGCACTACAATAATAGATTCAGTTGTTGTTAACTGGCCCGATAAAAAAAGAGAGGTAATTAAAAATGTAGCAGCCAACCAAACACTAACAGTAAATATCAACCGGGCCGGAGTTAACCTGGAACTCAGTGCACCTCCGGTTACCGCCAATGGCTGGTTTAAAGACATCACAAAACCATCAGGCGTAGATTTTGTTGCATCAGAACTTGACTTTATTGATTTCAATATTCAGCGCCTGCTATTGCACAAATTAACACAATATGGTCCTTCATTGGCAGCAGCCGATGTAAATGGCGACGGGCTGGATGATTTAGTTGTTGGCACAGGTTCGCCCAATTATGCAAAATTGTTCTTACAAAAAAAAGATGGCAGTTTTTTACAGAAATCATTTATAGATTCTCTTGATTTAAAGCTGCAGGATGATGCCGGCATTTGTATGTTTGATGCAGATGGCGATAATGATGTGGATATTTATATTGCAGGTGGCGGTTGCGAAAATGAGCCCTTCTCTAAAGCATATGCCGATCATTTATACATTAACGACGGCAAAGGGAATTTTAAAGAAACGACCAATTCATTACCAGGAAACTATGCTGTTAAAAGCTGTGTAAAAGCCATTGATTATAATAATGACGGATTATTGGATCTGTTTGTTGGTGGCCGTGTTTTACCCGGCAGTTACCCGAAGGCTGTAAGTAGTTTTATTTATCGCAATGATAGCAGAAATGGAAAAATAAAATTTACCGATGTTACAAAAGAAGTGGCGCCTGCACTCCAGAATATAGGTTTGGTAACCGATGCCGCCTGGACTGACGCCGACAATGACGGTCGGCCTGATTTAATTGTGGTGGGAGAATGGATGCCGGTTACTGTTTTCAAAAATATTAATGGAAAATTTGCACCGGTTACAACCTCTTTAAGTAAACAACCGGGTTGGTGGAACAGCATTGCTGTAGCCGATGTTGATAATGACGGCGACATGGATTATGTAGTTGGCAATTATGGTATGAATGGTTTTCTCAAACCAAGCACCCAATTTCCCCTGATGGCTTACGCAAAAGATTTTGATAACAATGGAAGTTATGATGCCGTGTTCAGCAGTTGGTTACCTGCAACCAACAATGGCGAAATAAAATCTTTCCCCATTGCAGGCAGGGATGAGATGATCAGGGAAATGAGTGGCATGAAAGAAAGATTTCCAAATTATGCTTCCTATGCACAGAGAGAAATGAAAAATGTTTTTACGCCCGAAGAATTGACTGGCGCTTTGCAGTTATCAGCGAACAATTTCTATTCCTGCTGGATCGAAAATAAAGGAAACCTGAATTTTGTATTACATCAGCTTCCTGCCGAAGCACAACTGGCCCCTGTATACGGAATTACTATTAATGATTTTAATGGCGATGGAAACCCGGATATTATTTTAAATGGGAATGAATTTTCGATGGCACCCATGTTAGGCCGTTATGACGCGCTGAATGGATTGCTTTTACAAGGCAATGGCAAAGGTGATTTTACCCCGCTATCCATCATACAAAGTGGGATCTATATACCCGGGAATGGAAAAAGCCTGGTTCAATTTGTAAATAACGGAAAGCTTACTATTGCCGCCGGTCAAAACGCTTCTTACTTAAAGCTGTTTCAAAGTAAAAATACACAGGGAGATATCATCTTACTACAACCAAATGATGTTACAGCTATTGTTCAATTAAAAAATGGCAAAAAAAGAAAAGAAGAATTGACATACGGTTCCTCGTTCCAATCGCAATCAGCAAGGTTTATACAGCTCAACCCATCCATCCAATCTGTTACCATCACAAATAATAAAAAACAAAAACGATTTATCACTAACCAGCACGCTTCACTATGAGAAAAAATATAATTTCTGCACTTTGCATTTTGCTGATATTTGTTTTGCTCTCCTGCAAGCAAAGAAGCAAGAGCCTGTTGATCAATGAAAACACCATACAGCATCAATGTGTACACCGCCTTACAGACGTAATTGTGTACGATATTTTTACCCCGCCTGTTGCCAGCAGGATATATGCTTACAGCAACCTTGCTTTTTATGAAGCCATCCGCTGGAAATATAGTAGCGAAGCATCTTATACTGCCCGGTTAAAAAATTTTGACACTATACCTGAACCGGATAAAGCCAAACAATACAATTATACCCTGGCAGCAGTAAAATCATTTTATAAAGTAGCGAAAGCATTAACCTTTTCGAAAGACAGTTTAATTGTTACTGAAAACAAACTATTAAAAGAGTTCGAAAATGGGTTAGACGAATTGGTGTATAAAAATTCTATTGAGCTGGGTGATACAATTGCAGGTATCATTTTAAAAAGAGCCTCACTGGATAATTATAAGAAAACACGTGGAATGCCAAAATACAGTGTATATAAAGAAACAGGCAAATGGCAGCAGACACCACCAGATTATGCAGATGCTGTTGAACCAAACTGGCGGCTAATTACACCTTTATTGATGGATTCTGCTGCACAATTTAAACCTGCGCTTCCACCGGCTTATAGTTTAGACAAAAACAGCCAATACTATAAGGAGTTGATGGAAGTGTATACTGTAAGTGAACATTTAACCCCTACCCAGGATACCATTGCACATTATTGGGATGACAACCCTTTTGTAACAGAGCATAAGGGCCATTTAATGTTTGCAACAAAAAAAACTACTCCGGGCGGGCACTGGATGGGCATTGTATCTATTTTATCCCAACAATCAAAAGCCAACGATTTAAAAACTGCCAAAGCTTATGCGCTCAGCTCATGCGCAATGTTCGACGGATTTATTTCCTGTTGGGACGAGAAATACAGAAGCAGAATGGTTAGACCCATTACGGTGATCAGAGAGAATATTAAAACAGAATGGAATGCTTTATTACAAACACCACCATTCCCTGAATATACCAGCGGGCATAGCGTTATAACTGCTGCGGCTGCTACTGTGTTAATACAACTCTTCGGTGCCAATACGCCGTTCCGCGATACAACAGAGTTAGAATATTTAGGATTGGAACGTTCCTTTACGTCCATCCAGGCTGCTGCTGATGAAGTAGCCATTAGCCGTCTATACGGTGGAATCCATTACCGGTCGGCAATTGAACAGGGAAAAACACAGGGGCAAAAAGTTGGAGAGTTATTCAATCAAACCCTCAAATAAACTTTCGGGTTAGAATTAAATATTGCGGTTTATAAATACCCTGCAATCGCCGTTATGTTGTTTTTATCGAGTACTTTGCCAAATATTAGTTTTTTATGAAAAAATGGTTGCTGATCCCGGTTTTGATCTTATCGGTTTTGCTTATTTTAATGTTTACAGTGATCCCTTCAGACATTACTGTAAGCGGGTATAAAATTATTCATGCCCCGGTTGGTACCATTAACAGAATATTTGCGTCGGATGGAAGTATTAAAAAATGGTGGCCCGGTGAAATAGTTAACGACACCTCTTTCACCTATCAAAATGTACAATACCATATTCCATTAACAACCCCGATAGGCTTCTCAGTAACAACCTCCTTAAGCGGATTTTTCTTATCGGGCGAAACAAGTACATTGCTGGTAAAAAGAGATACTTCTGCTATCCAGTTGCAATATCATTCTTTCCATACCAGCCTGAATCCTTTTAAAAGAGTTGATGCTTATTTCAAAACGCTTACACTAAAAAAGCAGTTGGATAATATTCTAAAGTCGTTCGCACAATTTGCAGAGAAAAAAAGCAATATTTACGGCTTAGATATTGTAAATGCAAGGGTAAAAGACTCTTCCTTAATTTCTACAAAAAAAACATTTAGTCAATACCCTGCCAATAAAGATATTTCTGATCTGATCAGTAAACTAAAACAACATATTACTGAAAATGGCGGTATAGAAAAAGACTACCCCATGCTTAAGATCAGAATAAATGAAGAAAACAGATATGAGGCGATGGTTGCCATTCCATTGTTGAAAGACATCCCCGTAAAAGACGATATCATCATTAAGAAAATGGTACTGGGAAATATTTTAGAAGCCAAAGTGGTTGGTGGTCCATCCGCTATTTCTACCGGCGAAGCTTCTTTAAAAAATTACGTGCTTGACTATAATAAGACATCCCCTGCCACTCCATTCCAGCTACTGATCACAGACAGGTACAAAGAAACGGACACGAGCAAATGGGTTACTATTTTAAAGTACCCGGTTTTTTAAATTGAATGACCTGGATTGAATCATTGTTTTTGGCAAGTACAAAACTCAACTGCTTTTGAATCTGTATAGGTTTGATATGTCTTACCTGGCCTTTTATCTGTAACCCATTCAAATTCTCTGTTGCAAATTTTCCATTGCCTTTGTTAATCAGCAGGGTGCCGTAATCGGCGTCGTATCGTCCCATCTGGATATTATTATCATAATAGTTCCCGGCCAATAAAATATCCGGGAGATTGTCGCCATTAGCATCAACAATTATTGCATCACGTAAAGAACTTAATTGTGCTTCCCATGGCAATGCTTCTGTGCTGAAATTCAGATTTCCATGATTGATTAAAACTACATTTGAAAAATAATCAGCAGTTAACAGCCGGGATGATTTCAGTTTTTCACCGGAAAAGATCTCCTCCAACGAGGCCTTTGCAAAATCTGCGGCATATAGAAATTTCTTTTTGAGAACCGGTATTTGCCTGGTTAGCTCATCCTTGTTGGCAAATGGAATTTCTTTCCCGTTCAGATAATAAGTGAGTATTTGTTCTTTCTTCCCGTTGTTATCAAAATCGTTGTAATATAACCGAACCGGCTCTTTTTCACTTGCATGCAGGCGCGAGTTTAACCCAAGGTTTCCGGCAATCAGATCTATATTGCCATCATTATTAATATCTACAGGCAGTACAAAATTCCACCAGCCTTTTTTATTGGTTAATTCTTTTCTTTCAAAAGATTTTTTGTGATTGATGAATGCCGTAATACCACCCCATTCGCAACAAACAACCAGGTCTTTTTGTCCGTCGCTATTTATATCAACCCACACAGCCTGAGTAACCATTCCGATACCGGCAAGTTCTTTGGAATATTTCTCTGTTACATCAACAAATTTTCCTGTGCCATCATTTTGCAATAAATACGACCGTGGCACGCTGCCATATTCCCAGGGAACAACTCTTCCTCCAATGAATAAATCTACAAACCCATCACCGTTAAAATCAAAGGGAACAACACAGGATTGAGTAACAAATACGTTGTTAAATGCATTGTCCAGTTTTTTGAAATTGGTCCGGCCATCATTCAGATAAACCCTTGGAAGCAAATGTTCATCTTTTCCATAATATTCATTTCCACCGCCTGCAATAACCAGGTCAAGGTTTCCATCATTATTTACATCCAGCCAATTGGCATCTACATCTTCATACATACTATCCAGTGCCATAGAAGGCTGTTTTGACTTAACAAACTTACCATTGGATTGCTGCAGGAAGATCGCATTATGAAACGTTTTAGAAGACCCGATAAATACATCTTCCAATCCGTCATGATTTATATCGGCCACAGCTAATGCCGGGCCTTCTGTTGACACCATATGAGGGATTAAAAACTCACGATTAAATTCTACAAATGAGTTTTCATGATGCAGGTAATTTAATCCCGTTTGCGAAGTAATATCCTGCACAGGCGCTGCTTCTTGCTTTTTATAAGAACTTATGATTGCATAGTTGAATTTTGGCAGATGCTGCCGGTAAGTAAATGAAAGATGTGATTGCGCTTTTACAATATCAATTTTTTGAAAACTATTGTCGGGCCAAATCAGGAATGCAGAATCAATTTTTGTATTTGCTATCCCAATGTGTAATGGTATTTCCATGCTGGATTGAAAACCTTTTGCCGGATTTTTCTCATATGTTCTTATGCCATTATTTGCAAACAACACCACCCTGGCCCCAACAGCATTGATATTCTTCTCTGTGCCTTTTATATTAATCTCAACAAATGGCTTGTCGCCTTTATTGTTGCTCTTATTTTCATAAACCAAAACAGGGGCGTCGATATTATTTACAATCACATCCAGGTCACCATCATTGTCTAAATCTGCATACACCGCTCCATTCGAAAATGTAGGTATACTGTTCCCAATAGAGGCATCCATGTCTTCAAACTGAAGATTCCCTGTATTATGATAAAATTTGTTAGGGATCTTTATCTCGGGAAATTTGTTTACCAGCGACATGTCTTTTTCATCCAACCTGTTCTCCCGGAGTTTTTGCTGTACCTCATCACTAGAAACGAAATTGATGTAATCGATATCATTCATCCGTTTAGGGATGCCATTAGAAATAAACAGATCCTTCAAACCATCATTATCAAAATCCACCCATAAAGGTGCCCAGCTCCAATCTGTTGCATACACGCCCGAATAAAAACCGGTTTCACTGAAATGATTATTCCTCCTGTTATACTGGAGATTATTGCGCGCATATTGGTAATTATAGCCAAAGCTCAATTTGTTTTGAAAAATATCATAATCATCTTCGCCCAAAGATCTTTTCAAAATAGCCGGATCAGAGGGCAGCATATCCATCGAAATTATTTCAGGATAGCCATCATTATTGGCGTCAGCAATATCAACCCCCATTGAGAATTGACTGGTATGCATTAATTGCCTGTTATTTTCCTCAGCAAATGTTCCGTTGCGCTGATTGATATACAAATAATCGTTTTCATGAAAATCATTCCCAACATATAAATCAGGCCATCCATCCATGTTAATATCTGCAACTGCAACTCCCAATCCATAGCTGATAGCAGAACTGTTTATTTTAGATTGCTTTGTTACATCGGTAAAATGCCCGCCATCGTTTCTATACAAACGATCACCGGAGAGTGAATCATAGGTTCCTAAAAAGCCGGCACGCGGTGCATATCGGGCTTCATGATTTACCGAGTGATTCAATAAAAACATATCCAGATCACCATCTCCATCATAATCGAAGAACGCAGCCTGTGTACTAAAACCTGAAAAATCCAATCCATATTGCCCCGCCTCATCTTCGTAAAACGGGATACCATTCCTGATACCCTTACAAATTAAAAGTTGATTTTTCCCTTGCAATAAATCAAAGTGACCAACGCGGCATATATATATATCCAGTAATCCATCATTATTAACATCTACAACGGATACGCCTGTATTCCATGCACTATCCTGTGGTATGTTTGCCTCTTTTGTTACATCTTTAAAGTGCAGATTCCCTTCATTCAAAAAAATTGCATTATTGCCCTGGTTAGCCGTAAAGAACAGATCTACTTTCCCGTCGTTATTAAAATCACCTGCACCAATACCTGCACCGTTATAGTAATACATGTATTTAAATAAATTGAACTGGGGTGTTGGATGCATTTGATTGGTAAACGTTAATCCCGTTTCCTTTTGATCAAGTGTAGTAAACAACAGTTCCTGCTTTTCTTTTTGTTTGCAGGCAGATAATATAATGCATAGTCCTGCTATTACGCAAAGAGATTTTAAAATGTGCACGACAGAACAACTATTTTTTTGCATACTCACCTTTTTAATGTTCCCGCAGAAGACAAAACAGGCGATGCAATTTCGAAAAGAACGGGGTATTCATTGTTACGCAGAAAAAGTATATTTCTTTTGGCAGCTGTTTTAATTTCTTTAATATCCCTGACCTGCCCTGTAATTTCCAGTCCAGACTCACTATAATCCAGCACTTTAAATTGTTTATTCCCCTGGTTCAATAGTAATGAGCCGAAACTTGCATCTATTCTCCCCAATTGCGGCGGGAAACCAAATTCATTCCCACCTATTATAATATCCGGCTTGCCATCATTATTCAGATCTGTGCAATGGATAACGTTTGCAGAAGAGAACTGAACTGCGGCAGGCATTTTCTCTATGGTAAAATGTCCATTACCATCATTCCATGCAATAATAGAGCTGCAATAATTAAATGTTTTTACAACAGATGATTTTATTATGTCGGCAGGAAGCAAATCCTGGATAGATTTATTGGCAAATATTTCGTGTTTTAGATTTTGCTTTTTCAAAGAAGGGATTTGCTCTTCCATATCGTGTTTTAAGAACACGGTAACATCTTTTTTATCGATAGTGCGTGTAAGTATTTTTTCGATATTGCCATTCGAATTATAATCATTTACCCAGAGTTTTACGGGTTCTTCTTTTGTTGGATGCAGGTAACCGTTCTCACCAATGTTTCCAATCATTAAATCCTTTTTCCCGTCGCCATTCAAATCTGCAACTGCAATTGATCTCCACCATCCAAACATCTGAGATAAGTTTGTAGAAATTTCCCGGAAAACACTATTGGCATACGAAAAAACACGGGGCGCCATCCAATCTCCCACGATAATAAGTTCTTCTTTCCCGTCTCCTGTAATATCTGCCCAAACCGCATCGGTAACCATTCCAATAGAAGCAATCGGTGCCGCTTTTTCCCGGGTAATATCTGCGAAATTGCCCTTGCCGTCATTAACCAATAGTAAACTCGTTGGATTAGCCCCATAACGATGCAGGGCATTTCTTCCACCAATAAACAAATCCAGGTCACCGTCGTTATCAAAATCAAAAGCAAGTGCGATTGCCATATTGGCATTTGTATTTTTAAAGGCATCAGGCACTGAAGTGAAGTTTCCCTTGCCATCATTCTTATACAAATGGTTCAGCATTAAATTGCTGTTGGGCAGTTGGCGATCTCCGCCGGCGCCAACAAACAGGTCCAGGTCACCATCACCATCGCAATCAAAAAATAAACAGGCTGTACCTTCTATACCTGCATCATTCTGGAAAGCTTTAACACTCTTCTTTGCAAATGATCCTGCCGGGGTTTGCAGGTATAACTGACCACCTTTGTTATTTGAACCGCAGATATAAACATCCTGCAACCCATCTCCGTTAACATCACCTACTGCTGCTTTCGGACCTTCCTTAGAAAGCATAAGCGGGATATTTCTTTCTGAGTATAATTCTATAAAATCATCCTCTTCATGTTTATCGAATCCGGATTTTATTGATTTTAATACTGGTTGCGTTTTTTTAATTTCAGGCTGGTAAAGAGGTGCGCCGGCTCCTGGTTGTGTTAGTGCATGTACTTTATTAATACCAAGTTTTCCATAATTACTTGTCACTCTGTTGGGCCAGATAATTTTTACCGAATCGATACTTGCGTTTTTTCCTAATCCAATAATTGCTTTATAGTCAACAGATGACTGAAACCCTCTGCTCGGAATAATTTCCCTGCTCAGTATCTGATCGCCGGTAAATACTTTGATTTTGGCACCTATGGCGAATGTATTGTTAGCTGATCCTTTTAAAGAGAAAGCGATATAATTAGTTTTATTTTTTTCGATGCTCTTATTTTGATAAACAAACGCCTGCTGGTTAACATTATTTACTACCAGGTCCAGGTCACCATCATTATCAAGATCTCCGTATGCAGCGCCATTTGAAAAAGATGGTTGTGTAAATCCCCACTTATCTCCTGCATCTTCAAATTTTAACTTACCGGTATTTCTGTAAACTTTATTTTTTAGAGGTGTAGATGACATTTTATTGATAATATCATCTACTTCTTCTTTCTTCCCGGTAATGGCCATTTTTTGTACAATATCATTCGCAAAGAAATCAATAAAGTCCTGGTTGGTTAAATCGTGATAGATCCCATTGCAGATATATAAATCTGAGTACCCATCGTTATCTGCATCAAACATTAATCCACCCCAGCTCCAATCAGAAGCGGGTACTCCGCTATAATTGGCTATCTCCATAAACCTGCCATTCTTATTATTAAGTTGAACAGTATTTTGCATAAACTGGTGATAAAAACCTGAGTTTTCTTTTAACCTGTATGCATCAATATTATCAAACGAAGTAGTTGTTTTCAGGCGGAAATTGTCAAAGGGCAGCATATCTGTTGTAAATAGATCCGGGAAACCGTCATTATTAATATCAACCATGTCAGCTCCCATCGAAGCTAAACTTGTATGCTGCACCCTGTTTTCCAACTCATCTTTGAAAGTGCCATTTTGCTGGTTAATATATAAGTAATCCCTCTCAAAAAAATCATTAGAAACATAAACATCCGGCCAGCCATCGCCATTTACATCACCTATTGTTACACCCAATCCAAAACTTATCAGACTGCCATGAATTCCGGCCTGTTGTGACACTTCAGAAAATTTTCCATTATCGTTTCTAAACAGATGATCACCGCCACCCTTCAGCATATCAGGAACATCCCAGTTCTGTGCAGGTAATTCCCTTTTATTTGCATAGTTCAAGGTGTTTACGGGGATGGGGCTGTTATTAATCATAAAACAGTCCAGGTCACCGTCTCCATCATAATCAAAAAAAGAAACCTGCGTTGTATAGCCGGTATTGGCTAATCCGTATTTCTCTGCAGATTCTGTAAAAGTCAAATCGTGGTTGTTGATAAAAAGTTGGTTCTTGCGCAAATCGGCATTCAGCATATTACCGGCGTTACTCACAAAAATATCCAGCCAGCCATCATTATTAATATCAACTAAAACCACACCGGTACTCCACTGCTGTTTATCAACAAATCCAGCCTTAGCTGAAATATTTTCAAACCGGAAATCGCCTTTATTCAGGTACAACTCATTTTTACCCTGATTGGCAGTAAAGAAAACATCTGCCAAACCATCGTTATTAATATCACCGATAGCAACTCCACTTCCGTTATAAAAATTCCGGTAATTAAAAATGTTCATCGCCTTGCTATCCTGAACAGTATTTATGAAATTAATCCCGGTGTTTTTTTTCAACTCGAATAATTCACCATCGCTATTGGCCGGGTGGCAGGATGATAACAATAAAAGAAATATACAATAAAAAAGCAGCGGAGATTTGAATCTGTACATGTCTAAAATTACAAAAAGAGGTTGTATTAATAAACACAACCTCTTTTAAACAAATTATAAAAACAATCTAACCTAGTATCCTACGTTCTGTTTCAGATTAGGATTTGAAGAAACTGCTACAGTAGGAATAGGGAATACTACTTTAGTAGGATCAGATTTAGCAGGTCTTTCACCCACAGGGTCGTTGAATTTACCAAATCGGATCAGGTCATTTCTTCTCCATGCTTCCAGGTACAGCTCTCTTCCACGCTCAGCCAGTAAATTGTTAAGCGTAACTGAAGTCAGAGCAGATGCCCCTCTTTTAGCACGTATATCATTAACAATAGCCAATGGAGTTTCAGCATCAGCACCGCCTCTTAAAATAGCTTCTGCTTTCATTAAGCGGGCATCAGAGAAACGGAAGAATACAAACTCGTTGGCACTTGACCAGCCTCCACCATTGATAGTAGAAGGGTCCAGCGGGTATTTCATTGTACGTATACCTTTGGTTTCTGAAGAGAAGAACAAGCTTACATCTGAAGTAAATTTCAGCGGGTTTCCACTTCTGTCTTTCAGATCAACCAATGGATTGCCGACACTTCCTCCCTGAGGACCCTGTATTTGACCAACCAGGAATCCAGCCTTGCTACCTACTTTATCTGTATAGCCCGGAATAGCATCGCCTTTACGCACATCGCCATCCTCAAAACTGTTATAAAAATCAGTCAGGGTAGTAAAACCATTCCATCCGCTAGGTGCCTGGTTGTAATGGAATCCCATACAAGTAGCCCAAACTACATTGATACCATCGGCGTTTGAACGGGTGAAAATAAGCTCACTTGATTTTGCACCATTATCCCATTTAAAATTATCCCAATAGTAATTAGAGATAGCTAATTCGGCATTACTTGCGATATCATTGGTTAATGCAATAACTGTATTCATATCTGCCTGGGCAAAAGTGAACGGACCAGCTGGTTGAGCAGGATTTTGTGTGTATACTCCTTTATTCAGCAGCAGTTTTGCTTTCAAAAACTCAGCAGCTTCTTTGGTTGCTTTACCTCTTGTTGCTTTGGTATATCTTGGTAAAGCAGCAATTGCAGCATCCAGATCAGCCAGGATAAAAGTTACTGCTTCAGAACGGCTGTATACTTTTGGCACTACATCAGCACCATCTGTAGCTGATCTGTAAGGAACCTGTCCCCAAAGATCACATACTAAATAAGCAAAATAGGCCCTGATAAACTGCGCTTCAGCTTTTGTTTGGCCAGAAGCTGTTTCTGCCAGCAAAGTTGCCTGAAACAAGGCTCCGTTTAAACCATTCCAGGTATCATTGATCTGGTTGTGGTTACCATCCCATGCATGCAAATGCAGTTTGCGCCATGTACCAAAGTCATCCCAGTCAGTACCACGTGTTGGTCCTAACAGTTCATCGGTAGTGTGTTCCTGCATGGCAAACCAGTTACCCTGGCCAGGCAGTTGGTTTAACTGGTTATATACACCCGCCAAATTTCCGGGTGTTGCGGCTCCACCCGAAGTGGTAGCCAGGCTTTTTGTACCATATAGCGTTTCATCCAGCTTGGTGCAGGATGACATTCCGATACTCGTAAAGAGAACAAATAACGGAATGAATAATTGATTATTTTTTATGGCTTTCATGACAAAATTCATTTTAAGTGTTGTTTAAATTAAAACCCAATATTTAATCCGATTGTGTATGTTCTTGCTTTTGGATAACCTGCATAATCAAACCCACGTGAAGGAATACCATTTAACTGATGGTCTACATTCACTTCTGGATCCAGCCCGGAATAATTGGTGATTAACAAAAGATTTTGTCCAGACAATGATGCTGATAAAGATTTAATAACAGTACTCTTTATCGCAAATGAATAGCTCAAACTAACATTCGATAATCTGATAAAATCACCCTTTTCAAGGAAGCGTGAAGAAACGCTGCCTGGGTTAATTGGGTCTTCAGAACTGTTTGCAACTGCATAAGTAACATTATGCGCAGTTTTCAAACTTCCTTTCAGGAATAAGGCGTTACCTGTATTGTTGTACACATAAAAGCCGCGAACAGCATTTGCAAAAATGCTTGCACTCCATCTTTTCCATGTAAAGCTGTTGGTTAAACCTGCAGTAAAGGTTGGTAATGCACTACCCAGCAGTTGATCCTGTGCGCCGAAAGCGTAACGTGCATCTCCGTTACCGTTAAATCCAAGAAATACAGGCATTTTCCATGTAAATAAAGGTGAGCCATTTACAATGGTTTGTGCATAGGCACCAGATAAACCTTGTCCGTTAACAGCTCCTGTAATAACTGAGTTTTGTCCAAAATCCTGCACCCTGTTTTTCAGGAATGTCATATTGTAATTAATATCCCAACTGAAAGAACCTTTATTTCTTCTGATAGCCTGGAAATCTAATCCAAGTTCTAAACCTGTATTAACCACTGTACCGGGCAGATTAACCCATCTGTTGGCAGAAGCGGCTGGCTGAGGATAAGAAGCCAGGAACAAAAGATCTTTGGTTGATTTCTTGAAATAATCAACAGTACCTCTTAACCTGTTATCAAATAAAGCGAAATCTAATCCAACACCAGTAGTGGTAGTTGACTCCCATTTCAGGTTAGGATTAGAGTTAGAAATAATAGTTGATGATCCAAGAATAGTTTGCTGAATAGCTAAAGAAGCGTAGTTAGGAAATTCCTGGTTACCGGTAATACCATAGTTAGCTCTGATACTGAAATCATTAAAGATTTTGCTAATAGAATTTGCAGCAAAACTTTCGTTGCTCAATTTCCATTTGGCAGCAAATGATGGGAATGTACCATACTTATTACCAGTAGCAAATCTTGAAGATCCATCCACCCTCACAGTAGCCGTTAAGAAGTATTTGTCCTGAAGACTATAGTTCAAACGACCAAATACAGATTGCATATCATATTTACTGCTATCTCCGGTCTGCCATGAATTGTTGGTGAATTTAGACAGGTCCTGAACAAATACATCTGTTGGTTTTACGACAGGTGAAGAAAGTCCCCAATACACGCGGTTATCCTGGAAATTTTTAGTGGTTTGGTAAGAGAAGCCGGCAACAGCACTTAATTGGCCTCCGTTTTTAAACCCTTTTTCATAGTTAAGCGTATGCTCAATCAGGGTTGTAGTTAAAGAATAATTTTGTTTAAATCCTCTTCCATTTCCATTAATCGGGTTATTCAGGTTAACAGAACCAATGCCATTGGTACCACCAAATGCATTAGGACTTAAACGCGGGTCAGCAAACCCTTTTCTTTCACTCTTAGAGTTATCATAACCAAAAGTAACTTTATAAGTTAAGCCATTGGTAATAGCCCAGCTCAAACTTAAATTGGTTAAGAAACGGTTCAGATTGTCCTTATCTGTAAAATAAGAAAGCATTTCTGCAGGATTCCTGTTACCATCCAAAGGATCAAAGAAAGAACCATCCGGATTGTATACAGGGTAAGTTGGGTTAAATGTAATGGCAGCACCGATCAAACTTCCCTGGTAGCCGGCATTATTGGTATTAGGTGCGTATTGGTTTTTTACATTTGCATATGTAACAATCGCATCAAATTTAAATTTGTCATTTAAAAATTTCTGAGAGAAGTTAACTCTTGAAGTCAGTCTTTTTAAACCACTGGTTTTTACGATACCTTTTTGATCATCATAAGAACCGCTGATACGCAGTGAGGTTCCTTTTTTTGAAAAGCCCCAGCCAGCATTATAGTTCTGAGATATTCCTGTCTGGAAAATCTCATCCTGCCAATTGGTGCTATATCCCTTATCAACAGACAGTACCGCTGCAGCAGCGCTGGCAGGATCTGTACCTGCATCCACATTCGCTTTTTTAACACCTAACAGGAAATCCTGGGCGTTTAAAAGATCATATCTTTTAGCAGTTTTGGAAATACTGGTGGTAGCACCAAAAGTGAAACCGCCTTTTCCTTTACCGCTTTTAGTAGTAATTAACACAACCCCATTGGCACCTCTTGCACCATAAATAGCAGCAGAAGAGGCATCTTTTAAGATACTGATGTTCTCAATATCGTTAGGATTTAAGAAGATTAACGGGTTTTTAGGAGTTGAAGATCCTTCAATTCCGCTTGAAGTTCCTGAAGTTCCACCACCATCTAATGGAACACCATCCACAACAAATAAAGGATTGTTGTTACTTCTGATTGAACTGGTACCCCTGATATTAATATTAAGAGCGGCACCTGGTTCTCCACTGGAAGGTGTAACACTTACACCAGCGGTACGACCCTGGAACAGTTCTTCAGGAGAAGAAATAACACCTTTGTTAAAAGATTTCTCACCTAAAGAAACAACCGAGCCGGTAGCATCTTTAAGTTTTCTTGTACCGTAACCAATTACAACAACCTCACTCAGTTGTTCATTGGTGGCTTTCAGCGCAACATCCACTGATGTTTTGTTCTGAATACTTACTTCCTGTGTACCAAAACCTATAAACGAGATCGTTAATGATCTGGCTGATGAAGGCACAGAGATCTTGAAAGTACCATCAGCACCTGTTTGGGCACCTGTTTGGGATCCTTTTACGACCACTGAAACACCTACCAGGGGTGATCCGTCTTTTGAGTCTGTTACTTTACCGGAAATTGTTTTGTTTTGAGCTTGCGACGAGATAACGCACAAGCAAGCGACTAAGCCCATGAGCATGGGCCTGACAAGCTTCGAAAAATTCATAGTTGGCAGTTTATTGGTTATTAAGCGTGTACAAAGTACACATTTTTATTTCAAAACAAATTTTTCGTAATATTTTTTTAAAAAAATTTTTGCCTCAACGCTGCAATAACTTCCTGATTCTTAGCCACGGGTAGTATGACCACCGTTCTCTCATAAATGATGCACGGAACTTATTAATAGTTATCACAGCCCTTCCTCCCTTCTCAAACTAAATGTATATATATAAAGGTGTTCCGCTCCTTTCTAATTGTTCCATCTATTCCCGCAAACCTTTGCGGAACCCTTTGCTGTGGAAAATTTTTGGCAGCGATCATCTACGCACGGGACGAGACATCCCCTTATGATGGATAAACAGGGGGATAAACTTTTTATTATCAGGCAGGTGAGATAGCCAATCATCGGTTTGCTATCACATATTGATAGATCATTGCTGATACCCTGGCCATAGCACCGGTGGCATCCCGATCGCTTTCAAGGTTTTTGGAAAGTAGTACCAGAACGTATTTTGCCCCATCCGGTAAGAACACAATACCCGAATCGTGATGAACGCCGGTTATAGAACCTGTTTTGTGTGCCACTTTAACCTCTTTAGGCAGAAGCGCAGGGATTATGCTGTTGTGTTTCTGATCAAACAAAACCCGAATCATTTCATCGCAGGCTTTTGAATTGATGATCTGATGGCTGGCCATTTTATCATATATCACCATCAGATCATAAGCAGTGGTGGTATTATTTAGTCCTTTGGCAAAAGCTTTACCGTCTTCCACGCCACGCAATACCTGAATATCTTTTGCGCCCAGCCCGCGCATTGTCTGCGTTACTTTTTTGCCGTCAAGCATTTCCATTATGATATTAGTGGCGAGATTACTGCTCATGATGATCATCTGGTAAACAATACTGGACAGTGGTTGTTTGGTGCCAACCAGTTTATATAATTCCTGCTCACTATCATCTGCAGGATTTAATTGATAACTGCTGCTGTCAACAATGCTCTTAAATTCATTCTTCACCATCACAGAATCTGTAAGCGAAAAATTGCCTTCAGCCGCCTGCTTAAACACTTCTATCATCACAGGTGTTTTCATGGTACTTGCAGCATGGAAACTTTCATGCTCATTCCATGTAATTGTTTCTCCGGTAGCGAGGTCTTTAAATGCCAGTGCAAAAAATCCTTTCTGACTGCCAAGTTCAGATTGAATGTTGCGCAGCAATGTATCCCTGTTTTTGTTTCCGTTCTGTCCATAGGTAACTGTTCCCATACACGTTATCAGTAATAATTGTATAATCAGTTTCATTATAATTTATTTATCGTCTCCGTAAAAAAATTACATCCTTACATGTGTATACACTTTGCGTACCCTTGCGTCTTTGTGTCTTCGTGGCTGAAATAGTTTTACCGCGAAGGCGCGGGGACACGAAGGATGGCGAGTTTTTTTTCTATACACTACTACTTTACCAGCCCACACTTATGCCACCTGCAAATAGATCATCGCAATAATAGCGGTGGTCATAAGTACTAACGTAATGCCTCCGGCTACATTTGAAAGAAGCCCATTGGTAAATTTTCCCATTACTTTCTTATTATTGGATATGTGCAAAATGATGGCGATTAAAACCGGCGCGGTTAATCCGTATAAAATGGCAGTATAAATCAATGCCTTAATGGGGCTGATCCCAAGAAAATCCATAGATAGTCCGATGATCAGCGACACAATAATGGTTATATAAAATCCTTTTGCTTCACTAAATGTTTTATCGAGTCCTTTAGGCAGTCTCAGGGTTTCAGCGATGATATAAGATAATGATCCTGCCAATACAGGTATGGCCAGAAACCCTGTGCCAATTACACCACAGGCAAACAGCAGGTAAGTTAATTTACCTGCCAAAGGTTCAAGGGCTTTTGCGGCCTGGTCTACTGTATCAATTTGCCTGATGCCTGCTGTATACAATACGGTACCAGTTGTAAGAATAATAAAGAACATAACCACATTTGAAAACAGCATACCCAGGTCAACATCTGTTCTCATCTTACTTAACACCTGTTTGTTGATGATGATCTTTCTGCGGCTATGCGCTATATCTTCAGCTTCCATAGTGGCCTGCCAGAAAAATAAATAAGGAGAAATAGTGGTACCAAGAATAGCCACCAGTATGCCAAAGAATTCTTTATTTAACTCAATCGTTGGAATAAAAGTGTGTCTGATAACATCTGCCCAGTCTACATGTACTAAAAAAGGAACCAAAACATACAATAGCAGAATCATGCACAGCCATTTTAGAATTGCCGCAATTTTTTGATAGGGAAATTTTATGATGCAAAATATAAGTATCGCTGTAAATCCCACACTAAAAGCAAACACGGGCACCCGCGGAAACAATAAATTTGCCACGGCCCCCATACCCTGTATATCTGCCCCTATATTAAGTGTAATTGCAGGGAAGCTGAACAGCATCATGATATACAGAATAACCTTCGGATATCTTCTTTTGAGTGTGGTTGTAAGCCCCTCGTTTGTAACCATCCCTATCCTGGCGCACATTTCCTGGATGGCAGCCATTAACGGGAAGGTTAATAAGGCCGTCCACAAAGTGGCCAAACCAAATCCCGCTCCTGCCTGCGAGTAGGCTGCAATGCCTGAGGGGTCGTCATCACTGGCGCCGGTTACCAGGCCGGGGCCAAGCACACGCAGTTGTTTAGTAATTTTCTGAAAAAAGTTTTTTCTGCTTCTCATTCGTTATTAGCGATCCGGTCTCTGAATCAAATCAACCCCAAATACAATACAACAATTTAATTAAAATTTTGTGCAGGGTTCAAGACTCACTGTTTTATTTGACATACCTTTTGATTGCTCCATTCAGGAAAATCAAGCCGGTTCATATCATATATTGAATGTGTCATTCTTTTCATAAAAACGCAACCTGTTTTCGAGCGACTGTATTTCGGCTTCCCGCTGCACAAGACGTCGTAATAAATGGGCTATTACTTCTACGCCTTCCGGGTTTATGTCAAGATCAACATGTAACCTTACCAGTTTTTCGGCTTCCGCTAATTCATTAAAGGTCAGGTATTGTATTTCATTGATTTCTGTAACCTCTATCAATCCCGATTCCTGCATGGAGCTGATGAATGAAACTGCTACACCATATTGTTGGCAAAAAACAGCTATTGGTATCAATTCCTGCTTTTCCATAGCAATTGTTTTATTTGGATAACCGGGCCAGTTCGGCAAATAATTCTTTCTGCCTGTCTGTTAAACCGGTTGGTATTTTAACAGCATAGGTAACATAGAGATCACCAAATTGTCCTTCTTTTTTATATACCGGAAACCCTTTGCCTTTTACCCTTGTTTTAGTTCCGTTCTGTGTTTCCGGTTTGATGATCAGTTTGATCTTCCCGCTTAAAGTATCAACAGTTATTTCGCCACCAAGTACAGCGGTATAAAGATCAAGGTTTACTGTGGTATACAAATCGTTTCCCGAACGTTTAAAATGAGGGTCGTTGGCAATAGAGAAACTAATATAAAGATCGCCATCGGGGCCACCATTTACACCTTTGCCGCCGTATCCTTTTAACTTAATGGTTTGTCCATGTTCAATACCTGCGGGAATAGTTATGCGGATATTTTTTCCATTAACAGAAATAGTTTGCGCATGAGTGGTATATGCATCTGTTAAGCTAAGCTGCATTTCGCTGTTAAAATCCTGGCCCCTGAATTTTACCTGCCGGCTTTTGCCCCCGCCTGCCTGCCCGCCAAACATTGAACCGAAAAAATCAGAAAAATCCGATTCATCAAATCCGCCGGAGTAATACTGACCACCGGCATTGGCAGACCTGCCATGTGCCTGCCTGGCCTTCTCATATTCTTCGCCATGCTCCCAGTTCTCACCATACTTATCGTATTTTTTTCTTTTCTCCGGATCGCTTAATACTTCGTTGGCTTCGTTGATCTGTTGAAATTTTTTATTGGCTTCTTTGTCGTTGGGATTCACATCGGGGTGATATTTTCTGGCTAATTTCCGGTAGGCTTTTTTGATCTCGTCTTCCGTTGCGTTTTTACTAATGCCCAGTATCTGATAGTAATCTATAAATGACATATAGCAGCAGGTTAAATCTCTCCTATAAAGTTACCATTAAATTGATCTGCTTGAACAAATCCCCGATTATTTGTACATTCATTTACTTAACAGGTACTTATGAAAAAACGTTCTTTCTTAAAAGGGTTGGCGCTTGCCGGGTTGAGTGCTCCTTTATCAGTTTCAGCTATGGATACATGGATTGAGAAAGTGAGTAAACTAACAGCAGGTGAAGTTGCTGCGGATGAAGATTTCTGGGCAGGCATAAAAGGAGCATACGATCTAAAACCAGACTACATTAACCTGGAGAGCGGATACTATAATATTCTTCCAAAAGAGATACTCGAAAACTATATCCGGCATATACGCGAGGTTAATTACCAGGGCGCCTATTATATGCGCACAGTGCAGCATGAAAATAAAAAGAATATGGCTTCAAAAGTAGCTGCAGTGGCAGGATGTTCAGCCGAAGAACTCATTCTTACAAGGAATACAACCGAATCGCTCGATACCGTCATCAGTGGATTTCATTGGAATGAGGGGGATGAAGCCGTTATGGCTGAGCAGGATTACGGGTCGATGCTGGAAATGTTTAAGCAGGTTTCGAAAAGACATGGAACGGTTAATAAAATTATTTCCATCCCTAATCATCCTGTCTCTGATGAAGAGATCGTGCAACTATATGCCAATGCCATCTCCGATAAAACAAAATTGCTGATGGTTTGCCATATGATCAATATCACCGGGCAGATCTTGCCCATCCGGAAAATATGTGATATGGCCCACAGCAAAGGTGTACAGGTAATGGTAGATGGCGCCCATGCGTTTGCCCATATCCGGTTTAATATTCCCGATCTGCACTGCGATTATTATGGCGCCAGCCTGCACAAATGGTTATGTGTACCACTTGGTGTAGGAATGTTGTATGTAAAAAAAGAAAACATTAATAGGATATGGCCGCTGTTTGCAGAAGGGGCCAGAAATGAAGGTGATATCAGCATATTAAACCACACAGGTACCATTCCGGTACATACCGACCTGGCTGTAAGTGATGCAATTACTTTTTATGAAAAAATAGGTGCTGAAAGAAAAGAAGCACGGTTACGTTATTTACAGCAATACTGGACAAGCAAGGTGCGGCATATTCCGAATGTGATGGTTAATACACCGGCCGATCCGGCACGCGGATGCGCGATTGCAAATGTGGGTATTAACGGGATGAAACCGGGGCTGATGGCTGAAACCCTGTTGAAGAAATATAAGATTTACACGGTTGCCATAGATTACATCAATGTTCATGGATGTCGTATTACACCCAATGTATTTACAACAGTGGCCGAACTGGATGTTTTGGTAAATGCATTACAGGAGATGGCAAAGGCTTAATACCGGTTCATTAAACTATGGAATACCTGCTGATCGAACACATGATCAGTTCGTATTACCGATCTCATACCGGTAATTCAAAACATCCAGTTCTTTATCGGCATAATACAGGTCTTTTGCAAATTGCTCCCGTTGGGTTGCAGCAATACCGGGCAATTGCCTGTAATACGAAATACCATTCCGTAAATTTTGATAAAAGGTATAGTAGAATTTCTTCCTTTTCAAAAACTGTTCGGGATCTGTATCGCCGGCCAATTCTTCTTTCAGGTAATCAATATATAAATACAGTTCTGCAACAAACATATTGGGCCTGTTTGCATTGGCAAGCACATTCTGCCTGCCATAAATATGATCCGTCATTGTTTGCAGCGACACCACTTTGGAGAAATTTACAATATTGGGGCCGGGGCAAATATTTACTGCATCGCGTTTCTTAACAAATGTCTGGCTGGTATTAATAGCTGCTGCATTACTTAACCCAACGCACAAACATTCTTTATCCAGAATATCAGTCAATTGTTTTTTGTATTCCGGTTCAGGCAGGTTAAGTGTTTCTAACTGTGCTATTTTCAGTTTCTGGTATTTCTGCGAGGCTGTGCAAATAGGTTCTTTTGTAAACTCTGTGTTCAGCGCAAGGTGCTTCTCTGTACAGGGGCTGCCCGGGTTTCCGCTTGTTATCCGTGCTGATTTTTCTTTGGCAGCAGAGGTTCCTTTGAGGTAATGAAAGCGGACACCTAATGGAGAATTATGACTCAACTCTATATCCTCTTCTTTAGCTTCACTTAAAAGTTTTAAGGTATCGGCATCAACAGTAGTGGCTTCGGGCACTAACAGAAAAGGGGTTCCCCATCCTGTGCTGTTCATCTGGTAATGATCGTGCAAAAAAACATCTTCCTCATGCGTTCCAATACCTCCCTGAACGGAAAAGCGGATCTCATGCGGGGTATCCATTTTAGGCAGGTTCTTTCTCGCTCTCGCGGCATTATAGATCTCAAATAATGAATCGATCAATTCCTGCTTATTTGTTACAAACTCTTCCAGTATGGGGCCCATTAAATAACCATCAGTGGCAAAAGCATGGCCGCCACAATTCAAACCAGATTCAATCCTGAATTCACTAACCCATACACCTTTCTTGGCAAGGTATTTTCCCTGAATTAATGCAGAGCGGTAATCGCTCACTTTTATAATTACCCTTTTGGCAAACACACCATTTTCATCAGCCTCAAACTCTTTACAGTTTTCCAGGTAATTGTATAAACGTGGATTCATTCCCGCTGAGAAGATCACTGCAGAATCTGCAAGATCACTTTTTACATATCCACGCAGTGCTGAGATCGCTTCAGAACTATCTTCCAGTATATTACCATTCTTATCAAATTTATTCCGGTCTAATTTGGTCATGATGTTTACATCAATGCTGCCCGGTTTGATCTGTTCCCGTAAAATGGCTTCTATTTTTTGTTTTTCAGGTTGATCATCTGTTGACATCATCTGGCGATACAATTGTTTCAGCGAACTGTCGTCAGGTAACATCTCGAAATATTTAACTATCTCAGAACCTGCTTCAAAAGCAGCTTTGCGGATTTTTTGAATTTGCTCCTGCACTATGGTATTAACGAGGTTCAGGTAATCGGTGATCCGTTTCTCCCTGTAATTTTCTTCATTGGCAGAAATGGGCTCGTACACCAAACCGATGGTTGGGTAATAATGGCGGCGCATCATTTCAACTAATTTGTCTTCTACAATTGAGATAACAGATGCAATGCCAAATTGGGCAACTTTAACAGGAGAATCGATGGTGTAAGCTATTCCCATTACCGGGATATGGAACCTGTGTTGTGGAGATGAATACATGGGCAAAATAACGATAACTGAAAGGGTAACACTTGTGTTTACTTAGAGATACAAACAGAAACCGGCTGTTACAAAACCGATGAATGCTCAGATAAGTGAAGGTAAGATAATTAAGGATAAATTTGTCTTTTATTACCGGTACGACTGAAACTTTAACTTTTATCGCGGCGCCAGGTGGTCTTTTTTCCAAATACTTTGGAACTGTCTGTCATCTTGATGGTATTGAGTTGCAGCGCCCATATTTCGCCGGGGATGGCTAATGATACCGGATATTTTTTTACATAATGTGAGGTAGCTTTTTGCAATGCAGCGTGATCTAAGTGTAAAACCGTTGCTTCAAACTGCAAGCCCTTTACCACTAACTTATTCAGTTTATCAGGCAAAACGGTACCGGCTACAGATGGATTTTTTTTCATCAGTATAGCGTGATGCGTATCTGCAGATGACTTGAAATAAAGTAATCCTTCATCTGCATTAACCGCGTAGAAACAACTGAAGCAATAGGGGTTACCATCCTCATCTGCACAGCAGACAGAAGCGCAGGTTTGTTCCTGCAAAAACTGGCGTATGGTTTCGTTCAGGATAGCCGGATGATTTTTACAGGGCAGGCTTTTGCCACTTCCTCTGTCTGGTTATAAATACTATCGTTAACAGCCAATATATAAACATCTTTTTTGGCAACAGCTTTCAGCAAACTGGCTTTACCATCTTTTTTCGACATACGCCACAGTTCAGGTTGCATCTGAAAACAAATACCGCAACCAATACATTTATTACGATAATGAATGATCTTAGGCATCTGCCGCGTCTACTATTTTATAAATTTTATCCCCTGCTGTTATTTTAGTGCCGAACGGGAAAGTGATCTTGTCTCCTTTTACTGCTATCGCAGCTTCTACGCCATTTACAGTAAGCGTTTCCATTTTTTCTTTTGCCATACCCACCGAACGGCCTGTGATCATCAGCGTGTCGCCCACTTTAACCGATCCGGCTTCTACAATAAACTCTCCTACTTTTATTTTAGGATAATACTTGCTGCCTTTACCAACATAAATTTTTTTCTCTGTTGCGGCAGAACCGGGATGTGAGGTCCATTGCCCCATTTTATGCCCCAGGTAATAACCTTCCCAGAAACCACGGTTGTATACCGTTGATAAACGTTGCATCCAATCCGCGATCTTTTCTTCAGTGTACGTATTGGTTTCAATTGCCTCCATCGCTTCCCTGTAACATTGGGTTACAGTATAAACATAATCGGGGCCTTTGCTTCGGCCTTCAATCTTTAATACATCCACCCCACTGTTGATTACCTGGTCAAGCACATTGATAGTACACAGGTCTTTGGGCGACATGATATATTCATTATCGATCAGCAACTCTTCTTTTGTTTCTGTATCTGTTACCGTATAAGGGCGGCGGCAGTTTTGTGTGCAGGCGCCACGGTTGGCAGCCGCGTTCTGCGAATGCAGGCTTAGGTAGCATTTGCCGGAGATGGCCATGCACAAAGCGCCATGTACAAAAATTTCGATTTTTAAAGGATCTCCGGAAACACCTGTGATCTTTCTTTTGGAAATTTCTTTGGTGATATGCCCCACCTGGTTCAGTGTAAGTTCCCTTGCCAATACAACTACATCGGCAAAGCGGGAATAGAAGGCAACTGTTTCTATATTGCTCACATTGGCCTGTGTAGAAATATGCACCGGTATCTGTAATCCGTTGCACTGGGCAATTACAGCAAGGTCTGATGCGATGACTGCATCAACGCCCTGTTTCTTTACTTCAGTCAGAACGGTGCGGAGCAATTGCATATCGTGGTCGTACATCACCGTATTGAGTGTGAGGTAAGATTTGGTTTGATTGGCTTTACAAACAGCCGTAATTTCTTTAATATCGTGTAAAGTGAATGCGTTAACCGATTTGGCCCGCATATTTAATTGCTCAACGCCAAAATAAATGGCATCGGCACCGCCATTGATGGCTGCCTGCAAACAGTCGAAAGAACCCACAGGCGATAACAGTTCAATTTTCTTTTTTTTCATACCCTCACGCACTTATTCTATTGTTTAAACATATTTCATTACGCAAAGCATTAATCACTTTATCCATCCATGCTCTTTATACCAGGCAATGGTATGCACAAGTCCTTCTTCCAGTTTAAATTTTGGTTCATACCCTAAACTGGCAATCTCCGAACAATCTACACTCCAGTTTTTTGCTTTAAACTCTTTCAACCGCTCCCTGTTTACAACTGGCACTTTACCTCTTACCTGCCCAATGATCTCTGAGAACACAGCAAACACACTGGCAATAGTTGAAGGCACCACAATAGAAACCGTTTTACTGTTCAGGTTTTTCTTTATTAAGCGGTTCACATTTTTAGAGGTGTACGTTTCCAAATCAGATACAAGAAAGCTTTGATTAAAAGAAGCAGATTCCATTCCTAAAAATATTGCTTCAACCAAATCGTGTACATGAACAAAACTGAGTAACTGCTCGCTGCTTCCAATATAAAGTTCCAGATGGTTTGCAATTGATTTTAACAGAAAATAAAAATCCTTATCTCTTGGTCCGTATACAGCCGTAGGGTTGATAATTAAATAAGGGAAGCCGGTAATATCCTGTAAAAACTGTTCTGCTCTTAATTTGCTCTTGCCGTATTCGGTTAAAGGCCGTTGCACATTTGCAGAGCTGATAGGATCAGCACTGGTACCCGGCCCATATGAAGCAAGGCTGCTGATAAACACAAATTTATCCGGCACCAGGTTGGTTTCCTGCAACGACCTCACAAAGCTTTTTGTGTTTTCAAAATTTACAACATCAAAATCTGCCTTGTTAATTGTTTTGGTCAATCCTGCAGTATGAATGATATAATCGAAGCGGCCAAATTCATTGGCAAATTGCGCAAGTTTATTATTTAATGAATCATAATTACTGAAATCCAGTTCCAGGAAATGAATACCGGGATCGCTAAGGTATTCCCTGTTACTCGATTTCCTGACGCCTGCAAAGGTTTGGTAATTTCTTCTGATGGCTTCTTCAACAAGAAAACTTCCAATAAAGCCGCTGGCACCAGTAATTAAGATATTTTTTTTCATCAGAAATGTTACGGGTTATAAATGTTTGATATAACATCTCCGTCTTTTGTGCTGAACAGCATCAAAATGTTCCCAGATAGACTGAACCTTTTTATTCGCCTCCAGTTCAGGGTTCGACTCTGCATAACGGATCCCGTTTTTTACATATGCTTTGCACACTTCATACATCAGCAAAGCATTAACGCCTTTGCCCTGCAATGCTTTTTTTACGGCAACAAGGTACAGATCGGCCTGATCATTTTTCTTCAGCGCTTTTAAAATATGCACAAAACCAAAAGGCAATAAACTTCCTTTTGATTTTTGCAATGCATCAGAAAGTGACGGCATGGTAACTCCAAAGCCAACAAGTTTTTCGTCTTTGTCAAGGATCAATGGCACAAAATCGGGACGGATAAAAGAGAAGTATTGTTTGGTATAATACCGGATCTGTTTCTCGGTTAAAGGAACTACGCCATACAGTTCTGAATAAGCTTCGTTGATCAGTTCAAAAATATCTTTGGCGTAAGGGAGAATATCCTTTGCCTTTTTAGCTTTCAGTACATGCAGACCCAGTCTTTTTTCAACGATGGCGGCCATTTTTTCCAGTTTCTCCGGCATCGCCTCCGGCACTTTTATCCTATACTCAATCCAATCAGCATCTTTCGAATAGCCAAGTTTCTCTATAAATTGGGGATAGTAGGGATGATTGTAAATAGCAGCCAGTGTACCCACCTGGTCAAAGCCTTCAACCAGCATTCCTTCATGGTCAAGATCGGTAAAGCCCATCGGGCCGTGAACCGCTTTCATGCCTTTTTCTTTGGCCCATTTTTCTACCTCAGCAATCAGGGCTTTTGCGATATTTTCATCTTCCTCAAAATCAATCCAGCCAAAACGCATATATTGATTTTTCCATTTTTCAATATAGGCTTTGTTCAAAATGGCAGCAACCCTTCCCACCACTTTTTTACCTTTATAGGCAAGCCAGTAACGGGCCTCGCAATAATCAAAAGCGGGGTTTTTATCTTTCTTCAAAGTGGCCATTTCATCAAAGCGTAATGGCGGAACATAATAAGGATGATCCTTGTATAAGGTGTAAGGGAAATTGACGAAAGCTTTTAATTGCTCTTTCGAAGTAACTTCTCTGATGGTAATACTCATGCGGATAGTTTGAAAATAAGAGAATAATCATCTCCGGAATTTATGAGCATGGTATCAACCCTGGTTTACATTTCCTTCATTTCAAATACATGAAGTTCATTGGCAATTTTTTCTATCTTATCAAGCGCTTCATCCAGTTGACTCCTGGTATGAGTGGCCATGATAGATAAACGGATAAGTGACGCATCACTTTTCACTGCCGGCGATACCACAGGGTTTACAAAAATACCTTCTTCAAATAACCGTTGATTAAACTGGAAAGTAAGGTTATTATCCCGGATATAAATGGGTATGATAGGAGTTTTTGACGTATTGATATCAAAACCAAGTTCCTGCAACGCATTTGCCATGTAGGCCGTATTACTCCAGAGCGCTTCCTGGCGTTCGGGCTCGGCCTGTATAATTTCAAGCGCTGCCAAAGCGGCTGCAACAGCAGATGGCGGCACACTTGCACTGAATATCATTGGGCGTGCATGGTGCTTTAAATAATTAATGGCTTCAGATGTAGTGGCAATAAACCCTCCAACAGAGGCGAGTGATTTACTGAACGTACCCATAATAATATCCACATCCTCAGTTAATCCAAAATGGTTAGCTGTTCCTTTACCGTTCTGTCCGATCACACCAAATGCGTGTGCATCGTCTACCATTAATAATGCTTCGTATTTTTTAGCGAGTCGGGCAATTTCGGGCAGGTTGCAGATATCACCTTCCATACTGAAGATGCCATCGATCACAATCATCTTGATCTTATCATTCGGAATACTCTGTAACACTTTTTCCAGGTGATCCATGTTGTTATGCGCAAACTTCATCACTTTGGAAAAAGAAAGCCTGCTGCCTTCAATAATAGAGGCGTGATCCAGTTCATCCAGTATGATTACACCATTCCTTCCTGTAAAAGTGGCAACGGTACCAAGATTAGCCTGGAAGCCGGTTGTAAAGATCAAAGCGGCTTCTTTACCCACATGATCAGCAATTCTCTCTTCCAGTTCAATATGTAATTGAGAGGTACCATTTAAGAAACGGGAACCCGAGCAACAACTGCCATACACATCAATCGCTTTTTTGGCCGCCTCTACTACCTTCGGGTGGTTGGTTAACCCCATATAACTGTTCGACCCAAACATTAAAAGCCTTCTGCCATCAATGACTACCTCAGTATCGTGGTTCTCTTCAATAGGCCTGAAATAAGGATATACACCGGCTCTTTTTAAATCATCAGGGATAGTAAATCCTTCCAGCTTCTCAATTAAACTTTGTTGTATCATAATAATGTTTATATGATGTGGTTAAAAGTACAAATTTTAACCCGGTTTTATTTGCAATATGCTGCCTGGGTCCTCGAAATCCGGGAATCTCACACAAACATACCTTTCCAGACCTTCATTCAATTTCAGTTCTTACCTAAGAATACTTTTTAGGAATCTGCGATTTCAATATAACAAAAAGGAACTGTAATCGCCAAATAGCATGTGTCTTTATATGAAAGAGGAAGCGCCGCACTGTTAGCCAACTCCTATTCCCCGGATACTGATTTGGTCCGCGAAAATAAGAAAATATCCTTAGAGCATAACGCCTTGCATGTAAACCTCTTTTGTTCATTAAGCAGGATTATTGGGCAAATATAATAAATAAGGATAATTTTGTCCTTATTTATTTGCACTATGGCCGATACTCAGAAGGGAATTATTCTTACAACATTGGTGACTGCTTTCTCCATCTATTCTGCCCATTTATATACTTCATTACCTGTAAAATCGTACCCGGTTAATCTCGACGCAGGTAACGGAAAACAGGTATGGCAACGTTACAATTGTACTGCCTGTCACCAGGTTTATGGGCTGGGTGGCTATCTGGGTCCTGATCTTACGAATGTATACTCATTCAGGGGGCCGGATTATATTAAAATGCTGATGAAAAGCGGAACTGATATTATGCCAAATCTTCATTTGAGCGATGAAGAAATAAATAACCTGCTGGCTTATCTCAAAAACATTGATGCCTCAGGCAGTTCTGATGCCAGAACTTTTAAACTAAAAAAAGACGGAACCATTGAGCAATAAACACCTGACTATTCCAAAAATATTTATGCTTGCCGGATTGATGATTCTTTCGGCAGGATTGCTATTTGGATTAACCGGCGCACTCCAATACATAGTACCCGGATTTTTAAAACAGTTTCTTTCATTTGAAAAGATAAGACCGCTGCATGTATCTGCCATTCTTTTCTGGATCATCACAGGCAGCAGTGGTGCAGTGTTTAGTTACCTGCAGCAATCAACAGGCAAAAAAATCTATTCTGTTTTATTGGCCAGGATTCAATTCTATATTTTCTCTGTCAGTATTGTGCTGATCGTCATTTCTTACTGCGCCGGGATATTTGGTGGAAGGGAATACTGGGAGTTCCCTCCTGTGCTTGGATTGCCTATTGCTATTGCCTGGTTGCTCTTCCTGTATAATTATTTGAGGTCGGTACCCGGTTTTAAAAATCAGCCTGTGTATGTATGGATGTGGCTCACTGGCATTGTATTCTTTTTATTTACTTTCCTGGAATCCTATTTATGGATCTTCCCGTATTTCAGAAATAATATTGTGAATGATATGACCATTCAATGGAAATCATATGGCTCAATGGTAGGTTCATGGAATATGCTTATTTACGGAAGCAGTATTTTCCTGATGGAGAAGATCAGAGGTACACCATCGTACAGTCGCACACGTCTTGCATTCCTCATGTATTTCTTAGGCCTGTTTAACCTGATGTTCAACTGGGGGCATCATATTTATACTTTACCTACACATAGTTATATCAAACATGTGAGTTATATAGTTAGCATGACAGAGCTGCTCATCTTTGGAAAGATCATTTACCAATGGAAATCATCACTGGACATTGCAAAAAAATATGGACACTATGCAGCGTACAGTTTGTTGCTTGCTGCAGATGCATGGGTATTCTTAACTTTGGCACTATCCATTCTCCTGTCTGTGCCTGCAATAAATGTATATACACATGGCACCCATTTTACCGTTGCACATGCCATGGGTGCTACTATTGGTATTAACAGTTTGCTGTTACTGGCATTTGCCTCCGACATATTGATACAAGCGCCACAACAGCCTGCCACTGCAAACAAAAAATTCAAAATTTCGTTATGGACAGTCAATATTGCTTTGTTTGTTTTCTGGATAAGCCTGATCGCCGCAGGCATACAAAAAGCGCAATGGCAAATGAGTACTGAAAAAATACCTTTCAGTGTAATGATGCTGGAACAAAGACCCTTCTTTATTATTTTCTTTATTGCAGGGTTAGTACTTACCATTGGTTTGTTGCTGATCATATATCCATTGATAAAGAATTGGTTCATAACTGATCAGAAAACAAATATCCAGGCACTATTATAACTGACTATTGCAAAAAAATGTATTACTAAATCTTCATACCCCAATGATTCAATTAACTAAAATTTTCCATTTCGAAATGGCGCATGCCATTTATGGTTACCAGGGTGCCTGTAAAAACATACATGGCCATTCTTACGAATTGCACGTGAGCGTTTCTGCTGCTAACGACAAAGAAGAATATATTCCTGCACCGGGTTTTATCATTGATTTTGGCGAGATCAAACAAATTGTAAATGCCGCTGTTGTATGGAAATTTGATCACGCCCTGTTGCTGTCTGAAAAATTCCTGGCAGAGCATCCCGGCTTTACCAAACAGGATAACCTTGTTATATGGAAAGCAGAACCTACTGTAGAAAACCTGCTGATATACATTAAACAAACTCTTGAAAGCCGGCTTCCGGAAGGTGTAAGACTGGTTCATCTGAAACTGTATGAAACCAATAATTCTTATGCTGAGTGGACGAATGACAATATCTTTAAATCATAAATATCATCACCCAATTCCCGTTCCTTGTCTAAACTAAAACGTATGTTTTCCAAAGCAACTGAATATGCTATCAGGGCAACTATTTACATAGCACAAAAAGGCTCTGAAGCCAATAAACTGGGCATTGACGAAATTGCCAAAGCCATAGATTCTCCCAAACCTTTCACGGCAAAGATCCTGCAGGCTTTGTCGAAAGACAGCCATATTATCAGCTCTGTACGGGGGCCCAGGGGTGGATTTTTTCTAACCGAAAGATCAAAAAAACTGCCTGTCCGTTTTATCCTTGAGGCGATGGGTGAAGAAGAGGTGCTGGAAAAATGTGTACTGGGTTTAAAACAATGCTCCGAAACACAGCCATGCCCCATGCATGCGCAATACAAATCTATCAGAAAACAATTAAAGGAATTATTTGTAACCAAATCCATCATGCAGTTTGCTTCAGAGATACAGGATGGGGTTGTGTTTATTAATAATAGTTAAGAAATAAGCAACCCGGTTATTAGCCAGATTTTTTTCACCGCAGAGCCGCAGAGGAAAAGAGTTTTCGCGGAGTACTGACTAATTTTAATAGCTCAATATGTTAGAAGCTGTTCCAATAAAAGAAAGACAGAAGAAAAAGCCCGTCTCTGAAATCCGGTGGCACCCTCTTTTTCTTCTTTACTTCGTTCATCTCTTATTGCAACCAATATGTACTGATGTATTTGATACAGGATATTGATTTTACTTTATAGTACTGCACAGGAGTTTTAATTAACATAAATATGTATCAATTCTAACCGCAGGATCCCCTATCGGGTGACGCCTGCGGGGAACTTTCTTTCTTTTACTGAGTTAGATAAATCTAAGATATAAGCAAAATCTCTTCTGAAATCTCTCCCCGGCCTTAGCCTGTTTCAATAGTTTCAAATAACGCTTAGTAGGCTTACCGTTATACTGCTTTTTGAAATGCTTATTATAAATCTGCTTATAGGATTTGTCCTGACTTCATCGGTTTTTGAGAAATTCAAAAAAAATGACGAAGTCAGGAAGAGGGTAATGGTTGCAAAGGTATAGGCAACAAAAAAGCCCCAAATGAAACTTTTGAAAATGTTTATAATGGATGGTTACATTTCCTTATGACCTGGCAAAAGTCAGCAACAAACTGTAATCGCCTTTATCGGCAGTTTTAACGGCTTTGAGGTAAGCTGTCCGGTTATCGCCTTCGCTGGAAAGGTTGGCTGCACCCCAACTAAAAACAGGCTGCCTGTATATTTTTTCGATGATAATATCGGCCATTAAACGGCTATGTCTTCCGTTACCGTTTGGAAAGCAATGAATACTTACAATGCGGTGCTTAAACCGTACAGCTATTTCATCAGGTGGGTAGATATTGTTTTCGTGGCAATACCTGGTATCATCCAATAGGTATTTAAGGTCGGTTGTTATTTGCCATTTGTCAACCCCAATATTCTTATTGGTTTTCCGGAACTCACCTGCCCATGCCCATACATCGGCATACATCCGTTTATGCACTGCACGGATAAAGTTTTCGGTATAAATCAGCTCCGGTTTAAAGGAACGCCCTAATGTCCATTGCACTGCCTGTTCAATATTCTGCTGCTCAAACTCGTCTAACTCGCCACGGGTGGCAATGGTAGGAATGAGCAGTCCATCTTTCTCTTCTTCGTCTAAGGGGGTTTGTCCATCTATGTAGTTTAAATCTAATCCCATAAAATTTTAGGCATTTCGTTTTTAATAGATGCTGCCCTTTCTTCAATAGCCTTTTGAATACGCTTATTGGAATTGCCCTGGTCTTCTAACTTCATGGTATTGGAGGTACGCAACACAATCTGAGTGGCCAGTTCTTTTGCCTTACGGTCAATCAATGCATCTATTGAGCCATCTTTGGGAACAAAACCATACACCAGTTCCATATCCAAACCATTGGCAGCATCCCGCAGGGTTTTAAGCGTAATGGCCCCCTCTTTTTCCCTGCGTTCAATATCTGCTAGGCTTTGCTTAGTGATGGATATTTTGTTACCCAATTGCTGTAAGGACATGCCTAAAGCAGTGCGTGCCGCTTTTATCCAACCGGTAGTTGGAGGAGTTATTTTTTTAATGGATGCAACTACCAGCATTTTGCTGTTGAGTTGCTGTATCTGTAATAGTTTCTTTCTCATAGTCGTAAGTTTATAAACTAACAAAACAGATTCAAATGTAAGTATATAAACTGACAAATAAAATAAAAATGTAAGCCTGTAAGCTGACAAAATAAATTAAATTACAAGGTAACAGGCTGCCCACTTCTTAATTAAGTCATTGAAATACAATATTTTACACTCTTTGGTAATGACTATCTATAATTCAGGCAAGTGATACACCGGTGACTGATTTCAGCACATCATCCACTGTACGGGCTGAAAGTTTGTATTTTGTGCCAATTTCGGTAGCTTTTTATGGGTGAACTCCTGTGGCAAAGTCTCAAAAACCTGCATTTGCCAATATTTCTCCGGTGGAAACCTGATCGATTTATTTTATCCCTGACAAATGGGTGTCGCAGTGACGAACTTCCCTTTTTTCTGATTCAAAGATAATAGGGTTGAAATTTTTACTTTATAGTACTGCACGGAGATTTTAATTAACATGGATATGTATCAATTCTAACCGCAGGGCCTCCTATCGGGTGACACTTGCGGGGAACTTTCATTTATTGTTAAAGGGGGAGGGTGCGGAGAAGGAAATGCAACTACATCAAATTGCATTATTGATAAATACAACTGCGCTTCTGTAACTAAATGATATTCTTAACTTCGATTCTTTCGCTCATCATCCGTTTTCTTATACATATCCAGTTGGCCTTGCTTATATCCGGATCTCCTGCCCAACCAATAAAAAAATACCGGAATTGCCCCGATAATTATAAGAATTAGTAATACTTCCTGAGCACCTAAGTTTCCCATTGTTTTAATTTATGTAATGATAGATAAGAATATAACGTCTGTTATGTACAAGATTACAAACCCAACGCTGTAGATTTAATCGAAATGATTTTGTAATCGATACTGGTTCCTCTATCACTATCAGGTGCCCGAAGTGTCATTTTTCCGTTTGGAGGTATAAGGGCGAAGTCTAATGCTTCTTCTTTCCATGTTTCGCCATTAGCTTTAATATACCTGATCACCACCCGCACATTATCCAACAAATAATCAGTTTGATTAGTTACATCGATACTCAATCCATAAATCCCACCCAAGCCACTTATTTGATAAGCACTGTTTCCTGCATGTACGTATGATCGGATGTTATCTCTTACCTGCTTTTTTAAGTCTTGTTCCTGAATAAATCTTTCCTGTGCTCGACTGTTTTGTTGTTGCTTGTCATACACGCCATATGCCGCGTATGTTAATACAACTACCAATACAATCACGACAAGGGTTTTCCATGATGAGTGAGAGGAAGATTTCTGCCCAGGATCTACTTTGGAAATCGTGGGTTTGTTTTCGGGGAGTGCAAAAGCCGGGGGCTTGGACAAAGGAGGAGGTACAGGCTTTAGAAACTCTTTTAACTCATCTAATTGGCTGGCTTTAACCCAACCCGTCATTCCTGCATGCCATATCAGAGTATCTGATTTAAAAAGTGATTGGCTACGTAACTCTTCTAATGTAAATGGCCCATATTGATCCCGCCCATCGTGTAGAAAATACTCCATAAGTAGTTTTGGTATTGTTGATTATTGTGGGGGGATAACCAAGATGCGAAGAAAAAATGAATTATTCAAAAAATATGTCAATTCATTAGCGTTGCGTTGTTATAAACACTAGTTCTTTGAAAATATTGTCAGCAT
>DAIOVU010000045.1:0-28492 GCA_036758845.1 Sediminibacterium sp.
GCTCCTTGCTCCTTGCTCCTTGCTCCTTGCTCCTTGCTCCTTGCTCCTTGCTCCTCGTTTTAAGGCTGCAAAAGTAGCAGAATCGCCCTGAAATTCCATCCTTTACGGCAAAAATACCCGAACCGTGGATAAATCGGGAGATAACAGCAGTTTCTGGCCATTACTATCGGCGCCCGTTGCCAGAAAAGGGGTTTGATTTTACGTTTTCGATAGTTAAAAACGGTATGCCAGGGCCAGGCCGGTTGGGGTGGGTTCCAGATGCCAGTTGGTGGTATTTTTTTCAAGCAGCTTACCGTTTCGGCGATTTTCGGCGTATTGGATGATATCGAAGACCAGCAGAAAGGCCCCCTGTAATACTAAGCTGTTGCCGTATCCTGTTGGCTGGTCGCTCTGCAGGCGATTGCCCCTTTCTTTCAGGTATAGGCCGGTCATAATATAAGCTGCATCCAGCCCGGTATTCAATAACAGCAGTTTCTCTATCTTTTGCTGCTCCTTCAGATTCCTTTCCTGTGTATGAATGCCTGTTAACTGTTTTTTGGCCGCCAATAAACCCATCCCCGCCACTGCCATGTTAACGGTATTCCAATAGGCATTCATCTGGTGAAAATAATGGTCGCTCCCCTTCGCATTGCTTGCCGATATGCTGCCCTGTATAATATTGGCTCCTGCCCAGGCTGCCAGAACCCAACTATTGTTTCTTTGAAGGGCTGCTCTTTCTGTAGCAATAGAGTCCTGGAACTGTTGCTGGGCCGATACTGCACCGGTGAGAAACAGAGCAAAAGCGAACAAGATACATTTCATCCGATGGAACATTTTTTCGTTAACTAATTGATAAAGATGCACTGATTCTGAATAGGCGATTGCCCTCAGTTCAAATTCTTTACCTTTGGCGGCTCTCAATTGGGGTGCCAAATTGGCTCAAAAAAAATTTTCGCATCCTTTTTGACTGTTAAAATTTTTAATTAGACCAGACCAAGCTATATGTTGAAGTTTATATCGAAGTTATTCGGGGGCAATAAAAGTGAGAAAGACGTCAAACAGATGTTGCCCATCGTTCAAAAAGCCAATGAGTTTTTCAGGCAATACGAGGCATTAACAAATGATGAGTTACGGAATAAGACCGTTGAATTCCGCCAGCGTATCAAAGAACACCTGACAGAAATAGATGCAGAGATCGAAAGCCGTAAACAGGAGGCTGAAGCGCTTGCCGCAACAGACATACACCACCGCGATACGATTTACCAGCAAATAGATAAACTTAAAAAAGACCGTGATAAAAAAATTGAGGAAGCCCTGGCTGCCATCCAGCCCGAAGCTTTTGCAGTAGTTAAAGAAACAGCACGACGGTTTTCAAATAATACAGAGCTGGTAGCTACTGCCACTCCGCTTGACAGGGAATTTAGCGTGGTAAAAGAGTATGTGACCATCTCGGGCGATCAATCCATTTTTAAAAATACCTGGACAGCCGGAGGCGGAAAAGTTACCTGGAACATGGTGCATTATGATGTGCAGTTAATTGGTGGTAGTGTATTGCACCAGGGTAAAATTGCAGAAATGGCAACGGGTGAAGGTAAAACGCTGGTATCAACCTTACCCGCCTACCTGAATGCATTGGCCGGCGAAGGGGTGCATATTGTAACTGTGAACGATTACCTGGCGCGAAGGGATAGCGAATGGAACGGAACCCTGTTTGAATGGCTGGGTTTAAAAGTAGATTGTATTGATAAGCATGAGCCTAATAGCGAAGCCCGCAGAAATGCTTACTTAGCCGATATTACCTATGGTACCAATAATGAATTTGGTTTTGACTACCTGCGTGATAACATGGTACATACACCGGAAGAAATGGTGCAGCGCAAACACCATTTTGCCATGGTGGATGAGGTTGACTCTGTGTTGATTGATGATGCGAGAACGCCTTTGATCATTTCGGGTCCGATAGGACATGTAACCGGTGAGCAACAATTTTTTGAGCTGAAGCCAAGAATTGAGAAACTGGTAGAAGCACAGAAAAAGGCCACTAACCAGTTCTTAAATGAGGCAAAGAAAAAAATAACCGAAGGCAATGATGATCCTAAAGATGGTGGACTGGCCCTGTTCCGCGCGCACCGTGGTTTGCCGAAGAACAATGCATTGATCAAATTTTTGAGTGAGCCGGGTATGCGGGTAAAACTGCAGAAAGCAGAAAATTATTATCTCGCCGATCAATCGCGTGAAATGCCGAAGGCTGATGAAGAACTTTATTTCTACATTGATGAAAAAAATAATTCGGTTGAATTAACAGATAGAGGTATCCAGCTCATCACCCGTTCAGGAGAAGATCCTAACTTCTTTATTCTGCCGGATATCAGTCTGTCGTTGGCAGCAACAGATAATGATGCTTCTTTAACCGCAGAAGAAAAACTGCATAACAAAGAATCGATCATCAATGATTATTCTGTTAAGGCCGATCGTATTCACACCGTACAACAATTATTAAAGGCCTATACCTTATTTGATAAGGATGTAGAATATGTGGTGATGGATGGTGGTGTTAAAATTGTGGATGAGCAAACAGGCCGTATCCTTGATGGCCGCCGTTATTCAGATGGTTTGCACCAGGCCATTGAAGCAAAAGAAAATGTAAAGATCGAAGCAGCTACACAAACCTATGCAACGGTAACATTGCAGAACTATTTCCGTATGTATCACAAATTAGCGGGTATGACGGGCACGGCAGAAACTGAGGCCTCTGAGTTGTGGGATATTTATAAATTAGATGTGGTAACCATCCCCACCAATGTTCAGGCCATACGTAAAGACGAACAGGATCTGGTGTTTAAAACCAAGCGTGAAAAATTTGGTGCGGTAATAGATGAGATTGTTAAATTGGTTGCAGCAGGGCGCCCGGTACTGGTAGGTACTACCTCGGTTGAGGTAAGTGAATTGCTGAGCCGGATGCTTCGCCAGAAACAGATACCGCATAATGTATTGAATGCAAAACAGCACGCGAGAGAAGCACAGATCGTAGCTGAAGCCGGTTTTGCAGGAGCCGTAACCATTGCAACCAATATGGCCGGCCGTGGTACGGATATTAAACTCGGACCTGGGGTAAAAGAAGCCGGTGGACTGGCTATCCTGGGTACAGAGCGGCATGAATCGCGCCGTGTAGACAGGCAGTTACGTGGCCGTGCCGGTAGACAGGGAGATCCGGGATCTTCATTGTTCTTCGTATCATTGGAAGATGACCTGATGCGTATGTTTGGCAGCGAACGTATTGCGAAGGTGATGGACTTTGCCGGTTATAAAGAAGGCGAAGTGATACAGCACAGCATGATCACCAAATCAATTGAACGTGCACAGAAAAAAGTGGAAGAGAACAACTTCGGTATCCGTAAGCGTTTGCTCGAATATGATGATGTGATGAATAAACAGCGTACCGTGATCTACAGCAAACGTAACCACGCCTTGTTTGGAGAACGTTTGGCATTGGATCTGGATAATGCTTTGTATTCAGTAGCAGAAGGACTCGTAAATTCTTTTAAAGAGCAGAGTGACCATGAAGGTTTCCGCCTGGCAGGGATTGTAAATTTTGGTATTGATACTACCATCACCGCAGAAGAATTGAATAAATTATCTGAAGTTGATCTTACTGAAAAATTATACAGCGAAGCGGCGGCTGATTACGAGCGCAAGAAACTGGAGTTGATGACACAGTCTATTCCTGTGTTTAAAAATATCAAACAGCAACAGGGTTCAAGAATTGAGAATGTGATCGTTCCGTTTACTGATGGCCGCCGCGGCATTCAGGCGCTGGCCAACATGAATAAAACACTTGAAACCCAGGGTGCTGAAATGGTAAATTCTCTGGAAAGAACGGTTACGCTTGGTTTTATAGATGATGCATGGAAAGAACATTTACGTTCTATGGATGATCTGAAACAAAGCGTACAAACCGCTACCTATGAGCAGAAAGATCCGTTGGTGATTTATAAAATGGAGGCTTTTGAACTCTTTAAAAAAATGGATAGTGAAGTAAACAGGGATATTGTTCAGTTCCTTTGCCATGCAGGCATTCCATTGAATGAGGGCGATGAATTAAAAGAAGGTCGCCAGCAAAAAACCGACATGAGCCGTATGAGCGCCAATAAAGAAGATGTAGATGCGCCACCAACAGAAAATGATTATTACGATCCAACTCCGGTAAAACAACAGCCGATACATGTTGCACCAAAAATAGGAAGGAACGACCCTTGTCCTTGCGGAAGCGGGAAGAAGTATAAGGCGTGCCATGGGAAGGAGAGTTAATTAGTAATTAATAATTAGTAGTTAGTAATTAGGTGTTTTTACTTGTAACTAACACTTATTTTTCACAGAAAGGCATTTACTATGTTTGACAGTAAATGCCTTTTTTATGTCCCGGAATAATATTGTTCTTGATAAGAGCTATCTGTTTGCGCTGAGGGTGGTAAAATTGTATGTTTACTTAAGGAAAGAGAAGAAAGAATATCATCTCTCCTCCCAAATTGTAAGATCCGGAACTTCGATTGGCGCCAATATAGAAGAAGCTACTGGTGGCTCGTCAAGAAAGGATTTTAAAGCAAAATTGGATATTGCTTATAAAGAAGCGAGGGAAACCAGGTATTGGATCAGGCTATTCAGAGATAGTGATATCTTAGATGCTAAATTAGCCGGATCTTTGCTTAAGGATTGCGAAGAGCTAATCAAATTATTAACAGCTATCATCACTACATTAAAATCAACATAGCGTATATTCAATTACTAACTACTAATTATTAATTACTAATTAATGAAACTCAACCAATACATCGACCACACCATCTTAAAACCAACAACATTAATTGCAGACATCGAAAAGCTCTGTGCCGAAGCAAAGGAATATCAATTTGCAGCTGTTTGTGTGCCGCCGAATTTTGTGAAGAAAGCCAAATTGTTATTGGAAGGTAGTGCCGTTAAAGTGTCTACTGTGATCGGTTTCCCGTTTGGTTACTCTGCTGTGGAAGCAAAAATTGCAGAGATCTTATTGGCTATTGTGGATGGGGCAGATGAACTGGATGTGGTGATCAATATTTCGGCGATAAAGAATAACGACTGGCAATATCTTGCAGACGAGATCAATCATATCATGCCGATCATCCGGAGTAAAAATAAAGTGATCAAGGTGATCATTGAAAGTGGTGTGCTCACAGATGAGGAGATCATTAAATGCTGCGATATTTATGGGCTGGCAGGAATTGATTATTTAAAAACATCAACCGGCTATGCAGAAAAAGGAGCCAGTGTGGAAGCGGTGAAATTATTCAGGAAACATTTGCCTGATAATGTTCAGATCAAAGCTTCGGGAGGTATACGCGATTATGCATTTGCCAAACAATTGGTTGATGCAGGCGCCACCCGTTTGGGCTGCAGTGCAGGCGTGGCAATTGTTCAGGGAGCCCCTGCCGGGGATATCGGGTATTAATAAAACAGGTTGCCACTTTTCTTTCATCCCGGTTCTGTATCTTACCTTTGGACTCAATTTGTTATCTTACTGAAAATAATTTTTATGCGGTGGCTGAGGATACCGGCTTTATTGATCTTATCTATTGTTTTCGGACAATGGGCGGCTGCATGCGATTCTGTAATTATCAGAAAAGATACGCGGCTGGATGTGTTAACAGCCAAACAGGTACAACTTAATAAACGCGCAGCCATGCTTAACGGCAACGGCCAGTATAAAGGCTACCGGATACAGGTGGTAAGCACTACAAGGAGAGACGAAGCGTTTAAGATAAAGACTGATCTGTTAACAAAATTTCCGGATCAGAAAACCTATGTCATGTTTCAATCGCCCAGCTTTAAAGTAAGGATGGGTAACTTTATAAAAAAAGATGATGCCGAAAAGCTCAAGGCAGAATTAAACAGGCTCTTTCAGCATGGCGTTTATATTGTAGAAGATGCAATTGAATACACGCCAAAGGATGATGATGAGCCAACACCTCAATAATAAAGCATGTTACAACAAACAATAAAACAATTAGCCAAACAATATGCAGATGAGTTCATCAACATCCGTCATCACCTGCATGCACATCCTGAATTAAGTTACCAGGAGTTTGAGACAAGTAAATTTGTTCAGGATAAACTGCGTTCTTTTAATATATCGTTTGAGGTAAAAGCTACAACCGGTGTGTTAGGAATTATCCGGGGAAAAAATCCCGATAGCCGCGTTATTGCCCTGCGTGCCGATATGGATGCATTGCCCATACAGGAGGAAAATGAAGTTACTTACAAATCGCAAAACGCAGGTGTTATGCATGCCTGCGGGCACGATGTACACACCACCATTTTATTAGGTGCCGCTAAAATTCTGAATGAATTAAAAAATGAATGGGAAGGGACGGTGAAACTGATTTTTCAACCAGGTGAGGAAAGGAACCCCGGTGGCGCCAGTTATATGATCAAAGAAGGTGTGCTGGATAATCCAAAACCCCAGGGCATTTTTGGTTTGCATGTGCATCCGGGGCTGGATCTTGGAAAATTAAGTTTTAGAAAAGGTAGAGTAATGGCGAGTGCGGATGAATTATATGTTACCATTCGAAGTAAAGGCGGCCATGCGGCTGCGCCGCATTTAACTGCCGATACAGTATTAACCGCCTCACAATTGATCGTGAGTTTGCAACAGGTAATATCAAGAAATAATAATCCACTCTCACCGTCTGTATTGTCTATCTGTTCTATACAGGGCGGACATACCACCAACGTAATACCAAGCGAAGTAAAACTGATGGGTACTTTCAGAGCCATGGACGAAGCATGGAGAACCAAAGCGCACGACCTGATACGCAAACAGGCAAAGGGAATTGCAGAAGCCTCTGGCGCAGAAATTGAGCTGCATATTGATGTGGGATATCCAACAGTTGATAATGATCCTGCGCTTACAGAAACAGGCTGGCAATTAGCTAATGCCTATATGGGTAAAGAAAATGTAGAGGAAACCGAAATACGCATGGGTGCTGAAGATTTTGGATATTATACGCAGGTAATACCCGGTTGTTTTTACCGCCTGGGTGTACGGAATAAAGAAAAAGGCATCATACACAATGTACATACTCCGCAATTTAATATTGACGAAAGAGCCATTGAGACCGGTATGGGTATGATGGCATGGCTCGGAGTTTCCGCAAACGTATAAAGATTGAAATTTAAGGTATAAATACCTAATCTGCGAATATTTTAGAACAGTAGTTTTATGGCATCAAATGGAGCCTTATGGAACTACAGATTATTCATGAGAAAATATACACGGTAAGAGGTCACAAAGTCATGCTCGACTTTGATCTGGCAGAGCTCTATTTGGTAGAAACTAAACGATTAAAAGAAGCGGTACGACGGAATATTAAGAGATTCCCCCCCGATTTTATGTATGAACTTACCCAACAGGAATATCGTTTTCTAAGGTCGCAATTTGCGACCTTAGAAAAAAAAGGGCGCGGGGCATATACTAAATATCTGCCTTTTGCTTTTACAGAGCAGGGTATTTCTATGTTAAGCGGGGTGTTGCATTCTGAAAGAGCCATTGAAATGAATATTGCCATCATGCGGGCCTTTATAGCCATTCGCCAATTTGTTCTTCAGTATAATGACCTGGCAGAACAGATAATAGAAATCAGGCAGTCGGTTTCCAATCACAATGAGCAATTAAACCAGATCTATGATGCCATTGAAAATCTGCTTGATGAAAAGGCAGAACAAAAAAAATGGAACGAAAGGGAACGCATTGGCTTTAAAAAATAATTGAACTACCTAAAACTAACCCGCGCCTTTGCGTCTTGGCGTGCATTTTTTCACGCCAAGGCACAAAGGCACGGTTGGTTCTTTAAGGTTGCAGGTGGCGGCTTTAAAACTGCCTTTATGCTATCATTTTAATATATCGTATTTTTGCAATTCCGGTTTCAGCGTAAATGTTCAGTAGCGAACAAGGCGCTGAAGTGAGTGACACAACCAAAGCTGATTTTTGTTGTGTTGCCGGTAACCAAAAAAGAATCTATGGCCAAACATAACGATCTGCGAAGGGAGCAGGCGTTGGAATATCACTCCAGCGGACGTCCGGGAAAAATAGAAGTGGTTCCTACCAAAGAGGCCAAAACACAACGCGATCTTTCATTGGCATACAGTCCGGGTGTAGCCGAGCCCTGTAAAGAAATTGAAGCCAACCCCGAAGACATTTATAAATACACGGCCAAAGGAAACCTGGTTGCGGTAATTACCAACGGTACTGCAGTTTTGGGCCTTGGCGATATTGGCGCTGAAGCCAGTAAGCCGGTGATGGAAGGGAAGGCTGTATTGTTTAAAATATTTGCAGACATTGATGTGTTTGATATTGAGATCAACGAAAAAGACCCTGAAAAATTTGTACAGATTGTAAGAGCGCTGGAGCCAACTTTTGGCGGCGTTAACCTGGAAGATATTAAAGCGCCGGAATGTTTTTACATAGAGCAGGAACTGAAGCGGCAGATGAATATTCCCGTGATGCATGATGACCAGCATGGCACCGCCATCATTAGCAGTGCGGCCATGTTGAATGCATTGGAACTGCAGAAGAAAAAAATTGAAAAAGTAAGATTTGTGATCAATGGTGCAGGCGCTGCTGCTATGGCCTGTATCCAGTTATATGTTGCGCTTGGCGCTAAGTATGAGAACTTTATTGTGTTTGATAAAGACGGTGTATTGCATACCGGCAGAACAGATCTTGGGCTGATAAGAGAAAAGTTTGCGGTAAAGAAAAGTGACTGGACGCTTGATAAAGCCATGAAAGATGCTGATGTGTTTTTAGGCCTGAGTGTGGGAAATGTGGTTACACAGGATATGGTGAGGAGCATGGCCAAAAACCCGATTGTTTTTGCGATGGCCAACCCTGATCCGGAGATCACATATGATGAGGCAACGGCTGTGCGCAAAGACATTATTATGGCCACGGGACGGTCAGATTATCCCAACCAGGTAAATAATGTATTGGGCTTCCCTTATATTTTCCGTGGAGCATTGGATGTGCGCGCCACGCAGATCAATGAGGCTATGAAACTGGCTGCCGTAAAAGCTTTGGCCGATCTGGCCAAATCGCCCGTACCAGATATTGTGAATATGGCTTATAACCAGAACAGCATGTCGTTTGGCACGGAATACATTATTCCAAAACCATTAGATCCACGGTTATTATCCGCTGTTGCACCAGCGGTTGCCAAGGCTGCCATAGAAAGCGGTGTGGCACAAAAAACAATTGCTAACTGGGATGCGTATGCGCTGGAACTGAATAAACGTTTGGGACTGGATAACCAGTTGATCCGCGCCATTGGTAATAAAGCGCGCAAAGATCCAAAAAGATTGGTGTTTGCAGAAGCTGATAACCAGAAAATACTGAAAGCGGCCAGCATTTTATATGATGATGGTATTGCTTACCCGATATTATTGGGAGATCCTATTAAGATCAACCGCATTGCGGAGGAAAATAATATTGACCTGGCCGATATTCCCATCATTGATCCAAGAAGTGATGAGATGGAACAGAAGCGGGAGTTTTATGGTGAACTATTTTTTAAGAAACGCCATCGCAGGGGTATTAATAAATATGAGAGCCTGAAGATAATGAAAGACCGCAACCATTTTGGTTGCATGATGGTGGAAACAGGTGATGCAGATGCCATGTTATCGGGCCTTACAAAAAATTATGCTGAAGCTATCCGCCCTGCCCTGCAGATCATTGGTACAGAGGAAGGCGTGAAGAAGATTGCCGGTATGTATTTATTGCTTACCAAGAAAGGTCCTTTATTCCTTGCAGATACTACGGTAAACTTTAATCCAACTGCCGAAGAACTCGCTGATATTACCATGATGGTTGCCAAAGAAGTGCGCAACTTTAACCTGGTACCAAGAATTGCCATGTTGAGTTACAGTAATTTTGGCAGCAGCGATTCGGCTGAAGCAAGGTTAGTTGCAGAAGCTACCAGAATACTGAAGCAGCGCAATCCTTCCTTAATTGTGGATGGAGAGATGCAGGGCAGTATGGCATTTAATAAAGAGATCCTGCGTGATAACTATCCTTTCAGCGAACTGGTGGATGAAGATGTGAATGTGTTAATGTTCCCTAACTTAACATCCGGTAACGTTACCTATAACCTGTTAAAAGAAATTGGCGGTGCCGATGCCATTGGACCGATCCTGTTGGGATTGAAGAAACCGGTACATGTATTACAATTAGGAAGTACTGTACGCAGCATCATTAATATGGCCATGATTGCGGTAGTAGATGCCCAGTTAAAATGCCGGATCAATACAGATGAAGTGGTGCAGAAGAGTACGTGGTGGAAGAGGTTGAAGAAACGGAAGAAATAAAACCAATTAGTAATTAGTAATTACAGTTGGGTTAATTAAAGCAAGGATCTTAAAATTTTAAGTAGTTATTACTAACTACTAATTATTAATTACTAATTAATCTCATGTCATTTTTCACACATTTCGGTACCTACTTATTAATGCTGAAGGGCATGTTTACCAAGCCGGAAAACTGGCGCATGTACTGGAAAGAATTCATGCACCAGTGTGTAGAGATAGGTGTAGGCGCCTTGCCGATTGTAGTAATTATTTCATTGTTCCTTGGAGCGGTTACCACTGTTCAAACGGCTTACCAGATTGTGAGTCCGTTGGTGCCTGCCGCTACCATTGCACAGATTGTAAGGGATAGTATGATCACCGAATTATCGCCAACGGTGGTAAGTATTGTACTGGCTGGTGTAGTTGGCAGTAAGATTGCCAGTGAGCTGGGTAATATGCGCATTAGCGAGCAGATAGATGCATTGGAAATTATGGGTATCAACACAAAAAGTTACCTGGTAATGCCCAAGATACTGGCATCATTAGTAGTAATACCCTGCCTCATTGTGATCTCTGCTGTGCTGGGAATATGGGGTGGCCGTACGGCGGGTGCCATGTCGGGTATTCTGTCTACCGATATTTTTGATATTGGGTTAAGGCAGAATCTGAATATGTACAATATCAATTTTGGTATTTATAAAGCATACACTTTTGCATTTATACTCAGCAGCATCCCGGCTTATTTCGGGTATAATGTGAAAGGCGGCTCTTTGGAAATTGGCCGTGCCAGTACGAGTGCAGTAGTTGTGAGTTGCATACTCATTCTTGTGGCAGATTATGCACTGGCTTCGCTTCTCCTGTAAGTTTCTTTTTTAAATTTTTTGCAGCAACAAGTACTTGTTACATTTAGTGTAGCAAAATGGCATTTGTTTGCCTGTATAAGCAGCAATGATTTAGTAAACTGACTAATTAGTATGAATCCCGGTTTTCAACAATTTCAAAAACAACTCACTAACCCGATCAGGTTCAGGTTGTTTATGTTGCAACGCCTGCCATCTGCATTGTTTGCCGGCTTGCGCATTAAAGCATTGGATGATAAACATGCGGTAGTTGCCGTAAAATATAAATGGTTTAACCAGAACCCTTTCCGATCTATGTATTTCGCCATTCAGGCAATGGCCGCAGAAATGAGTACGGGACTGCTGGCGTCAGGACAGGTTTACCGGCGAAACCCTCCGGTAAGTATGCTGGTGGTAGGACTGGAAGCGAAATTTGTAAAGAAAGCAGTTGATACCATTTCATTTACCTGCCACGATGGTGATGCAATTGATAAAGCCATTGAAGATTCCCTGGCAACAGGAGAAGGCAAAACGATAACCTGTCATTCTACAGGTACCAATGAAGCCGGAGAAGTGGTTTCGGAGTTTTGGATAACTTGGAGTTTTAAAGCGAAAACTTGATCAAACCTCACCCCCTGAAGGGGTATGAGGGAGTGTGTTTATTTTTAACAGGTTATAAAAAATCCTCGCGGGAGGGAACTAAGTTCCCCCTTCGGGGGGCGGAGGGGGTATGAAACTATCATTTCATGGCGCAGCCAGAACAGTAACAGGTTCCAAGCACCTGATCACTTTAAAGAGTGGTAAACGTATTCTGTTAGACTGTGGCCTGTTCCAGGGCCTGGGCAGGGATACGAATATGCTGAATAGTGATTTTGGATTTGATCCGCGCACCATCAATTACCTCATTTTAACGCATGCACATATTGATCACTGCGGGTTGATACCCAAACTGGTGAAAGATGGTTTTTCAGGAGTGATCTATTCCACTCCCGGAACAAAAGAACTGGGAGCTGTGTTACTGGAAGATTCTGCAGAGATACAACGCGACGATACAAAATTCATTAATAAAAGACGCGCCAAACAGGGATTGCCACCTTACGAACCCTTGTATGATTTAGAAGATGCAGCCAAGGCGCTTGAACTGTTTAAAACAGTAGAGTATGGTGAGTGGACTGTGATTGGAGATGGGATAGAAGTGTTGTATACAGATGCAGGACACATCATCGGCAGCGCGGCCGTGCACCTGCGTATTAAAGAAGATGGTAAAACCACCCAGCTAACATTTAGTGGTGATGTGGGACGTTATAATGATGCTATCCTCCGCTCACCGGCTACGTTTCCGCAGGCGGATTATATTATTCTTGAAAGTACTTACGGCAATAAACTGCATGACGAAGTGCATGGCGTGCCGGATAGCATGCTTCAGTGGATAGAAAAAACCTGTATCGAAAAAAAAGGAAAACTCATCATACCGGCATTTAGTGTTGGACGTACACAGGAATTATTATTTGCCCTGAATCAGCTGGAACTGGAGAACCGTTTACCTTCTTTACCTATTTATGTTGACAGCCCTTTGAGTAAAGAAGCAACAGAAGTATTAAAAAATTACCCGCAGTATTTTAATAAACGTATCAGGAAGATCATGCTGTCTGATAAAGATCCGTTTGATTTTAAAGGATTGAATTTTATTAAAACTGTTGATGAAAGTAAGGCGTTGAACGATCTGCCGCAACCCTGCATCATCATTTCGGCAAGTGGAATGGCAGATGCTGGAAGGGTGAAGCATCATATTATGAACAATATTGGTGATAAGAAGAATACCATTCTTATAGTGGGCTATTGCGAGCCTAACTCTTTAGGCGGGCGGTTGATGAACGGTGCAAAAGAAGTAAAGATCTATGGAGAAATGTATCATGTGGTGGCGGAAGTAGGACAGATGCGCAGTATGAGCGCCCATGGCGATTACGATGATCTTTGCCAGTTTCTTTCCTGCCAGAATCCGGCGCTGGTTAAAACACTTTTCCTGGTACATGGTGAGTATGAAGTGCAGTTGGATTTTGAGGGGCGATTAAAGCGTAAAGGATATAAAAATGTACTGGTTCCTAAAATGCATTTTGAAACAACTTTATAAAATCTCCAATGGCAGAGATTCTTATGGTTTAATTATCATTCATAATGACAGGCACTGATTCTATTCTTTCTGAGATCACAAAAATATTTCACCGGCACTTTGGCGGGCCAGATCATATCGTTCGTTCACCGGGAAGGATTAATCTTATTGGTGAGCATACCGATTATAATCTTGGGTTTGTATTGCCCGCTGCAATAGATAAAGCTATTTATGTGGCCATCAGTAAAAGAGCTGATGATGAAATTCATTTGTACGCAGCAGATCTTGCCCAGTCTTTTCAAACAAGTTTACAATCTTTAAAACCCACCGAGCAGCATTGGCCCGATTTTATATTGGGTGTGGCCGATCAATTGCATAAAGCCGGCCATCAACTAAGCGGCTTTAATGCAGTGGTGATGGGCGATGTGCCATTGGGTGCAGGTTTATCTTCTTCAGCAGCTGTTGAATGCGCCACTGTATTTGCGCTGAATACAGTTTTTAATTTGGGATTAACACCCATAACAATGGTGCAGTTAGCACAGAAAGCGGAGAATGAATTTGTAGGAGTGAAATGCGGTATCATGGACCCCTTTGCGAGCATGTTTGGGAAAAAAGGACAGGTGATACGGTTAGATTGCCGTTCACTTGAATATGCTTATATGCCTTTTGATACAACTAATATCGGGATCATATTATTCGATACGGGTGTTAAACATTCACTTGCCTCATCAGAATATAATTTACGCAGACAGGAGTGTGAAGCAGGTGTTGCTGTAATGCAAAAAAAATACGGTGCCATACAAAGCCTGCGTGATGCTGATATTGGGATGGTGAATGATTGTCTGAAAGCAGGAGATCCGATAGTATACAACCGATGCCGCTTTGTGGTAGAAGAAATACAGCGCCTGCGGGATGCCTGCGATGATCTGGTAAAACATGATCTGGTATCTTTTGGAAAAAAAATGTTCGACACCCATGATGGCCTCAGCCATTTATACGAAGTAAGCTGCCCCGAAGCCGACGCATTGGTTGATATGGTTAGGAATGAAGATTCAGTATTAGGTGCCAGAATGATGGGTGGTGGCTTTGGAGGCTGTACCATTAATCTTGTAAAGAAGGAAAAAATGCAGGAGTTGATCAATACCGTATCAACCAAATATGCCGATCAGTTTGGCCATGCGCCCAAAAACTATGTAGTTACTATTGACGATGGAACATCGTTGATAAAATAAAAGCCCGCGATTTACCATTTATATCCACACCAAAATGTATACAGAAAGGATAACTGCTTATTCAGATAAAATCAGAAACTATAAGACCGAACAAAAAAAGTATGCAAAACAACTGGGCTTTATCAGTGTGCTCCGGCTTTTGTTATTCCTTGGTTTTGCCTGGTTCCTGTTCCTTGCTTTTAAAGCAAGATTCAGCGGGTATTACATGGTTTATTCTTTACTGTGTATCATCGCCTTCATCATTTCGGTAATCCTGGCAGAATCTATCAAAGCTAAAAATGCATTACTTCAGCAACTGATCCGCATCAATGAAAACGAGGTCAATGTGCTTAACGGCCTTCCTTCCTCTTTTGATAATGGAGCCATGATGGCGCCAGCTAAAGGCTTTACGGTTGATCTCAATATTTTTGGCAAGCATTCCCTGTTCCATTTATTAAACCGCACAGGCAGTAAGTGCGGCAAACAGGCGTTGGCTAACCGGTTAACAGCGCCGTTTACCAATACGGCTGATATCCGGAATTACCAGGCATGTATGCAGGAATTATCGAGAAAGATAAACTTCAGGCAACAATTACTGGCCCATACACTTTTATTAAAAGAAGAAGGAGCATTAGAACAACTGCAATCGCAAATACAGGCAGATAAATTTGCTGAGCTGCAAAACAGGTTTTGGTCAACAATGATCATTATCTGGCCGTTAGCCGGCTTTTTTTTGATTGTATATTCAATATGGGTTGATAGTTATCGTTTATTGCTTTTGTTTATGATTCTCGGCTTGTTTTTGTTGTCGTTTATTTATAAAAAAACTACTGAATTATACCAGCACATTTCAAAACGCAGTTACCTGTATAACCAGTATGCTGTTTGTTTCCGGCTGATTGCGGATGAATCTTTTGAGCATCCCTATCTTCAAAAAAAACAAAAAGAAATTGCAGAAGCTGCCGGTGCCTTTAAGCGCCTGTCTAAGCTGGGCGGCTTGTTTGATCTCAGGTTAAGTCTTTTCTCCATATTCATCAATGGTTGGTTTCTGCTCGAATTATTCTGTGCCCGTGCTTACCTCAAATGGAACCGTGAATACCAGTTCAGTATCGAAAAATGGTTTGAAACAATGGGGGAGATAGAACTGTTAAATTCTTTGGCAGGGTTTAGTTATAATCACCCCTCCTTTATTTTTCCTGATGTGGCAGATGACCAATTATTGATAGAGGCAAAAGGCATAGGCCATCCGTTGATGATGGAAAACGATGCAGTGGTTAATGATATGAAGATTGGTGTTGCAGCCCGGCTGCACCTTATTACCGGTTCTAACATGTCGGGCAAAAGTACTTTTTTAAGAACATTGGGGCTCAATATGATCCTTGCGCAATTGGGTGCACCGGTGTTTGCTAAAACCTTTGTTTTTCGCCCGGTTCGGTTATTAACTTCTTTTCATCATATCGATTCGCTTGAAGAAAGCACTTCTTATTTTTATGCGGAACTGAAATGTTTGCAGGAGATCATCCAATCTTTACCCGCACAGGTACCGGCTTTGGTTTTGTTGGACGAGGTAATGCGTGGCACCAACTCAAAAGACAAGCACGATGGCACTGCACTCCTGATCAAAACGATATTGAACTATGATTGCCTTTCGTTCATTGCCACACATGATACGGAGTTAGGTGTGCTGGCCGAAATGCATCCTGGTTTAATTGAGAATTATTGCTTTGAAAGTGAATTGACCGGCACCGGGCTTCATTTTGATTTTACCATGCGCAAAGGCGTTGCACAAACCAAAAACGCCACTTACCTGATGCAGCAAATGGGGATTATTTAAATAAATTGATTCTTAACGCATGTGGTTTAAACACATAGTTACATAGGTCAGGAAACAGGGTATATAGTTCACTATGTTTCTTTCCGGGTTTCCTATGCACCTATGTGTTTTAAAAAAGATTCGAAATAACGTGTTGTGCTATTGAAGAAGTTATTAAAAAAAATCTCTGCGCTTACGCTGCATCCCTGTTCTCTGCGATGAATTGAATCGGTTGATTAAAGCAGGCAGGTTCTCTTATTGCAACCAAAATGTAGTGCTGTATTTAATAGAACGCGTCAACTACTAAGTAAGATGAGATATAGTTAATTCCTTACGACCCATGCGGTTCCTGGTGCTCCTTACGTTACAGCTTTGCTCTCCAACACTTATAAATCCAAAAATCACTGAAACAGATTCATCTATAATAGCTGGCGCGCTGATTATGCAAGGTTTAAAGTGGTGGCGCAAAGAACGCAATGGGCCGCAATGATCGCAAAAGGCCTTTGTGTATTTCACACAATCCCTACTTAAAAATGAAATTAACCCGGTAAAACCAGAAATGATTGCATCAATAGCTGATTTAAATAGAGCACAACACGTTAGCAAGTAGTCGATAGTGAGTAAATTGTAATAGCACAGCATCTTAACTTTTACTCAAGCAATTTAACCACCCTGGTCATTTTACCATCGGCATTTACACCTTCCAGTACAACCTGTAATTTTTTGCTGAAGTCATTATTAAAAAACTGGATCCTCACGCGCGGATTCTTTTTGTTGGTGATCACATAAGGGTTCCAGTATAAAGTGGTGCGGATATCTGTTTCAAAGGTTTCATTGGGTTTATCGTACTGCGGACTGTAAAATTCTTTAAATCTGGAGTACCCACCCAAAACAGTACTCTCCATACTTTTGTTATCAGACGATGAATTTTTTGAGTCGTTCCCTTTTCGAGTATAGATGGCAACAGCTCCGCCACCGATCGATCCAAAGAAAGGAGGCCTGAATACTTTTACCATGGCAATATCTCTTACATTGATCGATTGAACCATACTAATATCCGATTTCATCTCATTCAGAAACAGGTCTGGTGTGCTGCCACGCCAACTCAGGCTTACCTGTGAACCTGTACCTGAGATCATTAGCCCTGCCACTCTGCCTTGTAAAAAAGATAAAACGTCTATGGAACTTTGAGCCGCCGGATCGTCAAGCATGTTAAAGGAATAAGCGTCTCCACCCGCGAATAAACCTGATGTATATTTTTCTTCAAGGATCTGATCTTTCGATTTAGTTCTTGATTTTACGATCACTTCCTGCAAAGTAGTAGAGGCCATTCTTCTTTTTAGCTGTTCCTGCTGATCAAGAAAATAATTCATTTTCAATTTGGCCAAACTGTCGCTCCAGTTAAAATTCCGGTAGGTATCCGGGTACTGTATTTTTTTAAGAACCTGTCTCAATAACCCGTTTTCAAACTTCACCTGCAACAGATCTTTTAGTTTATCATTGCCGTTAAAGTTGTAAAGTATCCTGGCGGTATCATAAAAGAACGTTCCTTTCTCTTCAAAGAAGCCATCTTTCTGAACCGGCGTAAAAAGAAAATTCTTACTGCTGTCTTTACCAACAACAATCATGTTTAACACAACAGGTGCGGCGGTGCTGATAGATTTCATGCCGTATACTTTACCCGTAATTTTCAGCAGATCAGTTTCTATCGGATATTGAACTTTTGGCAATACGCCCGCTTTGATCTTATCCCAGTCAAACCTGCGCCAGCCATTGGTTAGCATCACAAGGTCAAGATTAGCGGTTACGCTGTCTGCATCACTTGAAAGATAATAAGCAGGGTTATATATTTTCCCTTTGATATCACTGCTTAAAGTGAGATCAGAGTAAATGGTGTTTACATCGGGTGTAACAACAGATGCGTCTGTAACAGCTACAGACATATTTGTAAAAGCTGTGTCAGAAACAGAGATATCGAATACATTTTTACCTCTTCTCTCAAAACTAACTAATTGTGATGTCACTTTCGCATTAAACTCGTGCAGGCGGTTATTGGTAAAAATAACCCTTTCTGCCACAGGTATCCAGTCGGAAGTAAATAAGGAGAACTGCAAAATGCCGGTAGGCATTTCGTCAATAGGTACGGCCGCATTAAGCAGTATTTTTTCGGTTGCGTTCAGGTTAACTTTATAAAACAGGGTCTGGTTCATATGAACCAGCAGGTTCATACGTTTAAAATTGTCTGGTGCATTCTGTGTCCGCTCCACCTGAACAATGGCTTTGTCGTTGGTTGTTGTGATGGATAATCTTGCGCCCTCAGATTTGGTAATTAAAACGGGTGTAGTGCCTGTTTTCCCGTTCTCATCTGTCCAGTTTACCTGGTATTTTTCTCCCGGTTTAGATGTTAGCATAAAACTGCCCATCCCATCGTGCTGTACTTTCAGGGTGTCTATTATTTTGTTCTTATCATTTACCAAAAAAGCTTTGATCAACACCGGCATGCCATATTGGTTTGTTGCTTTAAAAGCTACGCGGGTATTTAGGCCCTGTATGATAAATCCACCTTCCGGAAAAGTTTCTACCCTTGTTTTTAATACAACCGGTTTTTTGTTCTGACCGGTAACGCCGGTGTTGATGGTAAGGTTCTTTGAATAAGCATACGCCGAATCATCATTCAGCATCCATCTTGTATAGGCTTTTACATGAATGAAATTGCCCGAATAATCTACCGGAACATCGAACGATCCTTTTGCGGTAGACTGGTAAAGCGGTGCAACAGTTTGTTTCAGCATCCTGCCTGTTGTGTCGTACCATTCTACGTAAACGTTTTTACTTAACCCGGTTAATTCTGTGCCCGATAAGATGTAGATCTTATACCAGATCGTTTCTTCTTTGTTATAGATAGATTTATCGAAATGAATATGGATCTTCTCTGTAGGAAACTGTTCTGCATAAACCGACATCATAGAATCGATCTGCTGTGAGAAACCTTCCTGTATCATAAAAACAGTCAGAATGGTTACCAGTAAACGGGAGAAGCGTATTGTCATACCATTTAAAATTGTCTTGCAAGATAAATTGTAAGTTGAAAGAACCGCTATATTTTTTTGCCAAAAAAGGTTAAATTACACTTCCCTTTTCAATTCTATCAATCTATCATTCACTCATTCTATCAATATAATATGAAAACCGTTATCATCACCGGCGCCAATGGGAACCTGGGTTCTGCGGTAACAAAAACATTTCTCGAAAAGGGATACAAGGTGGTGGCCACTGTAATGGCAGAAACGATGATCGCTGATTTGCCTGCTCATCAGAACCTTGAAGTACAGGTAGTAAATCTTGCAGATGAAGCGGCTACAGCCTCTTTTATAGCGGCTGTTCTTAAAAAATATCAAACCGTTGATGCTGCATTGATGCTGGTGGGTGGTTTTGCCATGGGCAATATAGCAACTACTGCCATTGCTGATATTCAACATCAGATTGCTTTGAATTTCGAAACTGCTTATCATGTTATCCGCCCGCTGTTTCAGCATATGATGGAAACGGGGAATGGGCGATTGGTTTTTATTGGTGCAAGACCGGCCATTGAAGCATCGCAGGGGAAAAACCTGATAGCATATGGTTTAAGCAAGTCGTTGTTATTTAAACTGGCCGAATACCTGAATGAAGAAGCAAAAGGAAAGAATGTAACTGCTACCGTGGTAGCGCCATCTACACTGGATACGCCATTGAACAGGAAAAGCATGCCGGATGTTGATTCGTCAATTTGGGTAAAGCCTTCGGACCTTGCAGCGATACTGGAATTTGTTGTGTCTGAAAAATCTGCTGCGTTGCGTGAGCCGGTTTTGAAGGTGTATAATAATGCCTGATCAACAGATGCTTATTTGATTTGTATTAAGTATAAGCTTAACCGCGATGGCGCAAGGGTTAAATTTTATTTAATATTGTTTTTTTAATGATCAATAACACAACCATTACAATCATGCTTACAGAAAACCTCGCTGTATTGTTTGAAAGAGATATTGAAAAAGTTAAGAAAGAGATCAGCTCATATACGGCTGAAAGCAAACTTTGGTTAACGGCCCCACAGATCAGTAATTCGGGGGGCAATCTTTGCCTGCATTTGTTAGGCAACCTGCAACATTATATCGGCGGCGTGTTGGGTAATAGCGGGTATATCCGTAACCGGCCGGAAGAATTCAGCCAGAAAAATATTCCTGCAAAAGCTATGGTGCAGTCGCTCAATCATACATCTAATATAGTTACGCAAACCCTGCGTACCCTCACTGCTGATCAACTCTCGTCAGAATACCCTGAAAAAGTGTTTGACTATTCAATGACTGTACAATATTTCCTGCTCCATCTACTCGCACACCTTAACTATCACCTGGGGCAGATCAATTATCATAGGAGATTGATGGGGAGTTAGGAGTTTGGAGTTAGGGGTTTGGGGTTTGGGGTTTGGAGTAATTTGATTATGTACAAAGGTACTCCAGACTCCAAACTTCTAACTCCAGACTAATTAATCAGCTCATTCTGCTTTTCGTCTACATTGATCAATTTATAGGAAGCGGAATTTTTAGCGAAGGAGATCAGAAATTCGGTACCAATATATTTGCCGCGGTATTCATATAAGAAGATCTGGTTGCCGTCTTCCTCCACCTGGCCAATAATGGTGTTCTCTACATTATTATAACTGTAAGTGATCCTTTGCTTTAAGTCGGCAAAGGACTTGCTTTTGTGCTTGTTAAGGTATTCGAAATTGCTCTGCTTCAAATTATAAGATTAAAATGATGATCTGATCTTTTCCGAAACCGCTGTCTACCAGCATGGCAGCATGGTAAGCTACGTAAATTGTTTAATTTTGTTGCATAAAACCTGCAGAACAGGAAGCTGTTTTTATGATTTTTTTATGGACAGTTTTTTAAAATGTTGGTTTTCAATAAATCGCTATCTTGTTATGGTAATCACATAAGTAGCTGAGACTAAAAACATATAAGAAAATCTGTAAATATCCTGATGACGCAAGGTACCCCCCAAAATACCGAAGCCGCAAGACTGGAGGCATTAAAATCATATCATATCCTGGATACGCAGGGAGAGGAGGCATATGATCGTCTTACTAAACTTGCTTCACTCATCTGCGAAGCCCCTATTTCTCTCATAACACTGATTGATGACAAAAGACAATGGTTTAAATCCAAAGTTGGGTTAACCATTTCTGAAACGCCGCGTGAAGTGGCTTTCTGTCTTTATGCGATACAGGGCACCACTATTTACGAAGTGGAAGATGCTGTGAACAATGAACTGTTCAGGAATAATCCATTGGTAACCGGAGATCCGCATATCCGCTTTTATGCAGGGTGCCCACTGATAGATGAACAAGGCTTTGCACTCGGAACCTTATGTGTAATAGACCGCATTCCCCGAAAACTGACAGATACTCAGCGCGAATCACTCAAATTGCTTGCTACCGAAGTGATCTTATTGATCCAGGAGAGAAGGCAGATAGAGCATCTGGAGAATTTTGAAAAATTATTTAAACTCTCCAACGATCTCATCGGCGTAGCAGTAACGGATGGCTACTTCAAAAAGATCAACCCGGCTTTAAAAAAAATACTTGGATGGGAAGAGGACTATTTTCTCAGAACTTCGTTTTACGATTTTGTTCATCCGGATGATTTAACCAGTACCCGCAGAGAAATTGAAAAACTGGCATCAGGAGAAGTAACCATCAATTTTAGTTGCCGGTTCCGGACTGATAAAGGTTCATACAGAACTATCCAGTGGATGGCAACCCCTGAACCACAAACGGGCTACCTGTATGCAATTGGAAGAGATATTACAGACGAGAGGGCCAGAGAACTGCAGATACTGGAGAGTGAAAACAAGTTTCGTTCTTTTTTTGAGAACTCGCAAGGATTGATGTGTACCCATGATCTGGACGGAAAATTCATCACTATCAATGCAGCAGGCGCCCAACTGTTAGGATATACAGTAGATGAATTGATAGAGAAAAAACTCTTTGATATTGTTCCGCCTGCCTATCATACACAGGTTTATGATTACCTGGCAGAAATCAGTGAAAAAGGAAAGTCAACGGGTTTGATGGCAACTGTTCACAAAAACGGTTCGATCCGCGTATGGTTGTATAATAATACAATAGAAAAAAACAGCGATGGCTACAGGTATGTGATTGGTAATTCTGTTGACATCACAGACAGGCTCCAGTTGGAAAATGACCTGAAGCGGACCAAGGAGATGCTGGAAAAAACCAACCAGGTAGCCAGAATTGGCGGTTGGGAAGTGAATCTGGAGAAAAAACAGGTATTCTGGACAACCGTTACCAAACAGATACATGAAGTGCCGGATGATTATGTTCCGGATCTTGCAACAGCACTCCACTTTTATAAAAAAGGAGAAAGCGAGGAAAAGATCCTGAAGGTATTCAATGAGGCAATGGAAAAGGGAATTGCTTATGATATTGAATTGCAGTTGATCACGGCCAACGGCAATGAACGATGGGTAAGAGCCATTGGAGAAGCAGAAATGGTAAACGGTAAATGCAAAAGGGTATTTGGCGCTTTCCAGGATATTGATGCACGCAAAAAGATTGAACTGGCTCTTGAAATGAATGAGGCCCAATACCGCGCTTTTTTTGATATTTCGCCGGTAGGGATCTCTATTCACAGGTTCGAGGATGGTAAATTCTTAAAGGGTAATGAAACATTGTTCAACATGATGGGTTACAGTGAAGAAGAGTATCGTCAACTTTCTCACTGGGATATCGCTTCACCGAAACGTCATGATAAAGAGATAGAGCAATACCAGGTATTGATCGATACCGGACGATATGGTCCGTATGAATCGGAATACATGCATAAGGATGGACACGCTATACCTGTGTTGCTGAATGGTATCCGTTTTACAGACGTAGAGGGAGAAGATCAGATTTATTCTGTGGTACAGGATATCTCTGTTCAGAAAAAGATCGAAAAAGAACTGAGTATAGAAAGGTCCAGGTTAGCCGCATTTGTAGAAACTGCACCCGCGGCTGTTGCCATGTTTGATAAAGAGATAAAATATATAGCGGCAAGTAACCGCTGGATAGAAGAATCCGGCCTGGTTGGGAAAAATATCATTGGTATCTCTCATTACGAAGTAACACCGAATATCCCACAGGAGTGGAAAGAGGTACATGCCCGTTGCCTGGCAACAGGCGATGTTGTGCGTAAGGAAGAAGATATATGGCGCCCACCCGGATGGAGCCATGACCAGTACCTGAGATGGGAAGTAAGGCCATGGCACCTGCCTGATGGGTCTATCGGCGGCCTGATGATATCCAGGCAGGATATTACTGAACTCTGTTTGCAGCGCGACGAATTGCAAACGGCTAAAAAAGCGGCAGAACAGGCCAGTCTTGCCAAATCCGAATTCCTTGCCAGTATGAGCCATGAAATACGTACACCATTGAATGGCGTGATCGGTTTCACCGACCTGATACTAAAAACCAAGCTGAACGATACACAACAGCAATACCTGACCATCGTTAACCAGTCGGCCAATACCCTGCTAAGTATCATTAATGATATCCTTGATTTTTCAAAGATCGAAGCCGGTAAACTGGAACTGGAAAATGAAAAATGTGATTTGTTTGAGATAGCCAGCCAGGCAGCAGACATCATCAGCTTCCAGATAAAACAGAAACAACTTGAAATGCTGTTGAATGTTTCTACCGAACTGCCAAGATTTATCTGGACAGATGCGGTACGCCTGAAACAGATACTGATTAACCTGCTGAGCAATGCTTCCAAGTTTACAGAACAGGGAGAAATAGAACTGAAGATTGAACCCCTGACTGATGCTACGCAAAAAGAAGTAACAATCCGTTTTGAGGTAAGAGATACAGGTATCGGCATCCGGCCCGATAAACAACAAAAGATCTTCCAGGCATTTTCGCAGGAAGATGGCTCGGTAACGAGGAAATATGGCGGTACCGGCCTGGGACTTACCATCTCAAACCGTTTGCTGGCAATGATGGGTAGTCAGTTACAGTTACAGAGTAGCCCGGGCAAGGGCAGCCGTTTTTATTTCGACCTGAAGCTTACTGCAGAACAGGGGCAATCAAGCCGCTGGGCAGATGTTTCTTTTATTAAGAAAGTATTGATTGTAGACGATAACGAACATAACCGTACCATCCTTACCCAGATGCTCTTGTTACAGAATATACACGCAGATATCGCCAAGAATGGTATAGAAGCCCTGCAGATACTGGAAACAGGCAAGAAATATGATGTGATATTGACGGATTATCATATGCCGATCATGGACGGGCTGGAAACCATTCAAAAGATCAGGGACAACTTTTATGCAACGGCAGAACAGCAACCTATTATACTGTTATCCAGCTCATCAGATGATGAAAATATAATCAGGCGCTGCCGGGAACTACAGGTATCGGGACGGCTGGTTAAGCCTATTAAACTGCAGGATTTATTTATGGCTTTATCAAAGCTGGTAGTGCAGAAAGAAGATACCGAAAAAGCGCCCGCAGACAATGCTGCCGGTGTTAACCTGGATAAACTGCGTATTATGATTGCCGAAGATGGAGCAGTGAATATGTTGCTGGCGAAAACCGTTGTTCAGCACATTGCTCCCAATGCAGAGATCGTAGAGGCAGTTAATGGAAAGGTGGCTGTTCAGTTATGCAGCGAACACATGCCTGATATCGTTTTCATGGATATACAGATGCCTGAAAAAAACGGCTATGAAGCTACCCGCGAGATCAGGCTAATGGAAGCGGGAAAACATATACCTATTATAGCTGTAACAGCTGGTGTTGTAAAAGGAGAGAAGGAAAAATGCATTGAGGCGGGCATGAACGATTTTATTCCCAAACCTTTTGTTGAGAATACGATAAGAACAGTATTCAATAAATGGGTACTTCCTGTAGCGGATGTTAACGGGTCCGCAGGTATTGAAATGAATAACACTGAAATGAAAGAACATATTGATTTAGACAAGCTCCGGGAAATTGTTGCGGGCGATGAAGCTTTACTGAAAGAGTTTTTATCCTCGATAGAAAATGAATTGAAAAAATCCACGCAGGACCTGGAGAATTGCTTTCAGCAAAAAGATCTGAAAGGACTGAAATCGGGCGGTCATAAACTAAAAGGCACTACACTTGCCGCAGGATTGGACAAACTTTCTGTTAAAGCAAAAGCCATCGATGCACTTACCGGATTTGACGAAAATTATATCGTCGGTCTGTTAAACGGGTTCCGGGAAGAGACAGAAATTATTTTCGGGATTATTAAAAAATATTCAGGAAGATGACTTATGTCATTTGTTGACAAGAAAGGATTTCCGATGATTTTCGCGTATTTCATTTTTTTTTGAAATTAGGCCCGCAAATATTTGCGCACTTAATTTTTTTCATATGAAATTCCGTAATTTGGGGTGGGTATAAAAAATGAAACCCGATTACCGAGCATGGGAGCCATTTCATTGATTGCATTAACGGTTGCCGCCGTTGCATTTTCTGCAGGAGGTATTTTAATCGGCCAGCTATTAGTAAAAGGAAGTAAGAATGTACAAAAAGGCCAGGCTTACGAATGCGGCATTCCCACTGTTACTTCTCCCTGGCATCAATTCAATGTTGGTTATTATCTTTTCGCCCTCTTATTCCTGATTTTTGACGTGGAACTGATATTCCTGTATCCATGGGCTGTGGTAGTTAAGAAAGTTGGTATGGTGGCCCTGTTCGAGATACTGGTTTTTATATTCATTTTGTTTATGGGTTTTTTATACGCACATAAAAAAGGAGCTTTAAAATGGAGCTAAACGGAGCAATGGTGGCAGATAATAAAGAATTTCCCGGACAGATCCTTCAAACACCCGGTGGTGGCGTTGTAGTGAGCACTTTTGACAGCATCATTAACTGGGCGCGCTCCAATTCGTTATGGCCACTCACTTTTGCAACCAGTTGCTGCGGTATTGAAATGATGTCTGTGGCTTCTGCCAAATACGATTTTTCAAGGTTTGGTTTTGAAGTGGCAAGAGCTACGCCCAGGCAGGCGGATGTGATCATCATTGCCGGAACTATTGTAAACAAAATGGGGCCGGTACTTAAAAGATTATATGATCAGATGGCCGATCCAAAATATGTGATCGCCATGGGCGCCTGCGCTATCAGCGGCGGCCCATTCTTTTATAATACGTATTCTGTAGTGAAAGGGGCAGACCATATTATTCCTGTTGATGTGTACATCCCCGGATGTCCGCCAAGACCGGAAGCTTTGTTACATGCACTAATCACCCTGCAGGAAAAAATAAAAAGCGGTTTAACAAGAGAACAGATTCGCGAAGAATCAAAAGCATAGTGTTAAAAGAGTAGTATGACGAACGAAGAAATAAAAGATTTTATTACCAGTGTTGCTCCTTCAGCAACTTTCGATGAAACAGGCGAGTGGCTGAATATACAGACCGAACCTGCAACATGGAAAGAACTGGCGCAGCGGCTCAGGAGTTCATCAGAATTTCAGTTTGATTATTTGTTCTGTCTTACCTGCATCGACTGGAAAACACATCTTACCGTTGTGTATCATTTGTCTTCCAGCGCTCACCGTCATACCATAGTGGTAAAGGTGAAAGCAGATACTGCTAATCCTGAAGTAGAAACGGTATCAGATATATGGCGCACCGCAGAATTTCATGAAAGAGAAGTATTCGAACTCTTTGGTATAAAATTCCTGCATCACCCTGATCTGAGAAAACTGATATTAACTGACGATTTTGAAGGGTTCCCATTAAGAAAAGATTTTGAGGATCCGATCAACATGATAAAACTATAGTCTGGCAATGTACACGCAAACAGAGATCATAAAAGATACTACCGGTAACGGTCCCGAAGGAGAACTGGTGATCAATGTTGGCCCGCAACACCCTGCTACCCACGGTGTGCTGCACCTGGTGATAACGCTGAATGGCGAAACGATCAAAAAAATTGAACCGCATCTTGGCTATATCCACCGCTCCATAGAAAAAATGTGTGAGAGCCTTAATTACCGGCAGTTTATTTATGTAACCAGCCGGATGGATTATCTCTCAGCACATATCAATAACCTGGCCTGTGCCATGTGCGTAGAAAAAGGAATGCAGATTGAAGTGCCCGCAAGAGCTAAAGTGATCAGGGTGCTGATGAGTGAATTAACACGTATTGCATCGCACGAACTATGGCTGGGTGCTATGGCTATGGACCTTGGCGCATTCACTCCTTTCTTCTATACTTTCCGCGAACGTGAAACGATCAATGAGATCATGGAAGATACCTGCGGTGCAAGACTTACCATGAATTATATGGTGCCCGGCGGTGTTTCCATTGACCTGCATCCCGGGTTTCAGCAGAAAGTAAAAGCATTTGTAAAACAGTTTAAAGAGCGGATCGGTGAATATGATGATCTGATCACCAATAATATCATTTTCCAGAACAGGATGAAAGGAGTGGGCATTCTTAGCAAAGAAGATGCGATCTCTTATGGTTGTACCGGTCCCGTTGCAAGAGGCAGTGGTGTTAATTCAGATATCCGTAAAATATATCCTTACGAAGTGTATGATACGGTTGAGTTTGAGGAAATATTGGAAACCGGTGGCGATTCATTTGCCCGTTATTTGGTTAGAATGAGAGAAATGAGCCAGTCTATCAGAATTATTGAACAGTTGATTGATAATATTCCCGAAGGTGATTTCCAGGCTAAAACAAAAGCGGTATTGAAATTACCCAAAGGAGAATTTTATACAAGGGTAGAAACAGCGAGAGGAGAACTGGGTGTTTATATTGTGAGTGAAGGTGCTACATCGCCCTACAGGATTAAGTTCCGCTCACCCGGATTTTCGAACCTGTCTGCTTTAGACCATATGGCAAGAGGCAGTAAGATCGGAGACCTGATGGCAACAATGGGAACGCTGGATTTAGTGATACCGGATATTGACAGGTGATGGGTGCGGTCGGGACGCTCAAGCGGCCTGAACGCAGGAACAACTTTGTGAGTAGTGAATGGTGAGTGTGGTCGGGACGCTCAAGCGGCCTGAACGCTAAAAACAACTTGTGAATTGTGAATTGTGAATTGTGAATTGTGAATTGTGAATTGTGAATTGTGAATTGTGA
>DAIOVU010000045.1:28592-36703 GCA_036758845.1 Sediminibacterium sp.
ATGAAAGTGTTATGCAAGATACATTCACCATTGCCAATTCACAACAATGAATAATCAATCAGGAAATAAATTTCGCGATGTTTAGTTTAGAAGGCATAACAGGTTCAGTTCATCAATGGCTATACAGTGTATTATCTCCTACACCCGCATTACTGGCAGAGTGTGCAATAGTGATTTTGCTGGCCATTGCTTTGTTTGCGGCACTTGGACTGGTGTTGGTACTGATGGAAAGAAAAGTGGCAGCGCATATCCAGATACGCCTTGGGCCTAACAGGGTTGGCCCGGGGGGCATGTTTCAGACTGCTGCAGATACACTGAAGCTGATAATGAAAGAAGGATTGACGCCGGATAAGGCAGATAAATTTCTTTTCAACCTGGCACCTTTCCTGGTAATGATTGTTGCCATGCTTTTGCTGGCACCCATTGCATTTGCTAAGAATTTCCAGATCTGGGATATTAATATTGGTGTATTATATGTATCGGCCATTTCTTCTCTTTCTGTAATTGGCGTGCTGATGGCAGGATGGGCCAGTAACAATAAATATTCTTTACTTGGCGCCATGAGAAGCGGCGCACAGATCGTGAGTTATGAATTGTCTGCAGGCTTATCTATTTTATCCATTGTTGTTTTATCCGGAAGCCTGCAGTTATCAGATATCATTGCTGCACAGCAAAATGGCTGGTGGTTGTTTAAAGGGCATATCCCAGTGATCATTTCATTTGTGATATTCATTATCGCTGTAACAGCAGAAACCAACCGTGCACCATTTGACCTGGCAGAAGCAGAATCAGAATTAACAGCAGGATTTCATACAGAATATTCAGGAATGCGTTTTGCACTTTTTTTCCTGGCAGAATACATCAACATATTTATTGTTTGCGGTATTGGCGCCACATTATTCCTGGGTGGATGGATGCCCTTACACATCGGGCATTGGGAAGGTTTTAATCATATCATGGATTATATTCCGTCATCTATCTGGTTCTTTGGAAAAACTTTCTTCCTGATATTCCTGATCATGTGGTTCCGCTGGACCTTCCCACGGTTGCGTATAGATCAGTTATTGAATCTTGAATGGAAATACCTGTTGCCAATAAGCATGTTCAATTTAATATTAGTAACAGTAATAGCGATATTAGGATGGCATTTCTGAGTTTGGAGTCTGGGGTTTGGAGTTTGGGGTTGTTGTGGGTTTGGAGTTTTAGCGTAGGTTAAAACTGACTGAATTGACTTTAGGGCAACGATAAAATATTTTGAAGAGATAGAAACGGGACAGTATATATAGTAACTGAATAAATTAATTGAATAAAACAGATATTTTAAAAGCAAATTTTTTAAAAAGAACCCCAAACCCCAAACTCAAATCCAAACCCGAAAATGTTTTTGAAAGAATATATAAAGGATGTTTATAACGGTGTTACTTCACTGCTGAAAGGCATGCGGCAGACCGGTCATTATTTCTTTCATCCAAAAGAGATCATTACTGAACAATATCCTGATAACCGTGCCACACTTAAACTGGCTGAGCGTTTTAAAGGAGAGGTGGTAATGCCGCACGACGAGAATAACGAACATGCCTGCACAGGCTGTACCGCCTGCGAACTGGCTTGCCCTAACGGAACCATCAAGATCATTACCAAATTTGAACTTACACCTGAAGGCAAGAAAAAGAAAGCCATCGACACATTTGTTTATCACCTCGAATTGTGTACCATGTGTAATTTATGCGTACAGGCCTGTCCGTCTGATGCAATAAAAATGGCGCAGAATTTTGAACATAGTGTGTATGATAGAAATATGCTGACCAAAAAATTAAATAAACCCGGATCAAAAGTTAGGGAGGGCATTGAATAATGAGTGCATCTGCTATTATATTTTACCTGATTGCTGCATTCCTGCTGGGCGCAGGTTTGCTGGCTGTTACCGCGAGAAAAATATTCCGCGCTGCCATCTGGCTGCTGTTTTCTCTGGTAGGTATTGCTGCTTTGTATTTCTGGATGGAGGTTGAATTTGTTGCCGCAGTGCAGATCATCGTTTACGTGGGCGGTATTGTGATATTGATCATTTTCTCTATCTTTTTAACACAACAGTCGGGCGAAAAAATGCCTAAGCCACCTTTGCAGAAAACCATCTTCTCTGTGCTGGCAGCCTTGTTCGGATTGGGTTTTGCCTATAACCTGATTGCAGGCTATGGATTTGCCGAATCTAATGATCAGCCTTTCAAAGTAGCTGTATCCGATATCGGCACACAGATGCTGAGTACCACAGAACATGGGTTTATTCTGCCATTTGAAGTAGTGAGTATGCTATTGCTTGCGGCTATGATAGGTTGTATAGTAATAGCCATGAAGAGTAGTAATCAAACCAATATTGCCTCACCACAAAACAGGGAGGGAAACTGATATGAACGGAGTGCCTTTAACACATATTTTATTTGTAAGTACAGCCCTGTTCTTTATAGGCATGTATGGATTGTTTACCCGCAGAAACATGATCACCATGCTGATGTCGATAGAACTGATGCTGAACAGCGTGAACATCAATTTTGTGGCATTTAATAAATACCTGTTCCCTGCCAAACTGGACGGTATATTCTTTACCATATTTATTATCACCATTGCTGCTGCAGAAGCGGCTGTGGCCATAGCTATTATTATCAACCTTTACAGAAGCCATCAATCCATTGACGTGGATGATGCAACCGAAATGAAATTCTAAATAGATGTCCAACTACGCCTACATATTATGGATCCCCCTGCTGCCGCTGGCAACATTTATTGTGTTGGGACTTTTCGGCCGCAAATACTTTAAAACTTTTTCAGGAACGATAGGCACAGCATCATTGCTTGCCTCAACGGTTTTGTCGTTTATTGTTGCCAACCAGTATTTTTTTGTTGATGGTAAAGTGAATGGCATTTATCAAAAGATCGTTGCGTTAAAATATACCTGGCTTGAGTTTTCTCCTAACGTATCTATTGATATGGGTATTATTGTTGACCCCATTTCTGTGATGATGCTGGTGGTGGTAACGTTTGTTTCGCTGATGGTGCACCTGTTCAGCCTGGGGTATATGAAAGGGGAGGAGCGCTTTGCTACTTATTACGCATTCCTGTCGCTGTTTACTTTTTCAATGCTGGGTTTGATCCTCTCTGGTAATATTTTTCAGGTGTATATTTTCTGGGAACTGGTGGGTGTATCTTCTTTCCTGCTGATCGGTTATTATTTTGATAAACCTTCGGCTGTAGCGGCTTCCAAAAAAGCTTTTATTGTAACCCGTTTTGCTGATCTCGGTTTTCTCATCGGCATTTTATTATTAGGTTTTTATGCCGGTACCTTAGATATCGGAACACTCATAGAAAAATTAACCAATGCACAATCGCCCGAATTTACAGGCATGGCTACTGCAGGGTTCTTAGGTGTATCGGCGCTTACATGGGCATTGGTGCTGGTTTTCATGGGAGGTGCAGGTAAATCTGCTATGTTCCCGCTGCATATCTGGTTACCAGATGCAATGGAAGGCCCCACACCTGTATCTGCATTAATACATGCTGCCACTATGGTAGTAGCGGGTGTATACCTTGTTGCAAGGTTATTTCCTGTATTTAATATGGATGCTGCCGCTTTGCAGGTGGTAATGTATACAGGCGCTTTCTCCGCTTTGCTGGCTGCTGTAGTTGCCTGCACACAAACCGATATTAAAAGAGTGCTGGCATATTCCACTATGTCGCAAATAGGTTATATGATGTTTGCACTCGGTGTTTCAAAATATGGCGGTGAAGATGGATTAGGGTATATGGCATCTATGTTCCACCTCTTCACACATGCTTTCTTCAAATCATTATTATTCCTCGGTGCAGGCGCTGTAATACACCTTGTGCATAGTAACGAGATGAGTGATATGGGCGGATTAAGAAAACTGATGCCGGTAACACATATCGCATTTCTGATTGCCTGTTTGGCCATTGCAGGTATTCCGCCATTTGCGGGTTTCTTCAGTAAAGAAGAAATATTAACGGCAGCATTTCATTCAAACAAACTCATTTATGGTGTAGCGTTGTTTACAGCAGCGCTTACGGCTTTTTATATGTTCCGTTTATATTTTTCTATTTTCTGGAGTAAAGAATCTACAGCTCATTTGCATGAGCATGGAGAAGGTACCCTGTCTATGAAACTGCCATTGGTTGTTCTGGCTGTTTGTGCGCTTGGTGTTGGATTTGTTCCTTTCTCCAATCTTATCACTTCTGATGGTGTGGCTTTGGAAACACATACCAACCTGATGTTCTCTATAGCCCCGGTAACCCTGGCAGTGATTGCTATACTAATTGCAGCCAGCCTGTATAAAACACAAAATGATAAACCGGCAAAACTGGCTACTGCTTTCGGTGGTTTTTACCGGGCAGCAAAACATAAGTTTTACATGGATGAGTTATACCTGTTTATCACCAAAAAGATCATCTTCCCACTGGTTGGGCAGCCGATTGCATGGGTTGACAGGAATATTGTAGATGGATTTATGAATTTGCTGGCAACGGTAACGGGAAAGATCTCAGAATTGATCAAAGGATTACAATCAGGTAAAGTGCAGAATTATGCATTGTACTTTTTTGGCGGCATTGCGGCAATAGCCGTGTTATTTATTTACTTATGGAAATGATTATCGCATGAACCTATCATTACTCATTATACTGCCTTTGATTACAGCGCTGGTAATCCTGTTCTGTAAAGGACTGAAACAGGTAAGAACAGTTGCTTTGATTGGTTCCGTAGCTCAATTGGGCCTGGCAGTATTTTTATTATGGGCATACTGGCAGGAAAGAGCAGACGGCAATGCGGCGCCGATGTTATTTGAGTTTGACTATACCTGGTTTGCTGCATCGCATATTAATTATCATATTGGGGTAGATGGTATATCCATTGCCATGATCCTGTTAACCGCTTCCGTAGTGGTAGCGGGTATCCTTGTTTCGTGGACGATGGACAAACTGAGCAAAGAATTTTTCTTCTTACTGCTGCTGTTAAGTATGGGAGCGTATGGTTTCTTTATTTCATTAGATCTCTTTACACTGTTTTTCTTTTTAGAAATTGCAGTGATCCCCAAATTTTTACTCATCGGCATCTGGGGCAGCGGCAAAAAAGAATACAGCGCCATGAAGCTGGCATTGATGCTCATGGGCGGCTCTGCATTGGTTTTTGTGGGATTGCTGGGTGTTTATTTTCAAACAGGCACATTTGATATTCTGCAGATCTCGCAAATGCATATACCGCTTGAGGTACAGAAATTTTTCTTCCCGTTTGCCTTTGTTGGGTTTGGTGTATTTGCTGCACTGTTCCCATTTCATACCTGGGTGCCAGACGGGCATGCTTCTGCGCCTACCGCCGCTTCAATGTTCCTCGCGGGTATTTCTATGAAACTGGGCGGATATGGCTGTTTACGTGTAGCCACCTTCCTGATGCCCGATGCGGCGCATGCTTATTCATGGATCATCATCTTACTCTCCACTATCGCAATCATCTACGGTGCCTTTGCTACGATGATGCAGACCGATCTGAAATACATCAACGCTTATTCCTCCGTTAGTCACTGCGGATTTGTGATACTCGGCATCGGCATGTTAACACAAACATCCATCAATGGTGCGGTGCTGCAAATGGTATCGCATGGTTTGATGACGGCTCTTTTCTTCGCGGCTATCGGCATGATCTATAGCAGAACACATACCAGGATGCTGGCACAATTAGGCGGCTTATTAAAAGTGATGCCTTTTATTTCTACTGTATTTGTAATTGCCGGTTTATGCTCTCTCGGTTTGCCCGGTTTTAGTGGCTTTGTGGCCGAGATGACTGTGTTTATGGGCTCATGGCAAAACCCCGATACCATGTACAGGCTGGCAACTATTTTGTCGTGTGCGTCTATTGTAGTAACCGCTGTATATATTTTACGGGCTGCCGGAAAAACAGTGATGGGACCATTGGGCGATGATGCCTACAGGCATTTACCCGATGCAACATGGAATGAAAAACTGGCCGCAGGTATTTTAATAATAGGTATTGTATTGATAGGTGTGGCTCCGTTCCTGATCAACCAACTGATAGGCCCTGGAACAGAAACCATTATGTTACAGGTAGGAAAAGCCATTACCCTTAAATAACAAGAATGATGTTAGACGATTTCTTCATATTACTGAAACAGGAGCTGGTGATCACAGCCATCATCTTCCTGCTGTTGTTTATTAAACTGGGTAAGGACCGGAGTAATGAAAGCCTGCTCAGGATCATTAATATCCTGTTGTTTCTGAACCTGGCAGCCGGGTTCTGTTGTGGCGGAGAGGGCATGCTCTTTAACGGGATGTTCAGAACAAACCCATTGATCGTTCTCGAAAAAAATATTTTAAACCTGGCTATCTGGCTCATATCACTGCAATCCTATTCATGGCTGAAGACACATAAACATGTAATTGAATTTTACCTGCTGCTGCTCTCAACCTTGCTGGGTATGTTCTTTATGATCTCAAGTGGCAACCTGCTGATGTTCTATCTTGGTCTCGAAATGTCAACCATTCCGTTGGCGGCGGCAGCAAATTTTGATCTGTCTAAAAGGCAATCATCCGAAGCTGCCATGAAACTGATCATTTCATCTGCGTTTTCTTCAGGGTTATTATTATTCGGTATTTCGCTGGTATATGGTACAACAGGTACTTTGGTATTTTCTGAACTGCCTGCACACCTGTCTGTAAATCCTTTACAGATATTTGCTTTTATCCTGGTACTTTCCGGTTTTGCATTTAAAATATCTGCAGTTCCGTTTCACTTGTGGACAGCCGATGTGTACGAAGGCGCCCCTGTTGCAGTTACTTCTTACCTGTCTGTTGTTTCAAAAGCGGCAGTGTTGTTTGTTTTTGTTTCAGTGCTTTATACCGCATTCAAACCATTGGCAGGAGTTTGGTATAATATACTTTTTGTGTTGTCGCTGGCAACTATCATCATTGGTAATCTTTTCGCCATCAGGCAAAACAATTTTAAAAGATTCCTTGCTTTCTCTTCTATAGCACAGGTAGGATTTATTTTGATCGGTGTTTCAGCAAGTTCACAGGCAGGAACAGCCTCTGTTATTTATTTCATATTGATCTATGTGTTCTCTAACCTGGCAGCATTTGGCGTTATATCGCTTGTGAGTGCAGTGGCAGGTAAAGAGAATATCAGCGACTATAAAGCTTTCTATACCACCAACCCATTGCTTTCATGGGTAATTACCATTGCCCTGTTTTCATTGGCCGGTGTTCCGCCAACTGCGGGTTTCTTTGGTAAATTCTTTTTACTGATAGCCGGTGCTAGCAAAGGAAATTACCTGTGGATCGGTATTGCGGCATTGAATATGGTGGTTTCATTTTATTATTATTTGCGCGTGGTAAAAGCCATTTTTATGGATGCAAATGATCATCCGATAGAGAAGATCAGCGTTCCGGCTGCGCCAAAACTTGCTTTATACATTTGTGTTGCCGGTATTATTCTCACAGGTTTGGCAAGTTGTGTGTATGATTATATTTTTTCACTCAGCTCCGGCTTTTAAAGAATACCTGTTATGGCTATCAATAAAAATCATGAGTTTGACGATCTGAACGGCACAAAGTGCGCCATTGTAGAAAAGAATGTTCCAAAAGAGCGTGCAGATTTCTTAAAACAATTGCTTGAATTTAATCAGTATACGGTAGTGGTGGTTGCAAGTTCTCCTGCAAAAACTGCAGCCCCTGCACCACCTGTTGCAGAAGGAGCTACTGAAGTGCCGGCGCCCCCTCCTGCGCCCGAAACCTTTACTGTTGGCGTAACCAATGTTATGTTCAATGCCACCAATGCGGTATTTGGCCGTCTCTTAAAAACACCTGATGGCCATGTGGTTACCGTAAATTACTGGCGGCAGAAGGAGTTGGTACCGAAAGATTCAATTCCGTATTATGAGAATAAACCAGCCATATTATAAACCTGTGAATCTTATTCTAAAATTATTGGATATGTGACGTCCTAAAATAGGTTGACTGATTTTAGGACGTCACATTAACGTAACGTGTTGTGCTATTAAAATTAGCTATTGATACAATCATTTCTGGTTTTACCG
>DAIOVU010000046.1:0-35446 GCA_036758845.1 Sediminibacterium sp.
TGCATTTTCAAATTACCACATATTCAAATTTTCAAATTATTTATTTAGAGATCAGGCCAGCGAAATAATGTACGGTACGAACCAATTGGCTCACATAGCTCATTTCATTATCGTACCAGCTAACGGTTTTAACTAATTGGGTATCACCAACAGTCATTACTTTGGTTTGAGTTGCATCAAACAAAGAACCGAAATGTGTGCCGATGATATCTGAACTTACAATTTCGTCTTCGTTATAACCGAAGCTTTCATTGCTTGCAGCTTTCATTGCAGCGTTGATCTCCACGTCGGTTACTTTTTTGCCGAGAACAGATGTTAACTCAGTTAATGAACCGGTGATGGTTGGAACACGTTGTGCGCTACCGTCCAGTTTACCTTTTAACTCAGGCAATACCAGGCCGATGGCTTTGGCTGCACCTGTGCTGTTAGGAACGATATTGGCTGCAGCAGCCCTTGCACGGCGAAGATCGCCTTTAGGGTGCGGTGCATCCAGTGTATTCTGGTCGTTGGTGTAAGCGTGGATGGTGGTCATGATACCGGTAACGATACCAAACTTGTCGTTCAGAACCTTGGCCATTGGCGCCAGGCAGTTAGTGGTACATGAAGCACATGAAATAATGGTTTCAGAACCATCGAGGATTGCGTGGTTTACGTTGAAAACAACTGTTTTCAGGTCGCCGGTGGCCGGAGCAGAGATCACTACTCTTTTAGCGCCTGCAGCGATGTGGGCAGCGGCTTTATCCTTATCGGTAAAGAAGCCGGTAGATTCGATCACCACATCAACACCATGGGCGCCCCATGGAATTTGTGCAGGGTCTCTTTGTGCATATATTTTAACGGTTTCTCCGTTTACTACAATTGAATCTTCTGTAGAGGTTACAGTAGCCCCTTCAAAGCGACCCTGTGCACTATCATATTTTAAAAGGTGTGCCAAAACTTTAGGGCTGGTCAGGTCATTGATGGCAACCACGTCAATACCTTTCATGTTGTAGATCTGACGAAAAACTAAACGGCCGATACGTCCGAAACCGTTGATAGCAACTTTAACTGTACTCATGAATTCCGTGTTTATTGATTAAAAATTCAAAACGAGTTGCGAATTTACAAGGATTGTGAAGATTTTCAGCGACTTTTTTTGCTAACGGGTGGTAGTTAGAGGCGTGAGGCGTGAGATCTGAGGGATGGATGGTGAATGAACGCTAAAACAGCCTGGCAATGGTGAATTGTGAATAGTGAATGGGGGGATTCGAGAGACGTGAGGTGAGTGGTGAGTAGTGAGTATTATTGCTGCCGGGACGCTGAAGCGGCCTGAACGCAATAACAGATGGGATTGATATGTGTTATTATTATGTTATGGCAGGCGGGAAATGAATAAATTGGGTAAATCTTAAAAATCTTTTGGCAGAAAAGGGTCATGAGCCTATTTTTGCGTCCCGATAAATAAAACGGCCGGTTCGTCTATCGGTTAGGACAGCCCCCTTTCACGGGGCAAAGACGGGTTCGATTCCCGTACCGGCTACATAGAAAATACAAAAACCCTGATACTGTCAAGTATCAGGGTTTTTTTGTGTGTTTAGGGGAACGTTTGGAGGAATTGTACTATTTCCCATTCCTCAATTTCGCCCTCGATCAATTTAAAGATCGGATGAGTAGCAATACTCTTCTGTGATTTAAGTTCATTATATTTTTTAAGGTCTCTTTTTTTCAATTTTGTTAATAAATGAACAGTTTCATAATCCAACTGTTTAGTAGTTACGGTTAGTTTGTATCGCTTAAAATTCCAGTTTATTTTCTCTTTGTTAAAATTGTACCCCCGGGCAGATGCTTCAGCATAGATACCACTTAAATATTGGTTTATAGCTTCACCTGGCTTTTTTGATTTTTTGAACCTGTTAAGCTGTGGATGATTTTTATATCCTTTGGTTTTACCTTCTAAAACGTGTTTGGCTAATAGTGTTTCCCGCCACAAGGCAACCAGCCCTTTTGCGTCAAGATATTTTGGATGTAATGACCACAGTCTCATCTTTTTATTTTAAAAGCGCCTGTATCAGATAGTGGTTGTATGCTTGAAGTCGCCACTTAAATATACGCAATTACCGTAAAAAGACAGTTTGCAATTCATTCCAACCAGGAACAGAATGCAAGATAATTAAGCATGACTGATTTGCTATTTACACGAGTCCGCAAACATTACTATGCATTGTGTGTTGCCCTAAAAGCGAAGAGGCTGCTCTTTCGAGACAGCCTCTTTCTTTGGTCTATTTGGACTGAGGGGAATTACTACTTGTTACCTTTTATCAGTTGTACCACTTTACGTTTGGTTCCCTGTATCATTTCTGCATAGTAGATACCACTGCTGTAGTTATGACCGATCTGGATGGTGCTGTTAGAGCCGATCCTTGACCTGGAATCTATTACCCTGCCACTGGCATCCATCACACGCATATTAACCGGTGTTTCGTACCTGCTTTCCAGTTTCAGTGTGAAGTGCGTGGTACTTGGATTTGGCATTACAGTTATTTTCAGTTCTTCTTCTGTAGTAACTGTTGTTTCCTCTTTTGTACCAACAGACTGTGAAACAAAAGCAGAAGCATTAACCGCTGATGAAGATGGTGCACTGCAATCAAAACTATTCCAGATCACATGCTTGCCTTCGCCTTCCACTTCGGCTGCTACAAATAAGCCGGTCATATAAACATAGCTGGTAGCTGATTTCTTTGAATCATCATCGCCCATATCGCCGCCATTCACTTTCAGTTTTCCGTTTGGCATCATTACATTCACTGTTACTTTAACATCCTTGCCATTTACATTAAACCTTGCTTCATCATCCCGATCGTTGTCGCCTTTCTTATTATCCTGCAGGGTTCCTACGTAGAAGGTTACTTTGTTATTCTCAGGATTGAGGAATATCCTATCGCCTATGCTTACACTCCTGCTTATCAGCACCTGGCTGTTTGGCGCAAAATGCACGTAAGTGTATCCGGTTTTAGGACCTTTATCCAATTGCAATTTATCAATGCTTATGGATGATTTTGTGAATGTTAACTGCGCCCCTTCTTCTGTGTGAATTGTTCCGAACACAGTTCCTGTTAAGGTAACTACTGATCCTTTCTTAATATTCAGGTTGCCGTAATTGCCATTCAGGGTTACTGTTGTTCCGCCTTTCACTTCATAATTAGGGAGTGATCTGGTATTAGCCGTATTGTATATCATTGTTGGCAATACCGGTGTAGCTGCTGCACGGATTGGCTGTGATACGCTGGCATATTTTTCGAGCTCTATCTTAACAGCTTTTACAAATGATCCCGCTGAAGTTACCGTACTGTATCTGCCAAATTCGGCCTCTCCTTTAGCGCTCAACACCCCAACGCTTCCGCTGGCTACCGTGTTGTAATCGCCCAGTTCCGCTTCTTTATAAGCAATGATGGTATAGCTACTCGACAGGTTCTGTTTCTGGTAGTTATAAGTTGCCGCAAATTCGCTCCTGCAACCATTGGCATCGGTTGTGTATAATGAATATACACCGTCGCCATTTGTTAAACCGAGGTCAACCGGGTTGCTGGTTGAAAAAGAACTATTGGCATATAACCACTGGTAACTGAACGGACCACTCAAAGTACTGCTGCCTGTAAGTGTTAACTTATTACAGAAGGCATCTGCCGTACTTGCTGTAATAGTGGCAACAGGTAACGGATTGATGGTAACTGTAAAGCTGCAGGTACTAACATTATTATGAACATCTGTTACGGTAAAGGTTACGGTTGACACACCCACCGCAAATACACCACTGGCATCATTGCCCGATTCGCTGCGGTTAGTTGCCCCGCTTACAGTATAGGTTGTGCTTGCGATACCACAATTATCTGATGCAGACAGTGCCGGTATGCTGTATGTTGTTACCCCGCCAAAATTGGCACAGAATACCTGGTTAGCTGCACAGGCGATCACAGGTTTCTCATTATCTGTAACCGTTACTGTTTGTGTAGCAGTATTGCTGTTACCATGAATATCTGTAACTGTCCAGGTAACTGTTGTGGTTCCTACAGGGAATATAGCCGGTGCATCGTTGGTGGTTGATGCTACACCGCAATTGTCGCCTGTGGTTGCTGTACCCAATGTTACAACAGCACTGCATTTACCGGCATCGTTACTTACTGAAACAGTTGCAGGTGCCGTAATGGTTGGCTTCTCATTATCGGTTACCGTTACTGTTTGTGTAGCAGTATTGCTGTTGCCATGAATATCTATAACTGTCCAGGTAACTGTTGTGGTTCCTACAGGGAATGTAGCCGGTGCATTGTTGGTAGTTGTTGCCACACCACAGTTATCGCCGGTGATTGGTGTACCCAATGCTACAACGGCACCGCATATACCAGCATCATTATTTACTGAAATGGCTGCAGGTGCGGTAATAGAAGGTTTCTCATTATCGGTTACTGTTACTGTTTGGGCAGCCGTACTGCTGTTACCGTGTATGTCGGTCACAGTCCAGGTAACTGTTGTGGTTCCAACAAGGAATGTGGCCGGTGCATCATTAGTGATTGATGCTACACCACAATTATCGCCCGTGGCTGGTGTACCCAATGTTGCTACAACAGCATTGCAATTACCTGCGTCATTATTTACTGAAATAGCTGCAGGTGCCGTAATGGTTGGATTCTCATTATCTGTTACCGTTATATTGAAAGTGCAGGCAGAAGAGCCTACCGCATTGGTTGCAGTAGCTGTTACCGCAGTTGTTCCAACAGGGAAGAAGCTACCCGGATTGATAGAATAAGTAATGGTAGAAGCAGGTATGCCTGTTGTTTCTGTTGCAGCATAATTTACTACTGCACCACACTTGCCGGGTTCTGCAGATACTGTCTGATTACCCGGATTAACAATTACAGGTGGTAAGCCTTTTACTGTTACAGTGAAAGAACAATTCGCAGAATTGCCTGAGGCATCTGTTGCAGTGTAAGTAACCGTTGTTGTGCCTATCGGGAAGGTTGATCCGCTTGGCAATCCTGCGGTGAGTACTGTTGTTGTTCCGGAACAATTATCTGTTCCAACAGGTGCAACGTAGTTAACCACTGCACCGGCAGCACTTGTTGCAATAACATTCACATTGGGGGCACAAGTGATGGTTGGCGGTTGATTATCCAACACTGTTACAGTTTGTGTGCAGGTTGATGCGTTACCGGATGCATCAGTTGCGGTCCAGGTAACATTCGTATTTCCTACCGGATAGATGCCTGATGCATCACCTGTTCCGTTGAAACTATTTGTAACAGTAATCTGATTACCGAACCATTTGCTGTATAAATAATTTACAACGCTGCTTTCGGTTACGGGAAGACTGTTCTGGAAATAAATAAACTCTCCCAGTCTCATATTCACATACTCATTCGCATCACTCTTTCCTATATAGAGGTGGTTATTACCTATGGCAATATTGAAGGCATTATTGGTAGTGGTTCCAAGGTTTTGGAGTACTCCATTATTGTCTTTATAAAGCGTGAATGATCTCAAATTTCCGCCAGTAATGGAAACAGCCATTATATAATTTGTACCGAAAGCGAGGGTCTGTTCTACATTACTGTTATCATTACCTGTCTGGAAATGATATACATTACTTCCTTTGAATCCGCTTTGTTCCAGCGCCAATCCCATATCCCTATTGTGATGGTCAAGTATGGATGCCCATGTTGAACCTGCTGCTACAACCTGTACAGCAAGATAAATGAAGGAATTACCGTTTGTTGGGAATGGAGCATTCACTACTGTGCGGTTGTTGTTGTAGCGTACAGAGGGTCTGCCATTAATTCCGGCAGTCTCAAATATTGCATTTGTTGTAAGAGACCTGTTATAGCCCGATGCATCGTTCAGTATTCCATTCATATTGGTGCCATTGGTAACACTATACCTTGTTGCATCCATCCAAAGCATCAGGTTAGAATTTGTTGGTGCAAATGGAGCAGCAGGATAAGTGCCTCCACAGTTGTCTGAAACTGCTGGTTTTGGCACAGTAATATTGGCATTACAGTTATTAGGATCTGCATTTACTGTAACATTTGCCGCACAAACAATGGTTGGCGGAGTAACATCCTTCACAGTTACCGTAAAGGTACAGGCAGAAGAACCTACCGCATTGGTAGCAGTTGCAGTAACGGTTGTTGTTCCTAATGCAAATGTGCTGCCGGAAGGAATTGAATAGGTGATGGTAGATGCAGGCACCCCAGTTGTTTCTGTTGCTGCAAAATTTACCACGGCACTGCATTGGCCCGGATCGTTGTTCACTGTAATATTAGATGGGCAAGCGATTGATGGCGCTATTCCTGTTACTGTTACAGTAAATGAACAGGAAGCTGATAAGCCTGCTCCATCCGTTACGGTATGCGTAACCGTTGTTGTACCAAGCGGGAAAGTTGATCCGCCTGGCAATCCTGCTGTAAGTACCGTTGTTGCTCCGGAACAATTATCTGTTCCAACAGGTGCAACATAAGTTACTACTGCACCTGCCGCACTGGCTGCAACTATGCTGATATTAGCCGGACAACTGATGGTTGGAGGCGTTACATCCTGAACAGTTACCGTAGCGGTTGCGGTGCCTACATTTCCCTGGTTATCCGTAACACTTAATGTAACAGTGTTTGCACCAATATTGCTGCAATCAAAGTTGGTTTTAGAAACGGTCATGCCTGCAATACCGCAATCATCCGTTGATCCATTATTTACCTGCGCTGCAGTTATGGCAGCATGGCCACTGGCATCCAGGTTTACTGTAATATTTTTTGTAACGGCAATAGGTTTGGTTTCATCCAGGCCAGCCTGGCAGAAGCAATTAGCAACATAATTCTGGCTGGTTCCCAGGCCTTGTCCGTTACCCGCAAGCAAAGGAATACCACGGCTGTTTACTCCTCCTATCAATCTAGCATTGCTTGTTTGGCTCATAGAGAAACTCATACTTCCTTCAATGGCATCCGGGCAACCATCGCCATCACTATCGGTATCCAGGTAGTCGGGAATTCCATCACCGTCTGTATCGCCACAGGTCATGAAGTCGGCACCAAAAGCAAAATTGCAATAGTTTTCAGCGGCGAGGTAATTAAAGCTGATGCTGGAGAACGTTCCCATCATCCGGATAATAGCATATCCTTCTGTGCCGGTGATCTGGGTTGATGAATTTTGTACCACGTTTTGCGACCAAACAATCTGAACAGGCGCACTAAATGAAATAGGTACTGATAAACCCGCCTGGCCTATTGAAGCAAACACCAGTACCGGATTAGTCATTGGGCTTGCAAAAGTGAGTGTATTGTTTGTGACGTAAATATTTTGAATGGTCGGGTTTGCATTCGGTACTCCATAAGAAACAGGGAAATTACTATGTGCAAACATACTGGTTGTGGTAGTTACCGGTGATGACGAGGTATAAGTATAGCCAATTCCATTGATGGTACCGGTTGCCGTTTTACCACTAACAGTTGGCGGAGTTGACCAGAAGAAATTTGACTTATTACATTCTACAGCGTTTGGAATTCCGTCATTATCAGCATCATCATCGCATGCATCAGGAATACCATCGCCATCAGAATCAAGCGCAGTAACTGTTACTGTAAAAGAACAACTCGCAGAACCACAGGTATTGGTTGCAGTAATCGTTACGGTGGTTACGCCTACATTAAATGTTTGACCAGAACCTGTTCCACTGCCGCTTCCGGTGGTTGCACCGCTAAATGTATAACTTAAGGAAGGCGCAGGGGAACCACTTGTGGTTGCTGAATAGGAAACCACTGCATTACATTGCCCGGCATCATTACCGGTTACCTTGCTGGCAGGGCACACTGTAAAGACAGGTATACTGCTCACAGTAAGAACTGCAGTTGAAACAGCTCCACATTCTGTTGTGTAAGTAATAGTTGAGGTTCCAACCCCTACACTATTTACAGCCCCTGTTGAGGCATTAATAGTTGCTACAGAAGTATTACTGCTTGTCCACACACCGCCTGCGTTGGCATTGGATAATGTGGTTGTACTACCTAAACAAATAGAGGTAGTACCTGTGATAGGTGCTACAGGCGCCACAAAAGCGGCGCAGGTGCCGGTATTGGTAGAACCGGAAGCAACCCAGTTGGAGCTGGTTCCTGTAAGCGCAAAATTAGTGAGCGCCCCATCTCTGCCATTGCCGCTGGCATCTGTTAGGGTGGCAATGCCGGTATTATCTGAATTTACCACACCCTGGTTAAAATGATAGAGCTCCTGTAATCCTGTTTGTGAATTGGTCTGGCAATTCATGTTATTCACGATCTCATCCTGGCAAAGTGCCCTGTTCCAGATACGGACTTCATCTATCGACATGTTGGCGTACCTGGGTATGTCACCTGGTTTACCTATATCAAACCTTACATCTTTTCCTATATGAACCACTGAATTGCTGTTATTCAGGATCGTATTGGAAATGCCGGGACCTGCGGCTATCAACACCCCATCTACATAGATTTTTGTACTGGTTGCACTTGCCACACCTGCATAATGATGCCAGGTTCCGGCAATGAGATTACACTGAGCAGACCTCCAGGTTCCGGCATCATTCACATAAAAAGACATGGTGCCATTGATATTAGGATGCATCAGCCAAACATTAGTAGACTGATCATCCACATTACTGGTTCCCTGGCCCATTACACAACCATAAGGCATATTGGCCGATGGCGTGTTCATCCAAAATTCAACCGTAATTTCTTTATTAAATGTTCTGAAAGGATTGTTGACGGCAACATAGTCATTCGTCCCGTCAAAATTGAGGGCAGTAGCAGGAGGGAATGGAGTAATAGTAACCACTCCGTTACCCGACTGAGCACCTGCCACATTAACCTGTGCAGTACCATTGTTATAAGAACCACCACCACCACCGGGATTCGCACTTCCGGCGCCACCGCCGGAATATCCTCCACCACCACCACTAATATAACAACCGTAATATGAAGATACGCCACCACCACCACCAAAACCACCATAAGTATTGGATTGTCCTCCATTAATAAAGCTATTCTGAGTAGTTGTATAATACCCTGAACAAAACGCGCCTCCACTAGCATTGCCCCCGTTGGTAGCATTTCCGCCGCCACCACCTGTTGGAAAGCAAAAAAAGCCGCTTGAATAAGCTCCATTGCCGCCATTTCCCAACAGGCCTGCACCACCAGCCGCCGCTCCATTATTATTGGCACTACCACCGCCACCGCCACCGTTGGTGCCACCGCCACCATCGGCAGTTTGTTTACTGTTTCCCCCACCATTTGTTCCACCGGTTGTTATCAAACCAGGTAAGCCATTCACTGAGCAAAAAGCACCACCTCCCCCGCCGGCAACAATTAAAGGTGAATTTGTATTGGTAGTTACAAAACTTCCGCCGCCCCCACCGGCATTATTAGTATTTGTGCCACCCTTTTGACCAACCAGGATCTTAAGCACTTGCCCGGGTGTAACTATGAAATCTCCCTGCATGGAGGCTCCGAGCCCGCCAGCATAGGATGACGCATTACCACCTTGCGCTCCTTTTGCAACTATCGTAATCTTAGTTACGCCTGCGGGTACTGTATAATTTACGATAGCCCCGGAAAAATTAAATGTAGTGGTTTGAGCAAACACACTGACGGCGCAAACAAAAGTTGCAGCGAACATGCATAATATCCGTACAAAATAATTTCTAAAAATTACTGTACTGCGTTCGCCATTCCTTTGCTGCAAAGCAAAAGGAAAGAAGGGTAAAGTTGTTTTCATAAGTGTAGGTTTGTGAAGCAGATAAATAATGTATTTATTTGATAAATGTTTTTTCAGATTTTAGTTGGGCAAAGCGAAAAATTTGATGCCTGTGAGTTAACGGCAAAAGGTGCTCCTCAAAAATGAGATTGGTATTTTTTAAGAAACCTCCCGTAGAGAATTGAGCATTTTTTTGCCCGGCCACAGGTTGTTTTTCAGCTATTGCCTGTGCGTTTGTAACCGAAATAATAAACAGGCAGCATACAACTGAAATAAATAAAACAGGATATTTTCTGCGGCGGGCAGCAGAAACAGGCAAGATTAGTTTTTCATAGGACACAAGACCATACGCCTTTTGACCAGATACTAACATGGTATTTGGCGAGACATTTAATATAGAAAAAGGCAGGCAAGCTGACCTGATTTCTTCGATACACCGAGTAATCAAACGCATTGCGGCATTCATCATAAACAGATTTCGGTTTGTATACGTATCGCTATAGTTGTCAACTACAGACAATATATATATTCATTAGTCTTTGACTGAAACAGGAATACACTTCACAGGATATGACAGAAGGGCTTAGGGGTAACGCTTCAGGTGGATTTTAAAACAATACAGTATTACTATGTATTTCGATTCCAAGATATTACGCAGGATTTCCAATTCACAACTTTTCGTATTAAATGGTGCGAAATGCTGAAAATCTGTTGTGAACTGCATAATGGATACCCGGCAGGTAACAGAAAATTTGAGGCCGTGTGTCTTAACCATCGACTTTCCGGGAAAACAAGTTTTAAACAATGCAGGCCGCTAAATGAGGTTTGGGAAATGAAGCATGCCGTTCACATTCAAAACCCGGTATTTCAAATCAAAGATTATGCGCAAGTTGCTTAAATTGGTATTTTGGGGCACAGCTATGCGACTTACTCTTTTCATATTGCTATTATTAACTCTTTCTACAGAAGGGATAAGCCAGATAGGGCAACCGCATTATATTGGTAATGCATCCTGGATCAAAGCGCCTGATCAACAGCCACCCGATACCCTGCCGGTATCTATCCGCAAGTACCCTGTAACGAGGGAAGTTTCTGCAAATAATGTAAGAACCATTACCCAAAGAAAAATCAATCTGGGAACAAAACTGGTGCACATAGGCAAAACCGTTCCCATCTTACAAAAGCTCAGAGTCAGTGGGAAAAAAATATCTGCTCCTGAAACAGTAGACGCCCCGGCGCTGCTGATAAGAGACAATGCGGCATTCAATATTTCATATACAGATAAGCAACATGGTTTTGCAGGCGGCAATACATCAGATTTTGCAGAAGATGCAGAACACCAGATCTGGATAGCTTCTGATGCCGGGTTGATCAGGTATGATGGGTATCACTATTTTTTATATAGTCAAAAAAACGGGATGCCCGATCTGCCCGGGCTATCAGTTGTGTACGACAATCAGGAAAGATTATGGCTGGCTTCGGAGAATGGGGTATATTATCTTCAGCATGATTCTCTTTTCAGTTTACAATGTAATGATATTGATTTCTCAAAGATTGCCTGCAGGAAAGTGCAGATAGATTCCTCTTCCAATGATCAGAAGATCTGGATATCTACCAAAAAAAATGGCGCCATCTGCATAAATGGATCATCTGTGCAGATCTTCGACAAAAGGTGCGGGCTGCCTGTTGAGCACATATTATCTACCCACGTGGATAAAAAAGGAACCCTGCTCCTGGCCTCTTATGCCGGTATTATTGTGATCACCCCGGATAAAATGCTGCAGTTATCCGGTACCAATAAAGAAATATCCATTCCTGTATTCCTTTCTTTTTATGAAGATGAAGAAGGTATCTGGGTCGGAAGTTTTTCTTCGGGCCTGATCAGGATGGGCGCAACAGATACAATACAATACTCTGTTTATGGCCAATTTATTGAACGCATATATGATATTAAAAAAGCCCCGGGAGGGCTTTGGCTTTCTATTTATGGCCGTTCCTTATGTTATTACAGCAAAAAAAGCCTGCTGGTTATTGATGAATCAAATGGCCTGCTAAACAGATTTCCATTTATGCTTTTTGAAGACAGTTTTCAGAATATATGGGTAAGTAACCTGCAATCGGGTTTCTCCCGTATCAATGAGAATTGTTTGTATGTTCAGCCATACGAGAATACGGCTCTTGGTTCTGTAAAAGCAGTGTTACCCGATAGCAAGCAAGGTGCATGGTTTATATCTGAGGGTAAAAATCTCGTGTACCAAAAAGGGAATACGGCCACTTCTTTTTTTTCCATAAACCAGAGGGCTTTATTTGCAAATTCTTTGGACGGCATCTTAAATGAAGATGGGAGTCTTTGGATGGGGAGTTACGGCGAGGGTGTTGTACATGCAACAGAAAATGAGTTTACCGTTTACAGGTATTCTGATTTTGTGGATTATGGCGTTATCAAATCCATTAAAAAAGACGCTGATAAAAAAGTTTGGTTCAGCCCTGTTTCTTTTGGCCTGGTACAATATAGCAACCATCGCTTTTGGCATTATACCCAAAAGTCGGGCTTGCTGTCTAACCTGGTTAACCAGCTTTTTCTGGATGGGGATAAAAAAATACACTGGACCTTTGCCAACGGTTTTCAACGCCTGGGCAAATCGGGTATTGAAACTTTTTATATAGGCAACACACTATTTAAAGACCAGGTAAATGGTATACTGCCGGTTGATGGCAATACCACGATCATGGCAACCAATGATAACGGGTTATTATTCATCCATAACAACCGTGTACATCAACTAAACACCGCCAATGGGCTTTCATCCAATAGAGTAAAAACGATCATCCGTGATGGTTCCGGAAAAATCTGGATCTCCACCGACAAAGCGATAGAATCCTTTTTTGTAAAAGATGTTTCACTAACCGATCATACTGTTTTTAATCAATCCAATGGATCTTATATTGTGAACAGCATTGAGGTTTATCTTGATTCTGCAGGATCACCTTATTGGTCGATGTTTGATAAAAAATTAGTCTTTAACCCCGATTTCTTACATCAACAAAATAAGTCACCGGTATTTTCCATCAGGCAGGTATTGGTGGATGATAAAATACAGGATACACATTCCGGCCTGTCTATTCTGCCCGATCAGAAAATAAATATAAATTATACAGCTATTTTCTGGGGCAGGGAAAATTCTCTGGAAATGAAATATATGCTGATCTCGAACAGGGGAGATACCAGCATCTATGCATCAGGTAATAAAGGACATATCACCATCGGTGATGCTTTACCGGGCAAATACCGTATCGTTCTTATGGCACAGGATGGTAATCATACTTATTATTCATCACCGCTTTCAATCCATATCAATGAGTTCTGGTATAACACCTGGTTGTTCCGGATCTTTGGGGGCTGCTTATTAATTGCAGGTATTATCAGTTATTTCCGATGGAAAGCCAACCTGCAGGAAGCGATCAATAAACAATTAGAAACAAGGGTTACTGAACAAACCACCGAGATATTGAAAGAAAAAGAAGAGTTACAAAAAAGTTATGAGATCATTGATCGTCAGAGCCAGGAAAAAGATACCTTAATACAGGAAATCAACCACAGGGTAAAAAATAATCTCCAGCTAATTGCAGCGATGGTTGAGATGCAGCTAAGCAATGAATATTCGAAAGAAACATTACTGGCTTTACTGGGTACTTCGAGGCGGTTAAAAGCCATGTCGCTGGTGCATGAATTGTTATATTATAAAAAAGATCTGCAGGGCCTTTCTACTTTAAAATATATCCATGAACTGGTCGAAAACCTGAAAGAAATGACCAGTAACGATGAGCACCCCATTCATTTCCGGATAGATGTGGAAGATGTTTACATTGATTCAAGGTCTGCCCTTTCAATAGGGATGATCATCTCAGAATTGGTAAGTAACTCGTTTAAATATGCATTCAACAATATTGCATCTCCTGAAATAACGATCAGCCTCACCAAAGATAGCGTCACCGGATATTTCCGATTACTGGTAGCCGACAATGGAAATGGTGTTACGGGTAACTACGACGCTCAAAAAAATCTGGGCAGCCGCCTGATAGACATATTCAGCCGCCAGTTGAAAGGCACCTATACACTTGACTACAACAACCATTTTGTATTTATTTTACATTTTAAACCTGCCGAATCATGAGTCCTGCCAAAATACTTGTAGTGGAAGACGAGGTTTTGATTGCCGAACATATTAAAGACTACCTGAACTCATTCGGACTGGACCAGGTTTTGCTTGTACACAATAAAAATCATGCTTTGCAGGCGATCGATCATATTAAACCTGACCTGGTTTTATTAGACATCCATTTGGAGAATCCTTTGGATGGGATAGAGCTGGCAAAACTGATTGATGAAAGAGGACAGTCACCTTATATATTTATCACAGCCAATGCCGACATGTTGATTATTAAACAAGCAACACACACAAAGGCGGCCGCATATATTACAAAACCCATAAAGAAATCCGATCTTTTTGCAGCTGTACAAATTGCGTTAAAATCTATTGATTCAAAAGAAGTAAAATTTCTGCAGGTAAAAGATAATGGGTCTATTGTAAGGATACCGCAAGCTGATATACTATATATTGAAAGCAATGGCAATTATATCAATATCCATACAAAAGCACAGAAGATCCTGTCACGCCAATCGCTCGACTGGGTACAGGAGCAATTACCTGAGCATCAGTTTTTGAGGGTGCATCGTTCCTTTATTGTTAATGTTACAGCCGTACAACGGTTTACAACAAGATCTTTGTTCATCGAAGAAACCGAGATACCTGTATCGCGAATGAATGCCTCTGTGATTGCAGGTTTTCTTAAGGAGCCTAAAATTTAAACCTCAGTTCAGGTGAATTTTGCCACATGCAATGATGGCCATCCGCTAATTTTATTGTTTGTATAGTACATCCTGAATTTGAAGATACAGTTCGGGAATTTTGTTACTTAACACATCCCAAACAATTGAATAATTCACTCCAATATAATCGTGTATAAGACGATCTCTCATACCTGCCATATTTTTCCATTGTATTGAACTCTATTTAACTTTAAAATCTGCCGGGATTTTTTTTGTTGCTTCACCAATTATTTCAAGACTTCTAACAACAGCTCTTTTCAAGGTTTCGTCATCAAGAAATTCATCTTTTGATAAATTTTTATTTACAGAAAGAAGCTAACTGCATTCATCAAAAATATGCTTTAAGAATTCAACCGGTTCCTTAGACATACATTACATTGTTTAAAATTTTGGGACCGATGTATTTACTCAAGCCATTTTTTGTTACAATTTCAATTTTCTCGCCTTTAAAAAGATTCTCGAACATGTCGCATACAGCCATATAATTGTCAAAGTTCTCTTTTCCAGGTTCGAAGTCTATTAATAAGTCAATATCGCTCTTAGCTGATTGCCCGTTACGGAGGTATGAACCAAAAAGTCCAATAATGGAGACTCCGTATTTTGACAAATCAGGCTTGTGAGTTCTTAAGATCGTTAATATGTTTTCTTTGGTTGTCATGAGTGCTTACCTGTAAAGGTAAGATTCTTTAAGTATTTGGGGTATTAACAAAAAAGGTACGGCCAACGGTTGCGAATTAAAGCTGGGGAGGACCTTACGACACTCATAGTTTACAACTCGCTTAGGCCACAATAAATTTGCTTAGCTAAATCCCAACTTACTGAAGTTGGGTCAAAAATTCCATTGCTGACGAGTGACTGTATATCGTTCAAAGTTTGCAAATCATTCCATACCGGAACAAAAAGCTACACAAATGTCTCTTATCAGAAAACAACTCATCACTTATCTCTCAAAAAAAGTCCTCCTTTTACAAGCCAGGATATACCGAATGCAACTAATGAGCCCGATTCTAACCAGAAAACAGGTTTGTATTTTTTTAGTGCAGGATAATCAGACCTTATGTTGGTATGGATTGCCATCAAAACAATAAAAACAAGCATCGAAATTCCGCAAATCCGATAGATCCGGTTACGCATTAGTTTTTCAGGGGTTGGGGTGCCCCTGCTTTTTGTAAACAGGAACAGAGAGATGGCAGCCAGCAAAATAAAGAGGCCAGCGGCAAATACATTATGCAGGTTGTTGCGGGTGGTATCGAGCGGTAAATGAATGATGGCACAGCTATCTGCGCTGGTTTCATTGGTAGGAAAAAATGCAACCCCCAATGCCAATACACCGGCCGATGTAGTAAGTATGCTATCTAAGCGGTTACCGGGATAACCCCTGTAAGAAATCAGGAACAAGGCCACTGCACATAGTATGCCTATCAGCAAATTACCGGTAATGGTATAATAATAATCGCTCACTGAATCCTGGATAGTATGGCAACCTCCAAATAAATAATTACCTGCAAACATGGATACAGGCAACAAAGCACTCAGCCAGCCTATAGATTGTATCAGTGTACTAAATGAAATCAGGCGGGGATCCTGGCTTGTGGCTTCCATTGGGCTTGATTTTGGGATGAGCTGTTTTTCGTTTTTTAAGTTAAGAATTATTGCCCGTTTTCCTGGCTTATTATCGTTAGTTTTTTTGGGGGGGGGCAAAAAATAAAGGAGCAGCATTGCTATCCCTTTAAGTATTCATTTTTGTGGTACTCTTTACCCCCCGTTCCTCATCTTCTCAACGGGAAATTCCACTTTCAGTACACAGCCATTACCGGGTGATGAAACTATTTCAAATTTCCCGGAGAACAACTCAGTGCGTCTTCTCATGTTGGCAATACCGATTCCTTCTGCAACCTGATCAACATCAAAGCCAATCCCATCATCTATCACTATCATTTTAAGCGTTGAAAGATCAATGATCACATCAATGCTGATGTTTTTTGCTTTGGCATGTTTTTGAATATTGCTAAGCTGTTCCTGCAAAATTCTGTATAGGTTCAGTTTAAGTTCCGGACTTAAATGATATTTTCCATCGTCTACCCCAATATGCAGCAGCAGTTTTGCATCTTCCCCAAACTTGAATGTACTTAGCAGTCTGCTGAACGCATCTTCCAGCCTCGTATCTGTAAAAAATACCGGGGCCACGCGATGCGAGATATTTCTGATATCCTCAAAAGCCATATTCACAAACTGTTTGGTCTGATCCAGTATGGGCGCTGATGAGGGGGGTAATAATTTACGAAGTACTCCAATATTCATAAGCGTTGCTACAAGTATCTGACAAACATTATCGTGCAATTCGCTGCCAATTTCGTGTCGCTCATTTTCCTGTGTCTGTATTACCGCTTTCATAATTTTCTGGTCGGTAAGTTTCTTATCGGTAACATCAGTTACCTGGATAATGTAACCAATATTTTTAGACAACAGCTCTGAAATAGGTGTAATAATAATGTTCAGGTAAACTGATTCTTTTTTGGTTGTGTCATACTGAACAGTATTAAAATCAACCTCAACCTCATGCGTAACTTCTGCTCCGTTTTTAAGTCTTTCCAGCATATCACCATACTGGTATTTGGGGTCTTTCAGCAGGTTGTATTTATCAATGAGTTTTTCTGAATGGGTTCCGAATATTTCGTCTACTTTTTTATTGGCTTTTTTCAGGAACCCGCTCTTGTCATAAATTTCTATCCCTACCGGTGAGTTATCAAACACGGTCTTCAGCATAGCTTCTCTTTCACGCAAAGCTTCCTCTGATTCTTTACGTTGTTTTTCAGCTCTTTCAAGTGTATCAAGCATGATATTAAACTCCTGCGCCAAAACGGATGCCTCATCAGCGCCCGTTAAATGTGTGCGTGCCGCAGGATCTCCTGCAGCAATTTCTTTAACAGTATGCTGTATTACATAAAGTCTGTTGCTGAGGTTGCGCCCCATTACCCAGGCCACAAAAGCGCCAATAACTATCGTTATCACCACATATAACAACCCCGAGTTGGTGATCTCATTTAATTTTTCTTTTGCCATTTTTTGGCCCAACCCTATACGGGCCCAACCCAAATGCCTGCCTGCAAGCATTACCGGAACAGCGATATCAATTAATTCGGGTGATTTACTGATGATGGTTTGCTGCACCAGCCGGGGCAGGTCGCTGGAGTATTCTCCAATTCTTGTTTTGCTTGTATGTGCCAGAATAAGTCCGCTATGATCTACCAGCATAGCATAAATGATCTCAGCATTATGACGTTGTGATTCTATCAGTTCCTGAAGTCCGGATACATCATTGGAAGCAAGCCATTCTGATGCGTTGGTTGAAAGCGTCTGGCAATAGGCTATGGCCATTTCTTCCTGTCTGTCTAGCAGCATGGCTTTCTGCCGGAAAGTAAGATCTATAATGAATGCTGTCATCATTACGGCATGCAGAATAGCTACGCTTAACATTAACCGGCCGCGAAGTGTACTGAAAAAAAATCTTCTATTTAGCCATTTCATTGATGTCTATTTTTCGCACTTCCTTTTCAAACTTTTCAACATATGCCTGTACAATAGTATAGTCTTCGTTTGTTGCGGGTATAAAACGCGAGGTTTCCATGCCTGCCAGAATATTTCTTCCCTGCCTGGTATCAGTAAGTTGTGCCAGACATTTTTGAACCTGGTTAGTTATTCCTACCGGTATATCATCACGTACCATCACTGAATTATTGATGAGCCACTCGGTTTCCCAGATCACTTTCAGTTGGGAGGCTTCTTCGGGGTGATCTTTTTGAAACAATCTCCACGGCGGAGGCCAGGTTCCTCCGGCGGCCGCTTTCTTTAAAAACACATTCATGATAGACGACTCCTGCGAGCCAACATAACTATTCGTGATATCCTTATTAATATCAATCCCGTGTTTAAATAAATAATATTGGGGCATGATACAGGCTGCAAGCGCTGTAGCCGATGGATAGCATACTGTTTTCCCTGCCAGGTCTGAGGGATTATTGATGCCGGCATCTTTACGCACAATAAACAGTCCTTTAAAATCTTCTGCATTTCCCGCGTTGGCGATAACAATATAACCGGCTTTCATAGCCTGGAGCGTTTGCCAGGGATTGGGCAGAATAAATTCTAGTTTCCGATTTTTATATTTCTGTTCAAAATTGTGATAATCCCTCGATGCCTCCAGCATAAACTTAACCCCTTTAATTTTTTCATTCAGGTAATCAATAAGTGGTTGATATGACTCAATTAATTTGGCAGGATTATGAAGCGGATGAACCGCGAAATGATAAACCGGAACAGTTTGCATTACTGTAGAATCGCTGTACGCTGGAGCTAAATCAGCTTTCCGGTTGTTACAGCTTATAAACAGCATGAACAAGGCTACCAGATAAAAAAGATATACACTTCCCCGATAGAAAAAAAAGGGAGCGCTGGTTGCTGCTTTAGGGTGCGCAATAAATTGCAGGGGATCAATATCTGGATATGAACCATCAGCTTTTTGCTGAAGCTGCAAACAATCTTCCGGGCCGTTAAAGTTATTCATAGCATGGGGGTTACTATGCAACTATGATTTCTCTACGAATATACTGATTTAAAATGATGGATTATATGGGTGATTCGTCTATCTGTGAGATCTTCTTAACCTGGCAGGGAAGGGTTCAACTCCGGCGCCGGTTACATCAAGTTACCAGAATTTCTTAATTCTATTGACGATCAAGGTTTTTTTTTAAAAGTTACGCTTCTCAAATTACACTATTCATATTGGTGTAAATATTGGAGGCTTAAGAATACTACCTGGCATATCACAAATCTACTTTTTCATATTCCACCTGTTACTCCCTGCAAAGCCAGTGATATCTCATGCGAACTTCTTCAGCTAAATGCTGATAAATCTACTTAGGCAATTTGCCCGGCAAACATTCTTCAAGAGGTATTCCTGTTTCTAAAACAATGGGGTTGTTAGAAAAATCTGACACCTTTTCTTTCACCATTAATTGTATACACTTCAAAATCAGGAATTACCTCTCCTACCTGAATTCCTTTAGCAGGTAGCAGATCATATTCTTTGATCCTGAATTTTCTGTAATTGTACATACATGTTATTTGAATTATAAAATATTACCAGATCATTCCGCCCTGCCAATTGGTTAATGCAGGCAACTGATTATTGTTTGATGTTTAGTTTTTCTAATTCTTTAATATGCAAGGTTGTGACAAATGGTATTTGCAGAAATTTTTTTATAGCAGTGGCCCACCTGAAAAAGCTACGCTCCATGAAGGGAGAATCATTGATATACCTTTTTACAATAGTTTCGAAATCATCAGGTTCTTTCCCGGTTAACAGTTTTACAATATTGGTTGGGCCCCCAATATCAAACTTATTCAACCTGTATTCATGCATATAATGCCTGACTTGCGAAATTGTAAACGCATCCAATCCAAAATCCTTAGCAAAAGCAAAAGTTGCTTTCAGGAACAACCATTCGGGGATATTAAGATAGCGGACTTTTCTACCGGTTACTTTTGAAAAAACATCAGCCATTTCCTTTGCAGATAATGACATAGGGCCTGTGGGTCGGAGTTTTTGTCCTATGTATGGAAAAGGATTTTTCAATAACGAAGCAATTACCAATCCAAGATCTTCGTTTGATATGGCAGGGTTCCTTCCCTGTCCAAAAGGAAGTGGCATCAATCCAAGTTGCGTTGCAAACTCCAAAACGGAAAAAGTGTTATCTGCAAAGAAACCAGGTATCAAATGAATAACCTTAATACCTGCTTCTTCAAATAAATGGTAGGCCTCTTTTGTTTCATTAGTATGAATACTTTTCTGATCATCAAACTCAGCCAGCCATTGTCCCATATTTACTACAGCCTCGATCTTACTATTTTTTACTGCTTCAATAAACGTCATAGTGTTACTCAGTAATCCGGGAGTAAATGGATGGCAGTAATAAACTCTTTTAACATCAGTAAGAGCCCTAATTAAATCATTATAATCAGAAAACCGGCCGGTTTCAATTTCGGCTCCTAATTGCTCCAATGCTAATGCTTTGGGAGTTCGTGAACGAACCAGTATTTTAACAGCGTGCCCACCGTTCAATAACTGTACTGCGGCCTGGAATCCGGTTTTACCTGTAGCAGATGTTATCAGAATTTTTTCTTGCATTTTAGTGTAGCGATATTTTAGTGGAGGCATTCTTTTCTTTGCCAAATAATAGCTTCCTGAACGATGCTAAATGAGAAAGTAAAACCAATGGTACCAAACAGGTTGGTAGCAAAACAAAAGGGAAATAAAGTAAGGCAATATTGGGCTGTTCAAAACCAAACCGCTGAAAACCTGTAGGCAATGCTAAGATAGCATGAAACACAATATTCATTAATAATGCCAGGCAAACAAAATTCCAAAAAAGGATTACCCTTTTGCTCAATTTCTTTTTAACAAACCCGACATAATAAATAAAAGGTGCCGATAAGCCTGAAAAAATATCAAGATTCCCCCCTTCGAATGTCATTAGCCCGGGGATGACTTTATAGGTATATAACCAAAACAATACCAGTTCCACGGGGATCCGGACAATATGAAAGAGTGTAAGTGTTTTGAGATCAAGATTATCGATGAACAACCTGCCTTTTAATGATACAAAGAGCCAAATAATCATGATTATAGGGGGCAAAAGCAACAATGCAAATCTTGGTGGAAAGGTATCGGTGTTTTTGTAAAAGCCTGTGCTGCTGATGATGGTTTGAAACAAAAGCCAGGATACCACTATCTTCCAAAAAATATTTGATCTATTAGTGGCCTTATAAAAGAGGAGTATGGCTAATAATACAGTTACGCCAAAAACAAAGTATATCGATACAGGTAAATGTTCCATGTCAAAATATTTTACAAATACAATGCAAAGGAATATTAACCCATGTAAAAATCACTTGTCAAATGGCAAGAAATATGAAACGAAAAGGGGCCAGGCACTTACAGGTTAACATATATGATTACCCGATCAAAACAGAAGTATAAAAATTAAGTAGCTACCGTTGCAGAACAGTAAATTCAATAATTTGTAGTACCAATAGATCAGAACCTTATCTTCATTATATTTTACTCTTCTCACCCATTACCTATCCTATTTTTTAGCGTATTCTTTCCGAATCCTGCTCAACGAAGTATCAGTGATACCGAGATAAGAAGCAATGTGTTTCAATTGCGCAAATTGAAATATTTCGCCATTTGAATTTAGCAAGTCAGCATATCGTTCTTCGGCTGTCTTGTTAATCAGCAACAAAGTTCTTTGTTTAAAAGCTACAAACTCTTTAACCAGCATGGCTCGTCCAAATTCTCTAAATTCAGGAACAGAATGAAAGAGCATATTAAGTTTATCATAAGTTATTGAAAACCCCCTGCAGTCAGTTAATGCCTGGATGTTCTCGGTTGAGACAGTGCGCATAAAAAATGAGGCCGCGTCAAAAACAACCCGATTTTTTGGATAAAAGTAGGTGGTTACTTCATTGCCATCGTAGTCGTGAGTGAAAGTTCTCATGAAACCTTCTTCCAAAAACAGATAGTTGTTACTGACTTTTCCCTCCCTGAGGAATAGTTCATTTTTATGCAGTATATTTTCTTCAAAATGAGAAACTATTGTTTCAACAACCTCTCCCGAAACAGGGAGATTACTATGTATAAACCCTATTAGGGATAGCTTATTCAATTGATTTTTTTATAGCTAATTTATAAAAATGATCCCGCAGTTTGGTAACAAATAGATCAGTGATCCTCAAACTTAATTAAATTTTGTGCATCAGTTTTCCCACAATTATCCCAATGCGAATAAATTATTTAAAGTTAATTGAGCTCCTGTTATAATAAACTTGTTTACAACGGTTTCTGATTTTATAGTCATACCTCAGTAAAAAATACATACATCCGGAAGAAATAGGGGTAAAAGCCTTGTACTATAAAAGAAAATGTCCTTTAACTATTCCTGCTCTTGTAGGCTTTTTCGAGGGTTCGGGTATGAAAAAACGATTGGAGGGTCATGTATGGGATTCCTTTATTTTTATTGGCCACAGCCGCATCAAACATCATTTTATAATGTTGTGTGATAACGGATTGGGCTTTAAAAAATGAAAAACCGGGGTCGTAAATATGGGCGGGTTCTGCACCGGCCCCATTCAGTTCCAGTATTGAAATGTTTTTCCCGTTCTTTAAGTCAGCAATGCTGGCGCACCGCAGATCAAACCTGCCAAAATAGAAGCCCTCAATTTGTGTACTGATCGTGTCAAACACATTTATCAATGCTTCATCAATAATATGGTTATAGTTTACAAACATGGCCCCACGCACATGATTGCCATAAGGAACCAATACCAGTTCCTCCCCCATTTTCAATACTTTGTCAAAATCAATCGTTTTGCTGTTTTTAAGGTTCTGATATTGTAAAAATGCCCGGTCGTGTTGCTTAATCAGTTCCTCAACAGTTAAATACCCGTTACCTGTAACCGTTAATAGCTGTTTCAATGTTACAGAAGTAACCGCACCCTTTTTGTTATCTGGATGACGATAATAAAACACACTCAATTCTACAGGGTGATCAATATATGATTGCAGTAAAAAAGGCACTTTCATCAATTGCCTGTATTGCAAGAGTTCCGTTTCTGAATCTATTTTTTTTACGCACCAACCCCTTTCGCCCCTGTCGGGCTTGGCTATCAGGGGGAAGTTGATGCCTGCGGTTTTCATATTGGCCAGCATCAGATCAATAGCATCGTCTTCATTTACAAGAATGGTAGAGGGAAAATACGCTTTGGGTAATAACTTAAATATGTTCCATTTACTTTCAAAAAACATCCCGCCGGTTTCGATAGAAGGATTAGATGCGGAAAAAAAGAAAAACGACCTGGCCCGGATGGATAAATAAATAAAATAGAAACTGGCGGGAAAATAAACAAGCCACATTGGCCAGTACTCCCAACTGCACAGCTTGATATACTTTATTTTCAGCCAATGATTCAGGGTTTCAAGATAGGCATAACCGGCTTTGTTGTATCGATTGCCCTTATTATCTGAATCAAAAATAGCTGCTAAACTTTTCATACCGGAATCAATCATTAATGCTTTTAAAAACTGTTTATGTTGTTATGTGCGAAATTAATTGTAGCAGTAGTATCTATGCCGGAGCTTAGATCGCAATAGCTGATCTCAGCAGTATTTCCGGGTATCATTTCAACAAACGTGTAGCTGAGTGTTTTAAATTTCTCTTCCCTGTTTATAAAGAATCCGTTTTCGGGATCATTATGTGTTTTAAAAAAACTGATCAGTGATGATTTTGAAACGGAATTTTTCTTCTCAACCCATTCCTTAAACAGCTTTTCTCTTTGGGCTCTTGCGAGGGTATTGTAGAGTGTTGCAGAAGACCAGATATGTGCCGTATCCTGCGATAAACTGATCTTATGTTTTTGTTGCCCATCCCATACTAAGCGAAAGAGATTCTCATCTGCCCTTACTATTAATGTAAATGGTTCTATATTTTCCAGATCCATCAGGTCCCATTTGTTGATTGGCTGGTAAGAGCCAAGCATATCAACAACTATAACGCCCCTGCTTTTGGCGTATGCGGTATTTTTAACATGATTTTCAAATCCGCCATTCAATAATATAATAAGGGTACCTATCTCGTTCACCCCAACCCATGTTCCTCCGCCCAAAGGATCAACAGGCGCCAGGTATCTAATGCCAGGTGATTGCCAGCATACCGGAGCAGAAGCCCTTTCACGGCCCGGGTTCTCATCCCGCAGCGAAGCAAAATATAATTTGTTATTGTATGGTATAAAAGCTACTGTACACATTTGCTTAACTAAGTTAGTTTTGAACTTCATCAAGTGAAGCAAGATATTTAATGGTTGCGTATGCCATGCCAAAATTATCTCCAACAATGTCCAGCTTCAGCTCTCTCAGTGCTACACGAATTAATGCCAGGTGATGAATGGCATGTTCTGCATTATACACTATCTCCCTGAAATAAGTTGTTGTTACCGTTTTTGCAAATGCAACCTCAGTGTTTTCTGTAGCCAACGCCATTTGTTTATCCGGTTTGTTCACAATCAACAGTAATTGTTCTATTTCATGGATAGCGAGTAGGTGATCAGATTCAATAGACAAATCCCTTACCCTGTTTATATAATCAACAGCGCCCAACTCATACCCGTCTGTTACACATTTGAGTAATTCAATAATATGCCTGGTATGGGCACCAATACTGGCGTTACCAAGGAAGGATATTTTTTGCGCATATTGCTCATTATCCAGTTTTTTTAAAAGTGATCTAAGCAATTGCAATTGCTCTGATAGCTGAAGGAATATCATAGCTTATTTTTTTTGTACTTGTTTTAATCCTGATTTTTAAACCTGTAAATCTGCAATGAATGGGTGTGCATTTATTGTTCGCAACAAGCCATTCACTAAAGGCCCGGCAATCTTTATTTTTTAAAATATTTCCGGAACAGTTGTATTCCCTGCTGTCTATGTATTAATGCGATAGCCAGGCTGCAGGCCATAACAATCAATGCCAGACCAAAGAGCTGCCCCCCATCCCCTTTTGATTCGATGCCAATAACTGTGAGGTGCGATAAAATGGCACCTCCCATCAAACCTATGCCGAGAAAAGCACCGATAAAAACGGTTGCGGGTACTAACAGCAGTATACTTGCGATCAACTCAATTATTCCTGTACCGATCCTGCCCCATGGTTCAACACCTAATTTTGTAAATAGTTCTACTGATTCCGGATGCGCGGAAAATTTAAAATACAGCGTTTGTAAAAGAATGACAGCGGCCGCAATGCGCAATAACCAGGAAAGGATTGAGATGGGTTTCATTTTTGGTTTCAGTTTTAGTATTTAAAATGATAGATAAAGCAATGCATACAGAATTGGTTAAAGTAAAAGGTTCTTGGAAGATTTTATTACTTTGTGTGTCGATTTTTTGCCGCAGATTCGCAGATTTCTCTGTGCAACTTTGACGAACTTATTTCTTCCTGACAACCGCCGCTCTAAACCCAACCTTTAGTGAAATATATTCCCCCAGTTTTTATCAGCTTTCGCTTTAAGGCCTGCTTCATCTTTATTCCATTTGTTCAGGGTATTATTGGTCCAGCTATGATAAAACAGGTAGAGTTTCCCGTTTACTATTTTGAATGTTTCCGGATCGATCTCTACTTTCTCATTTACAGCGCCCATCGCATATGCGCACCATCCGCCATATTGCGGTTCATATTTTTTGTAGTCTTTTAAAAACAGGTCTTTGTTGGCTACGCTGGAAAAACAATAGGTAACACCCTCTGCTGATGCCACTATCTGCTTATTGCCTTTTACGGCTTTATTTAGGGTAAAATATGTCACCGGGTCGAAGCCCTGAATGGCAACACCTTTATCGAGATTAAATTCTTTTGTGCGCTGCGCCGGCTGAGCAAACCCAATTGATATGGTTAAAGCTGTTGCCAATACCCCTGCTATTAATTTTCTCATTTTTTCGATTTAGTTATTACAATTATTTAAATATACCCACGAAAAATCCATATTTTCTTTACATGATTTGCTTCTTAGACGGGGCAGGCAGTTAATCCTTACAGTGGCATATCATTTATTGGAGCGGTTGTATTTGCGAGAGGAAGCAGATCAGCGATAGCTCTAAATAAGACTGATTATCAACACTTTATACAACATATAATTTCTCCTGTCGTTTTCTGCTGTACAGCGGAGGTTTTAATTTAGCTAACAGGTCTGCTACTGAGATATGTTTATACCGGCACACTAACAATTACTTCACACCCCTGCGTGGGAGATGAAATAATTTCTGTTTGCCCATGAAGGCCGATAATACGTCTTTTGATATTCTCAAAACCGATACCAACTCTTTTTTTACTTGTGTCAAAACCCTGACCGTCATCCTTAATGCTCATCCGGATCTTATGTCCTGAGGTGGTAATGGCAATAGTTACATTACTGGCAGTGGCATAGCGTAATATATTATTTAATTGTTCCTGCAGAATGCGGTAAAAAGCAAGGTGAATATGTTTGGGAACGATCTGGATGGCTTCATCACAGGTAACAGTAACCTTAAGGAACGAACTGATATTCATACTTTCTGTCAGCAGCTTAATACTTTCTGCAATGGGCAGGTCTGTTTCAACAAGCGGGGCCAACTGGTGAGAGATATACCTGAGGTCTGTCATGGCCTTATTAATGATCTCCCTCGAATGTTTGAGATGCTCTTCCGCTTTTGCCCTGTCGTCTAATTTTTTCTGTGCAAAGCTGATACTGATATTACAGGCCACCAGCAGTTGTTTTACATTATCATGAAGCTCCATACCAATCTGCAAACGCTCGTTTTCCTGCGCATCTGATACGGCTCTGGCTATTCTTGCCTCTTCTTCCATTTTCTCAGTAATATCAATGGCCGTTCCAATAATAGCCGGGGCTCCGTTATAAATGATCAATGATGCTATCATCTCAATCTGAAGAATTGACCCGTCGCTTTTCAGTGCTTTAAAAATATAATGGTTTTTAGCTTCTTCGCCACTGATCCTTAAACGGATATTGTTTTTGATCATTTCCTGATCATCTTCATGTATCAGGTTGATGAATGGCATCTCGTTTAACAGTTGCTCCTGGGTATACCCGATTGTTTGTACAAACCTTGGATTAACATAGATGAGCTTGTTGTTTTGAAGGATAAATACATTCAGCAGGGTTTGTTCCACCACTGTTCTGAATTTTTCTTCGCTATCCATTAATTCAGATTCTGTTTTCTTCCGCTTAGTGATATCTTTTCTGATACTTACATATTGATATGGCTTTCCGTCATCATCCAAAAACGGAACAATGGTTGTATCTACCCAGAAAAAACTTCCGTCTTTCGCTTTTTCCCTGATCTCATGGTGCCATACATTCCCGCGTAAAACAGTACTCCAGAGGCCATGAAAAAAAGCTTTACTGTGAAAGGCTGAGTTTAAAATCCGGTGGTCCTGCCCTATCAATTCTTCGCGTGTATACTTGGATATTTTACAGAAATTATCATTTGCATAGGTTATCACTCCCTTCCTGTCTGAAATATCCACCAATGAGGATTGATCAATGGCATAGCGGTAATCAGATATCTGCCTGATGCTTCTTTCGAGCGCTATTTCTGCCTTTTTTGCTTCAGTAATATCCCTGACTATCATCAATACCTGCTTTTCATCGGCCATATCAACAACTATTAAGCGTCCTTCAAGGTATTGTTTCGCATTGTTGATGATGAGCGAATATTCAACTGTTACGAGCTCCCCGGTTTGAAGCGCTTTTTCCATTGCTTCAAGGATCAGTGTGGCTTCTTTTTCCGGAAGTACTTTTGTAATATGGTGTCCGATAATATTCTCCCGGGCTTTATATAAATTACTGTCTGGTGCATGAACGTATACAAAAGTGCCGTCTTCTTTTAACCTGAAGATCTTATCAGGAAAAGCATTGATCATGGCCTTATTGATCTGAATGTTTTCGCGCAGATCAGTTTCGGTTTTTTTCTGTTGTTCTGCAATGCGTATTTTATCAAGCCCAAATGAAACGTTATCAATAATGCCCTGCAATAAACTCATTTCAGCATCATTAAAGAAATAGGGTTCTGTCATATACACAGAAAGCACGGCTTCCAATTCATTGTTTACAATAATGGGCAATGCTGCAGAGGATCGGTAATTACGTTTTAAAGCTTCTTCTCTCCATGGGGCCACATTGGGATCTGTGGCAATATCATTACAACAATGCGCCAGCCGGGTGCGTATGGCCCGCCCTGTTGGTCCGCCCTTAATTGCTGTTGAATAATTACCCGTCGGAATCCGGATATTGTCGAGATAGCCATCTTCATAACCTGCCCACACATGCGGGATGGCCCTTTGTTTTTCTGCATCATAAAAACCTATCCATGCCATCTGAAACTTTCCAAATTCAACCGCTATCTCGCAGATGCGTGAAAAGAACTCTTCTTTGTTCGAAGATTTCAGCATCAATTCATTTGTTTTGCTTTTGAACAGGTAAAGCCTGTTCAGCCTGAGCATCTCCAATTCTGTTTTCTTCCGTTCTGTGATATCTGATAATATCCCATCCCAGATAACCCGGCCATCAGCCAGTTTATGAGGGATAGAGCGCAAATTCATCAGTCTTTCTTCACCTGAAACAAGTGTAAAACGCACATCTATATTAAACAGGGAAAGATTTTGAAACGATACCTGTTCAGCAGCCCTTACCATTGGCAGATCTGCTTTATTCAGGTGGTTGTATAATATATCACTTTTTTTAAGTGCCTCTTCGGCAGATATACCTGTTAGCCGGGTAATTCCATTACTCAGGTAAGTAAAATTCATTTCCCCATTTGTTTCCCTCACCACCTGGTAGATCATCGTATCGGGCAGGTTATTGCTGATCATACTAAGCTGTACTGTGCGTTCAGCCGCTTCCTGTTCTGCATTTTTGCTTTCGGTAATATCAATCAGACTGCCAATAACTGCCGGTGATCCATTGTATAAGGTTCTCGAACCATATACTTCCATCCAGATGTTTTCTCCGTCTTTCATCATCCCTTTTGCCACATAATGGTCGTGCTCAAATTCTCCACTAATTCTGGCTTTGATAGATGAATGAATTGCCTGTTTAAATTCTTTGCTCACGAGCTCTTCCGGTTCAATCGTATTAATCAATTCTTCCTGCCTGTAACCAAAGATCTCTGCAAAACGTGGATTTACGTATGCAAACATATTATTCTGAATAATATAAACGCCAACTTGCGATTGTTCGACGAGGTTACGGAATTTGAGCTCGGCCTCTTTCTTCTCAGTGATCACTTCCGTGAACATGATAATACCACCCACCTCACCACCGGCTTTATGCCAGGGATGAATTTCCCATCTGATCCATTCTACCGTACCATCTTCTCTTACAAAATGATCTTCATCATTTTTTTCGATGGCACCCTTCAGGCATTGCTGGTGTATGTCTTTCCAGCTTTGCGGCAGATTGGGGAAAACTTCGTAATGGCTCTTACCAATCACATCAGCATAATCAAGGTTATAATCTGCCAGCCATCTGCGGCTTACTATCAGGTACCGCATATTGGTGTCTAACATCGCAAGGGCAGCGGGACTATGTTCAATAAACAAACGAAACTGTTGCTCCTTTTCCTGCAAATGCTCGGCGATTAACCGCTTCTCAGTAATATCCTCGATCTGCGACACATAGAACAGCGGCTCTCCTTCACTATTTCTTACGATAGACATGTTCAGCTTAGCCCATACTATTGTTCCTTTCTTATGATAGCATCTTTTTTCTATTTGGTAGCTATCCGCTTTTGTTTTTTCAATTTGTTGTATGAGGGAAAGATCTTTTTCTTCATCTTCAGTATAGGCAATATCCCTGAAAGTCAACTTCAGTAATTCTTTTTCAGTGTAGCCAAGCATTTTGCATAAGGCTCTGTTTACTTTAATCCATTTGCCTTCAAGAGAAACCATCGCCATTCCGATAGGCGAATATTCAAAAGCACTATGCAGAGCAGATTCACTTAACGTAACCCGTTCTTCTGCCTCTCGAAGCCTGGAAATATCGCGGACAATAGCATATAACCGATTTTCGGATATTTTTTTTGTATTAATCTCCACTTCAACCGATTCTCCGCTTTTTATCCTGAGTTCCCTGTTTCTAATTACATGTTCACCGATCTTTGCGTTATGAAACTTAAGTGGATCTGTTTTTAGTTTTTCCGGATCAAAATAATCAGCCACGTTCATCTGCAAATGTTCCTCTCTTGTATATCCGGAGAATTTGCACATGCTTTCATTAACATCAATCACATCCCCTTCCTGATCGAAAACTACAAATGCATCAGATGCCTGCTGGAAAATGGAGTAAAATTGTTCTTCTTCAGTGTCCTTTTTCTTCCTCATCTTATCAGGGGATTAGGGGTGGGGGGGGGTTAGCTAACAGATAATGAGTTCGTGTTTACGGTTACTATTTCATCATTGCTTTTTTTGATTTGTGAGAAGATAAAAAAAAGTATCGTATTCAGAAGCGGGTGCAGGAAAAAGAAATCTTCAAAAACTGCCAACCCGGGGAGCCGAAAAATTTGTTTTGAGTTCAAATAAAATTGTCTCCTTTCCCTATATGCATATAATCTATTTGTATGTGTAGAAATCATACGGATCGAGCAATTTTTTTGCCTCATAGTGCGTTATCCTTAAAGTTATAAATAAATCGGCAAACTATTTTACGCTGCAATGTTTTATTGTTACAAAAAACAATTTTCAAACGGCTCTTTTTTAAAACAAGGAGAATCAACCCGTTAAGGCTTACCAGAATACTGTATATAAGGCAGCCAGTATGCCACAGATAATGATAGAACCGATCACAAATCCGGTTGAGACACGGAACATGGATGTGTCAATTTCTATCACATGTACATCATGTTTCTTTTTAGGATTGAGTTTACTGATGATTACCATTGTAACAACGATGAATCCGAATGTAACAGACATCCTGTCGAGAAAAGGGAAATCAGGAAAAGCGCCGTTTGTCCAGTAAGGTAAAAATTTTAAAACAGTTGATACGGGGATAGTAAGTAAAGCCCCGGCTGTTGCAGCCTGTGCAGTTGTTGGTTTCCAGAAAAAACCCAGCAGGAAGATGGCCAATACACCCGGCGATACAAAGCCTACGTACTCCTGTATGAATTGGTAAGCCTGGTCTAATGAACGCAGTGCCGGTGTAACAATGGCAGCCACAAGCATAGCAATGATAACGGCCCATCGGCCAATCCGTACAAGCTTTTTATCGGAGGCCTGTTTATTAAAATATTTTTGATAGATATCCAGTGAAAAAATGGTTGAAATACTGTTGGCTTTTCCTGCCAGAGAAGCTACGATGGCAGCAGTAAGTGCAGCAAAAGCAATTCCTTTTAAACCAGCAGGTAATAAATTCATCAGGGTAGGATATGCATGGTCGGGTTTGAGAACGCCAGCAGCGTCCATCATTTCTTTTTGAAACATTCCGTTTTGGTGCAGCACATACATGGCAATACCGGGTATCACCGCTATTACGGGTATCAGCAGTTTCAGGAAGGCGGCAAACAGGATCCCTTTACGCGCAGTTTTCAGATCAGCACCAAGGGCGCGCTGAACAATGTATTGATTGCAGCCCCAGTAGGCAAGATTGTTCACCAGCATTCCTCCAATCAGTACTGAAAGGCCGGGCAGCTCACGGTAATATTTATGAGATGAATCAAAGATCATATGAAAATGCGCGGGCGCTTCTTTTCTTAAAACACCCAGTCCTTTAATGATATTACCACCATAACCAAAATGTTCAGAAAGCAATGAAATAGCCAGATAGGTAGTGACCAGACCGCCCACTATTAAAACCAATACCTGGATCACATCCGTATAGCCGATCACTTTCATGCCGCCCAATGTAACGATCACTGAAAACAAACTCAGTCCTGCTATACTCCATTCAAAACTGATGCTGGATATAGAAGAAATAGCAAGAGCACCGAGATAAATGATGGATGTCAGATTTACAAAAACATATACCAATAGCCAGAATACTGCCATGATGGTGCTAACGGTATCGTTATATCTTTTTGAAAGAAACTGCGGCATGGTGAAGATCCGGTTCTTCAGGTAAACAGGGATAATAAAAACAGCTACAACAATTAAAGTGGCAGCAGCCATCCACTCGTAAGTAGAGATAGCCAAACCAAGTGCAAAGCCTGAACCCGACATGCCAATAAAATGTTCGGCCGAAATATTAGAAGCAATAAGAGAAGCCCCAATGGCCCACCAGGTAAGCGATCCTTCGGCCAGAAAAAATTCTGTAGAGCTGGTAGAGGCAGATCTTTTTTTGTGATAAACATAATACCCGTAAGCAGAAACCACCATAAAATAAATAAAGAAAACTATGTAATCGGCAGTTTGCAGGGTATTCATTAAGTTATATTTTCAATGGCTGAAAAACTTAGGCAATCAGGTAATATTGAATATAGAAATATTTATCCATCATTTGTTTCTTTTGGGAAGAAGCTTCACTCTTTTGATAGAATCAAGTTTCGGAAACTTGTCGGTAAACGTTTTCTTATCCTGAAACAACAGATCATATTTCTCAAATACGGTATCGCCATAGCCGTTATATAATGCGTCTACCACATCCATACCTTTGGTAACAACTCCCACAACAGGAAATCCTTTTACGCCGAGGTAAGTAATAGTATCAAGCCTTGGCGAATTATTCTGCAGGTTAATGAACAGGTCGTTATCTCTTGTTTCTTTACCGCTGCGGGCAAAACTGATAGTACCCCTTTCATTTGGTTTGAGAACAGGTTCATCAGGCACCTTATACCTTGCCCATGTTTTCATTTGTGCAGAATCATCTCCTCCAAATTGTGCAACATAAGCTGGTTTTACACGGTAAAAAAGCGTGTGATTATAATACCCGTGTTTTAGTTGTGCAAAGATCCTGTCAACCGCCGATGGAGACCATTCGCGGGTAAACGCAGCTTCAAAAGAACCTCCCGAAGTTTCAAACCTGGCGCTGAAATTTTCTGGCGCTGCCTGCTTTACCCATTTTTCTTTAAAAGCCGGGCGCTGGCAGCTAAACATTGCTATAATAGCAAAAATGCAAATGAGTGTTCTCATGCATGAAAAAAGATGGTGAGGACTAAAGCTATCAAATTACTGAAAACATACAATACATCAAACAGTTTGCATCCATACATCTTTCAGTTATGGAAATACTGATTTGCTCCGGGCCAAAATAAGGTGCGAAAAGGTAATACTGCAATTTCAAAACATCCATGTAATAACCAATCTCTAATCACTCTCTTCCAGGTGCAGTTTCTGGTGGTGTGCGCCGGCAGCAATATGCAGGGCAAAACAACCAATAGCTGTATCATTCAGCAGATTGATAAGAGCCATTGTTTTGGATTCAACGGTACCGGCATACAGGTAATTGGGAAGATGGATCACGATCACAAAAATAAACAGGAGAATAGCCAACAGGTAACCGGCTATTTTAACCCATTTATTCAATATGAAAGAGATGCCTCCAAGAACATATGCGGCACCCACAAAATAAACCCAATTAATACCACCGGGTATGGATGGGGGAATATATACTATCAGGTCGCGGGCATGTGTAAAATGAAAAATGCCAAATACGATCATCACCGCAGCCAGGAGGTAGATAGCAATGCGGGATATGATGTGATACTGGTGCATAGGACAAAATTTGGTTGATAAAAGTTACAACATATATTCCCGAAAAGCAATAGATAAGCCTATGTTTCTTTGCACATTTCCCATCCTATTGCCCTACCTGGTTTTGTTACTGAATTATTTGACTAATTTGGCTAAGATATAGCCCTTTGAAACCTTACTTATAGAAAGGAAACCCAGTAACCACATTCTATCATTCATTCTATCACTCCTTAACCTACTTAAATGAAATACTTCATCACCGGTTTGTTTACACTGACGGCATACTGTTTTCTGGCAGATACTGCGATGGCTCAAAATACCAGCGGTTATCATGTTACCAGCATCTTTCCTATAGCCAGTCCGGGTGGCTGGGACTATCCCGCATCTGATCCGGGATCAAATAAATTATACTTATCACACAGCACACAGGTAAACATCATTGATAAAACTACGGGTGATTCGCTGGGAGTGATATTGAATACACCCGGCATTCATGGTGTTGCATTTGTAAATGCGTTAGGAAAAGGATACACCAGCAATGGCCGTTCAAATAATGTAACCGTATTCGATCTCAAAACAGATAAAGTATTGGGGCAAATTGCAACGGGTAAAAATCCGGATTGGATCATGTATGATCTATTCTCTGATAAAGTTGTTACGAGCAATCATAGCGGTGGAGATCTTTCATTGATCGACCCTGCTACAGATAAAGTAGTTGCCACTATTGCTGTTGGCGGTACTAAACTGGAAACGGTTGTTAGTGACCAGGCAGGCAAACTGTTTATTAATGCCGAGGACAAAGATGAAATTGATGTGGTGGATATTGCAAAAAAAGAAGTGATTGCGCGATGGCCACTGGGAGCTGAAGGCCCTACAGGTTTAGCCATTGATGTAAAAACAAAAAGACTCTTCTCTACCTGTGATAAATTATTGGTTATCGTAGATGCTACAAATGGTAAGATCATTAATAAATTACCAATAGGTGATGGATGCGATGGTGCAGCTTTTGACCCAGAAACCAAACTCATCTTCACATCAAATGGTGAAGGCACAGTTACGGTGATCCGCGAGCTGTCGAAAGATTCTTATAAAGTGATAGATAATATACCAACCAAAAGAGGAGCCAGAACCATTACGCTGGATGAAAAAACGCATAAACTATTTTTACCAACCACAGAATTTGAAACTTTACCCGCTGACGCACCCAAAGGAACAAGACCTAAAATGGTGCCGGGTTCTTTCCAGGTACTGGTATTGGGTAAATGATTTTTTACATTAATAACGTGTTGTGCTATTAAAATCTATGTTTACTGATGCGTTTTACTTTTAAAAGTATCTGACCATGCAGTTATTCTTTATTTCAAACCCTTTTTAAAACACATAGCTACATAGGAAAATAAAAAGAACATGGTCTTTGGGCTATATGCCCTGTTTCCTGACCTATGTAACTATGTGTTTTAATGGCACAACACGTCAACTACTAAGCAAGATGAGATATGGTTAATCCCTTGTGCCCCTTGCGGTT
>DAIOVU010000047.1:0-34753 GCA_036758845.1 Sediminibacterium sp.
AGTGGCGGATATCATACAGTTATTACCGGATAATATAGCGAACCAGATAGCGGCGGGTGAGGTAATTCAGCGGCCGGCGAGTGCTGTAAAAGAATTATTGGAGAATGCGGCCGATGCGGGGGCTACAGAGATAAAATTAGTGATTACAGATGCTGGTAAGGCATTGATACAGGTAATTGATAACGGCAGGGGCATGAGTGAAACCGATGCCCGCATGTCGTTTGAGCGGCATGCTACCAGTAAGATCAGGAATATTGAGGATCTGTTCCGTATAAAAACCATGGGTTTCAGGGGCGAAGCATTGGCATCTATAGCAGCCGTTGCACAGGTAGAACTCAAAACGCGCCGCGCTGAGGACGAATTAGGCACTTATATTGAAATTGAGAACAGCCAGGTAACCAAGCAGGAAGCCTGCGCCTGTGCGGCAGGTACCAGTATCAGCATGAAGAATCTTTTCTTCAATGTGCCTGCACGGAGAAATTTCTTAAAAAGTAATCCGGCAGAAATGCGGCATATAGTGGAAGAGTTTATCCGTGTTGCCATGGCATTCCCGGCCATATCCTTTTCTATGCACAGCAACGGGCAGGAAGTATTTCACCTGGATGCAGGCAATTTAAAACAGCGTATTGTACAGATACTGGGCAGCTCTTACAATGCCAAATTAGTAAGTGTTACAGAAGAAACAGATTATATGAATATTTATGGTTTTGTAGGCAAGCCTGAAACTGCCCGCAAGACAAGAGGTGATCAGTATTTTTTTGTGAACAACCGGTTTATCAGGAGCGCTTACCTGAACCATGCGGTGAACAGCGCTTTTGAAGAGATGATCGCGAAAGACAGTTTCCCGAGCTATGTGTTATACATTGATCTTGACCCTTCGCAGATAGACATTAATGTGCATCCTACCAAACAGGAGATCAAGTTTGAGGATGAAAAAATAATTTATGCTTTTGTACAGGCGGCTGTAAAACATGCGCTGGCACAGTTCAGTATTGCCCCTTCCTTAGATTTTACTTTGAATGCAGAGATACAGGGACTTGATGCCATAAACAAACCATTTACTACCGATAAAAAAGATGCAGCCGCATCATCCAATCTTTTTAAAACGTTTACGCAAAAAAACCAGGCGCATTTTATTGAGCGGAGCGATAAGAATGAGAAAAGTGATTTGAAGCATTGGAAAGAGTTTTATACCCCCCAGTCCCCTGAAGGAGGAGATGGGGTAGAACGCAGTTTGCCGCAGCAACTCCAAACTCCAGACTCCAGACTCCAAACCGGTTTACATGTTTTGCCCGATACAACTTTACTGCAGTTGCATAATACATATATCATCGCATCAACCAACAGCGGGTTTTTGTTGGTGCATCAGCAGTTGGCTCATGAACGGATTTTGTATGAGCGATATAGTATTGGAGCGCATGGGCAGCAGATGGCCACGCAGAAAAGTTTATTCCCTGTAACACTGGATGTAGCAGGTGCGGATGCCGCTTTGCTTACAGATCTTTTACCCGAACTACAGGCCATCGGTTACGAAGTAGAACCTTTTGGCAACAATAGTTTTGTGGTACAGGGTATTCCTGCTGATATTTTACCGGGTAACGAAAAACATTCTATTGAATTACTGATTGAACAGTTCAAACATTTCAGCAGTGATATCAGATTCAGTAAGCGCGAAAAATTAGTGAGGTGTATGGCAAGGCAACAGGCCATTAAGGCCGGGCAGGCTTTATCTCAAAAAGAAATGCTGGTTCTGGTAGAAGACCTGTTTACCTGCAGCAGTCCGAATGTTACACCAACAGGCAGTCCTACATATCTTGAGTTTAAGGAAGATTATTTAGACAGGATGTTTGGGAGATAATGAATCATGAATATTGAACAGGGAATTTTGAATATCGAAGTGTTTTCTTTACTTCAATATTCAAAATTCCCTGTTCAATATTCGATATTCAATACTTATCCATCACAGCCGTTAAAAACTTCTCCACCCCTTTACGGATATTGGTTGGTGAAGTTTGGTGTGCATTTACAAGTACCGAGAAAATTAATTGTTTCCCTTTTTTAGTAGTGATATAACCGCTTAATGCAATGTGGTTACTAAGGCTGCCGGTTTTGGCGTAAATGCGGCCGGCATAATTTTTATAATAGCTGCTGATAGTACCGCTACCACCCGTTTCCAGAATATCGGTAATGCGGGCCCAGCTAAACTCGTTTTTCATCTTTGTAAGAATACTCACAAAATCCTGTGGTGAAAAAAGGTTGTAACGGCTTAAGCCGCTGCCGTCTACCCATTTGGGTTTTTGCGGCAGATCGCTGAGGTCTGTTTTGAGTAATGTATCTATCATTTTTGCAGTATTCATAAAACCCAGTCGTTCATTACTTACCATAAGAAGGCTCTGTTCTGCAAAAAAATTATCGCTCCGGTGCATCATGATCTTTAACAGGGAATCGGTTGGCTGCGAATATAATTTTACCACATCTGGCAGGCGATCAATTTTAAAATGAACAAGCGCTACTTTATTCTGCAGTGTATCATTCAATAACTGCAACAGCACCTGGTTACCTGATGTATAGAATGGAATATCAACAGCAGTAAATTTATTGGCCGACGGCCTTAGGGTAAACTGATTGGAACCATACTCTCTTTTGATACTAAATCCACCTTTTGTATTGGCCACAGCCTCTTCCAGTGGTTTCTGAAAATAAGAAGGCACAGCTTTAAAATTTTCTTTTTTTGAAAAGCTGACCACATTGCCATAAACAGGCATCATGCTTCTTTCGGCTAAGTAATCACTGTTGTAATCATCCCATGCCCATCCTGCACCGAGGGCATTATCTTTCCAGTTTTCATCAGTCAATAAAATCTTATGCTGTTTTTTCAGAAAATCCAGTGCGGGTTGGTTTTTAAAATCGGGATGCAAAAAGCTAGCGTCTCCATTTGCTTCTACCTCAACAACTCCATCGCCTTTATCAACATACCGTAATGCCACCAAACTATCACCCAGGTATTTCATTGCTGCATAACAGCTAAACAACTTGGTATTACTGGCCGGCACAAAAAATTTATCGGCCTGGTAATTGTAAAGATATTGTTGGGTTGAGGGATCGTATATGCTGATGCCTACATGAGCGGGCATAAAATCGGCATTGGTTAAGATATCCTGTTTGGCTTCTTTGGCTATCTGTTTTTGTATGCTACAGGATGCAATCAGAAAAATAAAACATGCCGCAAGTACCAGGAGAGCAGGATTTTTTTTCATGCAATTAGTTTGAGTGAGTGTAAATTAAACTATTCGGGGGATTTGCCTCCAGCTTACCCCCAGCTTACCCCCCAGCCCCCTGAAGGGGGATCTATTATAAGAAATGCGGTTCAATTTTATTGAACCGCATTTCTTATAATAGTAAGTAAGCCAACTCCCCCTTCAGGGGGCCGGGGGGTAAGCCGGGGGGGTACTAACTCCTTTCAACCGCTCTTAACCATCTTTCGGGAATATCGTTTTTACTGGCTGTTAAATAATCGTGGTAGCTGCAGGCTACGTATTTGCCATCATGCAGTTGCATCCACCATCGGCCGGTGCGTTTGCTGCGGAGGAAAACGGTTTCTACTTCTGCAAAGGCAATGGTAAATTCGTCAAACTCAGACCTGTTATCGAGCATAGCTTCATTCTTGCCTTTGTGTATGCCATCCATCACGTACCATAACATGTGCGAGATCTGCTTGGCAGTAAGGTTATGCTGATCCTGTTCGGGCAGGTATCCGTAAATGCCAATACTGCTGCAGTTATGGCTCATGCCGGCATACTGCATCATAGTACAGGCTTCTTCGCCATTAAATCCATTGGGAGTGATATGATTGGCGGGTGCGTGTGCATACTGGATGGCCGCAATATCAAAACTGAACATGTCGCTGTTGCGGATAGGTGGTTCCATTTCTTCAATGGCTTCTTTCACTCTGCCCACACGGAAGCAATCGAACCCGAGTTTATGAATTGTTTCCAGCATCTGCGGGTGCATGAAATAGCTCTGGAAACCAATATGTGTATAATGTTTCAGGTGGTTGGGCACACCGGTAAACATTTCAACCAGAAAATTATCTGCCGGCAGCACGCTGTCCATATCGAGGTCGATGCGCGAATCTGCCGAAGCAACATCAATGATCTTATTCAAAGATCCGTAAGCCTGGTATTGCGCCAGTGTATTATCGTGCGAACCGCCAATGATGATCACTTTTTTGCCAAGCGCTATCAATTCTTTCACCACTGTTCTGAGTGCCGCATAACTATCCTGCAAGCTGGCGCCACATTTTACATTACCAAGATCGGCCACCGTTACTTCGTTATGCCAATGAAATAAAGTATAAAATTCTGCGCGGATGGCATCCGGTGAGCTGGTATTGGTGTATTGTAATCCTGCACCACGCATTTCGCCACAACCCACCAAAACCATATCCGCGTCTGTGATATCGGGGAATGATTCATCATAAACAGCTATATGTTTACCAAGCTGTGTGTCTTTAAAACCTTCGTCGTTTGAAATCCGGGCTATATTTACAGGCTCAAGAAAATCGATCAATGTTTGTAGCGGCATGTAGGTGTTATTTGCATTCATCTAACGGCAAAACAGGAAGTTTATTGCATCTTAAATAACAAATCACAGGTGTTATTTTTCAGTTGCTGAGAGGGAAAAACAAAAGCGGCTTCCTTCCCCAATATTGCTTGTTGCCCAGATATGGCCGTTCTGTGCCTCAATAAATTCTTTGGAGATAGACAGACCCAGTCCTGTTCCGCTTCTTTCCTGTGTGCCGGGCACTTTGAAATAGCGGTCGAATATTTTAGGCAGGTATTTCTCATCAATACCTTTGCCCTGATCGGCTACAGAAAAAACAACGGTGTTATCATCCTGGTAAACGGCTATCTCAATAGCAGAGGATTCAACTGAGTATTTGATTGCGTTAGTAAGAAAATTGATTATTACCCAGGAAGTCTTTTCTGTATCTGCTAAAACAGGAGGCAGGTTATTCTGAATATTTTTCCGAATGATTATATTTTTTTGCTGAGCCTGAAATAGAACAGCCTGTATGGCTTGTTCTGTAATATCAGCCGGGTTAGCCTGTTGTAATTTTAACTGGAGATTACCGGTTTCTACCTGCGACATATTCAATAATTCACTTGTTATTTTTAATAGTCGGTCAGCATCATCTGTAATACTTTTGATAAGGTCGTGCTGCTCTGCATTCAGGTTGCCTATACGGCTGTCTATTAACAGACTTGCACTCATCTTAATAGCCGAGATAGGCGTTTTTAATTCGTGAGATACGGTGGCGATAAAATTGGTCTTTGCTTCATTCAATTCATGAAAAGGGGTGATATTGCGTAATACAATCACCTTTCCTACAATAGTTTCATTATCGGTAACATTCAATACGTCTTTGTTAAAATAACTTTCTTTGCTATCTGCAAAAATTTTAAGTTCTTTTTTATCTTCATCTTGCAGCAGGTTGCGCATGAGGTCATTTTTCAAGGCAATATCGGCTGCATATTTAGTCACGATGTCTGATTCTTTCAATCCCAATAAATTCTGTGCCACTTCATTCAGAAAAAGAATATTCCCTTTGCCGTCAAGCCCGATAATCGCATCGCGCATCTGGTTGATAATTGTTTCTATGCGGCTTTTCTCAAATTTTATTTTAGCCAGGTTACTATGCTCATACTCATCTAATTTTTCTGCCATACTGTTAAAAGCATTTGCCAGTTCGCCAAACTCGTCATCCTGATTCAGGTGAATGCGTTTTGCGTAATCTTTTTCGGCAATAGCGCGTATTCCCTCATTTAATAAACGAACCGGCATTGAAATTATCTGTGGAAAATTTACAACGAAAGTAAAAGTCACCAATCCCAATACCACAAAAATGATTATTAGCCATAAATTGGCATCTTCTGCCGTTTTTTTTGCCACTGCATTTTTTCGGAGAATAGCTTGCTGGTTCAGATCATTAATGAGTTGTATTGATTGTCGTATTTGCGGATAATTTGTCGGGTCGGCCGGATTAGCTAAAAGTTCATTGAAATTCTTACGGAGTTCCCGGGTTGCATCGCCTTCGCCAGTCTCGGTAATATTGCTTTCCTGTTTGGTAAGGTTATCCTTAAAAAGAGTAGCAGCTGATTCTTTAGCAGGAATATCTTCCAAAGCTTTCAGCATATTATTGCAATACACCAGTGATTCATGGTTATTCTTTAAAACCTTATCGGAATCGTTGCTTAACCGGTTGATATAAAAAATGGCCAGTATACCGAAACTGAGTATTACGATAAACAGAAAAGAAAGTCCAAAGCTTAATTTGGTTTTTAATCTCATGGCCATATCACGAAAGGATTACAATGTCGATATCTGCAGCCGACAATTTGGTAAGTAACTGGTTAAACACTGCGGTATTCAAAATCACATTAAAAAGGTTGAGGTGTGGTTTACCGATGCAGATAGTAGTGATCTCTTTCTGTTCGGTAACTTCAAAAATGCCTTTGGCAATATTGCTTTTTTTAATACGGATCACTTCTGCACCCAACTCCGTTGCCAGTTTAAAGTTATTAATTAAATGACGTTGTGCCGCAAGCCCTATTTTATCTCCTTCTTCTTTGGGTGTCTGAACGTAAAGCAGGTACCATTTAGAGGTATAGTACGCAGCCATTCTTGCGGTTTTGCGAATCACTTTCCGGGCAATTTCATGATTGCTGCTTATGCATGCCAAAAAGCGTTCCTGTCGTAAATGGGTGTTGCGTGGCAGTTCTGTTTCGATCTTTCTTTCTACCTGGCTGGCAACTTCTTTCAGTGCCAGTTCACGTAGTTGTAATATTTTTTCGCTTTGGAAAAAGTTCTTTAAAGAGATCTCAATTTTATCAGGCGTATAGATCTTCCCTTCTTTTAAACGGATAATGAGTTCGTCTGCAGTAAGATCAATATTCACCACTTCATCAGCCTGCTGCAAAACACTGTCGGGTATTCTTTCATCCACATCAATACCTGTGATAGTTTTTACTTCTGCATTCAGGCTTTCAATATGCTGGATATTTACAGCGCTGATTACATTGATACCGGCATTCAGGATATCCATCACATCCTGCCAGCGTTTTTCGTTCTGGCTGCCTTCAATATTGGTATGTGCCAGCTCGTCAATGATCACCACTTCCGGATGAAGATTGAGGATGGCCTGTACATCCATTTCTTCCAGTTCCTTGCCTTTATAAAATAATTTTCTTCTGGGTATTACCGGTAACCCTTCCAGTAAACTATGTGTTTCGTTCCGGTTATGCGTTTCTATATAGCCAATCTTAATATCAACGCCATTTCGCAAAAGTGCATGCGCTTCCTGCAGCATGCGGTAGGTTTTACCCACACCCGCACTCATACCCATATAAATTTTGAACTTACCCCGTCTTGATTTACGGATCAGGTCTAAAAAATGTTCGGCATTATTTTTTATTTCTGCAGGCATTACGTTTTAGAATTTATATACGGCTGCTAAAATGAAGCTAACTGTGCTTTTAGTACCTGCCCCGGTTGTTTTGGTAAAGATAGCCGTAGCAGCATTATCTAATCTCAGTTCAGGGATAATAGTCAGATTATCCACTTTTATATTACCGGAAAGAGTGGTAGCAAAAACATTTTTACCACCTGCTATTAATGGAGATAATTTTCTGTCGTCAAAATAATCAGCACGTAAAGTCAGCCCAAATAATTTGGTTGGATCGTAGTTAAAATAGAGCGCATGACTTTTCCAGCTCGAATTGGCAGCGCCGATCTTTGTTGAATTAAGACTTCCATCATAAACGATGCTCCATTGCTCAGAAAGAGTGCCATTTACCACCAGGTTAAACTGTGTAAGGCCGGTTCCTCCATGAAAGTTTATATAGGCTTTTAATTTATCATTGGTTGATCCAGTACTAAACTGCGCAATGATATATTTTGTTGAACCGGGAGCACTTACATAATCCACGGGATTAGCAATCCCGAGCATTAAAGCGCTCTTTCCTCCTAAGGAAATATCTGCCTTTAACCCCGTGTGAAAGAAGGGTCCAAAAGTGAACCCATATGACATACTATAGTTTCTGTTTGAATAAGCATCCAGCAGTTCCCAGCCACAATGGGTAGCCCATTTACCGAAAGTAAATTTCAGTTTGTTGGACGGAGCGTAGCTTACATAAGCCTGTTTCACAGCGGTAAGGGTAGTTCCCACATCGTTGTAAGAAAATTCCTGGGCTCTTTTGCCAAAGCCCAGGTCAAGGGTGGCAGATACTTTCCCAACGGTATGGTCTACTTTCAGAGAGGCCATACCCAATTCAAAGGAGTTTACTGAATTGGTAAAACTGGTCAGATTGTTGGTGCCTGTTTTGGGTTCATTAAAATTGTAACGGTAATAAGCATCCACCGAACCTGTAAATGTGGTGGTTGCTTTTGGGGCAGGGTCTGTTTGTGCCAATGCATTCAGTGCAGTACCCAGAATTATTCCTGCCATCATTATTTTTTTCATCTGTTGTTTCATTTGAGTTTATCTACTTCAATATTCAATTGCAAAACGTTTATTTTCTCTGTTCCTGCTAACCCTAAAAATGGTTTTTGTACTTTTTGACTGATCAATACCCTGATGGTTTCTTCGGAAAGATTTCTTGCTTTTGCAATTCTGGCTACCTGTACCATGGCTCCCTGCAAAGAAATATCAGGGTCTAAACCACTTCCCGATGCAGTTACCAGCTCAGAAGGGATATTTTGTTTTTCTACAGAAGGATTATGTACCAGAAAACTATCGATCCTTGTTTGCACATCTTTTAAATAATCCGGATTGGTGGGCCCTTTGTTACTGCCTGATGATCCGGCAGCATTATAACCTGCTGCCGAAGGGCGACCGTTAAAATATTTGTCCTGCGTAAAGCTTTGTCCTTCCAGGGCATAGCCTTTTACCTGTCCATTAACTGTTATGGTTTGCCCCTCCCCTTTATTGGGAGCGGCTTGGGCGATACCCAGAATGAGTAAAGAATAGGCTCCGCAGAAAAAGATCACACAAAGCAATGTGAGTTTGATAGCCGGAAGAATATGTTGTTTCATAATAAATGATTTAATGTTTATAACGAACTTAAAACCAAGCGGATACTAACAGGTCAATTAATTTGATACCAATGAATGGGATGATCACACCACCTAATCCATAGATCAATAAATTTCTTCTTAATAAAGCGCTTGCGCCGATGGGTTTATATGCAACCCCTCTTAATGCCAATGGAATTAATAATGGAATAATGATGGCATTGAAAATAACCGCAGAAAGTATTGCACTTTCCGGGCTATGCAGTTTCATAATATTCATTCCCTGTAAACCGGGAATAGAGGCAATAAACAATGCAGGAACGATCGCAAAATATTTGGCCACATCATTCGCAATAGAGAATGTAGTAAGTGTTCCCCTGGTCATCAATAATTGTTTACCAATTTCAACGATCTCGATCAGTTTGGTGGGGTCATTATCAAGATCAACCATATTACCGGCTTCTTTGGCGGCTTGTGTACCACTGTTCATGGCAACACCTACATCGGCCTGGGCCAAAGCAGGGGCATCGTTTGTTCCATCGCCCATCATGGCAACCAGCTTACCGCCTTTTTGTTCCTGTTTGATATAATTCATTTTATCCTCAGGCTTAGCTTCAGCAATAAAATCATCTACACCTGCTTTTTCGGCAATAAATTTTGCGGTTAAAGGATTGTCGCCGGTAACCATCACCGTTTTCACACCCATTTTTCTAAGGCGTTCAAAACGTTCCTGTATACCGGGTTTGATGATATCCTGTAATTCAATAACTCCAAGCACTTTTTCGTTACGGCTCACAACTAAGGGTGTTCCCCCATTGGAAGAAATGATCCTTACCTGCGCTGCAGTTTCTTCGGGAAATGAGTTGCCTGCTTTGGTAACGATATTTTTTATCGAATCAAACGCACCCTTCCTGATGCGGATACCGCCTCTCATATCAATACCACTGCTCCGGGTTTCTGCAGTGAACTCTATAAATTTTGCACCATCTACATTAAAAGAGTTCTTATTGAGGTTAGCGAGTTCAATAATCGATTTCCCCTCAGGTGTTTCATCGGCTAATGAAGAAAGGGTGCAGGCTTCGATAAAATCTTTTTCCTCAATTTCTTTTGCAGCATAAAAATGCGTGGCTTTACGGTTACCTATAGTAATGGTTCCTGTTTTATCTAACAGTAACGTATCAAGGTCTCCCGCTGTTTCAACGGCTTTCCCGCTTTTGGTGATCACGTTGGCCCGTAAAGCACGGTCCATTCCTGCAATACCAATCGCACTTAATAACCCACCGATTGTAGTAGGTATCAGACAAACAAATAATGAAATGAATGCAGCGATGGTGATTGGTGTATTTGCATAATCACCAAAAGATTTCAGTGTTACACAAACGATGATAAATACAAGTGTAAATCCTGCCAATAAAATAGTGAGTGCAATTTCATTTGGCGTTTTCTGACGGCTGGCACCTTCTACGAGTGCGATCATTTTATCAAGAAAACTTTCTCCGGGTTCAGTGGTAACTCTTACTTTAATGTGATCACTTAATACTTTGGTGCCACCGGTTACAGAACTTTTATCTCCGCCTGATTCACGGATAACGGGTGCAGATTCTCCGGTAATCGCACTTTCATCTATCGTGGCAATTCCTTCAATGATTTCTCCATCCATTGGAATGGTATCGCCTGTTTCGCAAAGAAATACGTCTCCTTTTTTTAGCTGTGAAGAAGAAACTATCTTTATTTCTCCCACAAACATTTCCCCAACGGTTTGTACCCATTTAGCCGGGGTTTCTTCTCTGGTTTTGCGGAGACTGTCGGCCTGTGCCTTACCTCTTGCTTCTGCAATCGCTTCTGCAAAATTAGCAAACAACAATGTGATGAATAATACACCGGTAACGATCAGGTTATAAGTAAGACTACCCTGGGTTGTATCGCCATTCAGTATCCAGATACAAACACCCAGCATAACTGCTGTTCCTATTTCTACCGTAAACATTACGGGATTGCGGAACATAATCCTGGGATTGAGTTTGGTAAAAGACTGTTTAAGGGCTTCTTTCACCAGCTTAGATTCGAAAAGTTTATTTGATGCAGTTGACATACATTATTTTTTAATGGTGAAGACCAAAATATTCAGCAATGGGGCCGAGAGATAAAGCAGGAAAAAAGGATAAAGCGGCAATGATGAAAATAACTGCCATTATCATGATGCCGAATGTGCCCGTATCTGTCTTTAAAGTTCCTGCTGTTTCCGGTACAAATTTTTTATTGGCCAGGATACCTGCAATAGCCACAGGCCCAATGATAGGTAAGAATCTTGCGAGCAGCATAACGATACCGCAACTGATATTCCACCACCGCGTATTGTCACCAAGCCCTTCAAACCCACTACCGTTATTAGCAGAAGAGGATGTGTACTCATATAACATTTCGCTAAAACCGTGGTTACCCGGGTTGTTTAACCAGGATGCGTAGGCTGTTGGATTATGCGAAAAAAGATAACTGGACAATGCTGTGCCAACTAATATCAGGAACGGGTGGAGTAATGCAATGATGGCGGCTATCTTCATCTCTTTCGCCTCTATCTTTTTACCCATGAATTCCGGTGTGCGGCCAACCATCAAACCACTGATAAATACTGCAATGATGATGAAAATGTAGAAATTGAGAAACCCTACACCTACACCACCATAAAATGAATTCACCATCATACCTAACAAACAGAACATTCCGGTGAGTGGTGTAAAGCTGTCATGCATCGCATTTACAGAGCCATTGGATGTAACCGTAGTAGTAATACCCCAATATGCTGAAGCAGCAGGGCCAAATCGAACCTCTTTTCCTTCCATACTGCCAAGGTTTTGTGTGATGCCCATTTTAGCTATGGCAGGATTCCCCTTCATTTCCAAATAAATGGAAGGGATCACAAAAAGCAAAAAACCAATAGTCATAATACCAAACACCATCCACGCAAACCGTTGTCTGCGTATCATATATCCCAAAGTAAAGATCATGGCGATGGGTATCAAAATGATACATACATCTTCAATGATATTAGTGAAATAAGTAGGATTTTCTAATGGATGTGCGGAGTTGACTCCAAAAAAACCTCCACCGTTAGTGCCAAGTTGTTTGATTGCAACCATGGCTGCTGCGGGACCCCGGCTAACATTTACCGTATCACCCTGTACAGAAATGAATTGGTCTTTCCCTTTAAAGGTCATTGGGGTGCCATTAAAAGCGAGTATTACAGCCACTATCACAGATATGGGTAATAAGATCCTTGTTAAGGATTTGACGAAGAGATTATAAAAATTACCAAGTTTGTCAGTAGTTTTTTCTTTCATCGCAATAAATACTACCACACAGGCAGCCATACCTGTAGCAGCACTGATGAATTGAAACAACATCAGGATCAACTGTCCTAAATAAGACACCCCGCTCTCTCCGGAATAGTGTTGAAGGTTTGTATTAGAAACGAAGCTGACAGAAGTATTAAAAGCCAGATCCGCCGTCATGGAAGAATTACCATCAGGATTCAATGGCAAAGAGCCTTGTGTCATTAACACCAGCATAGAGAAAAAAAACCATACCATGTTAATGGTTAATAAAGCATACAGGTGTTGCTTCCAGTTCATTTCCTTTTCAGGTTTTACGCCACTTGCTTTGAAAAACAATTTGTCTAAGGGATTGAATAATCCGTCAAGCCACGTGCGGTGTTCACTGTATACTTTGCCCATATACCTGCCAAGAGGAATGGCGAGCAATACAGTAAGTACAAACATCAGGATAACACCAAAAATTTCTGTATTCATTTGAGTAATAAGTTTTAAATAATAGGTTTTAGGCTGGTATTAAGTTGTGCTACTCATAACTTAATACTTAGAACCTAGAACTTCTCAGGTTTTATTAATACATAGCAGATGTAACAAAACACCAGTATGGAAATGATAAATAATGCGATCATAGTAATAGGTTTTAAGTATTAAGTAATAGGTAATAAGTGACCGATTTATGTATCACTTATTACTTACGACTTTCAGATTTTTTCGAAGAAATCGATGGATTTAAAAAAAAGTGCAAACCCTATGAGGCCTGCAACAATGAGAATAGCGGTTAGCATAATGATCAGTTTAGGGTTCTGTAAATGATCCCGATAATGGCCAATAACACATAAATAGTAACCAGCACGGCAAAAGGGCTTGGTTTAGTAAATGTTATGGGTAACCGGGGTTTAAAATGTTTCATCGGTTTCTATATGCCAAACGCTGTGCCCGGTGGGGTGAATGGCAATGGTGAATGGCGAATATGCGGCTGGCATTGGCTTTTAGAGGATTTGAGAATGCAGTCCATGGAAATGTAACACTAAAAAAACCTTCCGTTTTGGAAGGGTATATATCAAAATGGAAGGGTTTCACGAAGACTGAGAAGAACGAAGGAAAAAGAGTCTTCGTAAGGATGAGATCCTTTTTTTCTTCTGGCCCTCTACTATTACAATATTTAGGACTCGTGTAAAATAGCAAGGCGGCTATTGATTCGTAATCTGATACTCTTCAATCTTTCTGTACAAAGTAGTTAAGCCAATGTTGAGCAATCTGGCTGTTTCCGTTTTATTGCCTCTGGTATGATTTAATACCCTTTGTATATGCAGTTTTTCTACACTCGCCAGATCAAAAGCGGAAAGGGTTTGTGAATGGTCATGTGTTGTTTGCAATTCCAGCGGAAGACTAAGGAGTGTAAGTTGCGACCCATCAGCTAATATCACGGCACGCTCCATTACATTTTTTAATTCCCGGATATTGCCTTTCCAGTCGTGTTGCTGTAAACGGGAAAGGAATTCTTTATCCATCCCTTCCAAATGCCGGTTTGCTTTTTGAGCAAATACCTGCAGAAAATGTTCTGCCAGTACCGGGATATCTTTTTTTCTCTCACGTAGTGGTGGCAATATAATGCTGAAAACGTTGAGACGGTAAAAAAGATCCTCTCTGAATCTGCCCGCTTTGATCTCATCTTCGAGGCTGCGGTTAGTGGCAGCAATAATACGCACATCCACTTTGGTAGATTTCGTATCTCCCACTTTAATGAATTCACTGCTTTCCAGTACACGAAGCAATTTGGCCTGAAGTTCAACCGGCATTTCTCCAATTTCATCTAAGAATAAAGTGCCGGTATGGGCTTCTTCTATTAGTCCTTGTTTATCTTTATTGGCTCCTGTAAAAGCCCCTGCTTTATGGCCGAAGATTTCACTTTCTAATAATTCTTTCCCAAAAGCACTGCAGTTAAGCGCCATAAATGGCTTCCCGCTTCTTTTGCTGCCGTTATGTATGGCTTGTGCAAATACCTCTTTCCCGGTACCGGTTTCGCCCAGTAATAAAACATTGGCGTTGGTGGGCGCCACTTTTTTAGCCATCATAATAGCTTCAATAATCTGTGGTGAACTGCCTATTATGTTATCGAAAATATATTGTCGGCCAACCTGCTTTTTGATTTGTTGTATCTTTTTTTGTAAGCTTGCTTTCTCAAGTGCTTTGTTGAGCAAGGGTATGATCTTTTCATTGTCATCGCCTTTGGTAATATAGTCAAACGCCCCATTTTTGATTGCCCGCACACCATCGGCTATATTTCCGTAAGCGGTAAGTAAAACAACTTCACTATAAGGGAATTGGGCTTTAACCTGTTCTGCAAAATCCACCCCATTCCCATCCGGCAACTTAACATCACAAAGCAAAACATCTACCTGCTCTTTTTGCATGATCTTGGTACCTGCTTTAATTGTACCAGCCTGTAATACAGTAAAGCCTTCCAAAGCAATGATGCGACCCAGTAATGTCCGTAACTTTTCTTCGTCATCAATGATCAAAACAGTGCTCATCAAAATAAATTATGTCCACAAAGGTAGGTGTGAAATACAATATTCCCGTAATTCGCAAAATGGGCCGTTAATCAGTGTATTTATAGCCAACTCCCCGAACAGAATGAAAATGTTTGGGGTTTCGGCTGTCTTCTTCAAAATACTTGCGGAAGCTGAGGATAAAATTATCAATGGTGCGTGTGGTGGGATACACGTTGTAGCCCCACACCACCTGTAATATTTTTTCGCGGGTTACCACATCGCCTTTGTTCTCGATCAGTAATTTCAGCAGCATGGCTTCTTTCTTACTTAATTCTACCTGCTGGCCATTCCAGGTGATAGCATCCTGTGCTTTGAAGTTGATCTTATTATTGCCAAACTCATACACATCGCCAATGGTTTCTTTTACCTGGATCTTTTTGTTCTTTTCAATCAGTTTACTAACCCTTAGTAATAACTCTTCCAGGTTAAAAGGTTTGGCCAGGTAATCATCGGCGCCTTTTTTTAAACCCAACACCCTATCCGCACTGCTGCTACGGGCACTCAGCATTAAAATGGGTACATCATTGTTGTTGACGCGAACAGTTTCTGTAACACTGATGCCATCCACTTCCGGCATCATAATATCCATAATAATCAGGTCGAAGTATTCGTTATTGATCTTCTGCAATGCCTCGTTGCCATCATACGCTGAGGTAACCTCATAACCTTCCAGTTCAAGGTTCAGCTTCAACGCTTCATGAAGGTTCTCTTCATCATCAACCACCAATATGCTTGCTTTTCCTTCTTTCATTCAGATTTAAATAACACGGTAAAAGTACAGCCTGTGGGTTGATTATCCGTTACAGAAATATTGCCATTATGGTCTTCCGCTATCTTTTTACACAGGTATAGTCCTAACCCGGTACCCTTTGCCTTCCGGGTATTCTCGTCGCCAATGCGGTAGAACTTTGTAAAGATCTTCTTCTTTTCTGCATCTGCAATTCCCTGTCCTTCATCACTCACAGCAAGTTTAATGTATTGTCCTTCTTCGCTCAGCGAAACAGTAATGGGCAATTCTTTGGGAGAATATTTAAAAGCATTTTCAACCAGATTGTTCACAAGCATCTGCAATAAAAGTGCTTCTCCATACAGATAGATACCCTCTGCTATATGTTCTTTTAATTCCCTGTGGGGGAAACGTTTTTTAAAATCATCTATACAACCTTCCACCAGGTCGGTTAAATGAAGTTCCTGTTTGGCAGATGTATAAGCGCCCGCATCTAATTGCGATGCAAAAAGTACGTTATTGCAAAGTGTGTTGAGGCGATTGGCTTCCTGTAATGTGTTACTGATCAGTTTTTGTTGCTTTTCCTCATCCAGTTTGCGTTTCTGCAAAGTTTCCAGGTTAAGTTGTGTAATGGCGATGGGTGTTTTTAATTCGTGCGTTATCGCCATCATAAAATTCTGCTGCTGTTGCGATAAGCGTAATTGCCTTCTGGTAGCCCTGAATACAAATACGGTTCCCAAAACGATCAATGCAAGAAAAGTGGAGCCCTCTCCAATGTATTGCGCGGTCTTTCTTTTTTTTGCCTCTTCTATTTTAACGGTTGATGTATAATAAGCAGGATCGTCTTTTTTTAACTCGCTTAATTTGATATTGGTTATCTCCTTGTTCTGCTTTTCCAGTTCAATAAACCACCAGCCCAGTGCCGCCACCATATACAGGAACAATATCCAGTATGTGAGTGATACAATGGCCAATTTTTGTGGTTTTACAAAACTCATGGTTTTACTTTTTCAACACGGATACCCGCATTCAATACATACTGCAATGGTTCTTCGCGCATATGCTGTTGAAGCGTAAAAGTGTAATTACCTTTTTTTAGTTTTACCGGCAGGCGGGTTATGCGTGCGCGATGATCGAATACATCATCCATTCCGGTTCCAAGCCATCCTTTGGCATTATTGGCAAGGGTAACATTAACTAATTGTGTTCTCACCGTATCCCGCGGAGCCTGGGTGGAGATATGCATCCAGATATTGTTGAAATGATAGGCATCTTCGTGACGGAGGATCACATAAATATTATAAGCAGAGGCCGTATCCTCAATCGTAAATGTAAAAGAGGGTTTATCGGTATTTTTCCACTGATGGTCGGGGAAGGCCACCATTTTTTCATATACATCCAATGTGCCGCATCCTGCGAGTAAGAGGCTTAAACATATCAATCCAAACAATTTTTTCACTGAAATCGATTTGAGACAAAGATAGAGAAAGCTGTGCGCTTTTTAGCTTTGAGCTACAGGTCTGAAAAGTGAATATTTAACAAGATGTGTGAAGATACCCGGGCAGATCAGGTAATTTAAAGCTCATAGCCCGCAGCTCATGGCTTCTCTACAGTACATTCAATATCTGTTCTTTTGCTTTTTCCAGTTCATCCTTCATTAAAATCACACATTTCTGAATGGTGGCATCATAGGCTTTAGAGCCGGTGGTATTAATTTCCCTGCCAAACTCCTGTAAAATAAAGGAGAGTTTTTTGCCCTTACTTATTTCTTTCTCAGTAAGTATGGAACGGAAATAATTACAGTGATTTTTCAAACGCACCTGCTCCTCACTAATGTCTATTTTTTCGATATAGTAGATCAGTTCCTGCTCAAGGCGATTGGCATCATAATTTTCTTTGCCTACATTTTCTTCCAGCACTTTCACCAGTCCTTCTTTGATCTTTGTTCTGCGCAGCGGTTCCAGTTCTGCAATCTGGGCCTGGTAGGTTTCTATATTATTAATACGCAGTAAAAGGTCTGACTCAATAGATTTACCTTCATCCATGCGGTGTTCGTTTAACTGGAAGATGGCATCTTTCAATACTTTCTCAAAGAATTTCCATTCCTCATCAGTAAGCATTTCGGTTGAAGGCGTGATCACATCAGGCAATTTGAGTATGGTACTCAGAATATCTCCTGTTTGTAATTTTAATTCGCTGGCTAATTGTGCAACGGGTTCAAAATAAGCTTTTGCCAGGTCGGTATTAATAGACACCGGTTTGCTGGCACCATTTTGTTTGATATTGATATTACATTCCACACTACCCCGTTGTAAACCTTCATTAAGCAGACTTCTCACCTCAAACTCAAATGGCTTAAGCAGTGCAGGTATATTCAAACGCAGATCGAACTGTTTCCCGTTCAGCGAACGTACTTCTACCAAATAGGTTTTATCAGCTAATGTTTGTTCGGCTCTTCCGTAACCAGTCATGGAGTGTAGCATATCAAAATCGTTATTCGGTAAATGTAGTTGAAGGTGGGGAGAATTGCTAAAAATTCAGGTGGCAATTGTGTTCTTACAATTGCTGTGGTGGTGATTGTGGGGACACAATCACGGCCAACACAATCACTGCCCAACACTCAGGCTGTAATCGTGTGCTAACGATTACAACCAATCACAACCTTAAAAATCAATCCCAACCCATTTACGCTTGGTTTTTTCGTATTTCTCAAAATTAAATTTATATAGCTTGCCCGGCCTGTGCGGCACATCCTGTTCCATTTCATTAATGTCGATCAACAAATCCATAGAAGCAAATTTCTTGCGGAAATTACGCCTGTCGAGCGTTATACCTAAAATGGCTTCGTACAGGTTCTGTAATTCACGCAATGAGAATTTTTCCGGTAATAAGTTAAACCCGAGTGGATGTTCCTGTATTTTTTTCTGTAACCATTCATAACAATAATCAACAATCGCCTTGTGGTCAAATGCCATCTCTTCCAGGCTGGCAACAGAATGCCAGTTCAGATCATTATCATGAATTTTTAGCTCATGGTGATTGATATTGAGCAAAGAACAATAAGCTACAGTAATTACCCTTCCGCCCGGGTGACGTTTGGGGTGACTGAATGCACGTACCTGGTCGAGAAAAACATTGTTCATTCCTGTTCTCTCTTTTAAGATACGATAAGCTGCATCATCCAGCTCTTCATTATCCCGCACCATATCTCCCAACAACGAAAGCTTTCCTTCAAACATTTCCAGGTCACTCTTAATAAGAAGCACTTTCAGTTTATTCTCTTCAAAACCAAAGATCACACAGTCAACCGTAAGTGGAACTTTAGGGTACGACTTTACCAGCTCAACCGCATCTTTAATAACGTGTGCTTCATGTACAACCGGAGTCATTGACATTTTCTTCATTAGCAGCAATTAATCAAATCTTATATTGTTTTGCCCTTCTGTTTCGGCGCCAACAAGATACAAAGTTTACCAGTTGTACAGATAAATTTCAGGAGGGATTATCTTTGGCGAGTAAGCACTTAACTTTATCCGGCAATTTTCATTTATGTACAGCAGTAACCAGATACAAAAATTACAGGAACACACTAACGAATTCCTATCGCTTACCAAAAAGCATCCGGCAACCGCTGCCCCTGCCGATATTGAATTGCTCAGGGAGGTGCTCCGTTTTCATGAATACCGGTATTATGTTCAAAGCGAGCCACTTGTATCTGATTATGAATATGACCAATTGTACCAGTTGCTGCAAAGAACCGAAAAAGTGCATCCTGCGCTGGTAACACCCGATTCGCCCACACAACGCGTAGGCAGCAGTCTTAACCAGAGTTTTGAAACCGTTCAGCACCTGGTTCCTATGCTGAGCTTAGATAACAGTTATAATGCGGAGGACCTGACCGATTTTGACCGGAAAGCAAGAGAACTGAGCGGCCTGGAAAACATAGAATATTGTATAGAACCCAAATTTGACGGCGCCAGTATTTCACTGATCTACGAAAACGACCGCCTTATAAGAGCCACTACCCGCGGAGATGGTGTTGAAGGTGAGGATATTACCACCAACATTAAACAGGTAAGGTCTATCCCGCTTACTGCAGCTTTTTCAAAATACGGTGTGCGGCTGATTGAAATTCGCGGAGAGATCATCATGAGCAAGAAGTCGTTTGAAAAATACAATAAACAACTTACTGCGCAGGGTCTGGCCCCATTGGCCAACCCACGCAATGCGGCTTCGGGCAGCCTTAGGATGAAAGACCCAAAAGAAGTGGCACAAAGAAAGCTGGATGCGTTTTTATATCATATAAGTTATTTTGTTAACGAAGGAGATAAACCACATTCAGCCGATCATCAACTCCTTACTACCCATAATGGCTCGCTGGAATTATTATGGAACCTGGGCTTCCGTTCCCCGCAAAAAGAAAAAAAAGTTGTAAAAGGTATCGGGCCAGTGATCAAATACTGCCTCGATTTTGAAGCAGGCAGGGATGACCTTCCTTATGAAATTGATGGAATGGTGGTAAAAGTGAATGATATTGTGTTGCAGGATAAACTCGGCATGACCTCTCACCATCCCCGCTGGGCTATTGCTTTTAAGTTTAAAGCAAGACAGGCAACAACAGTGTTGAGAGGGATTGAGTTCCAGGTGGGCAGAACAGGCGCAGTAACACCGGTTGCAAAACTGGATCCCGTTTACCTGGGAGGTGTAACGGTTTCAAGTATCTCGGTTCATAATGAAGAATATATTAAAGAGAAGGATCTGAAAATTGGCGACAGTGTGTTGATTGAGCGTGCGGGTGATGTAATTCCTCAAATTGTGAAATCACTTCCCGAACTGCGCAATGGAACGGAAAAGCATATTGTTTTTCCGAAGAAATGTCCTGTTTGTAAAAGTGAATTGTTTAAAGAAGAAGCCGAAGCAGTATGGCGCTGTATTAATATTGAATGCGAAGCGCAGGTGGTTGAAAAGATCATCCATTTTGTGAGCAAGGATGCCATGGACATCAAAAGTTTTGGAGAAGCCAATGTTCGTAAATTTTATGAACTGGAAATTTTGAAAGATATCCCCGGAATTTATGAACTGCCATTTGACCGGATTGCCGAACTGGAAGGGTTTGGTAAAAAGAGTTTGGATAATCTGCGTTCGGCCATAGAGGCCTCCAAACAACAACCTCTGCACAGATTAATCTATGGGCTGGGTATCCGGTTTGTTGGAGAAACCACTGCCAAAACATTAGCCAACAGTGTAGAACATATCTTCGATTTTAAGAAAAAATCTGAAGAAGATTTATTGGAGTTGGAAGATGTGGGCGTAAAAGTGGCAAAAAGTATTCACGGTTTTTTCAGCAATGAACAAAACATTCATATGCTGAAACAGTTGGAGCAACTGGGACTGCAATTAAGAAATGAGAAAAAAGATGCCGTGCAGGGAGGATCTTTAACAGGGCAGACTTTTCTTTTTACAGGCACACTGCCAACACTAAAACGCAGCGAGGCAGAAGCGATGGCCGAAGCACAGGGTGGTGTAATTGTAAGTGGCGTAAGCGCTAAACTGAATTATCTTGTGGTAGGAGAAGACGCAGGCAGCAAACTGGAAAAAGCGAAAAAGATCAATACTGTAAAAATTATTTCTGAAGAAGAATTTTTAAAACTAATCGGCAACTAAGTATTGCGCCTTTGCGTCTTTGCGAGAAAAAATGCACACCAAGCCGCAAAGGCGCAGTTTAACTAAACTATTGAATATGTTACAACCTTCCACACTCAGGTTTCTGAAAGACCTCAGGAAAAACAACACTAAAGAATGGTTTGATAAAAACAGGAAAACGTACGAAGCAGCCAAAGAAGATTTTGCATCATTGGTTAACAAAGTGATTACGGAGTTTGGTAAAAAAGATCAAAGCATTTCTACCCTCACTTCCAAAGATTGCCTGTTCCGCATTAACAGGGATGTTCGTTTCAGCAAAAACAAAGCGCCATATAAAACCAATATGGGTGCCAGCATCGTGCATGGTGGCAAGAAATCAGACCTTGCCGGTTATTATTTTCATTTAGAACCGGGAGGCAATAGTTTTGTTGGCGGCGGAAAATACATGGCCGATCCGGATATCCTGAAAAAGATCAGGCAGGAGATTGATTATTCCTGGAGCGAGTTCAGTAAGATCATCAAAAACAAAAAGTTTGCTAACTATTATGGCGACCTGGAAAAAGGAGAAGGCATGTCGCTAAGTCGTGAACCTAAAGGTTACGAAAAAGACAATCCTGCAATCAACTATATCAAACTAAAAAGCTGGGTAGCCATGGCTCCTATTACGGATGCAGATCTTACCGATAAAAATCTCGCTAAAAAAATTATCACTGCTTTCGAAACATTGCAGCCATTGGTGGTGTTTTTAAACAGGGCATTGAGTGAGTGAGCGTGAGTGGTGAATGGTGAATGGTGAATGGTGAATGGTGAATATAAAGTATCTTACAGTTTAAACTCCAAACTCCAAACCTAATCCGTTCCAAAAGCTTTCCCTATCATTTCAATAATATCCGTTGCCAGCAGGCTTTCCATTGTTTGATGATCTAAAGCAAGATCTGCTGCAAGCCCATGCAGGTATACTCCAAGCAAAGCGGCATGTAAAGGAATATATTGTTGCGCAAGCAGGGCGGTTAATATTCCGGTAAGCACATCACCTGAGCCTCCTTTTGCCAGGCCCGCATTGCCGGTATTGTTATACCATCCTTTTCCATTGGCGGCAATTAAAGTATAATGTCCTTTTAAAATGATGATGAAAGGATATTGTGTTGATAAGGCTATCGCTTTATCTGCCCGTTCAAAATCATTATCGCAGGCACCAAACAACCTGTCAAATTCTTTGGGATGCGGCGACAACAGGGAACCTGCAGGAATCAGGTCCAACCAATCTTTATGCAGCGCCAGTGTATTCAACGCATCAGCATCAATTACCAACGGGTTTGAATAATTGGTGAGTATGTGTTTGAGTATTTTTTCAGTATCTGCATCAACGCCCAGTCCGGGGCCAATTCCAATACTTCTGTACACATTTAAAAACTGTATGTTCTCTTCCCGCGCTATTACCATTGCTTCGGGAACAGATGTATGAATGATGGGCGAATATTCTTCAGGAACATTTGCAGTTAACAATCCCGCACCTGTTCGCAGGCAGGCCCGCGAAGCCAATACCGCAGCGCCCATCTTACCCCTGTTACCCGCTACTAATAAAGCGTGGCCATGGTTGCCTTTGTGAGAGAATGGGTTTCTTGGTTTTTTGAGGGAATGAATTTGTGATTTTGAAACGATTTCAAAAACCGTATCAACTGTTGCTAAAAAACCGGGAGCAAGTTCAATATCCAGCACACTGATCTCTCCAAAAGAAACTGCATTTTCTGCCATCAGAAAACAACGCTTCAGGTTTTGAAAAGTCAGCGTGTGATCAGCGCAGATAACTGCATCGTTTTTACAACTCTTGTCGACAGCCATACCACTTGGCAAATCAATGGAAATAATTTTTGCACCCGATTGATTGATGTGCTGCACCAATTCGGCACTCAATAATTGCAAAGGGCGGTTGAGTCCGGAACCAAATAAAGCGTCAATCAGTATTTCATCTTTGGCAATAAAAGGAAATGATTCTTTCGATTGCAGAAAATAGATATTAGCAGTAAGATCCTGCAGCCGGTGAAGATTGGTTTGAAAATCTTTTGTTCCGTCTGTACCCGATTCGGGGATATAAATAGTTGGTTGAGCACCTTGTTCAATTAACATTCTTGCAATTGCCAGTCCATCTCCCCCGTTATTGCCTTTGCCGCAAAAGATCCTGATGCTGCATGTATGATAGCCCCGCTCTTTTATCCATTCCACGCAAAGCAAAGCCGCACGTTCCATCAGGTTAATGGAACTAATGGGTTCATGCGCAATGGTATACTCATCCCATTGATGGATCTGTTTGGCAGAAAGTAGCTTCATAAGGATACTACGAAGTTACGGGATTGTGAATGGGCAATGGTGAATGGTGAATGGGCAATGGGGAATGACGAAAATATAGTCAGCCTGTTTTCACTCAGCTTCTCTTATTGCCCATTCACCATTGCCCATTCACAATGCCCCCATTGCCCAAAAAAAAGTGCCGGCATTTCAATAACACCGGCACCCGATACTCACTCACAAATATTTATATAATACCCTGTTGCAGCAGGTATTCTGCAATCTGAACGGCATTGGTAGCGGCGCCTTTGCGCAGGTTATCGCTAACAACCCACATATTCAGGGTATTAGGCTGTGTTTCGTCTCTGCGTAATCGGCCAACAAACACTTCGTCTTTTTCGTGTGCCCATAATGGCATTGGATAAAGGGCTTGTGAAGGATCGTCCTGAACAATTATGCCCGGCGCTTTACTTAACAGGTCTTTTACTTCGGCAAGATCAAAATCATTCGCAAACTCAACATTCACGCTTTCGCTATGTCCGCCTACTACCGGTATACGAACCGTTGTAGCAGTTAACCTGATCGAATCATCCTGCATGATCTTGTTGGTTTCGTTTACCATCTTCATTTCTTCCTTGGTGTATCCGTTATCAAGAAACACATCAATCTGCGGAATCACGTTCAGGTCAATCGGATATTTATAAGCCATCTCGCCCTGCACACCTTTTCTTTCGTTAAACAACTGGTCAACGGCTTTTTTACCGGTACCTGTTACACTCTGGTAAGTACTTACCACCACACGTTTGATCTTGTATTTAAGATGCAAAGGCTGCAAAGCCACCACCATCTGAATAGTAGAACAGTTAGGGTTGGCTATGATGAAATCGTCTTTGGTTAAAACGCCTGCATTTACTTCGGGTACCACTAATTTTTTGGTTGGGTCCATGCGCCATGCAGAAGAGTTATCAATAACCCTGATACCTGCTTCGGCAAATTTGGGCGCCCACTCTAATGAGGTTCCGCCACCGGCAGAAAAAATAGCCACAGCAGGTTTGGCAGCAATACCATCCAGCATGCTAACCACTTTATACTTCTTTCCCTTAAATTCAACTTCTTTACCAACTGATCTTTCAGAAGCTACCGGAACAATTTCCGTTACCGGGAAATTACGCTCGGCTAATACCTGCAACATTTTGGTACCTACCAGTCCTGTGGCACCTACAACGGCTACTTTCATTTTACCCTCCTTCTCCCAAAAGGGAGTGTTTTTTAATTATGAATAAATAATGATCCTCTAAAGTTTGAAACCACCCCGCTCCCCTTCTGGGGGCTGGGGGCAAAAAAAAGCCTTCCCGGTTTGGGAAGGCTTCTAAGTATATTCAATCATACACAAACGATCAGCACTTCCCGTTAGAGAGGTTTCTTAATACGTTTTGTATGTTTTATTGTCATCATTACGGTGTAAAAATAAGGAATTTTTAATTACCTGCTAAATTGTTTGCTATTTATTCAAAAAAGAACGCATTTAAATAAATATCATGCCATTAAACCAGCGAAATATCAAAGTTCACAAGCTGAACAAATTCGGCCAGCCTGCCATCAATATCAGATTTACCAATACCTCGCAATCTTTCTGTACCAAATTTCTCAACGCAGAACGATGCCATGGCGCTTCCTACAATAATGGCTGTTTTCATATTCTCAAAAGAGATATCATTGGTTTTGGCAATATGCCCGACAAAGCCACCCGCAAAAGTATCGCCGGCGCCTGTTGGATCAAACACATCTTCCAGAGGCAATGCCGGTGCAAAGAATACTTTACTATCGTGGAACAATAAAGCGCCGTGCTCTCCTTTTTTAATGATGAGGAATTTAGGCCCCATTTTCATAATAGTTGCCGCAGCTCTTACCAATGAAAAATCGCCACTTAACTGGCGGGCTTCACTGTCGTTAACCATCAACACATCCACCATAGAAATGGTTTTGCGAAGATCGTCCATGGCTATTTCCATCCAAAAATTCATTGTATCCATTACAATAAGTTTCGGGCGTTTTTTCAGTTGTGATATCACACTTGCCTGCACGGCTGGCGCCAGGTTACCCAACATCAGGTATTCACAGTCCTGGTAACTTTCAGGCACTACCGGTTGAAAATTCTCCAGCACATTTAATTGCGTATCCAACGTATCGCGGGTGTTCATGTCCATGTGGTAACGGCCACTCCAGAAGAAAGTTTTCTCATCCTGTTTGATCTGTACACCTTCCAGGTCTACATTACGGTCTATAAGCGAATCAAGCTCCTCTTTCGGGAAATCGCCACCTACTACTGATATCTGTTTAACAGGTGTAAAATTGGATGCACACCATGCAATATAAGTACCGGCGCCGCCTACAATTTTATCGCTTTTGCCAAACGGGGTTTCAATGGCATCAAAAGCCATAGATCCTACAACAACTAAAGACATAATTTTTTGTTTTGTTATTCGGGAGGCGAAATTAGGGCATTATTAGCGAATTACGGATTGGCGAATTACGGATTGGCGAATTAGTGGATTAAGCAGGTATTTGGATTGTTACTCATGCCGGGCTTTAGCCAAAAATGAACTGCGAACGGTATTTAATCCGCCAATCCGTAATTCGCCAATCCGTTAATTAAAAAAACTAACGATTCAAGATTTTTAATTCAAAATCGTTGCTAACGTATGTTAGCTTCATTATCTTCGCGGCATGGCCAGAATTAAAACAGACAAGAACATCTCGCGCAAAGATGTAATTGTAACCAAGGCAGCGATCCTTTTTCGTGAAAAAGGTTTCAAAGCTGCCAGTATGCGCGACCTCGCAGAATCGGTAGGTGTAGAAGCTGCCAGCCTGTATAACCACATCAAATCGAAAGTGGAATTATTGCATGAGCTGTGTTTTAGCGTAGCCAACCGTTTCATGCATAAAATAGATGAGATAGAGGTTGAGCCCATCTCATCAATCGAAAAAGTAGAGAAATTACTTCGCTTCCATATTAATGAGATGATCAATCATTATGAAGAAGTGTATGTAAGCGACCGCGAATGGAAACACCTGGCCGATCCATACCTTTCTAACTTTCAGAACCAGCGCCGCATTTACCGTAAAAGATTTGCCGCCATTATTGAGGCCGGTATCCGCAATAAAGAGATCAAAAAAATTGATGCCCCTACTGCTGTGCTCATCATGCTGCACGCCATCAGCGGCATTGAAAGCTGGCATCGCTCCACACAAAAAATAAGTGCGGAAGAACTGGAAGAAAATATGATCACCATCCTGGTAGGCGGTTTGATCAATAAATAACCCCCCAGCCCCCTGATGCTTGCGCTAAAGCTCCAGCGTCGGCGCAAAAGGGGAGTTATATTATTTACTATGTCTATTCATTTTCAGAAACTACGTGTTGCAGATATAAGAAAGGAAACCGCGGATTGCGTTTCTATTTCGTTTACTGTACCCGAAAATCTCAGACAAACTTTTCAATATACACAGGGCCAGTACATCACCATCCGCACAAAAATTAATGGAGAAGATGTGCGGCGCTCCTATTCTATCTGCAGCAGTCCGCTTGATAAGGAACTAAGGGTAGCCATTAAAAAAGTAGCGAACGGCCTTTTTTCAACATACGCCAATGAGCAGTTGAAAAAAGGAGATATGCTCGATGTTATGCCACCGCTTGGCAAGTTCTTTACTGAGTTAGAGCCCGAACAAAAAAAGAATTATGTGGGATTTGCAGCGGGCAGCGGCATCACGCCGCTAATATCTATCATTAAAACCACTTTACGCACCGAACCCAGTAGCGGGTTTACTTTGGTGTACGGTAACCGCAACCGGCATTCCATCATTTTTAAAGAAGAACTGGAAGCGCTTAAGAATATGTATATGAATCGCTTCCGTGTGATCTATATTTTATCGAGAGAGAAAACAGATGCTGCTATTAATTTCGGAAGAATTGATGGCAACAAATGCGAAGCCCTTTGCAACAAACATCTTGATCCATCCAATACGGATGCCTTTTTTTTATGCGGCCCTGAAAAAATGATCTTCTCTGTAAAAGACCAACTTGAACAACTTGGGGTTGATAAAAAGAAAATACATTTTGAACTGTTTACTACCCCCGGAAGCGAAAAGACCACAGATCATAGACAGCAGGCCATAGATAACAATGAAATAAAAAGTAAGATCACTGTTAAACTGGATGGCATCAGCTTTGATTTTGATCTTGGCTTTGAAGGAGATGCCATATTAGATGCTGCACTAAAAAATGGTGCGGATCTACCCTATGCCTGCAAAGGCGGGGTGTGTTGCACCTGTCGCGCCAGATTGGTAGAAGGCGAAGTAGACATGGATGTAAACTATGGACTGGAGCCTGAAGAAATAGAGCAGGGATTTATACTAACCTGCCAATCGCACCCAAGAACAGAGAGAGTGGTGGTTGATTTTGATGTGAAGTAGGCTCGCATATCAAAATCAACCCCGATAATGTAAGTATTTGTTTACTTTTTAGATATTAACATATACATCCTGTATATCATAATCTTTAAAATGCCAGTCCACCCCTTCATAGTCTTTAAAGAAATAGCAGGCCCCGTCAGGGTTTTCTATCTGGCTGGTAATTTCAACTTCACTGATTGACAATAAATGCTCTTTGGCACCCTTCATCCGAAGACAGGGCATACAGAAACCAATACCAGTTGATAGCTCGAAAGGATTGGTGTAATTATTTTTTTCTTTGATTTCGATATGAATATCATCGGCCGAAACAAACATATAGGTATTATTATCAGATATTTTTTTATACCTGCCATTCCCCATTAATTTTTTCAAGAAACGGGCATAATTTTCAGCATTTTTTACGTGCACTTCTATATGGTCGAACTTTATCATAACTATATTTAGAATTGATTATTACAAATATCGGGTTATGCAAAAGTAGTATGCCTGGTTGAGTCTCTTATAAACTAACTTAAAATGCTGAAAAATATATTTTTCGATACTAACATTCGTTAGTATCGTTTTTGTTTCCCTATTTTTGGGACTCAAAGCTTCACAATGAAAATGGATGCTGAAAAAATATTCCAGGATAAGATTGATCAGGAGATCAAGATCGAGCCTAAAGATTGGATGCCGGAGAAATACCGGCAAACACTGATCCGGCAGATCAGTCAGCATGCCCATAGCGAAATTGTAGGGATGCTTCCTGAAGGTAATTGGATAACCCGCGCCCCTAATTTGCGCCGCAAAGCCATCCTGATCGCTAAAGTGCAGGATGAAGCAGGACATGGCTTATACCTTTATTCAGCAGCAGAAACTTTAGGAATTTCCCGCGACGAAATGTATGACCAGTTGCATAGCGGTAAAGCAAAATATTCATCCATCTTTAATTACCCAACACTCACATGGGCAGATATTGGCGCTATTGGCTGGCTGGTAGATGGCGCTGCTATTATGAATCAGGTACCCCTTTGCCGTTCCAGCTTTGGGCCTTATGCAAGAGCGATGGTAAGAATTTGTAAAGAAGAAAGTTTTCACCAGCGCCAGGGTTTTGAAATTTTGCTAACCCTCAGCAAAGGAACAGATGCACAACGCCGTATGGCGCAGGATGCACTTAACCGCTGGTGGTGGCCAAGCATTATGATGTTTGGTCCGAAAGATGATGAGAGCCCCAACACCATTCAAAGCATGAAATGGAAGATCAAACGTTTTACCAACGATGAACTCCGCCAAAAATTTGTTGATGTTTGTGCAGAGCAGGTAAAAATATTAAGACTCACTCTGCCCGATAAAGACCTGACATGGAACGAAGCAACCGGTCATTATGATTTTGGACCCATTAACTGGAACGAGTTCTGGCAGGTAGTGCAAGGCAACGGCCCGTGTAACAAAGAACGTCTTGAAACAAGGAAGAAAGCATGGGAAGATGGTACCTGGGTTAGAGAAGCTGCTACTGCGTATGCAGAAAAAAGGAAACACAGAACAACAATACAGGCTGCGTAATTAATTATCAAACTTCAATGCAAAAACATGAACCCGGTAGAACCAAATAAAGTTTCTTCAAAAATGACGGGCAAGGCATCAGATGAATGGCCGCTCTGGGAAATATTTATCCGCAGCAAACAGGGGCTCGATCATAAACATGCCGGCAGTTTGCATGCTGCTGATGCACAGATGGCCATCGAAAATGCAAGGGATGTGTATACACGCAGAATGGAAGGCGTAAGCATATGGGTGGTAGAAAGCAAATACATCCATGCCAGTAACCCCGCAGAAGCTGATGCATTGTATGATCCGGCCAATGATAAACCTTACCGGCATCCAACATTTTATCAATTACCAGACGAACTGAAACATATGTAATATCAATAGCCCCGGAATACGAAACAACTGATTATGAAAACAAAAACATTGATTGAGTACACACTCCATCTTGCCGATAATGCACTGATCATCGGTCACCGCAACAGCGAGTGGTGCGGGCATGGGCCGGTGTTGGAACAGGATATTGCTATTTCAAATATTGCCCTCGACCTGATTGGACAGGCAAGAAATTTTTATCAATACGCTGCACAACTATCCGGCAATGGGGCAACAGAAGATTCGCTGGCGTATCTGCGGGATGCAATTGATTATAAAAATTGTTTGCTTGCAGAACTGCCTAATGGCGATTGGGGGCAAACCGTTTTACGACAATTCTTTTTCAGCACCTATCAATATTTTCTTTATCAATCATTACAAAAAAGTACCGATCAGCAACTGGCAGCCATTGCAGAAAAAGCGTTGAAAGAAGTTACTTACCATATACGCTGGAGCAGCGAATGGGTGATCCGTTTGGGAGATGGAACCGATGAAAGTAAAAAAAGAATATTGCAGTCGATAGATGAATTGTGGAGTTATACCGGCGAACTATTTAAGCCTGCAGGCTATGAGACCCTGGCAGCGAATGAAGGATATGGTGTTGATCTTGCAGCCATTCAAAAAAACTGGGATGAAAAAATAAAATCCGTTCTTACAGAAGCCACGCTGCCCATACCCACTAATGTATGGATGCAGTCGGGTGGTAAAGAAGGAAAACATACAGAGCATTTAGGTTTTATATTGGCAGAGATGCAGTTTTTGCAAAGAGCATATCCGGGTTCGGAGTGGTGATAGCCATCTCACTTCACCCCCTAACCCTCCCGTGCAGACGGGACAAGCTCTGAAGAGGGAAATATTTATGCAGAAAATGAATGAAAATATTACTTCTGGTAAAACTTCTGACGAGATAAAGCAAGAGGTATTAACCATACTTGAAACTGTGTCAGACCCTGAAGTGCCTGTTCTTTCAGTAGTTGATCTCGGTATTATAAGAAATATAGAGATTGTACTAACTCCCCCTTTAGGGGGCCGGGGGGCCTCTCTCATCATATCCATCACTCCTACCTACACCGGCTGCCCTGCCATAGAAGTGATGAATATGAATATGCGGATGGCTTTATTAGAAGCCGGGTTTACAGATATAAAAATCATACAGGTTTTATCTCCTGCATGGACAACAGACTGGATGAGTGAACATGGAAAAGAAAAACTCAAAGTCTATGGTATTGCGCCGCCACATCCCAGGCAAACTGTGTGTACACCCGATTCATTCCAGACCGAAGAAGCTGTTCAATGCCCACGCTGTAATTCATTTCACACAAGATTAGTTTCACAATTCGGAAGTACCGCATGCAAGGCTTTATATCAGTGCAATGACTGTAAGGAGCCATTTGATTATTTTAAATGTCATTAAATTAATTCTCTGTGTAACTCTATTTCTCTGTGCTCTCTGTGTTGAAAATAAATTCATCACTTTGTAGATTTTTTTCAACACAGAGAGCACAGGGATAGCACGGAGTTACACAGAGGGGTATGAGAAGCATAAGTGAATCAGTATATTCGTTTAAATAAAAATATCAGATGTCGTCTATCCTTTTACAGATTGAGAAAGAAGTCGCAACAATCGTGCTCAATCGTCCCGATAAACTTAATTCCTTTAACAGGGAAATGGCGTTGCTGCTGCAATCAACTTTAGATACCTGTGCATCGTCTGCTGAGGTTCGTTGCATCTATATTACCGGTGCCGGAAAAGGTTTCTGTGCCGGGCAGGACCTTGCAGAAGTAACAGATCCCAACGGACCGGGCATGCAAAAAATACTTGGAGAACATTATAATCCCATCATCACCCGAATACGGAATATACCAAAGCCTGTTGTGGCCGCAGTAAATGGTGTGGCAGCCGGCGCAGGAGCCAATATTGCATTGGCATGCGATATAGTTGTAGCAACACAATCTGCTTCGTTTATACAGGCGTTTTCAAAAATTGGTTTGATACCTGATAGCGGCGGCACCTTTCATTTACCCCGGCTTATCGGTTTTCAGAGAGCCGGTGCATTGATGATGCTGGGTGATAAAATTTCTGCCACAGAGGCTTTACAAATGGGTATGTTGTATAAAGTATTTGCGGATGAATCGTTTGCCACAGATAGTAAACAACTTGCGGCAACACTAGCACAGATGCCTACCAAAGCGTTGGCGTATATCAAACATGCCTTAAACCAATCGGTCACCAATAATTTAGAAACACAGTTATTGTTAGAAGACGAATATCAGCAGAAAGCCGCATCTACAGCCGATTTTAAAGAAGGTGTTCAGGCATTTCTTGAAAAACGGTTACCAAAATTTAAAGGAGAATAATATGAACGAAAAAGATACACTGGCACAACAGGTAGTAAACCAGATGATGGAGCACGACCTGTTTTCTCAATGGTTAGGCATCAGGGTGCTGGAGGTAAAAGAAGGGTACAGCCGTATTCAAATGACTGTGAGAAATGAAATGATCAATGGGTTTGGAATTGTTCATGGCGGCATCGCTTTTTCACTGGCCGACAGTGCTTTTGCTTTTGCCTGCAATAACCGCAACAATTTATCTGTTGCACTTGATACCTCCATCAACTTTACTAAAGCCGTAAACACCGGTGATACCATTACAGCCGAAGCAAAAGAGGTTCATAACGGCAGAAGCACCGGGCTTTACCTCATCACCATCACCAATCAAAACAATGAAACCGTGGCTCATTTTAAGGGGACTTGTTTTAGAACGGGAAAAACACTAATTCAATCTTCCATGTCTTTGTGATCTTTTGTGATCTTTTGTGATCTTCGTGTCTTGGTGTTTCTGCTTTTTTAACCACCAAGACACAAGGACACCAAGAAGCACTAAGAATAACATAACGCAGAAAAGCATGATCTATCAATTTAAAGAATACATCCCCGTTATACATGAATCGGCTTTCATCCATCCGCAGGCTGCTGTTACCGGTAATGTGATCATCGGCAGGGATGTGTACATCGGTCCGGGTGCTGCCATCCGTGGCGACTGGGGCGAGATTATTATTGAAGATGGTTGTAATGTGCAGGAGAATTGTACCATTCACATGTTCCCTGGTGTTACAGTTGTATTGAAAGCAGGGACACATATTGGCCATGGCGCCGTTATTCATGGGGCAACCATTGGAAAAAATTGTTTGATAGGGATGAATAGTGTGGTGATGGATAATGTGCAATTGGGCGATGAATGTATTGTAGGCGCCCTCAGTTTTATTAAAGCGGATGAGAAATTTGAAAACCGGAGCCTGATAGTTGGAAACCCTGCGAAAAAAATAAAAGAAGTAAGCGATGAAATGATGGCATGGAAAACAGTTGGTACAAAACTGTATCAATCGCTGCCGAAGGATATGCAGGAATACTGGAAACCCTCAGAGCCCCTGCGTGAGATACCTGCCAACAGGCCGGCCATGGAAAATCTATACAAAACATGGAACGAACTAAGAGAATCGGCTAACAAATAACAATGGCGTACATTTGCAGTTAATTCGTGCAATTAGATCAATCCATATAACAAGTGTCAGAAAGAAACAACTTCATAGATTATATCCGCATTTTTGCCCGTAGTGGTCACGGTGGCCAGGGCGTAACACATTTTATGCGTAACAAATTAACCGCCATGGGCGGCCCCGATGGGGGCGATGGCGGGCGTGGCGCACATATCATCCTTAGAGGTAACAGTAATCTCTGGACCCTTTTGCATCTGCGTTATTTTAAAAATGTACTGGCCGAGAACGGCGAAAATGGAAGCAAGAACAATTGCACAGGCAAGGATGGTCAGGACATTATTATTGAAGTGCCGCTGGGAACTGTTGCGCGCGATGAAGAAAGCGGCAAAAAAGAAGTAGAGATACTGGAAGATGGTCAGGAAATTATCTGGCTGAGAGGTGGCCGTGGTGGTTTGGGTAATAACCATTTTGCTACGCCTACCAACCAGGCGCCCGAACATTCGCAACCCGGCGAGCCCGGCGTAGAAGGCTGGAAGAACCTTGAGCTGAAAGTATTGGCAGATGTAGGTTTGGTAGGTTTCCCTAATGCAGGCAAATCCACTTTATTATCTGTGATCACCGCAGCCAAGCCAAAGATTGCCAACTATGCTTTTACAACCATCATCCCTCAATTGGGAATGGTTGAATACCGTGATCAGAAATCATTCTGCATTGCAGATCTTCCCGGTATCATTGAAGGTGCGGCTGAAGGAAAAGGTTTGGGACATCGTTTTCTGCGGCATATTGAACGTAATTCCATTTTACTTTTTCTAATTCCGGCAGACAGTAATGATCACCGGAAAGAATTTGAGATACTGCGCAACGAGCTTGAAGAATATAATCCCGAAATGATGCAAAAAGATTTCATCATCGCCATCAGCAAAAGCGATATGCTGGATGATGAATTAAAAGAAGCCATCAGAAAAGAACTTCCGGTTGGCATTCCACATCTGTTTATTTCATCGCTCACAAATAAAGGGTTGACAGAATTAAAAGACCTTCTCTGGCAAACATTAAATAAACCCGCCGCATAATTATATCTCTGTGAAGCTCTTTCCCTCTGCGCTCTCTGGGTTGAAAAACATATGCAGAAGTTTTTTTCAACACATAGTTACATAGAAGAAAAAGCAAAGGGCATATAGTATTTCAAATACTATGCGCTCTTTTTCTTTGCCTATGCCTCTCCTATGTTTACAAAGTAAGTAAAATAGTTCTTTGAGATAAAAGTTAAGATAC
>DAIOVU010000048.1:0-32341 GCA_036758845.1 Sediminibacterium sp.
TATTTCAAAGAGCAAGATGATAATCAATTGAAAATGTTCGACTTATAACGCAACGATAGTGATGTCAATTATTATTCATGATAGTAATGTCGCATACCGTATCCTTCTTACCCATAATCTGTCCCCCACTACTCAAATCTGTTACAAATAATGATTAGTAACCGGATCAGGCACTACTAACTGGCTACTAAAAGCAACCAAAGGCAAATGAAACCGCCTGAGAATGAATGACACAGATGGCTTCGCTTCGCTCGCCATGACGTAGGAGGGCTATCCCGCCGTTGGCGGGATGACGCGCTAATGCTCGTCACTTCCCATACAGAAAATGAAAATCCGCATCTATGAAGGGTTTCAGAGAAATTAGTGGCGGAATAGTACCTATTTAGTTTTCAAACTCTTCTAAGAATTCTTCAGGGGTATAAACAGTCAATGCCGGGATACCCTGCTTTTGTAATTGTTTATCGCGGGAGATAAAATAATCCAATTTATGATGGATAGCAGTATAATATTGCAGCGCGTCTTCTATATCACTGATCTTTGAATGAAGGGCATTAACTGCAATTTCGTGTGGGAGATCGATGACCGCTATATCTGCAAGAATCGTGAGTAATAATTCTTTGGCTTTGGCATTACCATACGCCTTCGATAGCCAATGACCAACAATATGAACTACGGAAGGCGTAACAAATGCCTGAATATCTCCATCAACAGCTAATCCAACAATCCGCTTAGCCTGTTCAAAGTTATCGCGCTTCAATGTGAGATCAAGCAGAATATTAGCATCTAAAAACACCTTAAAAGCCATACTTCTTTGCTTTATCCTGATAATATAGTTCTTTCAGGTCTGCCTTTGTATCCACATTAGCAGGCTTCTCCAGCTTGTCTACCAAAGTAAGAATGTTCTTTCTCTTTGCAGGCCTCGTAACAGATTTGAAATAATTTTCAACCAATTCAGAAATACTGATCTGCTGTTTCGAAGCATACCCCTTGATATTTTCTATCAGGGTGTTATCTATCGTAAGGTTTAATCTTGCTTTCATGGGACAAATATACGCATATTTTAAAATAATGCGCATTCCCAAGAAATTTATCATTACTGCAACATTAAAATCGCAAAAAATGATCAAATTTCTTTAAAGCATCTTTCAAATCTTTAAACCCTTTTTAATAGAGCCAGCGCCATCCTCCAGTTGTATACTTGTTCCACATGAACATTTTATTACTGCCCGATTCATAGTTTGTTTGAGTGTTACGGTATGATTTCTGCCGCAATCACATTTAAAATTCACCTTTTCATTACACACAGAACGTGCATCAATCGTGAACGGGCTACTTCCCGATACAAAACTTCGAGAAAATAAAATCCAACTGGTCTTCATTGGTAATTTCTCCGGTGATCAGGCCAAGGTAGTGAAGGCATTGCCTGATGTCTAATGCCAGCAGATCGCCGGGTAAATGTTCATCCAACCCGCGTTGTACATCGGCCAGCGCATTGTTTAATTTCTGCAGGGCCTCGTAATGGCGGGCATTGGTTACAATGGTGGCTTCTGAATTAATATCGCCACTAATGGCTTTGGCTACCAATGCATCTTTTAACTGGTTAATATGCTGGTGGGCTTTGGCCGAAATAAAAATACAATCGGGGAAAGAAGCAAACTGCTCTTTAATGTTGCCCATCATATTTTCTGATTTATTTCCAACAAGGATATACTGTATGTTCTCTTTCTTAAAATTATCAACAACCATTTGCAGTGTGGCTCCATCTATTTCATTTACATCAAACAAATAGATCACCACATTGGCGGCGCGCATTTTTTCAAAACTTTTCTCTACACCAATACTTTCAATCAGGTCCTGCGTGTGCTCGCGTATGCCGGCTGTATCAATCAGGCGGAACAGGATGCCTTTAATGTTCAATATCTCTTCTACCGTATCCCTTGTGGTGCCCGCTATCTCGCTTACAATGGCCCTGTTTTCATTCAATAAAGTATTCAGCAAAGTTGACTTACCCGCATTAGGTTTGCCAATAATAGCCACCTGTACACCATTACGGATCACATTCCCCAACTGGAATGAATTGATGAGTTGTTGGGTTGACTGATTCAGGTTGTTGATCAGGTTTTGCAAAGCGGTTCTGTCGGCAAACTCAACATCTTCCTGCGAAAAATCGAGTTCCAGTTCTATCATCGCAGAAAAACGGATCAACTGCTCGCGTAGTGCGTGCAGGTCTGACGAAAATCCGCCCCGCATATTATTAAGCGCTGTTTTACGGCTGGCTTCTGTATTACTGGCTATCAGGTCGGCCACGGCTTCTGCCTGGGCAAGATCGAGCTTGCCGTTAAGAAATGCACGTTGCGTAAATTCACCGGGCTTGGCCACACGGGCGCCATTCATGGTAATGGCTTTCAGTATATTCTCCTGGATAAATGGAGAACCATGGCAACTGATCTCTATCACATCTTCGCCTGTATAAGAACGGGGCGATTTGAAAAGAGAGAGTACCACTTCATCCAGCACAACATCATACTGTTTCAGGTAACCTACCAGTATGGTATGCGATGCCTGCTGGTGCAGGTTTTTGGATGGGAACATCTGGTTCACAATATCAAACGCATCTTTACCGCTAACACGTATAACGCCAATGGCGCCAATACCCGGTGGGGTAGCCAATGCCACAATCGTATCATCCCATCCCTTCAGTTGTGCCGACATGTATTTATTTTTCACATCAAAAATAGAACAATCGCGAAGGAACTTTTGGAAAGTTTAAAACTTTCCAAAAGTTATTCTATTGTGAATTGGCAATAGTGGATGGTGACTGAAAACATTTAGGGGTACTACTCAGATGCTTTTCTTAAGTGCACCTACTACTACCTGGCTAACCAAAATCAAAGCATTCATCCACTCACTACTCACCACTCGCTACTCACAATTGCCAATTGCCCATTCACCATTCACCCGCTACCTTTCCAAAAGTTATTCCGCTTCCACCCTGAACGTGATCTTTTGTTTCTGGCGGTAAATAACGTTACGGCCGTTTTGCATAGCGGGTATCCAGTTGGGGCCTTTTCTAATTACCCTAACGGCTTCTGCTGCGGTACCATAGCCGGGATCATTTTCTGCCCGTACATCACTGATCAGGCCGGCTCTGTCTACAATGAAAGAAACGATCACCGAGTAATCATTAGGAGGAGCACCATTCTCTGAAGGAAGATCTTTGTTCAGGTTGCGTGAGAGAAATTTATTCCATTCAGCCATCCCACCGGGAAACTGTGCCTGGAGCTGAACGGTAGAAAAAACTTTATCAATGTCGTCCTCTTTTTTTGGCGCGTCTGCCACGCCGGGCCCATTTTCTATAGGCGGGGCAATTACACCATCGTCTTTTATTCCATCCTGATTAATACTTCCTATTTTAACATTCTCCATTTCCTGCACTTCTTTTACTTCGTCTTCAGGTTTTACTTCCTCATCTTTTACAATTTTTGGTACCACATTTTTGATCATCTCTATTTTCGGTTCCGGTTTGGGCAACGGCTTTGGTGGTTCTGCCTTAGGCTCTGCCGCTTTAATATTTTCCAGTTCAACAGTAGCTATTACAATCTCAGCCTTACTGCTTTTCTTAGAACCGGCCATAATACTGCCGGCAATGAATAACAAACACGTAAGGGCTGTTACTGCCAGTGCATAAGAGATCCGTTTATCATAACTCTTACGGAGTTCATAGGCACCATAACTTTTATTTTTCCCGTCGAACAAAATGTCGAGCAGGTCTGCAGAGAGAATACTTGACTTTTCCATGTTGTGGGTTTTATACTATGATTCTGTTATGTGTATAAATCCACAAAATATTTTCGTGAGGCGTGAGTGGGCAATTGTGAATTGGCAATGGTGAATTGTGAATTGTGAGTAGTCAGTAGTGAGTGGGAAGGTGTACCTTTTGTCAGGCTACCCAAAATCGACACATTCACTCACTATTCACCATTCACAATTCACTATTCACTATTCATTATTCATTATTCACCATTGCCCATTGCCCATTCACAAAAAAAATCCCCGCAAAACATTGCAGGGATTTTTTTATTAAATAGTTATCTCAGAAAAATTATTCTTCTGAAACCTGGAAGGTGATACTTTGTCTGTGGCGATAGATAACGTTACGTCCGTTCTGAACCGCAGGTTTCCATGATGGACCTTTGGTGATAACACGGATCGCTTCTGCTTTTGTTCCGTAGCCCGGATCGTTCTCAGCAACTACATCGCTGATAGCTCCGGTTTTACTTACAATAAATGAAACAACCACAGTGTATTTTCCCGGAGGGGCTCCGTTTTCTACAGGTAAATCCCTGTTCAGGTTACGTTCCAGGTATTTTGTCCAGGCAGGTAATCCACCGGGGAACTCAGCGGCGATCTGTACCACTGTAAATACCTTGTCGTAATCTTCTTCCACTTTAGGGGCTTCTACCACGCCGGTTGCCTTTTCAACAGGAGGGGCTACTACGCCTTCGTCTTTCGCACCTTCCTGGTTAATGGTACCAATCTTGGTATCTTCCATTTTCTCCACTTCTTTGATCTCTTCTTCCGGTTTAACCTCTTCATCCTTCACAATTTTGGGAGGGGTGAATTTGGCCATTTCAACCTTAGGAGGTTCCTGTTTCGGTGGTGGTGGTGGTGGCGGTGGCTCAGGTTTCTTCTCTTCCTTTGCAACATTTTCGAGCGACATATCTGCCACTACGATTGCCGCAGAGCTTTTTTTAGTGGAGTTAGCTACCAGCGAACCCACCAGCATAAGGATACAAATGAGCACCATTCCTGCCAACGATAACTTGATCCGTTTGTTATACGTTTTCCGAAGGTCATATGCACCATAATCCTTGTTTCTTCCATCGAAGAGGATATCAAGGATATCGGCAGATTGAATTTTGTTTATATCCATTGTAAATACTTTTGTATTTGTATTCCGGTGATGAAAATTCTCACACGTTAATTATTGTGGCGTTGCTGCTGCAATCTCCTCTGATTTCTTCACCAATTGTGTTTCAATATCGGTGATGTCAACCAAAGCATACCGCGTACAGACATTAATCGTCATTTCATCCAGAATATCCACTACATTTCTGTAAGTGCATTCTTCTGAAGGCTTCAGTATCACTACAAAATCTTTCAGGTTAGGCACACTGTTCTTTTTATCGATCAGCACTTTACGGATCTCGTGAAAATTAGACGACTTAAAATTAGACGCCGTGTTATTCAGTTCTCCTTCGTAATAAAAAACGTTATTGTCTTTTCCTAAAAGAATAGTAATTACACCTGATTGTTTAGCCTTGTTCTGGTCTTCCGGTTTATCCGCATCCTTTGGTAAGATCAGCTTCATTGCAGTAGCCTGACTCATCGTAGTGGTGAAGATAAAGAACGTAATGAGCAGAAAGCCCAGGTCCACCATGGGCGTCAGGTCAACACGAGTAGATAGTTTCTTACTCTTTTTGACCCCGGGGCCTTTTTTATGGCCTCCGCCAGAGGTATCCAATTCTGCCATGTCAGTAGAATTTAGTTTTAATTAGAAATTTGTTTACTGCTGCTCCTCTTATTCGTCACGCTTCTCTCCTGATTGTGATTTTTTCCACAAATCTGAACCTACAGGAACTCCTTCCGGATTGGTTACCATCGAGAATTTAAAGATGTCGTTCTTTTTAAAAGCAGTTACCACACTCTTGAATGCAGGATATTTAGCCAGGTTATCTCCTTTTAAGAGGAAGGCTGGTTTTTTACCCTGGTAAGCGCTCAAAATATGTGTCATCCATTCTGTTAACTCATTGTGGGCTGTATCCTGAACAGGAATACCCGGTAACGCGCCACCTTTCCGCTGATCATCAGGAAGGGCCAGAAAAGACTTCAATCCTCCAAACGGCGCACCATAGAATGTAGCCCTTTTGAAAGCTTTCACATCCAATCCAAGGTTCTTGGTATTGTTCAGATCGTTGCCCAGTGTTTCTTTAATTGTTTCATCCTCGATCTCCAAAAACACTTTACCGTCCTTGTCAATGATTACCTGCACAAAATCCTTGCTCGGGGCCACTTTAGCAGCTACCGATTTAGGGATGGTAACAGCGATCGCCTCTGATGGCTTGAACTTCGTTGTTAAGATAAAGAAAGACAACAACAGAAAGGCCACGTCGCACATCGCAGTCATGTCGATGCTGGTACTTTTACGAGGTAATTTGGCTCTACCCATTGTTAATTATTTAAGTGTTTCACAATAAGATTCAAAAACTTGTTTTTTCCACAAACAATCCGGAGACTATTTGTAGTTGGCCGCAAAGCTTTGTGTTAATGTGAAACCAGATTCGTCGATTCCGTAAGTGATACCATCAATACGGGTTGTGAACACGTTATAAGTGATGATCGCAACGGCAGATGTACCGATACCCAGTGCTGTATTGAACAGGGCCTCAGAGATACCTTTTGACAGTTCACGCGCAGCGTCTCCACCACCTTCGTCACCTAATGCAGAGAATGATTTGATCATACCCATTACCGTACCTAATAGACCCAACAGGGTTGCCACAGATGCGATAGTTGATAAGAACACCAGGTTTTTCTCCAGCATAGGCAGTTCCAAAGCAGTTGCTTCTTCTACCTCTTTCTGGATATTCAACACTTTCTGTTCTGTTACCAGCTCAGTATTGGAGATCATCTCTTTGTATTTTTTCAGACCTGCTTTCATTACATTACCTACAGATCCTTTCTGCTTGTCGCAGGCAGCCAGTGCCTTATCAACATCTTTATTTGCAAGGTGGAACTGAACGGTACGAACAAATTCAGCAATGCTTCCGGTACCTGCTGCTTTAGAAACAGTCAGTAACCTTTCGATCACGAAAGTGAGTACAGTTAAAAAACATCCGATCAGAATAGGCACAATGATACCACCTTCGTACATTTTAGTAAGGGTACCTTTAGGTCCTTTGTGCTGTGGCCAAAAACCACCATTGGGATCAGGGGTTGTAAAATTACTCGGAGCACCTAACACAAAGCGCCAGATGACGTATCCAAAAATGATACACAAAAGTGGCGCCAGCCATGAAATTGAGTTACTGCTCTTCTTAGGTTGTGCAGAAGATGGGCTTTTTACAGCAGCACCTGCAGTTGGTTTTGTTTCAGCCATGATTCAATTGATTTTTGGTTTTTTTAAAAATTACAGTTGGTTTTGAAATTTGTCCCCGCAATTCTACTGAAAAATGTTTTGAAAAAACAAAACAATGTTTCAAAAAATAAAAAAGGGATTACAAAGTAGCCATTTTATCGAAAATTAGAAAGTCAAAATGATGTTTGCGTTAGGTTTAGCGGCTTTCCCGTTTTTTTCGGAAAGGAAAGGTACTGCTTTCGGATTATGAAAATCAGATTTTTCACCGATTAAAAATCCGGTTTCACCATTCATATATCTGCCTTAACAAAATGGACTCCTTTTCGGGGAGAGCCTTACCTTTAAAGCTTATTCAAAACTAATACGACGCTTATGAAAAAATCATTATTTTTTGTTGCGCTGTTTGCCAGCACTTTGGCCATCGCCCAACAAAGAGATACGTCTCTCCCTGCTGCCGGTGTAAAAAGCATCCCCGGCAGTGTAAATGGGCCCGGTGGTGCACCCAAACCAGGACCCAAGCCCTACAAGGAAGTTATTACAGATAAGGCAGTTACGAAGAAAGGCCTTTTCACTGTTCACAAGGTGGACGAGAAATATTATTTCGAGATCGCCGACTCCATCCTTGGCCGCGAAGTACTTGCTGTTACACGTTTTAGCAAGGTAGCAGGCGGTGGCGGTGCTTATGGCGGGGAAGAAGTAAATGAGCAGAGCCTGAAGTTTGAAAGAGGGCCAAGCAATAATATCTTCATCCGGGTGGTAACACTCATCAGTACTGCTGATTCTAGCAATGCTATCTCAAAAGCTGTAAAAAATTCTTACCTCGACCCTATTGCTGCTGCTTTTGCTATTGCAGCCTATAGTAAAGATTCAGGCAGTTATGTGATAGATGTGACTGATTTCTTTAAAGGAGATAACCAGATTGTAAGCCTTGATCCTAACGATAAACGCCGTTTCAGCCTCGGAATGTTAGCTGCAGACAGGTCGTATGTCCAGAGTATCAACACCTTCCCTATCAATACCGAGATCAGGACCGTTAAAACCTTTACCTCGGGCGGAGGCGGCCCCCAGCCTGGCGGAGCTCCGGGTGGTACAACCTTGCCGGCAGCATCTGCGGCAGGTGTGGTAACCCTGGAACTGAATACTTCCATGATCCTGCTTCCAAAAACACCTATGAACCGCAGGCTTTTTGATTCAAGGGTAGGATTCTTTGCCGACAATTTTGTGGTATACAGCGATCAGCAACAGAAGGTTGAAAACCAAACCTTTGCCGTTCGCTGGAAGCTGGAACCCAAGCCCGAAGACATGGATAAATATAAAAGGGGCGAATTGGTTGAACCAGCCAAACAGATCGTTTATTACATTGATCCGGCTACGCCTAAACAGTGGGTAAAACCATTGATTGATGGCATTAACGACTGGCAGAAAGCTTTCGAGAAAGCCGGTTTCAAAAATGCTATTGTAGGCAAAGAATGGCCCAATGATCCGACTATGAGCCTCGAAGATGCACGCTATTCTGTAATCCGTTATTTCGCTTCTGATATTGAAAATGCTTATGGCCCGCAGGTACATGATCCACGCAGCGGAGAGATCCTGGAAAGCCATATTGGCTGGTATCATAATGTGATGAAGCTTGTTCACGACTGGTACATGGTACAGACCGCTGCAGTAGATCCCAAAGCAAGAAAAATGAAATTTGATGATGAACTGATGGGCCAGTTGGTTCGTTTTGTTTCTTCACACGAAGTAGGACATACATTGGGCTTACGCCATAATATGGGAAGCAGCAGCAGAACCCCGGTAGAAAATCTGCGCAACAAAGCATGGGTGGAAGCCAATGGCCATACTGCTTCTATTATGGATTATGCCCGTTTTAATTATGTGGCGCAGCCGGAAGATAATATCGCACAGGTTGGCCTTTTCCCACGTATTGGAGATTACGACAAATGGGCCATTGAATGGGGCTATAAATACATTGGTGAAGGCGATGTAGAGAAAGATAAAAAGATCAACAACAAATGGATCGTTGATAAACTGGCTTCAAATCCGCGTGTTTGGTTTGGCGGGGAAGGCGGCAATGCTGATCCAAGGGCACAAACAGAAGACCTTGGCGACAACAATGTGAAAGCAGGTGAGTATGGCATCAAAAACCTGAAACGCATATTGCCTGCTTTACCTGAGTGGACCAAAGAAGAAGCTGACCACTACGAAAACCTGACTGAAATGTATCAGCAGGTTCTGGGGCAGTTTAGCCGTTACATTGGCCATGTACTCAAGAATGTAGGCGGCTATTACGAGACTTTTAAAAGTGAAGAACAACCCGGCGATGTATATGAAGTAACACCAAAAGAAAGACAGAAAGCCGCCGTTAATTTCCTGAATAAGCAATTGTTTGAAACACCAAACTGGTTGCTGGATAAAAATATCCAGAACAAGATAGGAACACCTTTGCTTACAGAAAGGCCTGTATCCGGTCCGTTTGCACCATCAACTGTTCAAACAATTCAAACCAATGCATTGAACAGCTTGCTGGATGTGCAAAGACTATACAGGTTAGTGGCTTCTACCAACCGCTTTGGAAGCAGTGCGTACAGCATTGATGAGATGATGGACGATGTAAGAAAAGGCGTATGGAGTGAATTAAGTACCAAAAAACCAATTGATACTTACAGAAGGAACCTGCAGAAAAATTATGCAGAAAAACTAATTGATATCATAACACCCGCCCCTGCAGCAACGTTCGCCATTTTTGGTGCACCACGTGGACTTAACCTTGGAAACATTATGCCAACCACCACCAGGAATACAGACGTTACCTCTGTTGCAAAAGCCCAGTTAAAGAGTTTGCAATCAGAGATCAATGCCGCTATTCCGGGCACTACTGATAAAATGAGTAAATACCATTTGCAGGATGTGGCTGACAGGATTAAGAAAGCGTTGGATCCTAAATAAGATCACGGATTACGCAGATTCTTATATGATTTTGATGATGAATAGCCCTGGGTTTCGGGGCTATTCTGTTTTCATTGAACGCTTATATTTCAAAATAATAAGCAACTATTTAGCAGCAGGGGTGACGTATCTTTGTTAAAAGATTGTATATGAAATATGGGATTTGTTTGTTGCTTGTTTTTTGCAGCCTGTTTGCACAAGCACAAAAGAAGAATGAGCGCTGGGGATACCTGAGAGACAGTGTTACCAAAGAGCCCATCATTCTTGCCAGCGTTACTAATCTGAACACGCAGAAAACCGTAATGACCAGCGCCAGGGGGCGTTTTAAAATAGAATTGAAAGAGAATCAGGTTCTCTCATTTGCAGCGGTGGGTTATTATTTTGATACCATTCATTATGAAAACGCTTACCTCACACAGGATACGCTGGAATTAGAATTATCACCCCTTACCCATAGTCTTGCCAATGTAACAGTAACAGCCCGCGGTATGAGCCATTACCAGTTAGACAGTATAGAAAGAAGAAAAGAATTTTTGCAGGACATCGTTAACTATACTATCCCAACTGTATCGCAGGCCAACTCAGGAGCCGGTATTGCTTTAAACCTTGACCGTTTTTCAAAACATGAAAAAAACAAACGCAAGGCTTTTAGTTTTTTTGAATCAAACGAAAAAGAAGCGTACATCAATTACCGTTTCCCGGCATCACTGGTTACTAAATTCAGCGGACTAAAAGATGAGGCGCTGCAACAATTTATGCAACAGTACCGGCCTTCTGCAGAATGGTTGAGAAAAAATAAAACGGAAGAAGATATCAAGTATTATATCAATGATAAACTGAAGTTGTTCTTTAAAAGGCAGAAGGATTAATGATCAATCGTGAGACGTGAATCGTCAGTCGTGAGTGTTGAATGGGCAATGGTGAATGGTGAATAAATGATCTTGATGTACATAACAACTATTGCTAATTCACTATTCACCATTCACAATCACTACTCATACCTCAATGCAACAATCGGATTTAGACGGGCGGCTTTCATGGCAGGATAGATACCTGCAGCGAGCCCTACCACAGAACAGATCACAATTCCGATAATAACCCATGCCCATGGAACCACGAACCCGGTTTTGAGTACAATTGAAAAAAGATTACCCACCATTACGCCGAGTATGATTCCGAACAGGGCACCCAGCAAACTGATGATCATACTTTCAAAAAGGAATTGTTGGCGCACATTGCTGCTCTTGCCTCCGATGGCTTTGATCAGTCCTACTTCTTTGGTGCGTTCATTCACCGCTACCAGCATGATGTTCATTAAACCAATAGCGGCGCCGATCAGTGTTATCAACCCTATTGCACCTGCCGAGCCGGTAATACTGCTAAGGAATCCGATGAACATTTCTGCAAACTTATCGCTGCGCTCGATCACAAAATTGATCTCATCTACCGGCTGCAGTTTTCTTACTGCCCTGAAAACAGAAGTAGCTTCATCTGTTGCAACATCCAGTTCCTTTACATTGTGTACCATCACCCCTACCAGGTAAGATGGGTTGGCGTTTGCAAAACGCCGCACATTAGTGTATGAGGTAAGTATCATATCATCCTGGCGCATCATAGCGCTGGAGCCTTTGCTTTTTAACAAGCCAATCACGCGATAGGGAAGACTGCCAACACGTATGATCTTATCAATACATTTCTCTGGCCTGTCGCCAAACAGTTTTGCGGCTACATTACTTCCGATCAGGCATACACTGCGTCCGCTTTCTACATCAAGACTGTTAAGGTTACGCCCGTAATCTATCGAATAGCCATTTACGGCAAGATAATTTTCGTCACCACCCCATAAAGTAATTTGCGGGTTGGTCTTTTTTTCTTCATAATGAATTTCCTGTGAGCCAACCCCACGCCTGTAGATACTCACCTGCGAGCCGGGAAAAGTAAAATTCGCTTTAAAAAATTCAGCTTCCTCCCTGCGGATAGGTTTACCCAGGTTTGATTTTTTTACTTTAAGTCCACGTTTGGTTTTGGTAATATCACTATTCTGTCCACCCATACGCACTCTTGACTCTTTAAAGCGGATACTGAAGGCATTTGCACCCATTGATGAAAAACTTTCCTTCAGGCTCTGGTTCATGGCCTCTATAGCCGTAATAATGCCAATCAGCGCCATAATACCAAACGCGATGATAGCAACAGTAATACCCGTCCGCAATTTATTACTACGAACCGTACGCCATGCCAGGGAAAGAGAATCAATGGTTGTCATACAGTATAGGGTTTCTGCAACTATTTAACCCCTTAAAGATAATTGAGAATGCCGAACCCCCGTACTGACAGTAAATAAATATGAAGAGCGGTTAAAAATAGAACCAATTGAGCACTATTGACGGAAAAACACCCACCAGAATGATCAAGGCGGCCAATACTACTAAACCGGTTTTGAAACCAGAAGTGATTGGCAGTGTTTCAGCCTCGCCTTCTTTAAAATACATGGCCTGTATTACACGGAAATAATAGTACACACTTACTGCAGCAAAAAGAACCGCAGCAATTACGAGCCACATGGGTCCACCTGCTTTTACCATTGAGGCCAGCATATAATATTTGGCAAAGAATCCGGCTGTTAAAGGAATACCTGCCAGAGAAAGTAAAAATATTGCATTGGCAAAGGCAAGCACCGGTTGTGTTTTAGCCAGTCCGTTAAAGCCATCAAAAGTATAGTCCTTCATTTTAATAAGCACAGCAAAAATGCCGATAGTGGCCAGGCTGTAGGCAACAGCATACAACAGGATACCTTCTTTGGCAAGATCATTCACACTATACAAAGCAAACAACATAAAGCCTGCCTGTGCGATACTTGAATAAGCCAGCATCCGTTTAACGCTTTGCTGAAATACAGCAGTAATATTTCCGACCAATAAAGTAGCGATGATAACAAAGGCCAGCAGTATATGCCAGGTTGGTCCAAGTGTATCCGTATGCGCGTCAAACAGGCGTACAAACGCAATGAAGCCCGCTGCTTTTACAATAGTTGCCATGAAGGATGTGAATACGGCAGGTGCTCCATCGTATACATCTGGTGTCCAGAAATGGAATGGAGCTGCTGATACTTTAAAACACATTGATACAAACAACAATATCAGTCCTGCCACTTCAAGAAAGGAAGGTCTGAGAAGGCCGGTAGATGGAGCGGCTGATGTTCCACTCAAAGTGAACACACCCGTAGCACCATAAATAAGCACAATACCCATCAGCATAATACCTGTTGAGAAAGAGCCCATCAGGAAATATTTCAATGAGGCCTCATTACTTTTCAGGTTGCGTTTATCGGAACCGGTGAGGATATATAATGGAATAGACAGTATTTCAATACCGAGGAACAGCATCAATAGCCCGTTAAAAGAAGAGAGGATACTTACACCACATAAAACAAAAAAGATCAGCGCATAATAATCGGCAACATTCAGCCCTGTTTTCTCAATCTCTTTACCGCTAAGCAACACATAGATCAGCGTGGCAGCGAATGCAATAGAATTAAAATACATTCCAAACTTTTCGAAACTGAGCATGGAATGTGTATCTATCCGGATAGAACAGATACTGTACGTATCAAGCACATTGGCTACAAGCAGTAACAGCAGTCCGGCAGCCGCGATATACGTATACACAGACTTGTTCTTAACCACGATGCCACTGAACATCATGACTACACCCAATAAAGCAGAAACAATGATTGCATTCATAAACTTATCTTGAGCCGGCAGTTAGCTGCCGGCTTGTTTTAACATGAACTATTTTACAAGGATCGCATTAATGGTATCCTTTGTAAGATCGATCATTGGCTGTGGATACACACCCAATGCGATGACTACAATAACAACCAGCGCCAATATTACCTGCACATTACCACTTACTTCTGTTGCATTTGCGGTAGCTGTTACGGTGTTACCGTATAATATTTTCTGAACCATATTTAATGTATACACCGCAGCAAGTATCACGCTGATACCGGCTATGGCAGCAATCCATATATTGTATTGGAACAATCCGTTGAACATTAAGAACTCACCAATAAATGCATTGGTTAATGGCAAAGCTATATTGGCCAATGCCATTACAACTAATAAGATGGCCAGTGCCGGCGCTTTTTGTGCAAGGCCGCCCAGTTCGCTGAACTTGCGCGTGCCGAGTTTTTGTTCAACTACGTCTGCTACAATCCAGAGACCAATCACATTGATACCGTGATTGAACATTTGTATCATCACCCCTTCCCAACCTGTTTTGTTGTGTGCGAAAATGGCAGCACACATCAACCCAATGTGAGCGATGGATGAATAAGCGATGAGGCGCTTAAAATCATCCTGGCGGATAGCGATCAAAGAAGCGTAAAGCATGCCGGTAACCGACAGGATAATAACCAGGTTTGCATAATGCAGTGATGCATTAGGGAAAACAGGAATTAACCAGCGGATAACCGCGAAAATGCCCATTTTAACCATGATGCCGCTCAATACCATTGTAGTAGCAGTTGGCGATTGCTCATACGCATCGGGTTGCCATGTATGAAATGGAAAGATGGGCATCTTAATGGCGAAAGCAATAAAGAACAACCAGAAGATCATGTTCTCCTGCTTAGTTGCCAATGCGATATGGTAAAAAGATTTTAAAGCAAATGAATGATCTGGTGAGTGGAAGTAGAGGTACAGGATACCGGCCAGCATCAACAACGAACCGATGAATGTATAGATGAAAAATTTAAAGGTAACTGCAATGCGTTTGTTACCGCCCCAGATAGAACAAAGAAAATAAACAGGTACCAGCGCCAGCTCCCAGAAAAAATAAAACAGCAACGCATCTGCCGCAAGGAATACACCCAGCAGTCCTGCCTGTGTTAACAGCATTAATCCATAAAAACTGTGGGCATTCTTGTACTCATTCCGGTAAGTTGCTGCAAAGATGATGGGGAATGATATGGTAGTTAACAGGCATAACATCTTGCCCATCCCGTCTGTCATTAAACTAAACCGGCTGCCCAGGTTGGGTAACCATTCTGCATCAAATGCCAGCTCTTTTGCCGGGAGAAAACAGGTGCCGGCCAGAGCAACGGCTAATGTAGCAACAGCGGACACTATTGCCCAGTTTTTTGCAGCGGTTGATTGCTTCAGAAAGAAACTTACCAAACCGGTAACCAGGGGGATCAATATGAGTAGAACAGGGATCATATTCTTTCTTTATCTCTTCAAACCTTATTAAAATATTTTATCTAAAAAGCGCATGATGGTTGCATCGTTAAACCATATCAGTATAAACACCACCATTGCCAATACCATCATTAAAATATAATTGCCAACCTGACCGCTTTGCACAAGGCGCAGTTGTCTTGAGCCATAGCTCACCAATTTACCCACACCATTCACCAATCCATCAATGCCGCTCTTCTCCACTATATTTTTTAAGAACCCGCCAAGTGACTGTAAAGGGTTTACAATAACCGCATCATACAGTTCATCTATATACCATTTGTTCTCCAGCAGTTTTGGAAAGCCGGTAGTTTCGTCTGATGTTACCTGGTATTTTTTATAGCTGTTCACCGCAAACAAAATAATCACTATGATGGCAACTGTAGAAGCGCCCATCATGATATATTCCTGTGAGGCAGTCAGGTGATGAGCTTCTGCCAACTTTGCTGATTCTGCAAAGATTGGAGCAAGAAAATGTTCGAGGCTGTGTGCATTGGCTGCAAACACTTCAGGTATGCCAACCCAGCCACCTGCTACAGAAAGAATTGCCAATACGATCAATGGCAAAGTCATCTGCCAGGGACTTTCATGCAAATGATGTTCCTGCTCGTGTGTGCCCCTGAATTGCCCCAGAAATGTGAGGGTGTATAAACGGAACATATAAAATGCTGTCATCAATGCGCCACCCACTCCAACAAAATAGTAGATCGGATTTTTGCCAAATGCTGCTGTCAGTATCTCATCTTTTGAAAAGAAACCGGAGAATGGAGGGATACCTGCAATTGCCAAACAAGCCAGCAGGAAAGTGATGTGTGTGATGGGCAGGTATTTTTTCAATCCACCCATTTTACGGATATCCTGCTCATGATGCATGGCATGTATTACAGAACCGGCACCAAGGAATAACAAGGCTTTAAAGAAAGCATGTGTCATAACGTGGAACACAGCACCGGTATAAGCGCCAACGCCCAACCCCAGGAACATATATCCCAACTGGCTCACTGTTGAGTAAGCCAATACTTTTTTAATATCATTCTGTTTTAAAGCGATGGTAGCAGCAAAAATGGCAGTAGCCAACCCTACTACTGCAACCAGTGTTTGCGTAGCGGGGGCCATGGTGTATAATATATTGCTGCGGGCAATCATGTAGATACCGGCAGTAACCATGGTAGCAGCATGGATCAGGGCAGAAACAGGTGTAGGACCCGCCATCGCATCGGGCAGCCAGGTATACAGTGGAATTTGTGCACTCTTACCCATTGCACCTACAAATAATAGAGTGGTAATGGCAGTAATATCAAAGCTGCTGAGTTTTGCTGTGCCGGCAAATACATCAACATAAGTAGCCGTACCTAATTTGTATAAAAGCCAGAAAACAGCGAGGAGAAATCCAAGATCACCAATACGGTTCATCACAAAAGCTTTTCTTGCAGCATAATTGTATTGGTTGTTTTTAAACCAGAAACCGATCAGTAAATAAGAGCACAATCCAACGCCTTCCCAGCCGATGAACATGATTACATAGTTGGCGCCCAATACCAGCAGGAGCATTGAAAACACAAATAGGTTCAGGTAAGCAAAGTATCTTCCGTAGTGCGGGCCTTCTTCATCATTCATATAAGCCGCAGAATACAGGTGTATCAGGAAACCGATACCTGTAATGACGAGCAGGAATAAAGAAGACAGTTGATCTACCTGGAATGCAAAAGGAATGCGGAAGCTCTCTACATTAATAAAATTGAAGAGGGTAACCACGCTGCCGCCATTTGCTTTCACGTCAAAAAATATCAAAAGGCTCACCACAAAAGAAGCCAGTACAGACCCGCTGCCGAGGATAGCGATCATTGATTTAGACAATGACTTTCTTCCCAATCCGTTGATCAGGAAACCCAGCAGGGGAAATAGTGGAACTAAATAAACAAGTTTGCTCATACCCCAAACCCCTAAAGGGGCTTTACCCTAAATCCCGAAGGATGTAAGTTGTGAAAAAAATATAGTTACGATCACCTTCCTTATTCCCCCTTCAGGGGGCCAGGGGGTGAATTAATTTTTTAGCCTGTTCAAAAAGTTAATATCCACCGAATGCGTATTTCTGTACAGCATCACAATAATGGCTAATCCCACGCTCACTTCTGCGGCTGCCACTACCATAATAAAGAATACGAATAACTGTCCGTCTATACCAACTGTTGTTGCAGGGTCTGTTGCCAATGCAATACCATACTTCACTTTTGAAAAAGCAACCAGCAACAGGTTCACCGCATTCAACATTAATTCTATGCACATAAAAACGATAATGGCATTACGGCGTGTTAACACACCAATGATGCCTATGCTGAATAAGGCTAAAGCGAGATAGATATAATATTGTATTGGCATACCCCAAACCCCTAAAGGGGCTTTTGTGTTTTATCTTTTCAGATAAAACCTGTTATTAATTTATATAAACATCCTCCTCAACTCCCCCTTCAGGGGCTGGGGGGTTAATTCTTCTTCCCTATCACTACTGCACCCACCATGGCACTTAAAAACAGTACACTGGTTATTTCAAAAGGCACCACATAATCTGTGAACAATGCTTTACCCAGGTTTTTAATCAGGCCTATATTCCCTTCTTTTGTTAATGCGGTTTTACCTGTAAGGTCTGATGCCTGGCGAACAAGTGATACTAATACCAGGAAAAAACATCCGCCCGAAACAACACCTGCCAGTTTCATCCATAGATGTTTCTGCGGTTCTGTTTCGGCATTCAGGTTCATTAACATGATCACAAACAGGAACAATACCATGATGGCTCCTGCATATACGATCAGGTTTACTATTGCCAGGAACTGTGCATTCAGTAAGATGTAGTGCCCCGATATTGCAAAGAACACCGCAATCAGCCACAATACACTATGCACCGGGTTCTTACTCACCACTACCATAATAGCACTGAAGATGGCCAGGGCGCTGAGAAAAAAGAATAATATTTCGGTCGTACTCATAATCTTAATTAATCATTAAAAATTAAGAATTAATAATTAGTGATTGATTTCGCAATTACTAATTACCAATTATTAATTACTAATTCGGCGAAGCCGTCGTTGGCTGATCTTTACCAAGCGCTTTCTCATACCCTGCAGGGTCTGTAATTGCATTGGGAATCAACAGATCATTTTTACCATATATAAATCCCTTGCGTGTAAAATTTGCCGGGGCAAATGTTTCACTTAGATAGATCGCATCTTTCGGACAGGCTTCTTCACACAGTCCGCAGAAAATACAACGCAGCATATTAATCTCATACCTGGCTGCATATTTTTCTTCGCGGTATTTATTCTCCTCACCGGGTAAGCGTTCTGCAGCTTCCATGGTAATGGCTTCTGCGGGGCAGGCTACAGCACACAACCCACAGGCGGTACACCTTTCACGCCCTTCTTCATCCCTGTTCAATACATGCAGTCCGCGAAACACCGGGCTGAATGGTCTTTTCTGTTCAGGGTAACTGATGGTTGGGTTCTTCTTAAATATATGGCTGAAAGTAATGAACATACCTTTTAAGATAGCCGGTAAATACAGCTTCTCCGGTAAACTCATTGGCTTACGGCTCACGTCTTTTGCCCTGTTGGTTAATGCTTGCATGTTGTCTTTTCCTTAATATGCCGGCCTTTTAATTAACTGCTTTAAAGGTCAGCAAAAATATTTTTATACTTTGTTGATACCAACTTTATCTCACCGCTTTGCGGATTAGCGAATTGGCGGATAACGGATTGGCGGATTATTATCGGCTTTTAATTCGTTAATCCGCAATACGCGAATTCGTTAATCAATTACTTCTGCAACCACAAAATCACCGCCCCCGTAATCAACATATTCACCAGCGCCAGCGGAATTAATTTTTTCCATCCCAGGTTCATCAACTGATCATAACGGAACCGCGGAATGGTCCAGCGGATCCACATGAATATGAAAATGAATATTACGATCTTGGCCAATAATGCCACCACACCAAGTATTGCAGCAATATTAGGCGCCAGCGTAGTTTCATCAAGGAAGGGAATATCAAAACCGCCAAAGTATAATGATGCCATCACCGCACTGCTCATGATCATGTTCACATATTCTGAGAACAGGTAAAAGCCAAGTTTCATAGATGAGTATTCCTGGTGGTATCCAAAGTTCAGTTCATTCTCTGCTTCGGGCAGGTCAAACGGTGTACGGTTACACTCTGCCATGGCACAAATAAAAAATATCAAAAAGCCTAATGGCTGGTATGCCACATTCCATAACTGGCCCGGTGCCATTTGCTGCTCAACAATCGTTTTCAAACTCAAAGAGCCTGACAACATCAAAACAGCGATCAATGAAAGCCCCATTGCCAGTTCATAACTAATAGCCTGTGATGCGCCACGTAATGCGGCCATCAATGAGAATTTATTATTCGATGCCCATCCGCCAATCATAATCCCATACACACCTAAACTTACCACACCAAAAACATATAAGATCCCGATATTGATATCTGCGATCTGGAGGTCAATATTTCTGCCAAATAATTCTACATGGCTGCTCCATGGAATAACCGCGCAGGTCATTAAAGCAGCGGTCATTGCCAACCCAGGTCCCAGGATAAACAGGAACTTATTGGCAGAAGCCGGAATGATTTCTTCTTTCATGATCAGTTTCAGACCGTCTGCAAAAGGTTGCAGCAAACCAAAAGGTCCGGCACGGTTAGGGCCTGGCCTGTCCTGCAATACAGCCGCTACTTTTCGTTCGGCGAAAGTGGTGTACAAAGCAATACCCAGGCTTGCAAATACTATGATTGCAATGAGGATCAGTTTTTCGATCAGTAAAAGCCAGTCAATAGACAGTAGTGTCATGATATATCTTACAATTAATCTTTCTCAGAATTAAAATCAGTTGAATGCGCCGGGCCCTCTATCAAACTCAGTTCAATATTGGGTTTATTCACTTCACTCACCGAGTGAATATTCATTAATAATTTCGGACTTCTTCCGCCATGCACCGCAGAAAATGTTTCGTTGGGTTTGTGCATACCGATCTTACCGGCGTAATGCCCCTGCGATATCACAGAATGCCTGCTGATGTTTCTTGGTCCTTCAATTATCCAATCACCGGCATGTTTCTTTTCAAAACGGCAGGTATTACAGATCCATGCTGTTTTACCGTCTTCCGTGCTTTCTACTTCTCCCCACTCATCTTTACGTGCTGTAACGCGGAATACTTCATCGCCACGGTTCCACAAAGTAACTTTTCCGCTGCAGGTTGGGCAGTTTCGGTGTGCATCCATTGGTTTTAAAAACCATACCCGGTTTTTAAAACGGAATGTTTTATCTGTTAAGGCGCCAACCGGGCATACATCAATCACATTGCCAATAAAATCATTATCCAGGCTCTTCTCAATAAATGTGGCGATCTCTGAATGATCTCCCCTGTCTAACACACCATGCTCTCTTTTCTTTGTTAACTGATCAGCCGTAAACACACAACGATAGCAAAGAATGCAGCGTGTCATGTGCAATTGGATATACGGACCAAGGTCATGCTTTTTGAAAACACGTTTCTGGAATTCGAAGCGGGTACTTTCTTTACCGTGTTCGTAGCTAAGATCCTGCAGGTGACATTCGCCGGCCTGGTCGCAGACAGGGCAATCGAGCGGGTGATTGAGTAATAAAAATTCAACTATACCTGCGCGTGCGTCCAGTACTTTCGGACTGGTAATATTTTTTACTTCCATTCCATCCATAACAGTGGTACGGCACGATGCAACCAGTTTGGGCATTGGGCGGGGATCTTTTTCAGAACCTTTGCTTACTTCTACCAAACAGGTACGGCATTTACCGCCACTGCCCTGCAGTTTGCTATAATAGCACATAGCAGGCGGCGCCACTTCACCACCAATCTTACGTGCCGCATTCAGGATGGTTGTCCCGGCAGGCACTTCGATAGTGATGTTGTCGATGGTTACTTTAAATAATGGTTGCTCCGACATATCTTTTTATTTCTCGCAAAGGCGCCAAGGTGCAGTTGCAATTCTTTAAAAACATTGTTTTCATTCAAACACAAATTGCGCCTTCGCGCCTTTGCGTGCATTCTTTTTACACAGTGGCTGGAATATGTATCGGATCTGCATAATGCGCCAATCCATAATTCCTTTTCTGTGCTTCTTCGGGATGCGATACATGCCACTCGAACTCATTCCTGAAATGCCTGATGGCTGCTGCTACCGGCCATGAGGCTGCATCTCCCAACGGGCAGATCGTGTTTCCTTCAATCTTTCTTTGTATATCCCACAACAAATCAATATCACTTGATTTGCCTTGTCCTTTTTCCAAACGGTATAATAATTTTTCCATCCAACCAGTTCCTTCGCGGCAGGGTGAACATTGCCCGCAACTTTCGTGGCGATAGAAACGTGCAAAGGTGTATGTATTCTTTACCACGCACTGGTCTTCATCCAGTACAATAAAACCACCGGAACCCATCATGGTACCTGTTGCAAAACCACCGTCACTTAAACTTTCATAGTTCATGTAACGTGTTTCGCCTTTGGCTGTTTTTAATAAAAGGTTGGCGGGCAAAATTGGCACTGATGATCCGCCGGGTATGCATGCTTTCAGGCGTTTGCCATTGGCAATACCACCGCAATATTCATCGCTGTAAATAAAATCTTCTACTGAGATGGTCATATCAATTTCGTACACGCCGGGTTTATTGATGTTACCACAGGCCGAGATCAGTTTTGTTCCTGTTGATTTACCTACCCCGATCTTTGCATATTCATCTCCACCCATATTGATGATAGGGCCAACTGCTGCCAAAGTCTCTACATTATTTATAACTGTTGGACGCATCCATACACCTTGTATGGCTGGAAATGGAGGTTTAATTCTTGGATTACCTCTCTTCCCTTCCAAAGACTCAATTAAAGCTGTTTCTTCTCCGCAGATATATGCTCCGGCACCTCTATGAACATGTATTTCACAATCAAACCCACTACCTAATATATTCTTTCCCAAAAAACCATTAGCCTTTGCCTCTGCAATCGCATGTTCCAAAATTTGAGCAACCCAAGCATATTCTCCCCGAATATAAATGTAAGTGTCATTACTCCCCAAAGCAAAAGAAGCGACGATCAACCCTTCAATAAGCAGGTGTGGAATGTTTTCCATCAGGTACCTGTCTTTAAACGTACCTGGTTCACTCTCATCTGCATTACATACTAAATGGCGTGGAACTCCTTCTGGCTTGGCAACAAATCCCCATTTCATTCCGGCAGGGAAACCTGCACCACCACGCCCGCGCAACCCGCTTTTCTTAACTTCTTCAACAATCTCTTCGGGGCTCATGGTTTTGATGGCCTTCTCCACACTGCGGTAACCGCCTTCACGGCGATACACCTCGTAAGAGCGAATCCCTTCTACATGTGCTTTTTCTAATAATAATTTTACACCCATATTATTCGATTTGCGAATTCGCGGATGGCGGATTACACATTGGTTATTTTAATTGTTAGATGCCGCGCTTTTTCTGCACTCTTCAATTATCGAATCCACTTTTTCTTTTGTCAGATGTTCCCTGTAATTTTTTCCCAACTGCATCATCGGTGCATAACCGCAGGCGCCCAGACACTCAACGGTTTTTAATGTGAACATGCCATCAGCAGTTGTTTCTCCCGGTTTGATGCCCAGCGTCTCACCTATATAAGCTACAATATCATCACTGCCACGCAGCATACAAGGACCGGTTTGGCATACTTCAAACATATACTTACCAATCGGTTTCAGGTTGTACATGCTGTAGAATGTGGCCACCTCATACACTTCAATTGGCGTGATATGCAAGAGCTCAGCCACATAATCCATTGTTTCACTGCTCAGCCACCCGCCAAAAGAATCCTGTGCCAGGTGCAATACGGGCAGCAAAGCACTTTTTTGTTTTCCTTCGGGATAGCGTGCCACCAGTCGGTTAAACTCAGCCAATTGTGTTTCTGAAAATTTTGTCATATTATATTTCAAATTTGAAAATTTGAAAATTTGAAAATTTGAAAACTAAAACTGAGGGATTTTGACCTTACATTTTCAAATTTCCAAATTGCCACATTTTCAAATTACTAATTAAGCATCCATCTCCCCTGCAATCAAATTCAAACTACTCATCGTTACAATTGCGTCACTCAACATACCACCTGTTACCAATTCAGGATAAGCCTGGTAGTAAATAAAACATGGTCTGCGGAAATGCAACCTGAATGGTGTGCGCCCGCCGTCACTGATCAGGTAATAACCCAGTTCTCCATTACCCCCTTCTATTGAATGATAAACCTCGCCTTTTGGCATATCTACCTCACCCATAATTATTTTAAAATGCCAGATGAGTGCTTCCATTTTGGTATATACATCTTCTTTCCTGGGCAGGTAATACTCCGGTACATTGGCATGATACACTTCTGCTTCTTCTCCTTTAAACTCCTGCACCTTCTGGTATGCCTGCTGAATGATGCCAAGGCTCTGCCACATCTCTTCGTTCCTTACAAGAAAACGATCGTAATTATCGCCTGTTTTACCTACCGGAATTTTAAAATCAAAATCTTCATAACTGCTGTAAGGGCTGTGTACCCTCACATCATAATCAACACCTGCAGCGCGCAGGTTAGGGCCTGTAAATCCATAATTCAAGGCACGCTCTGCACTGATACCACCGGTACCAATGGTACGGTCCATAAAGATGCGGTTACGGGTAAACAGGTTTTCAAATTCTTTTAAAACAGACGGATATTCTTTTAAGAATTTCTCGAGTTTCGTAAACGCTGTATTTGTGAAATTCCTTTCAAAACCGCCAATACGCCCAATATTAGTAGTAAGGCGGGACCCACATACTTCTTCATATATCTCATAAATTAATTCGCGGTATTGCATTACGTACAAAAAGCCCGTGTAAGCGCCTGCATCAACACCCACAATTGAGTTACAGATCAAATGGTCAGAGATACGTGCCAGCTCCATGATGATGATGCGGAGATAATCAACACGCTTTGGTGTTTTTATGTCCAGCAACTTTTCGCAGGTCAGGTGCCAGCCCATATTATTCAGCGGACTGCTGCAATAATTCAACCTGTCTGTAAGCGGCGTTATCTGGTATAAAGGCCGGCGTTCAGCAATTTTTTCAAAGGCACGGTGTATATATCCTACGGTTGAAACAGCAGAAACAATACGCTCACCGTCAAGCTCCATAATGTTCTGGAACACACCATGCGTAGCAGGGTGCGTAGGGCCCATGTTAAGTGTTGTGGTCTGTTTCTCTATCGAGCCTTCCGGCAGTTTAATATGATGATGTTGCTCTGTCATACCCCAATCCCGCTGCAAGCGGGACTAATTTTTTTAGTTAATCAACTTTTTATCGTTAGTTCTTTTTCTATTCTTCCATATAATCAGAAAAAGAAATCCCAAGAAATATAATACTACAACTAATAAAAGACCTTGTGCAAATCCTTGCCAAAAATCAGATTTTAAAAAAAACAGCATCAATACTGCAATCGCTCCGATAACAGCATACAATTTTGTTCTATTTCCCTCTAACCAGTAATATAAACTCATATAATTACTTTAATCAGACGCTTGTACTTTTATCAGCTTTGTTGTGTCACTCACTTGTACGTTCGGTTCGTTACTCAACAATTAGCGGATTGGCGGATTACGGATTATCGGATTGATTGTAATCCGTAATCCGTTAATCCACTTTTTGTACGGTCTGTGGTTTGTTGTTGTTGTTAATAGTTCGCAGTCAAACACAGACCACAAACGACAGACTACAGACTGTTTTATCTTCCAAACATCTCATCATCCTTGTCCACCCTTGTCTGATCTTCCAAAGGATACTCTTTCCGTAAAGGGAAATAATCCATCTCATCTACATTCAGAATACGCTTCAGGTTTGGATGGCCTACAAAGTTTACACCGTAAAAATCGTAGGTCTCACGCTCCATCCAGTTGGCACTTTCAAACAGTTTGGTTGCGGTGAATATATCTGGCTCGGCAATATTTGTAAATACTTTAAACCTTACACGCACATTGGCTGTAAGGTTATGCAAATGATACACCACAGCCAGTTCGCGGCCGGGTTGATCAGGATAGTTAACAGCACAGAGATCTGTGAGGAAACGGAAACCCAATTCCTCATCATCGTGCAGGAACTGGATCACTTTGAGGTTATTTTCTTTAGACGCTTCAAAACTGAGCATACCATACGACTCTTCAAAATGGAAAACTGCTTCTCCAAATTTCTCTGTCAATCGTTTTTGAATTGTTTCGTTATTTAGTGCCATATACCTACCCCAAACCCCTAAAGGGGCTTTATTATTTTAATAATATGCAACCTCCCTAACTCCCCCTTCAGAGCTTGTCCCGCCCTTGCGGGAGGGCCGGGGGTTATTCTATTCCATATCCATTCATTAAAGCCTTATACTGCTCACTGTTTCTCCGGCGGATGCTTTCCTGGCCAACAAGTTCCTGAATTTTCATGAACCCATCAAGGATGGCTTCGGGCCTTGGCGGGCATCCCGGAACATATACATCTACAGGAATGATCTGATCAATGCCCTGTAAAACACTGTAAGAATCAAAAATGCCGCCGCTTGATGCGCAGGCGCCTACTGCCAGTACCCAGCGTGGCTCGGCCATCTGCAGGTAAACCTGCCGTAATACAGGGCCCATTTTTTTGGCAATGGTTCCCATAACCATCAACAGGTCGCACTGGCGGGGCGAGAAGCCCACTCTTTCTGCACCAAAACGGGCAATATCGTAATGCGGTGCCATAGAAGCCATGAACTCAATTCCGCAGCAGGAGGTAGCAAAAGGCAGTGGCCATAACGAATTCTTACGGGCCAATCCCACCACATCACTCAGCCTGGCCGTAAAGAATCCCTCTCCTGAATATCCCTGGGGAGCTTCGGCAACCGAAACTGCATCGCCTATTTTTGGTTCTTTCGGATGAATATTAAAACGTACCGGACGCATAGAAATAATTAATAATTAGTAATTGATAATTAGTAATTAAGTAGTAATGATAATCTTTAGACGCTGGCAAAGCTCGTTGTCCCGCTCAATTATTAATTACTAATTTTTAATTACTAACTAACCATTTAGTCTTCCCACTTTAAAGCTCCTTTCTTGATAATATATATAAAGCCTACCAGGAAAAAAGTTACAAACATCAATACAGCAGCGAATCCGCCCCAACCCAGATCACGGAAATTGACAGCATAGGGGTAGAAAAAGATCACTTCCACATCAAACAATACAAACAAAATAGCCACCAGAAAATATTTGATGGCCATTGGCTGACGCGCGTTTCCATGGGTTTCAATACCACTGGTAAAGTTCTCGAGTTTATCGGCGGTTTTACGTTTAGGACCTACCCAGGCAGATACCCCGATCATGGTGGCAACAAAGCCGGCCGCAAAGATCAGTTGCACCCCGATAGGAAAATAATTGCTTGCAGAATTTGATGCGCTTGCATCTGATAAGAAAGAAATCCAACTCATGGAATTGCATTAATGTGCCGCAAAAATACGTTTGTGAAGGATATAAAAGAAAAACTCCCCGATAATGGGGAGTTTTTTCCTGTATTTTTTTATTTGTTCTTTGCCGGAGCTCCACCGGATTTCTTTCCGGGAGCCTGTGGTTTGCTGTAATAATCGATGTTTTTCTGGAATTCAGCCTTGGCAACCAAAGCATATTTATTGTTTTCGTCGTTGGGGTCCGGGTAAAGGGCAATCATACTGTCAGTAACATCAATAGCTTTCTGGCAAAGGGCCAGGAACTGTTCAAGGATCTGTGATTTAGGTGCCGATACTGAAACAGGAGGCTTCAGGTCAGGGTTCCTCTTCATATCATTGGTCAGGTTAACATAGGCCAAAATGATGAAGACCTGGTTCCTGAATATATCAAGCTTATATTTTTCCTTGTTTATAGAGCTATACACAGAGTCGAGATAATAAAGGTTTGCAATAGCAATCCCTTTGCTGGTATCCGGATCAGCCGCGATGGAGGCTCTTTTAAAGAAACTATAAGGTTGTGGCTTATCAGGAAAAGCTACCATATACTTTTTAGCCAGTTCAATGGTTTGCGGATAATCTTTGGCAAAAAATGCTGCATTAGTAAGCCTGTAATGATCGGCTTCACTCATGCTTCCTTTTAGAGCAATGGCTTTTTGTATCCATTGTAATTGTTGCGGAAACATTTTAGCTTTTGCAAACAGGTCTGCAGCCTGGTTGGCATAGTTGATCTTATTTATTCTGGATGTATCGTTGCTCAAAGCTTTTTCTAAGTAAGTAACCGCCTGTGTTTCACTGCCGGGGAACTTGGAAAATACTTTTACGGCCAGTTCATAATCACCGGGAACCATTTTATCTACCGGTGAATTAGCGAAATATTTTGTGAGATAGTTTTTAGCCTGAACAGAGTCGCCGGTCCTGTCGTAGTTAAGCGCAAACAGAATATCCAGTTTAGGTAATACTTTAGAACCTACTGTCGCATCCAGTTCTTTGGCTTTAGCCAGTGATTCTGCATTTCTGCCCGCCAGGAACAGATAGTTGGCGAGGTACAGATCGTTAACCGGATCTTTTTCGGCTGCAGCTACAAACTTGTCAAGGTATTCTTTGGCTACAGCAATATCTTTATTGGCATAATACTCAAAGAAAGCATAGTAAACCGGTGGGAAACCGGGATCGGCTGCAATAGCATTATTGAAATACTGTTCAAACAGGTCTTTATTATTCTGGCTCTGGTAAATTTTACCGATACGATACATGGCTTTGGCATTCTTAGGATCGCGGGCAATCGCTTCCTGATATGCTTTTACGGCTTCACCGCCGTTTTCACCACCCAGTTTCAGGTAGTTGATACCCATATTAATAAAGATATCCGGATTGGTAAGATCGATGGCACCGGCCTGTTTTAATTTATCAATAGCGTACACATGATCGCCCAGATTGCTTGATACATACGCATTGGCACGGCCGATAGCATTCAATATCGCTGCACTGGGTTTGCCTTTGTTCCTGCCTTTTGTTTCGGTAGTAGCGGTGATGGCCTGCTCGAATTTCTGTTTTACAGAATTCATATCGCCGCCCTCCAGTATCTCTACATGGCCCATACCTACCAGTAACCAGGGGTCGCTGCCAATTTCCTGAAGCCCTTTCCGATAAACGGCCTTGGCAGCCAGAACCTGTGCCTTGTCAGGATCACCTCCGTCTGTTGCCATTAATGCCTGTCCCAGCCAGTAAATATTCTGTGGATCTTTGGGGTTGGCATCATACGCTTTTTGAAATGCTTCTTTTGCACTGTTGATCTTGTCGTAATTCAGGTATTTGATCCCATCTGCCACCTGGGCCATCAAACACTGTGCAGCAAGCATTGCTGTTAACATCAGAGAAACGGTCTTCTTCATTTTTCGTTGTTTATTGTTGTTGTGTTAGTCTGCCTCTTTTATATTGCCCCGCCTGTTGGTGAACGCCATTTTAGCAGGAGCGAGAAAAGCCCGTCTGAAAATCAACTGACCTCTTTCTAAACTCATAAAATTCATAAACCCTGTTCCAAGCCCGGCTGCATTCTCTTTTAAGATATAATACAAGGGCCGTGCCAGGGGATATTGTCCGTATGTAATTGATGCTTGTGAAGGTTTTGCAAATACGTCTTTTTCTAAACACGCAACGCATTCAACAAGGGCCAAACGTATCTTTTTCTGATATGATTGCTGTTTCCTGTCGTAATTATCTCCCACCCAGCTCAACCCCACAAACCCGATCATTTTTTCACTGCCTGAAACAACCTCTACTACTTTTTCGCTGTTTTCTGCAGCCACTACATTCGATCCAAATGGCGCACCTTTTAAAACACTGTCCTGAAGGAACCGGACCGTACTGGTGGCGTTTTTGCCATCCATCACTGCCGTTATTTTATTTTTTCCACTCAGAATATCCTTTAGCTGCTGCATGGTAAACACACTGTCTTTCGCATTCCGGTTCACTATTACTGCAACTGCATCGTAGGCCAATACCCCATATTGAGGTTTGTACGATAGTTTACTTTCATAGTAAGAAGCTTCTGCATCCGTTAACCCTTTTGCTACAATAACCATACGTGTACTGTCTGATTGCAGATCCCTGAAACAGGCTGCTTCAGATTTATACTCAGCTATAATCTCTGTATTAGGAAAAGAAGAATGGTGTACCCGCAGTTGCTCTTCAATCACCGGCTTAAAGCTTTCGTCCACACTAATGCGGATCCTCCCTTTTTTGGGGGTATCGCGCGAGTCTTCTTTCGGACCAGTTGTATTACAAGAAATAAAGAACAACAGTACTCCCGCTACACAACTGACTATTACACTGGTTTTCATCTTAATATTGACGCTTAAGCCCCCTGTATAAACGAAAGCTCCCATAAAGCAAACAAAGACCACCAAAAAAATAACGAAACAGGTCATTGTCTTTTGTAGCCAGTTGCTCAATTTTCAGCTTGTCTGCAAACAACATAATGACAGCCATTCCCAATAATAAAATAGAGATGGTAATGTCATATGACATCCGCATGATATTATAACTTTTCTTCTGTTTTTCTTTAAATCCGCTTTCCATTTTACTATCAGTTAAACAGGGATGGGCAATTTAGGTAATAATTTTATTTGTGAGCCACAAATGTGACCGGCATTTTGAAACAAATCATCTGTTCTTTATTTTAGATGCACACAAATGGTTATTTCCATAAATACATGACTGATTATACTAATGCATGTTAGTTGGGAGCTCTTGATTTTACAACTCAGCAAAGTAATAATCCTTCCGGAACAGTATCTTTGGCGCCATGAAAATTTTGATGGTATGCCTGGGTAATATCTGCAGGAGTCCATTGGCTGAAGGTATTTTACAGCATAAGGCTACACTTGCCGGTTTGAACTGGTTTGTTGACAGCGCCGGAACCGCCGGCTATCATACAGGAGAACAGCCACATGTATTATCGCAGAAAGTGGCGTTGTTGAACGGGATAGATATCGGCCCGCAACGTTGCAGACAGTTTAGGAAACAGGATATGTTAAATTTTGACAGGATATTTGTGATGGATACTGATAATTATGCTGAAGTAAAAAGAATCAGCGGGCCTGATTGGGATGGAGATAAAGTAAGTTTATTATTAGACACAATTTATCCAGGCCAGAAAAAGAACGTACCCGACCCCTGGTATGGTACTGAAAAAGATTATCATTTTGTATTTGATATGCTGAGCAGAGCGTGCGATAAGATAGTAGAGGAGTATGTAGTTTGGAGTTTGGAGTCTGGGGGTTGTTCAACCTATTGACTTATTTATCACTAACTGCTTTAACCCCTTTAACCCGCTTTAACTACTTTAACCTGCTTTAACCACTTTAACCCATTTAACCCTTAACCCACCAATGAGTAAACCCGGCTTACCACAAGGAACCAGAGATTTTAGCGCAGCAGTTGTACGTAAACGCAACTATATTTTTCAAACCATTCGCTCGGTATTTGAATTATATGGTTTTCAGCCATTGGAAACACCTGCCATAGAAAACCTGGATACACTGATGGGTAAATATGGAGAGGAGGGCGATAAGCTGATATTCAAGATACTGAACAATGGCCTTGATAACCCGGATAAACACCAGCAGGCAAAAGAAGATTTTGATAAAGTATTATCCGGTAAGAACACAAAAGGTATTACCGAAAGAGCGCTGCGCTATGATCTCACCATTCCTTTTGCAAGATATGTGGCAATGAACTACGGCCAGCTTACTATGCCTTTTAAGCGCTACCAGATACAACCTGTTTGGCGTGCAGACAGGCCGCAGAAAGGCCGCTACCGCGAGTTTTACCAATGCGATGCCGATGTGGTGGGCAGCAAGAGTTTATTGAATGAAGTGGAACTGGCGAATATCTATGCAACTGTTTTCGAGAAATTAGGTGTGGATGTTGAGATAAAGATCAACAGCCGTAAAATACTGGCAGCACTTGCAGAACGCTGTGGCGGTGCTGATAAAATGGTAGACATCACAGTTGCCATTGATAAGTTAGACAAAATTGGTTTAGAAAAAGTGAAAACCGAGCTTTCAGGAAAGGGCTTAACGGATGAGCAGATAAGCACCATTGAAAAATATCTTTCTATTAATGGAACTAATGAAGAAAAGATTGCTTCACTAAAATCATTAATCGGCAACAACGAAACCGGTTTGCACGGAATTGCAGAGATCGAATATATTCTGAATTATCAACCCCAAACTCCAAACTCCAAACTCCAAACCGATTTCACCCTTGCCCGGGGGTTAAATTATTATACAGGAATCATCCTGGAAGTAAAAGCGCTGGGTGCGCAGATGGGCAGTATTGGTGGTGGCGGAAGATATGATGACCTCACCGGTTTATTTGGCGTACCCAATGTGCCGGGCGTAGGCATCAGTTTTGGTGTTGACAGGATGTATGATGTGATGGAAGAGTTAAAACTATTTCCGGAAGAAGTGCAAATGGGTACACAGGTTTTGTTCTTCAATCTTGGCGAGGCAGAAAGCAAAACCGCATTTGACCTGATGCAGCAACTCAGGAACAAAGGCATCCGTTCTGAATTATTTCATGAACAAACAAAATTTGACAAGCAATTCAAATACGCTGAGAAAAAACTGATCCCTTATATCATCATCCTTGGCAGCGATGAGCTGGCAGCCGGCACCTGTGTAGTAAAAGACCTGAGAAAGAGTGAACAGCAAACGGTTGCGCAGCAGAGTTTGCAAGATTTCGTGTTTAAGAATTAAGGGCTGATATCTGGAGAGGGAGAAGATTGGGAAATTTTGGAATTGAGAAATTGGGAAATTTAAGTATAGAGAAGTAAGCCGCGACGCGGCTTTCCCAATTTCCCAATTTCCCAATTTCCCAATTTCCCAATTTCCCAATTTCCCAATTTCCCAATTTCCCAATTTCCCAATTTCCCAATTTCCCAATTTCCCA
>DAIOVU010000049.1:0-30824 GCA_036758845.1 Sediminibacterium sp.
ACAGCCGTTGGCACTGATCCGATACAATAAGCTAAAGCAATGAGCAACAATTCGTTCATTGAGGGGTGGTTGAAGTTTGGGGGTACAAAGATAACAAAACTGAAGATAATGATTATTTAACAATCTAACTTTAGTTTGTGCCGGAAAACAGGCAGGCGATCCACCCATTCCGGTGAAGTGTCTTCTGGTGAACCAGTTCGAGCGAATGGCAGGCAGCCAGGATATCCACTTCATCTTCCTTCAATAATCCGCTGAGTACCAATTGTCCACCTTTTTCCAGCCCTTTTGCCAGTTCCTCTATATTTTCCAGAATAATATTCTTGTTGATATTAGCCAGGATAATTTTAAATTTTTCAGCCAATAATAATTTATCAACTTTTTGAATATCAATATAATTACACTTGTTAATTACAATATTTTCTGAAGCATTTTCAATGCACCAGTCATCATTATCCACAGCCAACACCTTAGCCGCGCCAAGCTGTTCGGCAAGGATTGCGAGAATACCTGTTCCAGTGCCAAAGTCGAATACAGTGGCTCCATTAAAATCCAGGTCACGCATCAATTGCATCACCAGCCAGGTAGTTGCATGGTGACCGGTTCCAAAGCTCATCTTAGGGGTGATCACTATTTCATGTGTTGTTCCGGTAAATGGCGGATGAAATGATGCCCTGATTCCTACAAAGTCATCTACCTGAACCGGCTCGAAATTGGATTCCCACAGTTCATTCCAATTTTGTTTTTTAATAATTGATTTTGAATATTTTATATCATACTTGCTTAATAAAATATTCAATTCATTTTCAGAAAACTCAGACTCTGGTATGTAGGCTTTCAGCAAGTCGGCTGATTCTTCAAATCCATCGTATCCGATAGTTGAAAGTTCTGCAATCAGTACTTCCTGCATCGCTTCTTTAACAGGTATTATTAGTTCGCAGTAATTGCTCATGTGTAGCTAAAGGGGGTTAAAAAGGTTAAAAGGGTTAAAATGGTTAAAGGGGTTAGGTTAGAGGGGGTGAAAAGTTAAAGGGTTAAAGTAGGCCTATTTACCACTTTAACCCTTTTAACAAATTTAACCAAACTCCTATATTATTTTATCCTTCCGCATTTTCAGCCCCTTCCCGAGGTTTGAACTCAGGTTTTGGCATCAATGCTTTACGGCTTAATTTGAATTTGCCTGTTTTAGGATCTACACCTACCAGTTTCACTTTCACCATATCTCCTTCCTTAAACAGTCCGTCCATGCTTTCTAAGCGTTTCCAACTGATCTCGCTAATGTGCAGCAAGCCCTGTTTACCAGGCATGAATTCTACAAAAGCACCGAACTCTTTAATACCTTTTACAGGACCTTCATACACATCCCCTACTTCGGGGGTTGCGGTGATGCCTTTGATCCAGGTTACAGCTTTATCCAGACTTTCTTTAGATGCAGAGAAAATACTTACTTCTCCGGTGTTACCTACTTCTTCAATATTTACAGTAGCGCCTGTTTCGCGCTGGATTTCCTGGATCACTTTACCACCTGGTCCGATTACTGCACCAATAAATTCTTTATCAATGATCAGTTTGGTCATACGAGGTGCATGTGGTTTCACTTCCGGACGTGCTGCAGGGATACACTCGTACATGGCATTCAGGATGTGTAAACGTCCTTTTTTAGCCTGCTCCAGCGCTTCCATCATTACTTCCATGCTCAAACCGTCTACTTTAATATCCATCTGTACGCCACAGATACCATCGCGGGTACCGGTAACTTTAAAGTCCATATCGCCCAGATGATCTTCATCGCCAAGGATATCGGTAAGGATAGCATATTTGCCATCGGCTCTGGTAATCAATCCCATTGCCACACCACTTACGTGCTTTGGAATAGGTACACCGGCATCCATCAGCGCCAATGAACCGGCACAAACGGTAGCCATTGAAGACGAACCATTACTTTCCAGAATATCGCTTACCACACGCACAGTATAGGCATATTCGCTGCCCGGCATCATTTGCTTAAGGCTGCGCATGGCCAGGTTACCATGACCAACTTCCCTGCGTCCCACACCCCTCATCATCTTCACCTCACCGGTTGAGAATGGAGGGAAATTGTAGTGGAGGAAGAACTTGGTATATTCAGATTTTGCAGCGCTTTCGAGCAGCAATTCATCTAATTTAGTTCCGAAAGTAACCGTTGTAAGTGATTGAGTTTCACCTCTTGTGAACAATGCAGAACCGTGCGGTGTTGGCAGGGGCTCTACTTCCATGGCCAGTGGACGAACTTCGTCTAATTTACGGCCATCAAGGCGGATCCTGTCGTCGAGCATCATATTCCTAACAACTTCCCATTTCAGGTCTTCGTAGTACTTTTTGGCTAATTTCTTTTCAAGATCGGTAGCTTCTTCACCAAGGCTGGCGATCAGCTCATCTTTCACTAAGCTGTAAGCTTCTGAACGCTCATTTTTAGAAGAGCCTTTCCTGGAGATCTCGTAAACGCGGTCTTTAGCGAACGCGTTCACTTTTTCCATGATGGCATCATCTGTTGCCGGCTTTTTGTACTCTCTTTTGGTAGTAATACCTTTTTTAGCTCTTAATTCTGCCTGGGCTTTGATCTGTATGCGGATAGCATCGTGTGCTAACTGGAGCGCCTTAACAAGGTCGGCTTCAGCACATTCTTTGGCTTCCCCTTCTACCATCATCAGGTTCTTTTCAGTAGCAGCGATCAGGAATTCGAGATCAGATGCTTTTAATTCAGAACGGGTAGGGTTTACTATGAATTTGCCGTCGATGCGTGCAATACGCACTTCACTGATGATCTCTTTGATAGGAATATCAGAAACAGCCAGGGCGGCAGATGCGGCCAGACAGGCTAATGAATCAGGTAGCACCTCATTATCGCTTGATACGAGGCTGATCAACACCTGTACATCGCACAGGTAATCTTCAGGGAATAAAGGGCGAAGAGCACGGTCGATCAAACGACTGGTCAATATTTCATAATCGTTCAGGCGGGCTTCCCTTTTGAAGAAAGACCCGGGTACGCGGCCGGCTGAAGCAAATTTTTCCTGGTAATCAACGCTTAAAGGGAAGAAATCCTGCCCTTCTTTCGGTTCTTTATTGGCAACTACTGTGGCTAAAATAACGCAATTGCCCTGGCGGACAGTAACGGCGCCGTCTGCCTGACGTGCTAATTTTCCGGTTTCGATGAAAACCTCGCGGCCACCACCGAGGTCGAAACTCACACTTAAAGGTTGTGATAACATAATATCTTTTTGTAATATGGGAAACGAAATACCAGGTAGGAACTATGTAATTCGTGGCCCTTGTTATAGAATGGCGAAGCAAAAACAGGCACTAACAGAAATAACTATTCCCAACCGCTTTAAAACTGCCAGTTGGGAATAGCATTTATCATAGTGAACCCATTATTTTCTCAGACCCAATTTCTCGATCAGGGCACGATACTCCTGCAGGTTGTGCTTTTGCATGTAAGTCAATAAACGCTTACGTTTACCAACCAACTGCATCAAACCACGCTGGGTAGAATGGTCTTTCTTGTTAGCTTGTAAGTGTTTGGAAATTTCGGCAATACGAACAGTCAGTAAGGCTACTTGACCTTCGATAGAACCTGTGTTAGTGGCTTTACCACCAAATTCAGCAAAAATGTTTGCTTTTTTTTCAATTGTTAAATAAGGCATCTCAAAATGTTTAAAAAGACTCCGGAATGTTTTCTTCTATTTTTTATCGGGTGCAAAAGTATGCATAATAATGGGAAAATAAGCTTTTTCGACCATATTTTTATACTGAAACCTTTGCCAGTTGGGGCGTATAGCCTGATTACCAATGTGGGAATTCTGTATACCGGAAGCTGGCTGCAAGATTTAGGGGCTAAAATACAGGGGCAAAGCCATTATTTGTCTAATGTTGCACAATCGGGGCATCCCTTTTCAATAAACCGGATCAATTTTTCGCATGTTTGGTGTTACAATACTTGGTAATAATTCTGCTATCCCTGCTTATGACAGGCACCCTACCGCGCAGGTAATAACGCTGAACGACCAGTTGTTTCTGATAGACTGTGGCGAGGGAACGCAATTGCAGATGTCGAGGTATAAGATCCGCCGCAGCAAGATCCATCATATTTTTATTTCGCACCTGCATGGCGACCATTATTTTGGGCTGATAGGCCTGATAACCAGTATGGGACTGTTGAGCAGGGAGCAGGAATTGCACCTGCACGGCCCTGCAGAACTGGGCACTATCATTAAACTGCAGTTAGAGGTAGCTTCTACCACTCTGCCTTTCCCGCTGATCTTTCATCCTTTGGAAAAAGATGGGATCATCGTAGACACTCCAAAGTTCAGTGTAGAATGTTTTGGCACCCAACACCGGATTCCCTGCTGGGGTTTTATTATCCGTGAGAAAAAGAGGCCGCGCAAAATTGATAAGGCAAAAGTGTTGGAGTATGGTATTCCGGCAGTTTTTTATGAGCGATTGAAAGATGGGGCGGATTATGAAAATAAAAAAGGTGAGATCATCAAAAATGAATGGGTAACTATCCCCAATAAATTACCCCGCAGTTATGCATTTTGTGCGGACACTGTTTTTGACGAAAGTATTGCCGATAAAGTAAGGCATGTGAACATGATCTATCATGAAGCCACTTACCTGAAAGCTTTGGAAGACAGGGCGCGGGCAAGGTTTCATTCTACTACTGAACAGGCGGCTGTTATTGCTAAAAAGGCCGAAACTGAAAGATTATTGATCGGGCATTTCAGCAGTAAGTACGACCAGTTGGATGATTTCTTAGCTGAAGCACTGGAAGTTTTCCCGAATACGCAGTTGGCGATTGAGGGAGTAACTTATAAAATTAATTAGTAATTAATAATTAGTAATTAGTAATTACTACTAACGCTGTTGTTAAATGCTTTCTTCTTTATCAATTACTAATTACTAACTTCTAATTACTAATTATTACCCATCAGCCACTTATAAAAACCCGCAAACTCCTGCCGCCAGTAGGTTTCGTTGTGCTGGCCGAGGGGGTTGATAACGGTGCGTAATACATATCGCTCTTTCTTTTGCAGGATATCAGCCATCTTTCGGGTATCGCTCACCATGGTAGGGCTCTCTTTGTTTCCTGCATAGAGATAAAACTTAGGTATGGATGTAGTAGAAAATTTTTCTGCATCGTTAAATAGCTGGGGAGCTACCCAAAAGGCAGGAGAAAAAATACCTGCTGCGCCAAATATAGACGGGTATTGCAATACAGCATAAAAACTAATCAGGGCACCCATACTGCTGCCTGCAATAAACGTATTTTCAGGGCCTTTTCTTGTGCGGTATTTGCTGTCGATAAAAGGTTTTAGTGTTTGCGCGATAAAGTCGGCAAATAATTTTCCTTCGCCGATTCCATATTTTGGATGATCGTATGGATTGTACTCGGTGGTGCGTTTATCTCCGCCATGGTCTATTCCCACAACGATACATTCTTTGGATAATTTTTGTTGCAAGGTATCCAGGCATTCATCCACACCCCATTCGCCGAAGGCTGCTGTTTTTTCGTTGAAAAGATTCTGCCCATCCTGCATATACAGCACAGGATAATTTTTACCGGATGTGGCGTATCCTTTGGGCAGGTAAATCCATATTCTTCTGGTGCGGTTGAGTTGTGGTATTTTAAAAGCGGTGTCAATGATCTTTACCTGTGGCGTTGCCGTGTATGTTTTTGGTCTTTCGGGATAATCGTCTTTCCAGCCCCTGATGGTGTATTCCTGTGATACATCTGCAGTTACTTCCAAAACCCTATCCTCAATATCCCGCCCATCGGCCGTGCATTCTACTTTATCAAAACTACCGCGGGTAAATTTAAAAGCGTAGGTGCCTGCAGCAAGATCTTTGATCACAACGGATTTTCTGGAGCCTCCGAAAGGTTTTAGTTTATAGTTTTCGTCTTTGGGATTCCAGTTGTTGAAATTGCCTGTCACGTAAACATCGTCCGATGGGCGGGTTGCAATATCAGTAACAACCAGCCGCACGCTGTACTGCGCACGAACGGTTACAGACAGTATCAGAAATAACAGGAACCAGCTTTTTTTCATTTGCTGAAATTACAAATCAACACATAAAAAAGCCGGACTTTATTGAATCCGGCCTGTTAATTTTTTTTGCTTGTTTTAATCCAGCAGTTCTACATCTTTCGGGTATTTGCCTTTATTGAAAACAAATTTGGTATCGGGTATAACAGTATTCAGGTTGAGGCTGGTGATCTTTACTTCGGTGATGTTATTGCTTTTGTCCAGGATCCTTGCTTTTGCAAAAGTGCTTTTGGCTTTATCGATGAACAGGTTTACTTTCTGGAAGTTTTTCCTGGGGTCGATCGGCTTCATTTCAATTTCGTAGAAAGCGGTTTTTGATGGGAGTAGCTTATACGTAAAGTCTTTATCATACGCACCAGACAATAATTTTTGCGGGCTCAATGTTTTGTTGCCTTCTTCTACCGGTGATTTGGTGATGGTTTTTTCTCCATCAAAGCGGTACACGTTTGCACCGTCGCAGATGATCTCAGATTTACCTTGTTTGAGGAAGTATTTTTCTCCTTTCATCTGAAGGGAGATAGATTGGCTGCCATTGGGCTTTCCTTTGCTGGTAAAGGAGTTGAGCATGCAACTGGCAGTGATACCTTTTGAAGCTTTTACTTTGGCTCCAACAGCGTCCAGCACTTTTTTGGCGGCGGGGTCATTTTGAGAGAAACCAGGGCTGGCACACACTAAAACAGACAGCAGGCAAGTGTAAAATTTCTTCATCGATTGTGATTATTGGGCGCAAATATAGGTTTTCGCCAGTTTATGACTGGTTTGAACTTGTTAAGTTTAGTCAGCATCGGTTAATCTGTGTTTAAATCCGGCAACTGCATCGGAGGAAATATTTGCCACAGATTGCACAGATTGGCACAGAGAGGAATTTAAACCATTGAATCAAGAAATTCCTGGAGTTCCATATCGGATTTGAAGAGTACCTCGCGGGCTTTGCTGCCCTGGTTAGGGCCTACTACGCCGGCGGCTTCGAGTTGATCCATTAAACGGCCGGCACGGTTATAGCCCAATTTCATTCTGCGTTGAATAAGAGAGGTAGAGCCCATCTGGCTTGATAATGAGGCGGGCAGCATCTTCAAATAAAGGGTCGCGGTCGCTGGAATCAAAATCGCGGCCTTCCATGTCTTTCTCGTCCACATATTCAGGCAACAGGAACGCCTGCGGGTATCCGCGCTGGTCGCCGATAAATTCACAAACTTTTTCAACCTCAGGTGTATCCACAAAGGCACATTGCAAGCGGGTGATCTCGCCATTATAACTTACAAGCATATCACCTTTACCAATCAGTTGTTCTGCGCCACCCGCATCTAAAATGGTACGGCTATCTATTTTACTGGATACTTTAAAACCAATACGGGCAGGGAAGTTGGCTTTGATGGTACCGGTGATAATGTTTACAGAAGGACGTTGTGTGGCAATGATCAGGTGGATACCAATTGCACGTGCCAGTTGCGCCAATCTTGCGATAGGCATTTCAACCTCTTTGCCGGCGGTCATTATCAGGTCGGCAAACTCATCCACCACCAAAACAATAAAAGGTAAATATTGATGTCCTTTTTCGGGATTGAGTTTGCGTGCGGTGAATTTTTCGTTGTATTCTTTAATATTGCGGCAGTGGGCTTCTTTCAGCAGGTCGTAGCGGTTATCCATTTCAATACAAAGCGCATTGAGGGTATGAACCACTTTTTTAGTATCGGTGATAATAGATTCTTCTTCGCCGGGTAATTTGGCAAGAAAATGTTTCTCGATCCTGCGATATAAACTCAGCTCTACTTTTTTCGGATCAACCAGAACAAACTTGAGTTGTGACGGATGCTTTTTATATAAGAGTGAAACAAGGATGGCATTTAATCCGACAGATTTACCCTGACCGGTAGCACCTGCCATTAACAGGTGGGGCATACTGGCAAGATCAACAATGAAATTTTCATTATCAATTTTTTTACCAATAGCTATAGGGAGTGAGAATGTATTATTCTGAAATTTATCGGATGCCAGCAGTGTTCTCATGCTCACCACCGACTTGCGTACGTTGGGCACTTCAATACCAATGGTGCCTTTACCGGGTATTGGTGCGATGATGCGGATGCCCAGTGCAGCAAGGCTTAGTGCGATATCGTCTTCCAGATTTTTAATACGGCTGATGCGGACGCCAGGGGCCGGAACGATCTCGTATAATGTTACGGTAGGCCCTACTGTTGCGGCAATACGCTGAATAGCGATATCATAATTTTTAAGCGTTGCGATGATCTGGTTCTTATGGGTTTCCAGTTCTTCAGGATCGTGAACGATCTTTTCGCTGCCATGCGTTTCGAGCATGTCGAGGGTTGGGTATTTATACCCTTTCAGGTCAAGCGTTACATCATATTTGGTAGAAAGGCTGCCTGTAACAGCAGCAACCGGTTCTTCTGCAATGGGGGTTTCTTTTATTTCAAGTTCCAGACTTGAGTTTGGAGTCTGGCGTTTGGAGTCTGGCGTTTCTTCGTTTTCTGGTTCGTATTCGTCTTCCAGTTCGTCCTCCATCTCTTCTTCCTTATCAACCATACCAAACTCATTCAATGAATTGGCAGCGGCTTCTGCGCCTTGTGGCATGATGACTACTACACCTTTGCCATCGTTCTTCATCCTGTTCTGGCTATGCGGTTCTTCGGGTTCTTCTTCCGCCATTGGTTCCAGTGCGGCGGCGGCTTCTTCACCTTCATCGTTCCATTCTTTGGTAACGGGCAGTTCATCATCTTCTGTTAAAGGCAATACTTCATTGGTGGCTTTTTTATTGCCGGCAAATTTCCAATTGGGTAACCTGAACACGGGATTAAAGCGCCAGATGATATAACTGAAAGCGGCAATAAAAATGATAGCAGCCGTACCTACATTACCAACCCATTTAACCAACCATCCTGATGTAAGTTCACCCACAGCCCCTCCCCACGAAAAACTGCTGCCTTTGGTAGCGAAAGAAAGTGTTGTACTAAGTACAATAATCCCCACTAAAACATAGCGGAGGTTACGGGCCAGGCTCAATACTTTTTTGCCAAACAGCAGGTTTATCCCTAACACAAAAAAGGTGGAGCAAAACAGGAATGAGGCCAAACCAAAGCCTTTGTATATAAGGGCATGCGCCACATAAGCGCCTAATACACCCAGCAGGTTGGTTACCCGCACATCATCAGTAGCAAATATTTTGATGCCAAACTGGTGTACTTTATCCTGGTCTTCCTGCCAGGTAAATAAATAAGACGCAAGTGAAACAAAAAGGAATGCGGTTACCAGCAAGCTGACAGCACCGGCTATTTTGGTGGTGCGTTCATCTTTTACTACTTCCGCTACGGTAACTTCCGCTTCTTTGTCGGCGGTAAGTGTTTCCGGATCGGGTGGCGGTGGCGTTTTCTTTCTGAGACTATTGGCCATGGAAACAAATATAAGCTAAGCGGTAAAGCGGATGCCGCATGGGAGAGCTATGTGCAAAACTGGTAGGCCAACTGTCAGTTTTCCACTTATTCCTGTTTGCCCGTTTTAATGCCCATTGCGAGGAAGATCCATCCTGCAATAAAAAATACCCCGCCTATAGGGGTGATAGCACCGATCCATTTAAAATTTGCTGCTCCCAAAACCGACAGTGCATACAGTGAGCCACTGAAAAAGATGATACCGGCAATAAAAAGATTGCCGGCGAGTTGTATTTTTCTGTTCGGGTAGTTTTTGTACAAAACGCCGGTAAGCGCCAAAGCAAACGCATGGTAAAACTGGTATCGTACGCCGGTTTCATAAATAGTTAGCGACTGTGGGCTGAGGTATTCTTTTAAAGTATGTGCACCAAAAGCGCCAAGCGCAACTGAGAGTGCGCCCAGCCATGCCGCAGTGATCAGAAATTTTTTATCCATGTTTTTTAATGATTTCAGCAAAGCCCGCATCGCTGATGGCATTGCCCTGTAAGTGATAGCTTGCCTGTTGATAAAATGGTGCGCGTTCTGCTAATTTATTGGCAAGGAAAGTTTTTAGTTCATCATCAGACAAATGTTTGATCAAGGGGCGGTGGGCTTTTTCGGGCGCCAGCCGTTTGGCCAATACATCTATGGGTTCATCGATCCAGACGGTGATGCCATTTTTGTTCATCCAGCTCATATTATCATGAAAACAGGGTGTTCCGCCACCGGTGGCCAGTACAAAAGTTTTTTTCTCGCCAAACCATCTCAGAATTTTTGATTCTGATTTTCTGAAATATTCTTCACCATCTTCTGCAAAAATTTCGGGTATGGTTTTTTCTTCGTGTGATTCGATCAAAAAATCAAGATCATACCCTCCTGATTTCAGTTTTTTGGAAAGTTTTTTTGTCCAGAAGCTCTTGCCTGAGCCCATCATACCGATGAGGAAAATTTTCATTGGATTAATTAGTAATTAGTAGTTAGCAATTAGTAATTGAGGCAATGTTCATTAGCAGCTATTATTACTAACTACTAATTATTCATTACTAATTTATTTAAATGCATTCAAACCAGTAACATCCATTCCAGTAATCAGTAAATGAATATCGTGCGTGCCTTCGTAAGTGATCACGCTTTCGAGGTTCATCATGTGGCGCATGATGCTGTACTCGCCGGTGATGCCCATACCGCCCAGCATCTGGCGTGCATCTCTTGCAATATTGGTAGCGATCTCGCAACTGTTTCGCTTGGCCATGCTGATCTGTTGCGGGGTGGCTTTACCGGCACTCATCAATACACCTAAACGCCATACCATTAATTGCGCTTTGGTGATCTCGGTGATCATTTCTGCCAGTTTCTTTTGCTGCAGTTGAAAACCTGCAATAGGCCTGTCGAACTGAACACGCTCTTTACTGTAACGCAAAGCCGTATCATAACAATCCATGGCTGCACCCAATGCGCCCCATGCAATACCATAGCGGGCTTTGGACAAACAACCCAGCGGGCCTTTCAATCCTTTTACATTGGGTAAAATATTTTCTTTGGGAACTTTTACATTATCAAATACCAGTTCGCCGGTGGCGCTGGCGCGGAGGCTCCATTTGCCGTGCGTGGTGGGTGTTGAAAATCCTTCCATGCCTCTTTCCACAATCACACCCTGAATTTCATGCTGTTCGTTTCTTGCCCATACTACTGCTACCTGCGCAAAAGGCGCATTGCTGATCCACATTTTAGCGCCGTTCAATATCACATGATCACCTGCATCTTTGATATTGGTGAGCATGCCCGCGGGGTTACTGCCGTGATTAGGTTCCGTTAATCCAAAACAACCCAGCCATTGGCCATTAGCCAGTTTTGGTAAATATTTATTTCGTTGTTCCTCACTGCCATACGCATAAATAGGATACATTACCAGGCTGCCCTGCACACTGGCCGTGCTTCTTACACCACTATCGCCACGCTCCAGTTCCTGCATCATAAGACCGTAGCTGATATAATCCAATCCGCCCCCGCCATATTGCTCAGGCACTGTAGGACCAAAGCAACCCAGCTCACCCATTTGTTTTACAATCTGTACCGGGAACTCCGCCCTTTGTGCATAGTCTTCGATGATCGGCGAGATCTCTTTTTTTACATAGCTGCGTACTGTTTCGCGAATAAGTTTGTGCTCTTCGGTAAGCAGTTCATCAATATTGTAATAATCAGGAGATTGAAACAGATCGGTTCGGGCGGCCATGGGTTTAGTTTGGGGTTTGGAGTTTGGGGTTTGGAGTTTGGAGTTGATTTTTTTACAAATTTAAAGATATGGAGGGAGTGAGGGGCGGTTTAATACAGTTTTTATTTCCGATGGGCAGTGAAGGTTAATTAGTAATTAGTAGTTAGTAATTGGATCTAAAATATTTCTTAACTACTAATTTCTAATTACTAATTCATTCCTCTTCACCCGGCCCGCCTTTCTTCCCTGCCCCTTTCGCCCCGCTTTGCTCTATTTCTTTATTCATCTCGGTAATATCTACACTTCTTTCTGTTGTATCGCCCATTAGATGTTCGGTGAAATAATCGGCCATGCGCCAGAAAAAGTATTCAACCATATCTCCGTAGCCATGACGCTGGCCGGGCAGGATGACAAGATCAAAACGTTTGTTGGCTTTGATGAGGGCATTGGCTACACGGATGGTTCCGGCCGGATGTACGTTGTTATCAATATCACCCGTTGAGAGCATTAAATGTCCTTTCAGGTTTTTAACGAGGTCCTGGTTCTTTTCTATGTTGTAAACAAAACTAGTATCGCCTTTATCTCCAATCGTTTCTTTAACGCCGTGGTGTTGCTCGCTCCACCAACGGTTGTATACGGAGTTATCGTGGTTGCCTGAAGAGGAGACTGCCACTTTAAAAAAGTCGGGATATACCAACATGGCGGCAGTACTCATAAAACCACCGCCTGAATGGCCATGTATGCCAATGCGGTTGATATCTATAAATGGATAACGGTCTGCCAGTTGTTCAGCACAGGCTTTTTTATCGGCCAGACCATAATCGCGGAGATTGCCGTAGCCAAAATTGTGGTACCATTTGCTGCGCGATGGATGTCCGCCGCGGTTACCCATCGTGATCACTATAAAACCTAATTGTGATAAACGATCTGTTCTGTCCATGCCACGCCCAAATGCTTTGTTTACCGCTTCTGTTTGCGGACCGGGATACACGTATTCAATAACAGGGTATTTTTTGGTTGAATCAAAATCAAATGGTTTGTACATCACACCATAGATATCGGTGATACCATCATCTGCTTTCACTTTAAATACCTGCGGAAATTTATAGCCGGCAGCAAATAATGAACTGAGGTCGGCAGTTTCAAGGTCCATGATCTTTCTGCCATCAGCAGCATAGAGTGTTGATTTGGGGATGCTATTTACGCGGGAATAATTATCTATCAAAAATGATTTCCCGTCGTTCATATTCATCGCATGCTCATACTCGCCGGGGTTGAGCAGTTTTAATCCACTGCCATCAAAATTTACTTTATAGGCATGCAGGTAATAAGGGTCTTCTCCGGGTTCTTTACCATTGGCTGAGAAATAGAGAATGCGTTTGGCATCGTCAATCCCTAAAATATTTTCTACGTGATAAGTGCCCGATGTGATCTGGTTTTTCAGTTTGCCATTTTCATCGTACAGGTAAAAATGGGCATACCCGTCGCGCTCGCTCCATTGTATAAATTCTTTGCCCTCATTCACCAATCCTAATCTCCTTGTTTCGATATAGCTATTAAAACGCTCTTCTATCAAGGCTTTCACTACACCGGTAGTTACCTCAACAACACATACATCTACTTTTTTCAGGTCGCGGCTGGTGCGGGTAAAATAAAATTTATCGTTGGTGCCCAGCCATTTTAAAGGCCTGAAATCATCATCACGTGCATTGAGCTTTCCGGGATCGGCCCATACAGAAACATTCTGATCTTTAAATAATGACACGTTCATTTCTTTACCGCTCTGCGCAGTCATATCAAACAGGTACACATGATCAACCGGCGATTCTTTTTCGCCGGGCATCCAGTATTTATAGGTTTCCAGCGTAGGGCGCGGATCTGCAATGCTGTTAATTACCCATAGGTCTTTCACTTTGCGGTTATCTGTGCGCTCCAGTGCAAAATGCCTGGAGTTGGGCGACCAGTAAGCGAACACGGATTTGCGTTTGTTTTTATTCTTTTCCCTGTCAACATTATTATCGCCATTGCCGGAGAGGTTGCCTTCGGAGAAATAAGAGTAATTCTCAATACCATCTGTGGTTAATGCATGATCAACAATGGTGGAGTCGTCTTCGTTCTTCAGGGCTTTCTCGTAATTGGTTTTATCCATCCAATAGAGATTATAATTCCTGCCAAAGAGAATGGTATTACCATCCGGTGAAATGGCTGCCCAGCTGGGTTTGCGTTTGGGTTTCTTAAAATCATTCAGTTCTGTGAGTTCGCCGGTGTTGAGGTTGTATTCAAAATAAAATGTCTTTTTTTCTTTTACAGGCGGTGTGCTTTTTTTCGCAGTTGAATCTTTCTTTTCTATTTCCTGCGTGCTCTTTACTTCAAACTGGATCCAGTTTTCGTCTTTGATAAAACGCATGCTATCCAGGCCAAGGTGCTGCGCATCGAAGGGGTCTTTTACGATGCGGGTTATTTTAGCAGCAAGATCAGCGTTATCAAATAACACTTTCTTCTCTCCTTTTACGGGATCTACGATATACCATTTTTTGCCTTCGGTGGTTTCATACATATACCAGAAGCGGTCAGATTTTTTTAGCCAATGCGGATCAACGCTGGTGCTGAAGATCAGCTTCTCTAGTTTTTTTGGTGAGAACCTGGCAGCAAGTTGGTAATTAGCTTTTGTTACAGGTGCATTTTGTGCGAATGATAACAGGGCAACAAATGAGAATAACAGGATAAGCCGGATGCGTCTCATGGGAGTATAGTTTTGAGTGCAATGAAATTAGGGCAAAGTGGATGAAATAAAGAACCTTCCATCAAAATTCAATTAATTCGCGAATTAACGGATTACGGATTGGCGGATTGATGGATTGATGGATTAAGGAGATTTCTCAATCCTGGTTTCTCCCAATTCGCCAATCCGCTAATCCGTTAATCCGTAATCCCTATTCCGCCATTCCTGCTTACTTTGCAGTAAACGATTTTCATGGAAACAATTTTTTCGATAGATTTCGATTTTGCGAAGAAAGCTGATGCTGCCGATGAGCTGGCCCGTTTTAAACAGCAGTTTCATTTTCCTAAAAAAAATGGAAGGGATGTGATCTATTTCTGTGGCAATTCGCTGGGATTGAAGCCTGTTACTGTTGAGGCAGCTATTCAAACAGAACTGACCAGTTGGAAAGAAGAAGCGGTAGGCGGTTATTTTGGCGGAAAAAATCCATGGCTCTATTACCAGGAATACCTGAAACCGTCTCTCGCAAAAATTGTTGGCTGCAAAGAAACAGAAGTTACGGTGATGAATTCCTTAACCGTGAACCTGCATTTATTGATGCTTGGTTTTTACCGGCCTACCAAAGACCGTTTTAAAATAATGATGGAAGCCGGTGCATTCCCCTCCGACCAATATGCGGTAGAAACATTGATCAGGCTTTTTGGTTTTGATCCCGCAACTGCCATTATTGAAATTGCACCAAGGGAAGGTGAAAAAATAATACACACTGAAGATATCATTGGTGCTATTGAAAGACACAGCAGCAGTCTTGCCATGGTTATGTTTGGCGGCATCAATTATTACACCGGCCAATTGTTTGATATGAAACGCATTACCGAAGCCGCTCACAAAGCGGGTGCCATTGCGGGTTTCGACCTTGCGCATGTGGCGGGTAATCTGCCTTTGGCATTGCATAACTGGGGAGTTGATTTTGCAGCATGGTGCAGCTATAAATACCTGAATGGCGGTCCGGGTGCGGTAGGTGGTGTGTATGTGCATGAACGTTTTGCCAATGATGTTCATACGCCAAGACTGGGCGGCTGGTGGGGTAATGAAGAGAAGACAAGGTTTAAAATGGAGAAAGGGTTCATCCCAAAAAACAATGCCAGTGGCTGGAACATCAGTACCGCACAGGTTTTTAATACCGTATCTTTAAAAGCTGCTTTGGAAATGTTTGATGAAGCGGGTATTGAAAAGATCAGGTCCAAAAGCTTACAGCTAACGGCTTATCTTGAATACCTGCTGCATCAGTTACCCAATCTGAAATTTGAAATTATTACCCCCGCAGATGCAGCAAGCCGTGGAGCGCAGTTATCGTTGTATTTTAAAGAACGGGGAAAGGAGATACATGCTAAGATGATTGAAAGCGGCATTGTTGTTGATTACCGCGAGCCAGGTGTGATACGTGTGGCACCGGCTCCTTTGTATTGCAGTTTTGGAGATGTATTTGAGTTTTATAGGATTCTGAGAGATCATTTTTGAATAATTGCCACAGATTACCACAAAATTTCTCTGTGAAAATCCGTGTCATCTGTGGCAAAAAAAGGTGCAACATGTCTAAACACCATTACACATACCTCGCACTCGGCGATTCTTATACAATCGGGGAAGGTGTACCCATCCATGAAAGTTTTCCTTATCAAACAATTCAGTTACTCAGAAAAGCAGGCCATCATTTTCAGGCGCCGGAGATTGTTGCCCAAACAGGCTGGAAAAGTTTTGAACTTGCCGAACAAATCCTCCACACCCGTTTAAATGAAACCTACGATTTTGTAACGCTACTGATCGGTGTAAACAATCAATACAATAATTTATCCATAGATGAATTTAAAACAGATCTCGAATTCCTGCTGCGCAAAGCGGTTCATCTGAGTGGAGAAAAAGCAGGCCATGTGATCGTATTATCTATACCCGATTGGGGTGTAACACCCTATGCCACTAAAAAAGACAACAAAAAAATCAGTTCAGAAATTGATGCATTCAACGCAATCTGCGAATCTGTGGCCAAACAATCCCAAACCATCTTTATCAACATCACCGAAGAATCGCGGAAAGCGAAAAAAGACCATACGCTGTTAACCGGCGATCATTTGCATTATTCTGGGAAGGGCTATACAGTGTGGGCGGAGAAAGTGGCGGAGGCGATTGCGGGGTTGGTTAATAAATAACGTGTGTGGTATTAAACACATAGTTACATAGGTTAGGAAACAGGGCATATAGTTCAAACGCTATGTTTCTTTTTTGTTTTTCCTATACACCTATGTGTTTTAAAAGTGATTTGAAATAAAGAATACCCGCATTATAAAACACTTTTAAAACTAAAATGCATTAATACGTATTGATTTCAATAGTACAACACGTTAATAAATAATCAACTCTCTTACATAGTTAGAAAGAGATACTCACACAAAGGCCAAGGGCACGGTTTTTTTAGAGATAGGTTGCCATTTCTGTTTGGTACTGGGCCGCTGCAATTTTGGCCTGGTCTGCAAAATCTTCTCCACCTCCTGCAAAAATTACTGCGCGACTGGCATTTACCAATAAGCCGCAATCTTTAATTAATCCATAGTTGGATACATCTTTCAAACTTCCGCCCTGCGCACCTACGCCGGGTACTAATAAAAAATGTTCGGGGATGATGGTACGGATATGTTCCAGGTCGCTGGCACGTGTGGCGCCTACTACAAACATGAGGTTGGATGGCGTGCCCCATGAAGACACTTTTTCCAAAACCTTTTCGTACAAACGGGTTTCAGTGATGCCATGCCGGATTGCTAACTGTTGAAAATCGTTGCTGCCGGCATTGGAGGTAAGACCGAGTACAATGGTCCATTTATCTGTATAGTCGAGAAAAGGCCGCACACTGTCTTCGCCCATGTATGGGGCAACGGTTACCGCATCAAAAGGAAATATCTCAAAAAAAGTTTTGGCGTATTGTGATGAGGTATTACCAATATCGCCGCGTTTGGCATCGGCTATCCTGAAATGTGTTTCGGGAATATACTGCACTGTTTTCTCCATCACCTCCCAGCCTTTCAACCCCTGCGATTCGTAAAAAGCAGTATTGATCTTATAGCTCACACAATGGTCTTTGGTGGCGTCAATAATGGCTTTATTAAATTCAAAAACCGCATCAGGATGCGATTGCAGGTGTTTGGGGAGTTTGGTGATATCTGTATCAAGGCCTACGCATAGATAGCTTTTCTTCTGCTGTATCTGCGCGACGAGTTGGGTGCGGTTCATTGGGCAAAGATAAGAAGTTGGGGGGAGATGGGAAGTCGGGAAGTCGGGAAGTCAGGAAGTGGGGAAAGAAAATTATTGACGGTGGTTTTATTCCTTTATTCGATTTTTCAGATCCATGCGACTGTGAAGAATTCTGGCAATTTCTATTTTATTGTTTTTAATTTTTCGATAAAAGATAATATGCTGGCCTACCCTGCAGCCTAAAATATCGTCTTTAATTTCGTGATAATTTTTGCCAGATATTTTTCCATCTGCCAATTCCTGGCAAGAATCCAGAAGCATATAATAATATCGATCAGCCTGGGCTTCTGACCAGATCTCGAATGTGTACTCCCAGATTTTTGATAAATCTTCAACCGCTTTATTAGTAAGAATATAATTAGCCATTTTTTTGTTTAGCGGCTTTTAGTTTATTGAGGTGTTTTTGAGGATTAAAGTTTTTAGCTAACCCACTCTCAATGCCTTCATCAATAGCTTTTTTTAATGCAACAATTTTGCTTTCCTCCTCTTCCAATAAACGAAGGCCGGCACGAATAACTTCACTTGCATTCTTAAACCTGCCGGTAGATACCTTATCGTCAACAAAATCTTCGAAATGGTTTCCAAGTGATATAGAGGTGTTTCGTCCCATAGCTATAAAATTTTTACCGAAGTTACCAAAAATTGGTAACTTTAAAATAGTATTTTGGAGTTTTACAGAGAAACTAGCCGCTAACAGTTCAATACAGACAAATCTTCTGGTCAGGTGACCTATCGTCATTTTAGGCAACAAAGACTTAATCGGCTGTGGAATGAACTACTGAAGTTGGGTCGAAACCCATAGTTAATGTATGACTTCATGTTGCCCAACTTTTTTGTCAGAACGGAATTAGCTGTAGGTTTACATTTTTTCTAACAGTTCCCAAGAAATTATAGCACTTTGCTGAACGCCAAGCGTGTCAATCATCTTTTTCGCTTTTGAGATAAGTTTATCAGGTAAAATTATTAAGGCAATATCAGTAAGCTTAAAATTAAAATCCCCAACTTTTCGCCACTCTCTTTCTCTATAAAAGGTTTCTCCAGGCTTGTCAGAGAAATCAGTTATTTTAAAATGATTGATTAGATATTTCCCTATCTGTTGTTCGTCTACTGTAGTTATTTTTGAATTTATTGGCATTAAGCCGCCAGCTAAGCCCAAAGCTTTGGGTATGAAAATATTTAGATTTTGCGTTTTTTGCGGAAGTGCTTTCTTGGGAATATACAATACAGGATTAAATTGTTTGTGAATTTTTTCATGCCTAAAGCCAATTACAATATTTCCATAATACTTTTTGTGTTCTTTTAAATTTTGAATTGGGATATCAGTAACACAACAGAATGGGTCAGACATAATGTGTCTGTCAACTTTTTCTATTGATTTAGCTCGTAAAGTTTTTTCCGTGATAATAGATTTCAGAATCTTTAAACATTCTGAATCACTTTTGGATTTTCCAAACTTACGAATGTCTTTTGGACGAAAAACTGATGACCAATCTATATTTTTTGGCGAGCCGGTAAAGTGCCAATATATATTTGAATAATAGTAGTTCATTCTTCAAATCTGCAACTCTTTTATTAGCAAAAATCTTTCTTTTTGAATTGTTGTCAACAATTGTCTTTACAAAACCATCCCCTTCAGAAACATTACAACGATCACCTGTTCCTAAAAATCAAATCATGTATAAAGGGGCATCTTTACCATATAATCCCCACCTTAATAACTATAAACCAAATACCCCCAAGCCCCTAAACTGAAAGATTTGCCGGGTTCCATTTTTTCTTTTTTGTTGGTAAAAATTTCTGTTGCCTCTCCGGTAATCAGGCCGTCTTTTACGGAGAATGTTTGTGGGGTGTTGGTCAGGTTTAGCAGTACCACTACTTTGTTTTTATCAGTCTGGCGGGCGTAGCCGTAAATTTTGTCTTCCATACCCGTGGTTAATCTTGCAAAAGAAGCATTGGCGCTCAGCGCTTCGTTGGATTTGCGCAGGGCGAGTAATTTTTTATACAGATCGCCACGCTCAAATTTCGCAAACTGCATGGTGTCTTTATCAAAGAATTTAATGGCGCGAAGAATGGGTTCTTCCTGTCCGCTGTAGATCAATGGCACACTGCGTTTTATGGTTTGCGTAAGCACCGCAAAAGGGGCGTGTGATGCGCCGGGTGTGGTTTCGTAATCCGCTTTGTTCCAGCTATTCTCGTCGTGGTTACTGGTAAAGAACATGCGCAGGGCATTGGCCGGGAAACTGGTGTCTGTTTTATTAATGGCGCTGTCGAAATCTGATGCTTTTCTTTTTCCTGCGGCTATCAGTTTCAGCATATTAAAATCGTTCCATGTATAGGTTGCATCAAAGCCATCTGTATGCAGTGCGGGCTTATCTCCTTCGGCAAGGAAGAAAAGGTTTTTCATTTTCTTCAGTTCAGGAATGCATTTCATCCAGAAACTGTCCAGCACCTCTCCTGCCACATCGCAACGAAACCCGTCAATACCTGTTTCACGTACCCAGAATTTCATGGCGGCAATCATACTGTCTACGGTTCCTTTGTTATTGTAATTGAGTTTGCGGGTATCGGTCCAATCGTACATTGAAATAGCTTTACCTGTTACACTATCCCTCACATAAAAATCGGGATGTGTTGTTAACCAGTGGTGATCGGCGCCTGTATGACTGGGCACCCAGTCTATCACTATTTTAAAATCTTTTGCATGCGCTTCTTTAACCAGTGCTTTCCAGTCGTCTAAAGTTCCAAACTCGGGATTTACTGAAACATAATCAGCCACTGCATAATAACTGCCTAAAGAGCCTTTACGGTCTACTTTGCTGATGGGGTTGATGGGCATAAACCAAAGTGTTTGTACGCCCATTTCTTTCAGCCGGTCCAGGTGTTTGGCAAATGCTTTAAAAGTACCTTCCGGTGTATACTGGCGAACATTAACTTCATAAATATTTCCCTGCATGATCCATGCGGGATGTCCATCAATTTTGGCGGTATCTGATGTTGCGGAAGAATTACCTCCGTTTTTACAGGACACCAAAACAGTAAGCAACAATAACAGCGGCAGACAATGTTTAAAACGCATAGCAACGGTTTAGGATATAAAAATATCGAAAGTATTGTGTATATCAAACACAATTGTTTTGCACATGTTTAGTGCGTTGTAACGTGGTTTGTTGTCTGTGGTTTGTGGTCTGTGGTGGTTAGGTGTTTAATAAAAAAAGGCATTCACAACAAAAATATCCTCCTCTCTCCATGGAGTGCCTAAGGGCGGAGGAGTGTTGCCAATGTGAGTATAATTAGCCTCGTCATATATACCGGCACCCCGCAGCACCACCCCGATCTTCGCTAGATCGCTTGAGCACCCCTTCTCGCAGGGCGGGGAGGGGATATTATTAGATATCATTCTTTTCTTATACAAGCCTTACATTCGTTATACAATAATTTTTTACTATGCCACGTCTCCGTTTTTTGTTTATTACTCTGTTCGCATTTTCTGTACAACTCATCGCGCAAAAAAATGATGCGGTACTGCCTGTTGATCCTGCTATTAAAACCGGCAAACTGAGTAATGGCCTCACCTATTATATCAGAAAGAACCAGGAGCCAAAGAACCGTGCAGAATTAAGATTGGTAGTGAATGCGGGGTCTATATTAGAAACAGATAAGCAGGTAGGCCTTGCGCATTTTGTGGAGCACATGAGTTTTAACGGAACGGAACATTTTAAAAAGAATGAACTGGTAAACTTCCTCGAAAAAAGCGGGGTTAATTTTGGCGCCGATCTGAACGCCTCTACTTCTTTTGATGAAACCATTTATGAATTGCAGGTTCCTACGGATAGTCCGATGGTGTACAAACAGGCCATGCAGATACTGGAAGACTGGGCACATGCTGTAAGTTTTGAGCCCGCGGAAATTGATAAGGAACGTGGTGTGATAGTAGAAGAATGGCGCCTTGGCCGTGGTGCAGATGCAAGGCTGCGCGATAAATATTTTCCTGTATTACTTAAAGGTTCGCAATATGCCAAACGCTTACCCATTGGTACAAAGGCGAATATTGATACCGCACATCACAATATGCTTACATCATTTTACAAAGATTGGTACCGCCCCGATTTGCAGGCGGTGATTGTAGTGGGCGATGTTGATATTGCAGAGACTGAAAAAATGATCAAAGAACATTTTGAACATATACCTGCAATTGCCGCGCCTAAAAAAAGAATCAAATACAGCATTCCTGCGCATACCGAAACACGCACCGCTATTTTAACTGATGCAGAGCAACCCTACAATGTGGTGCAGATCTATTACACCATGCCGGAAGTAGCCGTTACCAAAACAGAAGCGCAGTTCAGGGCAGATATTATTCGCGAATTATTTAACCAGATGATGAGCAGCAGGCTGGATGAGCTTTCGCAAAAACCGGATGCGCCTTTCCTGTTCGGCAGCAGCAGTTATGGCGGTTTTATCGGCGATAAGGATGCGTTTAGTTTATTAGCCGTAGCTAAAAAAGGAAAAGACATTGCCGCTTCCATTCAAACCCTGCTTACCGAAAATGAAAGGGTAAAACAATATGGTTTTGTGCAGACAGAACTTGACCGTGCCTTAAAAAATATTTTTGTGAGGATAGAGAACAGTTACAATGAGCGCGACAAAACAAAATCTGCGGATCTGTTACAGGAATTAATCGCAAATTATTTAAAAGGCGAAGCCATTCCGGGCATTGCCTATGAATATGCTTTGTATAAAAAATTCCTTCCTACTATTACACTCACTGAAGTAAACAGCCTGATAAAAAAATGGATCAAGCCCACCGACCGATCTGTGGTTATTACAGCACCTGAAAAAGAAAAACATACCCTGCCCACACAGTTGGCTGTTCTGGCGCAACTGAATAAGCCATTGGGTAAACTGAAAAAATATATTGATAAAGTAAACAACAGTCCCCTCTTGCCCGTAACACCTGTTGCAGGTAAAGTAATATCTGAGAAAAAATATGAAGCCATCGGCACAACAGAATGGCAACTGTCAAATGGCGCAAGGGTAATTTTAAAACCCACCAATTTCAAGAACGATGAAATACAGTTCTCCTGCATTAGCTGGGGTGGCACTTCATTGTATAACGATAGTGATTATATTAATGCAGCCAATGCATCGGTAATTGCATCCATAGGTGGCATGGGCAATCTTACTATGCAGGAATTGCAAAAAGCGCTTACCGGCAAAAATTGTTATGTAGCCGCCTCATTGTCATCTACCATGCAGGGCATGAACGGCAGCAGCAGTGTGAAAGACCTGGAAACGGCATTCCAGTTGCTGCATGGCAATTTTGTGGCTCCGCGCAAGGATGCAGAAATGTTTAACGTAATTCTGCAGCAGTTTAAAGCACAGCTTGACAATAAAGACAAAGACCCCGGTTCTGTTTTCTCCGATTCGGTGAGCTATATCATGAGTAATTATCATCCCCGCAGAAAACCCTTTACCATTGATGATCTGAAAAAGATCAGTCTTGACAGGGCTTTTGATATTTATAAAGAACGGTTCAGCAATGCAGGACAATTCCTCTTCACATTCGTTGGAAATTTTACTACCGATAGCATCAAACCACTGATAGAAAAGTATGTGGCTTCTTTACCCGGCACTGCACAAAAAGATAATTATAAAGATGTGGGCATTCGCTATCCTGCAGGCCGTATTAATAAAGTAATATACAAAGGCAAAGAAAACAAAGCCAGTGTTAGGCTTTACTTTACGGGCAACACCGTGTATAACGAAACAGAAGACCTGCAGCTTGGACAGCTTTGCAAGGCAATGGGTATAAAATTGAGAGAAGTATTGCGCGAAGATGCAGGCGGAGTATATGGCATAAACGTAAGTGGCGGTATAGCCCGCGAGCCATTCAGTAATTACAGCATTGGCATCCAGTTTGGATGCGCACCGGAAAATATTGACAAACTGGTGGCGCTGGTAATGGAAGAAATTAAGAACACCAAGGCCAATGGCGTGGCACAGGTAAACGTTGATAAAATTATTGCCGAGCAAACCCGTTCACTTGAAAACGAGGTAAAAGAAAACAGTTTCTGGCGCTACCGGCTGGAGCAGCAATTCTTCCGCAATGCCGACCCATTAAAAATACCGGAAGCTTCAAAAAAGATTCGGGAATTTACGGTTGAGAAAAGCAAGTTGCTGGCTAATAAATATTTTGATGAACAGCAGGTAGCGGAGTTGGTTTTGTTGCCCGAAGCAAAGCAGTAGCCACCCCTGATTATTTCTGGCGAAATAATCGGTTGCCTCCCTGGAAAGGCGGGGATATTTTTATGTGGGTCGTTGCTTTTGTTTAGTCGAAAATTTTCGAAAATATCCTCCCCATTTCAAGGGGAGGTGTCTGAAGAGCGGAGGGGTGGCTTATGTTTTCCTTAAAATATTTCCGGCAGTCACCTCAAGGCCAAAAAATCGTTAACTTAGTACCAGACCTGCAAATGCATTTATGATAAACGTTCCTGCATCCAGAATATATGCTGCCATTGCTGCTGCAATGGGCTGGTTTGCGGTAATAGTGCAATTGTATCTTCTCCTTCATATCAGCACTACTTCTGTATCAGAAACCGTTATCCGGTTCTTTAGTTATTTTACTATTCTATCCAATATTATTGTAGCGGTTAGTTTTACGTTTATCACTTTTAACAACAGCCTCAAAACGAACCATTTCTTTCTGCGTGCCGGCACCTTAACTGCCATAACCGTTTATATTATTGTGGTGGGCGCCGTTTATAATATTGTATTGCGTTTTATCTGGAACCCACAGGGCTTACAGAAGTTTGTGGATGAATTGCTGCATTCAGCCATACCGCTGCTGACTGTTGTTTACTGGGCAGTATTTGTGCCAAAGACCACTTTACAATGGAGGGATAGTTTTTTCTGGCTCTTATATCCTTTAACATACATCATCATTGTGGCTATTCGCGGGGCGTTTACCGGTTATTATCCTTACCCTTTTTTAAATGTGCCCAATATCGGTTATCCACGTGCTTTGTTAAATGGTGGAATACTTGCACTGGTATTTCTCGGGCTATCCTTATTTTTGATCGCTGTTGCCAAATGGCTCAGCAGAAAGCAGGCGGTTGATTAACAGAACGCCTTTCATCTTTAATCCTTCCATTTCATGGTACAAAATGTACGTATCCTGCAATCAGAGATACTGAGCGATAACTGGTATATTTTAAGAAAGATCACATACGAGTTTGATAAACCCGATGGCTCAAGACATAAGCATATCCGGGAAGTGTACGACAGGGGCAACGGGGCCACCATTCTTTTATTCAATAAAGAAAACAAAACCGTTATTCTTACCCGCCAGTTTCGATTACCCAGTTTTGTAAATGGCAATCCTGATGGCATGCTGATTGAAGCCTGCGCAGGGTTACTGGAAAAAGACAACCCCGAAGAATGCATTAAACGCGAAACGGAAGAAGAAACAGGTTACCTGGTTAAAGATGTGCGTAAAATATTTGAAGCGTATATGTCGCCGGGCTCTGTTACAGAGATCCTGCATTTTTTTGTTGCCGAATACAGCAAATCAATGAAACTGCATGATGGCGGCGGCATTGAACAGGAGCAGGAAGATATTGAAGTGCTTGAAATGACGCTTGACAGTGCCATGCAGATGATAGACACCGGTGAGATCAAAGACGGTAAAACCATTATGTTATTACAATACGCAAAATTAAATCAACTCGTTTAAGGAAAGATCATGAGCAGTACCAGGAAGAAAGTAGTAGCCATATCAGGAAGCACCCGAGCGAAATCGGTAAACCTGCATATTTTAAAAGCCATTGCTTCGATGTATGAAGCGCAGTTGGATTGTTTCATCTTTACAGGAATTGATCAGATCCCGCATTTTAATCCCGATCTTGATACAGAAACGCCACCAGTGGCCGTAACTGCATTCCGTAAACTGATTGAAGAGGCAGATGGCGTGATCATTTGTACGCCCGAATATGTTTTCAGTTTGCCGGGCAGTTTAAAAAACGCGTTGGAATGGATGGTATCTACGATCATCTTCACCAATAAACCCACAGCGCTGATCACCGCCTCCTCATCCGGACAAAAAGCGCACGAAGCATTGCAATTAGTGATAAAAACAATAGGCGCCGGAACATCGCCTGAAACATCGTTGCTCATCGGGGCACCTAAAACAAAAATTAGTGCGGAAGGAGTGATCACAGATGAAACCACCCTTCATCAGATCCGTTCGTTGATGGATGCATTTATCGGCCTCCTGGCTGAGCATTAAATTTTCTTTATCCCCCAGAATATATTACTGCGCCTGCGGCTTTGCGTGAGAAAAAAATGCACGCAAAGCCGCAAAGGCGCAGGTAGAAATGATAATGAATATTAGATCAGTCTTTAATTCACGGATTTTTTCAGGAAAAGGTTTATTTTTCCATGGATAAGCTGTTCAGCGTACCTTTATTGCCCTAAAAGATATATGAAATATTTATTATTGATCATGTTGGTGGTATTGGGAGCCTGCAGCAGTAAGCAGGAGGAATACCGTAAAGCCGAGGATGCATTAGATGCGGGCCGTGAATTTATCAACAGCAGGTTACAGGGCGATTTTTCAAAAGCTGCATTCTATATGTTGCCCAACGAAAAAAACACAGCCATCCTGAAACAGATGGAACATGAATACCGTGAAAAAGGCAGGGAAGGCCGCCAGCAATGGAGATCAGCTTCTATCAATATCAATGAAGTAAAAGAGCTGAGCGATAGCATCACCCTGATCTATTACCATAATTCATTTGATAAACTGGCCGATACGTTACGGGTTGTTAAACAAAATGGCGCATGGCTTGTTGATGCCGGCAAAAAAGAATAATTTTCTGAGTATGTTACTAAAGAATCTCTTATTGGTAGGTTTTGGCGGAATGATTGGCTCTGCCGCCCGTTACCTTGCCGTTCATTTTATCAAACATGAGAGTTTGCCTTATGCCACTTTTACCGTAAACATTATCGGCTCTTTATTAATAGGCGCGATTATGGGTGTTGCTGCCAGGCAGGAAGGATTTGGCAACTGGCGTTTATTTCTGGCAACAGGTATTTGCGGCGGGTTCACTACTTTTTCTGCTTTTGCGTGGGAGAATATGCAGTTATTGAGTCAGCAACGTTATAGTAGTTTTGTTATCTATGCAGGGTCAAGCCTGATTATAGGACTTGGAGCCGTTACATTCGGCTATTGGTTAACCAAATAAATAAACACACATTATGCAGCAATCAACAGTAAAACATCCATGGCATGGGGTTCCTTATGGGGAAAATGCACCGAGAGTTGTAAACGCCATTATTGAAATACCACAGGGTTCCCGTTGTAAATATGAGATTGATAAACCAAGCGGCCTGTTAAAGCTTGACAGGGTTATTTTTTCTTCTTTCTACTACCCTATCAACTATGGTTTTATTCCGCAGACTTATGGTGGAGATAAAGACCCACTGGATATTTTAGTAATCACATCATTGCCTGTACAACCGCTTACACTGATGGAAGCAAAAGTGGTTGGTGTAATGCAGATGATAGATGGCGGCGACCCCGATGATAAGATCATTGCCGTTGCCGCAAATGATCCGGGTGTAAACCATTATAACAATATTGAAGAACTGCCCAAACATTTCTTTGACGAGTTACGGCATTTCTTTGAAGAGTATAAAAAATTAGAGAATAAAACAGTGGTGGTGGAAGATTTTGGTGATAAAGCACAGGCCCTTACCATTATTGAAGAAGCTATCCGTTATTATAAAGAGATTTTTGTAAAATAAACACAACTTTAAAAGCCGGGTATTCTGTGGCAATAAAAAACAATCAAATGACCGCAACAACCATCGTTCTGTTACTATTGATAGGATTAGCCGCAGGTTTTCTGAGTGGACTGATCGGTATTGGCGGCGGTGTTATTATTGTGCCTGCCTTGGTACTGCTGGCAGGCTTCTCGCAGAAACTGGCGCAGGGTACATCGCTGGGCATACTTTTATTGCCGGTAGGTATTCTGGCGGTGATACAATATTACAAACAGGGTTACCTGAATATTAATTATGTGGGCATCACAGCCATTGCTTTTGTGCTTGGGGGCTTTCTTGGCAGCAAACTGGCCCTCTCTATGAGCGATGAAAAAGTGAAGAAGGCATTTGCAGTTATTTTGATGCTGATAGCCCTTAAAATGCTGTTTTTTGATAAGAGCAAACCCGCACCGGTAAAGGATTCTGTGGCTTCATCCACAAAAATTGAACAATCCGGCAACTGAACCCCGAAAAAATCATCTCCGAACCTTATCTTTGCAAAAAAATTATACCATGGAAGTAAACCAATCAAGAGGTAAATATTGGGCGCTTTGTTTTTTCTGGTTAGCAGCTATGATCACTTTACTGATCGTATACCGCGAGTTTTTCTGGTTGGCCCTGCCCGGTACTGTTACTTATTTTGCGAAAGGCCTTGATCTGATCTAACTAGCAACACTATCTTATATAAAAGCAACTCCCCGGAGTTGCTTTTTCTGTTAGAAATAACGCTTGATGATACGCAACTGGTGGGTACGCTCACCCGTATCACTGTTCAGGATTCCCATATTGTCTATTTTATCTATCCGCACCTTGCCCGAAGCGTGAATAATGGTATCGTGGTTCAATAATATTCCCACATGTGTGATCCTTCCCTCCTCGTTATCAAAATAGGCCAAGTGGCCACATGTTACTTCCTGTAAAAATCCAACCAGCTCTCCTGTCTCGGCCTGCAGGTATGCATCGCGTGGCAATACTTTATTAAAGAACCGGAACACCTGTTGCACAAAACCGCTGCAATCAATTCCAAATACAGACCTGCCGCCCCACAGATACGGTGTGTTCAGGTATTGAAAAGCGATGGCTTTAATAGCCTCCCCCGAAAATACTGATTGGGCAGGATCCCATGTTTTGCCACTGTATGAAATGGGATACTTTCCTATCTGCGCTTTGCCATGCTGCAATAACCCGAGAGAACTTCCTAATGAAAGGTGCATGGCTTGTCCATCAAAATCAATAGCAGTAGCCCATTCAGCGCTTAATTGTTTTACTTCTTCATTTAATTTTTCACTGCTTATTCCTGTTAACTGGTTAGCCTGGCACCAACCTTCGTATCCATCATACAAACAACGCACACGGGTAAATGTTTTGGTTTCTTCCAGCACTACAGCTATCTCTCCAAATAACAGCTGGCTAACCATTTCAGAGCGATGGGCCGCATCCCTTCTCAAAGGGGCATCGGGTACAATACATATCACGAATGACATACGAACAATTTGAATTCAAGATATGGAATTTTACTGCTACCGCATCTATACAAAAAATGCATATATTCAGGTAGTGAGCGCGGAACATTACGACCATATGACTGACAATGAATTGCTGGAGAAATTCTACAGCGATCATGATACCCGTTGGCTGGGCATTGTTTTGCAACGTTATACCTATTTACTGTTGGGTGTTTGCATGAAATACCTGAAGAACGAAGAACTGGCCAAAGATGCTGTTCAGCAGATATTCTTAAAAGCGATAACAGAACTGGGTAAATACAAAGTAGTTTATATTAAAAGTTGGCTGTATATGATAGCCAAAAATCATTGCCTGATGAAACTCAGGGATAAACAAATTTTTATTCCTGTTGAAAGTAAACCTGATCTTGCAGCCCCGGAAACAGACCATGCAGAAAGGACAGAAAAAGAAGCCACCCTTACCATGCTGGAGAAAGCGCTTGAAGAATTGAATGAAGAGCAGAAAACCTGTGTAACTTTATTCTACCTGCAAAAGAAAAGCTACCAGGAAATTGTTGATCTTACAGGTTTCAGTTTATTGCAGGTAAAAAGTTATATACAGAACGGGAAGCGAAATCTTAAAATACTGGTTGAAAAGAAAATGAAAGTATCTTAATGACAGACCTCAAAGACATATTGAACCATGATGAGGAACTGAATGCCGATGAATTGATGAAATACCTGCAGGGTAACGCATCAGAAGAGGAGCGTTTTGCCATTGAGAACCAGATGGCTGATTCTGCTTTTGTAAACGATGCCATTGAAGGGCTACAGCATTTTAAAGACCCTGAGCAGGTAAAGGAATGTGTTGACCAACTGAACAAGCAATTACAAAAGCAAACCGCGAAAAAAGTTTCACGCAAAAATAAAAGAAAACTCAAAGACCAGAACTGGCTTATTATTGCTATACTGGCAATATTGTTACTTTGTGTAACAGGGTTTTTGTTGATACATTTTACGATAAAACACTGAGGGGTAATTAACAATTAATAATTTCAGATAAAAAGAAAGGTATAGTATGACTTACGAAGAACTGGTAAAAAATCATTCTGCAGACATGATTGGCAAACTGGTAGCATGGGTACTGAGCCAGGATAAGGCAGAGATCCGGTTCGATTTTGCAGATGAAGATCAATGGGCCATCATCTCCATGCATATTTATGAAGAGGATAAAGAAATTTCTTTACGCCTGCACCTCAACGACCGGTATGACCTGTATTTCGGATATTATGATGATGAAGATGAATTCTTTGAGATCATCCAGCCATTAACCGAGGAAGAAAAAAAGATCCTGCCTGAAGCGCTGAGAAAAATGATGAAGCATGTACTTGATAAAGAAGAAGGCGTTCAGATACCCGCCGATTTTCTTAAACATTAAGCAAGACGAGGAAGCCAGTATAAAAGCTTCATTGCACATTTTACATTTTTAGCGTACCGGTAATACACCCATTTGGGTTTTCAATAAAAGAAAGACAGAAGAAAAAAGAGCTCCTCTGCGTAAGCACCCGTTCTTCTTCCCTTCTGTCTTTCTTTTATTGAAAATTTCTTCTCCGCGTATTAAAAAGCAGAAGACCCACTCATTTAAGAGCGGGTCTTCTGTTTTTTCAATGTGCCCGAACCTTCGGGCTCCCCCAATTATTAATTAGTCGACCCTCAAAAAGTCTATGATTCAATGGTGAGAGGTAATATTAGAAAAAAGGGGGGAAATAATATGCAAGGTATTTGAAAAAGTTGCAAAAAGCCTGCAAATTAGCTGAT
>DAIOVU010000050.1:0-30801 GCA_036758845.1 Sediminibacterium sp.
CTACCTGCCCATTATGAGCGATGAAACGTTGATGGTAGAAGGCAACGGCAGTATTTTTTTAGCAGGGCCCTACCTCGTAAAAGCGGCTATCGGTGAAGAAACCGATAATGAAACACTGGGCGGTGCCACTACCCATACAGAGATCAGCGGTATCGCTGATTACAAATTCAAAACAGAACAGGAATGCCTGGATCATATCAAAAAGATCATGAACAAACTGGGCAAACCGGAACAGGCCGGTTTTGACCGGATAACACCAGTGGCACCCACAAAAGATCCCAAAGAGATTTATGGCATTATGCCCGAAGGCAATCTGAAACCCTATGATATGCTGGAGATCATTGAACGCATTGTTGATAACAGCGCGTTCGACCAGTTTAAACAGGATTATGGTAAAAGTATACTCTGCGGTTATGCCCGTATTGAAGGATGGGCCGTAGGTATTGTAGCTAACCAGCGACTCGTTAGCAGGAACAAAAAAGGAGAAATGCAGATCGGTGGTGTGATCTATAACGACAGTGCCGATAAAGCCGCGCGTTTTATCATGAACTGCAACCAGAAAAAAATTCCGCTGGTATTTCTGCAGGATGTAACGGGTTTTATGGTGGGTAGCCGCAGTGAACATAGCGGCATTATTAAAGATGGAGCCAAAATGGTGAATGCCGTTGCCAATTCAGTTGTACCAAAGATCACTATTGTAATAGGCAACAGTTATGGCGCCGGCAATTATGCCATGTGCGGCAAAGCTTACGACCCAAGATTTATTTATGCATGGCCCTCTGCAAAAATTGCAGTGATGGGTGGCGACCAGGCAGCCAAAACATTATTACAGATACAGGTTGCCACTATGAAATCAAAGGGCAAAGAAGTAAGTGCAGAAGTAGAAAAAGAATTGCTCGACAAAATAAAGAACAGCTACGAAAAACAAACCTCTCCTTACTATGCTGCCGCCCGCTTATGGGTTGATAATATTATTGACCCGATAGAAACAAGACAGGTGATTGCAGAAGGAATTGCTGCAGCCAACCAAAATCCGCACCTGGAGGATTTTAAAATGGGCGTGTTTCAGGTGTAGGATTAGCGGATTGGCGAATTGCGGATTGGCGGATTGGCGGATTGATGTATTATTCAAATAATAGTAACCCGATAAAAAAAAGAGTTGATGTATTTGCTCAACGCTATTTTTCTTTGTTTCCAGTCTACGCCAGGCAGGCTTATGATTGCCTAACCCGTTTTAGAGAAGGACTAAAGAAATCCGCCAATCCGCTAATCCGCCAATTCGATAACCGGTATTCCACCTATTCTTCAATTCCCTTTACTTTGCTGATTATTTATAGGTCATGCTATGATTTATAAAATAATCCATTTCCAAAAAAATATGTAAATTTTTAATCAATGAGCTACCCTATTTATACAGTAGATGCTTTTACTGATAAGGTTTTTGGCGGCAATCCTGCGGCCTGCTGCCCGTTAAAAGAATTTCTGCCAACAGCTACCATGCAGCAATTAGCCATGGAAAACAATTTATCAGAGACTGCTTTTTTTGTAAAGAACCCTGATAACAGTTACAACCTCAAATGGTTTACACCAGAGGTTGAAATGGATCTTGCAGGCCACCCTACATTGGCTTCGGCTTTTGTTATATTCACAGAACTCGGGCACGATTCTGATACAATAAATTTTCACACAAAAAGCGGGGTATTGACTGTTATAAAAAAAGGCGATACCCTTGAAATGAATTTCCCCGCACGCATGCCGGAAGCGTGTACACTACCAGAGGATCTGTTAAAAGGACTTTCCATTAAACCCGCACAGGTATTCAGATCGAGAGACTATTTTGTGGTTTACAATTCACAGGAAGATGTGGAACAGGTGGTTCCTGATTTTAATTATCTAGACAAACTGGAAACGCTTGGCATCATCATTACGGCTAAGGGAAATGCTTCTGATTTTGTTTGTCGGTTTCTGGTGCCCAATTCCGTAATTGGAGAGGATCCTGTTACAGGCTCTGCTCATGCGTCACTCATCCCTTACTGGGCTAAAGAACTGAATAAAACAGATATGACCTCCATCCAGTTATCAGCCCGGAAAGGCCATCTCTGGTGTGGCTCACGCGGCGACCGTGTAACTATTGCAGGTAAGGCAACATTGTATATGAAAGGAGAATATTTTTTATAGTGGCAATGGTGAATTGGCAATAATGAAAAATAATTCCCATTCACCATTCACCATTGCCAATTCACACTGACCACTTACCACTCACTACTCACGACTCACACAATGCATCAATCACATCACCTCAAAATTTACACCGACGGCTCAGCAAGAGGGAACCCCGGCCCGGGTGGCTATGGCGTGATACTGATTTGGGGCGATATCAAAAAAGAAATAGCTGCAGGCTACCGGCTTACCACCAATAACCGGATGGAACTGCTGGCCGTGATTGTGGGTTTGCAGACCTTGACCAAAAAGGATATTCCAGTTACGATATATACCGACAGCCAGTACATTGTGAATACCGTTGAAAAAAAATGGCTGGATAACTGGATACGGACCGATTTTAAAGGCGGCAAAAAGAACAAAGACCTTTGGTTACAATTTCATGCATTATCAAAACAGTTTAAGCTGCGTTTTGTATGGGTGAAAGGACATGCAGATAATGCCCTGAACAACCGTTGCGATGAATTAGCTACCACGGCGGCTGATGGAAAACATTTGTTGGTGGATAAATGGTATGAACAGGAGAACAACCGATAAATTAAATTGTATCTGCCTCCTGTGATTATATTCTAACGAGTTTGTGCTATTGAAATCAATATGTATTAATGCATTTTTCTTTTAAAAGCATTTAATAATGCGGATACTCTTTATTTCAAATCACTTTTAAAACACATAGGTACATAGGAAAAACAAAAAAGAAACATAGTGTTTGAACTATATGCCCTGTTTCCTAACCTATGTAACTATGTGTTTAATACAACAGCACGTTAATCTTTGTCAACAAAAAATATTTCAACCCAATGAACACAGGCCTTGCTTTATGTAGCTGGAGCGGCGGTAAAGACAGTTGTTTTGCATTAATGCAATCAATAAAAGAAGGGGGCATCCCAAAAGTTCTGTTGAATGTACTGAATGAAGAGGGCAGAATATCACGCAGTCATGGTATTCCCACTGCCATATTGCAGGCACAGGCGGCGGCGGCGGGTTTACCCATTCATCTCATCAGCAGTAGCTGGCAGGAGTATGAAGTAAAATTTACCGGTGCTCTTACTGAATTAAAAAAAAGGTATGGTTTAGCGCATGCCATCTTTGGTGACATTGACCTGCAGCCACACCGCGATTGGGAAGAAAAAGTATGCACCAATGCCGGGCTTACGGCTATATTACCCCTATGGCAACAGGATCGAAAAGAATTGGTGATGCAAATGCTCAACAGTGGCATTGAAACCATTATTGTTAGCTGCAATGGAGTAATGGGCGAAAGGTTTTTAGGCAAGAAGATATCTGCTACACTAATAGAAGAACTGGAAGCGCTGGGCATAGATGCCTGCGGAGAAAATGGAGAGTTTCACACATTGGTTACCAATTGTCCGCTATTTGCCCAACCCATTTCAGTAGCCATACTTCGAACCATGGAACATGAGAACTACTGGTTCTCAGAGTTGTTATTGACACACTAAACAAACTTCACATCGTTTCCCTAAAAAAGAAAAAGCCGCAGACCAGAAGAGGATTCCTGTCTGCGGCTTATTTAATCCCGATACCGGTTATTTATGACAATTGCTTTTTAGCAGAAATATTTTGAGCCAGGTAATACGTACCAAACAAAACAGCAGAGAATACGATGGTTGCCATCAGGCTGTTCTTATAAAAAGGTAATGCATCATCATAGCAGAGCATTAAACCGGCAAACGTTTTGGGGCGGTTCAATCCAAAACCAAGGTCGCTTGCGGTCCATACCAGAAAATTAGTGATTAGAAAATATACCGTAGGTGCAGACAATGTTGCAATAATAATATTACTGATCTTATTTTTTCTGATAAGGAACCCAAAGCAGGTTAACCCGGCAAACAAGAGGTAATTAATCCACTGCCCACTGTAGAAGCCACGAATAGAACTCATTCCGTTATCATAGAGAACCTGGTATAAAAGGTCTGAAAGGAACATAGACACCAACGGCAGAATAAATGCCCATTTTTTATCTTTCACAAATAAAGCGCCGCTGAATAGGCCTATGGCTATTTGCGGGGCAAACCCCATTGGCCTGTTAGGCATAATACGGTATAAGGCACTTACCAGTACCATTAAAAAAAGAGAGAATATGAGTGATCTGTTAATTTTCATTTTATTCAATATTTCCAGACAAAAATAGGCGTTATACGGATTAACTCCATGTCAATTTTCCTCAGGGTGTTAATAAGCTTTAAACGGCAGGTACAAAGGCCCTGAACAAGACACAATCTACGGATGCGTGAATGTTATATGTTTCTCCAGGTAATACCGCTACAGCCTCCCCTCTTTTCAACACCAACGTATTATTAATAACAGCCCCGCCTTCAGTTACAATCAATATTTCAAGTGATGAGGCAGTGGCGGTATAAGAGATGGTGGAAGTCAGTTCAATTTTCGTAACACCAAAATCATCCACCGGGCAGTTATATGCTTTTTCACCGGTTAGTAATGGCACGCCTTTCATCACATTGGGAACAATACTTTCAAAAATGGTGTGCTTCATCAATTCGGGCACATCAATGTGTTTGGGTGTTAAACCGGCCCTCAATACATTATCGCTGTTGGCCATCAGTTCCACACACTGCCCTTCCATATAAGCATGCGGCATTCCCGCTCCCTGAAAAAGAGCTTCTCCGGGATGCAGGTTTACGATATTGAAAAAGTATATAGAAAATATGGCCCTGTCAATATCACCTATCTCTTCTTTGCCCTCAAAAATTTTAGCCACCCACCAGCCGGGCATTTCCATAGTTAGTTCATTATCATTTTTTCTGCGGATGTTGCGCTTGATAAGATTGGTAAGCAAAGCATTGATCTCCGGCTGTTCCATCTCCATAACAAACTGAAACAGTGCTTTTAATCCATCCCTCTTGAAATAAGGCAGCAAGACATTAAACTCAGGAACATCTCCCAGCGCTTTTTCTATCTCCGACTTTTGCTTAAAGCCGTGAAGCAGCCAGAATTCAGATAAGGCTACCAACATTTCCGGCTTATGGTTACGGTCTTTATAATTACGGTGCGGGGCATTCAGTGGAATCCCTTCGGCCTCTTCCCTGTCAAATCCTTTCTCTGCCTCTTCTTTGGAAGGGTGTACCTGAATAGACAGGATATCTTTTACATCCTGTACCTTAAACAGATAAGGCAGTCCACCAAATTTGTTATATACTTTTTCAGAAAGCACTTTCTCTGGCTGCTCCTGTATGGCCGTATAAAGTGATACCGGCCCATCATGCGTTATGAGTTCAGATGGCGCCAAAGGGTGCGCCCCCATCCAGTATTCTGCAAAAGGTTTATGTTCTGTATTGCTGATACCCAATAAAGAAGGAATAAAATCATACCCTCCCCAGGCATAATGCATCACTTTCCCTTTGAGTTTATATATCGAATCGTTTAATTCCATCACACCGTATTTTTTACACGTATTTTCCTATAACGCGAATTTCCGAAATATCTTGTACTGGGGGCTATATTTAGGATAAACGCATGATAGCATGAACCACAACCGTATGACAGGCAATAAAGGGGAAGAAATCGCTGCGGGTTATCTTGTCAAAAATGGCTATACCCTGCTGGCCAGAAACTGGCGTTACCGGCATTGGGAAGTGGATATCATTGCCTCAAAAGACAGGTTTCTGCATTTTATAGAAGTAAAAACAAGGTACTCGCTCCGCTATGGCAGACCGGAAGAAAGTATTACCCGGGATAAAATGAATAACCTGAAAAATGCCGCAGAAGAATACCAGTACCAACACCCCGAATGGAAATATATCCAGTTTGATGTAATGGCCATCACTTTGGTGAATGATGAAGCGAAAGAAATATTTGTGATAGAAGACGTGTATTTTTAATTAAAAATTGGCAAAGGATATGGAAATACGAATCGCTCAAACAGATCAGGATATTCGCAAATGCTGGAAAGTTATTCATGAACTAAGACCACATTTAGAAGAGGCTTCGTTTCTGGCTTTAATCAGGGAGATGATGCAGGAGGGGTATCAATTGGCATTTATTGAAGGTGATAATGGCTATGCAGATGCGGCCATTGGCTTCAGGTACCTGCAATTCACTTACAATGGAAAACATTTTTATATAGACGATCTCTCTACACTCCCCGAGGCAAGAGGCAAGGGGCATGGCGGCGCATTGCTTGATCATGTATTTGATCTGGCCAGGCAAAAAGGATATGGCGTTGTAACCCTCGACTCGGGCCACCAACGCTTTGATGCGCATCGGCTGTACCTCAATAAAGGCTTCACCATCGCCTCACATCATTTTTCCAAAATGGTTTAAATATTACAAAAAAAACTGCGCCTTGGCGCCTTTGCGCGAAAAATAATGCACGCAAAGCCGCAAAGGCGCAATTAATTACTAATTAAAAATCACTTCCCTACCCGCATTATCATCTTCTCTACCATCTTATACGTTGCCGGGCAGTACTCGATATTCTGCTGGTGAACATGGATGTATTCAACCATTTTCTTTTTCTTCAGATGCGGGAAGCCAGCACAGTCATCGGGGCGAACTTCATAGATACTGCACATATTACTGTTCAGATCAAGAAACTGGCAGGGCTGTTTTACATTTACCCAATCGCCTTCTTTCTTATCAAACTCAAGCCATTTGTCTTTAAACTCCTGTGGTTTCATCTCCAGGTGCGCGGCAATGCGTTTGATATCTTTATTGGTGAATGTGGGAGTCATGCTTTTGCAACAGTTGGCGCAGCTTAAACAATCCACTTCTCTCCATACTTCTGCATCAACTGCCTCGGCCATTTTATCTAAGCCACGGGGAGGGTTCTTTTCAATCTTACCTAAAAAACGCTTCAATGTTTTCTGATGACGACGTACTTTTTGTTTGAACGAACGGAGATTTACTAGCATTTAGAAATTTTGGAATTGGGAAATTGGGAAATTTTGAAATTGCAATATCGTTTACCTTTACTTCAATTCCAAAATTTCTCAATTCCCCAATCCCAATAAGAAATCATGCTTTTGCAACAGTTGCTTCAATGTTTTCTGATGACACCCTACTTTTTGTTTGAACGAACGGAGATTTACTTGCATTTAGAAATTTCCCAATTTCCCAATTCCAAAATTTCCCAATTTCCCAATTTCCCAATTCCAAAATTTCCCAATCCCCATGTGGCTCGCATATAAAAAAGGATACAAAGCCTGGTTACGCCTTGAAAAATCATTGAGCGATCACTCGGTGGAAGCATACCTGCACGATGTAGAGAAGCTGACTGATTACCTGCAGCAAAACAACAGAACAGCCTCACCAGCCGAACTGGAATTAAAAGATCTGCAGCATTTTGTAAAATGGATTGGCGAACTGGGCATGACAGCCACATCGCAGGCAAGGATCATTTCGGGCATTCGTAGCTTTTATAAATATTGTTTGATGGAACAAATCACGCAAACAGATCCCTCTACCCTGCTGGATGCGCCAAAAACAAGAAGAAAACTGCCCGACACTTTAAGCTTTGATGAGATTGAACTGGTGATAGCCCAGCTTGATCAAAGTACAACCGAAGGTGGCCGCAACAAAGCCATACTGGAAACCATGTACAGTTGCGGGTTGCGGGTGAGTGAGGTAGTGAACCTGAAAATTTCTTCCTTATACCTTGATGTAGGTTTTATCAGGGTGATTGGAAAAGGTGATAAAGAAAGATTAGTACCTATCGGTCGCGATGCCATTAAATATATTAAGATCTATAAAGACAATATCCGTGTTCATCAACCCATACAACCGGGGTTTGAAGACATCCTGTTTCTGAATAAACGCGGAAAAGGCCTGAGCCGTGTAATGATCTTTTATATTATTAAAGATGCCGCATTTAAAGCGGGTATTACCAAAGTTATTTCACCGCATACTTTCCGGCACTCATTTGCCACACATCTGGTAGAAGGCGGCGCCGACCTACGTGCCGTGCAGGAAATGCTGGGTCATGAAAGTATTACCACCACCGAAATATATACCCATCTCGACAGGGATTTCCTGCGCGATACGTTACAGCGTTTTCATCCGGCATTTAAATAAAGGGGGGGCCGGGGGGCGGGACGCTATAGCGGCCTGACCTCTAAGTAAATCTTTTCAATTGGCGGATTGGCGAATTACGGATTGGCGGATTATAGTATTGAGTTTATCAATCAAAATGCGCCAATCCGTAATCCGCTAATCCGCAATCCTTAACACCCGTTCATCATTTTCCTTCAGACCACTTTAGCGTTCCGACGGAAAAAGATGTAGGTTTGTTTTCCTAAAACAAGTACGAGTATGAAAAAAATCATGATGATTGCTGCAACACTTTGCAGTCTTGCCGGTTTTGCACAGGTTAAAATGCCTGCGCCAAGTCCTACCCAAAAAATAACACAGGAATTCGGTATCGGTTCTATTGAATTAACCTATTCCCGTCCGGGTATTAAAGGCAGAAGCTTGTTAAAAGACAACAGCGACCTCGCTCCTTTGGGAAAATTATGGCGCACAGGCGCCAATGCTGCCACACGCATTGTTTTTACCGACAAAGTAATGATGGGTGGAAAATTATTAGATACAGGTGCTTATGTTTTATACACCATCCCCGGTAAAGAATATTGGGAGATCGTGATCAACAAAGGTTTAACCAACTGGGGAACCGATGGTTATAAAGAAAGTGAAGACGTAAACCGTTTTAAAGTAAAAGCAGAGAAGGCAGGCGGTGAAACAGAAACTTTCACCATGCAGTTTGCCAATGTAAAAGCAGAAAGCTGCGATTTACAAATTACCTGGGGCAATATTTCTGTTAAGATCCCGATGAGCGTAAATGTGAAAGACCGTATCCGCTCTCAGGTAGAAAAAGCTTTGTCTGCCGAAACTGTGAATGCCGGCGCATACCAGTCTGCCGCTACTTTTTATTACGAGTGGGATAAAGACCTGAACAAGGCGTTAGTGAATATTACTAAAGCCACACAGGCCAACCCTAAAGCTTTTTGGCTGTTCCTTTTACAGGCTAAGATTCAGAAAGACCTTGGCGATAAAATGTCGGCTAAAACCAGTGCTGAAAAATGTATCGAACTGGCAACTGCTGCTAAGAATGATGATTATGTGAAACAGGCGGGCGACCTGATCAAAAAATTATAGATGTATTTTTTTAGCCTCAGGTTCGCAGATTATAATCTGCGAACCTGAGGCTAACTTTTTTAAACAGTGATCTCAATCCTGTTCCCTTCCGGATCCAACACTGCACTCTCATAATAGCCATCCCCCGTTTTGCGTGGCTCCCCCACAATTCTGATTCCATCCTTCCGGAACTGCTCTGTTAATGCATCTACTTTTTCTTCACTGCCAACGGATACCGCAAAATGTATCAGCCCGCTAAACTGTGCGAATACATCATTCAGACTATCGGGTATGCCCGGCATCTGCATCAGCTCTAAGCGCGGCCCTTTTTCAAAAGATAAGAAATAAGAAGAGAATCCCTTCTTAGGGTTATGATAACCGGCATTGGATACTGCTCCAAAATAATTCACATAAAAATCTTTCATCAGTTCCAGGTTCTTGCACCAGATGGCTAAATGTTCGATGTACATAATTGGTATTTCTTTTTTCAAAAGAACAAAAACTTTTGTCACTGGTTGTACCGGTCATCACACATTAACAAAAAAAAAATCCTTCCGGCTATGGAAGGATTGGTATACTTAAAAAATGTTTTTTTTCGTGTATTAAGATTTTGATTCTGCCATATCCGGGATCTTCTCTACCTTATACGCACCCGCATCCAGCTTGGCTTTGGTTTCACTGAACGCTTTCAGTGTTTCTTCAATATCTGCATCGGTATGATCGGCGGTAGGAATTAACCGGTAAATAATATGTCCTTTCGGAATTACCGGGTACACAACAATTGAACAGAAAATATGATAGTTTTCTCTCAGGTCCATCACCATGGCTGTTGCCTCTTCTACACCACCTTTCATATATACTGGTGTTACCATGGTATTGGTATTGCCAATATCAAATCCTTTTTCTTTTAATCCTTTCTGCAGTTTCAATGCATTACGCCATAACCTTGCTTTTAAGTCGGGCTGTGTTTGTAATAGTTCTAACCGTTTCAGGTTACCGATCACGATTGGCATTGGCAAACTCTTTGCAAAGATCTGTGAGCGGATATTGTACCTGATAAAATCAATGATCGCTTTATCACCCGCCATAAAAGCGCCGATAGAAGCCATTGATTTGGCGAAAGTTGAAAAATAAAGATCAATCCCATCCTGGCAACCCTGCTCCTCACCAGCCCCGGCACCGGTTTTACCCAGCGTGCCAAAACCATGCGCATCATCCACCAGTAAACGGAACTGGTATTTTGCTTTTAAAGCAATAATCTCTTTTAATTTACCCTGGTCGCCGGCCATGCCAAACACCCCTTCTGTAATAACCAGTATGCCGCCTGTTTGTTGTTTTTCAATTAATGCGGTAGCACGCTCCATTTGCTTGTCGAAGTCTTCAATATCGTTGTGTTTAAATACATAACGATGCCCGGGATGCAAACGCAGTCCATCAATAATACAGGCATGGCTTTCTGCATCGTACACGATCACATCATGACGACCGCAGATCGCATCAATGGCGCTCATAATGCCCTGGTAACCATAGTTCATCAGGATGGCATCTTCTTTCTTTTCAAATGCAGCCAGTTCTCTTTCCAACTGTTCGTGATAATTACTGTTCCCGCTCATCATACGTGCACCCATTGGAAGGGCCAGTCCAAATTTGGCAGCAGCATCCGCATCGGTTTTACGTACTTCAGGGTGGTTAGCGAGGCCGAGGTAATTGTTCAAACTCCAAACTATCATCTCCTTGCCACGAAAAAACATATGGCTGCCTATCTCGCCATCCAGTTTCGGAAAAGCAAAATAGCCATGTGCCCTTTCACGATGCTGACCCAAAGGGCCGTAATTTTTCAACAGTTTTTCAAAGATGTCTGCCATATTATTAAATGGTTATTTTGGTAAAAAATCGGGGCAAAGGTAAACTTTTAGCCCCTAAAGGGCAAGCTCAATTATTCACCTTGCTGTATCTTCACCCTCTCATCAATCAATTGTACTGATAGAAATACCTCAAATAACTCAAACTAAACCCATGAAAAGATTGATTTTGCCGGCTTTTGCTTTCTTAATGGCAATTGCTGCAACTGCACAAAAAACAGCCTCCCCTGCCCCGGATGCTATTCAAAGGCCCAAATTAGTAGTTGGTATTGTGATAGACCAGATGCGTTGGGATTACCTGTACCGTTTTAACCCATTGTATAAAGCAAATGGTGGTTTTAAAAGATTATTAGGCGAAGGCTTTTCCTGCGAGAACACCCTGGTTCCTTATACACCAACAGTAACTGCCGCCGGACATACCTGTGTGTACACCGGAAGCGTGCCTTCTATTCATGGCATTGCCGGTAATAACTGGTGGGATAATCAACTGATGAAAGGCGTGTATTGCAGTGAGGACAAAACTGTGAATGGCGTGGGCGGCAAAAGCGCAGAAGACGGACAAATGAGCCCCAGAAACATGCTCACCACCACTATTTGTGATGAATTGCGATTAGCCACCAACTTCCAGAGTAAAGTAATTGGCGTGGCACTGAAAGACCGTGGTTCTATCTTGCCTGCCGGCCACTCTGCCAATGCCGCTTACTGGTATGAAGGCAAATCGGGCAATTTTATTACAAGCACTTATTATATGAACCAGTTGCCAGATTGGGTAAACAATTTTAATAACCGGAAGATAGTGGATTCATTATATAAACTGGGCTGGAACACTGCATTGTCTAAAGACATTTACCCTCAATATGCAACTGCCGATGAAAAAGCTTACGAGAGCAAACCCTTTGGGGCTGATGCGAAGGCTTTCCCTTATGATCTTTCAAAATATATAGGAAAGGATTACGGAAAAATATCCTCCACTCCTTACGGCAATACACTGACTGCCGAGATGGCCAAAGCTGCTGTGCTTGCCGAAAAATTAGGCAAAGGAACTGCCACAGATTTTCTTGCGGTAAGTTTTTCATCGCCTGATTATGTGGGCCACTCATTCGGTCCAAACTCATGGGAAATTGTAGACAATTATGTTCGCTTAGATGATGAGCTTGGAAAACTCTTTGCTTTCTTGGATGCAACTGTTGGTAAAAATCAATACACTGTTTTCTTAACTGCCGACCATGCAGTGGCGCATATTCCGGGTTTCATGAAAGAGAATAAACTACCCGGTGGTGTAATAGATGATATGGGTATGATGAAAGATATGAATGCCAAACTGAAAGAGAAATTTGGTATCGAAAATACAATCGTGAGCGTAATGAATTACCAGGTATCCCTTAACCATCCAAAAATTGATTCGGCCAAACTGGATGAGGATGGTATTAAAAAATGGATCATCCAGTATGTAAAGAAGAATGATGCTGTTGTAAATGCTTTTGCAACTGCAGATATCATGACTACCCCTATCAACAAAACCCTGCGCGAAATGCTGGCCAATGGTTATTATTCCCGCCGCAGCGGCGATGTTCAGATTATTCTGAAACCCGGTTATATTGAGGGCGGACAAACAGGCACCACACACGGCCTATGGTATCCATATGATGCACACATCCCATTATTATTTTATGGATGGGGTATTAAAAAAGGAAAAACAAACCGTGAAACTTATATGACGGACGTTGCGCCAACTATTGCCGCCTTACTGCATGTGCAAATGCCAAGTGGTTGTGTGGGTAAGGTTGTGGAGGATGTGTTGAAGTAGTGAATAGTGAATAGTGAATAGTGAATAGTGAATAGTGAATAACAACTGTTTCGAACTGCAGTTTGATATGTTAAATAAAACTAAATTACGGATAGGATGTAAGGATGGGAACGGCGGCCCGTCTTCACAAAAAAATCAAACGTATGAAATCAGTAAAAACATTTGCCGCTATTTTGCTTATGACAGGTTTCCTGTCAACCAGTGCTTTTGCACAAACCGACAAAAAAGATGCACCCAAGGAGCACAAATGCACCAAGGCCTGCTCTAAAGACAAGCATGCTTATGCCCATGGTGAAAAAGGACATACCTGCGGTGATGCCTGTAAAAAAATGGAGAAAAAGGGCAACATGTAAGCTACTATCAGAACAGTAAAAAAGGATGCTCAAATGAGCATCCTTTTTTTATCAACTTAGCCTGCCAACGCGATAACCTTCTTAGCATATTATATTCGCCCACCAGCTTCGCTTATTTTAAACCACTGCACTACCAGGATGTTTCCGGGAAAACAGGGTTAGGCAGCTGGCTTACCCGCATACACGGCTCCGGGCAACCAATCAGTACTATACTCCCTATCTAAGGCACTGTTGCTTCGTTCATCCTTCGTTCATCCTTCGTTTGTTCCTTGTCTCTTGGTCTTTGGTCTTTGGTAGAAAGATCTGATAATGGCAAATAGCGTATTCCATCTCTCAGAAAAAATACTACTTTAACCTCTTTAACTATCTTTAACCCCTTCAACTATTTCAACTACGTCAGTAAATAAGTTTAGCGGCACCTGTTTCCGCAAGTTCTGCAGTGCAATCAGCGATTCAGTTTCACTTTCAGATTCTGATCCAATGCATCCAAAAATTCTTCGGTATACAGGTAATGTTCACCATGATTTACTTTGTTACCATGGATACAGATAGCGAGGTCTTTGGTCATCTTACCACTTTCTACTGTTTCAACACAAACAGCTTCTAATGCATGGCAAAAATCGATCAGTTCCTGGTTGCCATCCAATTTACCACGGAATTCCAACCCTCTTGTCCATGCAAAAATGGAAGCAATGGGGTTGGTAGATGTTGGCTTTCCTTTCTGGTGCTCGCGGTAGTGACGGGTAACGGTACCATGTGCCGCTTCCGCTTCCATGATCTTTCCGTCAGGAGTGATCAGGGTTGAGGTCATCAGTCCCAAAGAACCAAATCCCTGTGCTACCGTATCACTTTGTACATCGCCATCGTAATTCTTACAGGCCCATACAAAGTTTCCGTTCCATTTCAGTGCGCTGGCAACCATATCATCAATCAAACGGTGCTCATAGGTAATACCTGCTGCATCGTACGCTGCTTTGAATTCATTCTGATAAATCTCTTCAAAGATGTCTTTGAAACGGCCATCATATTTTTTCAAAATAGTGTTCTTGGTTGAAAGATATAAAGGCCATTTTTTAGCGAGCGCTGTATTGAAACAGCTTCTTGCAAAACCTTTGATACTTTCATCGGTATTGTACATAGCCATTGCTACGCCATCTCCTTTATAGTTATATACTTCGTGTTCGATCACATTACCGTCTTCTCCTTCAAACTTAATGGTAAGTTTGCCTTTGCCTTTGGTTACAAAATCAGTGGCGCGGTATTGGTCGCCAAATGCATGACGCCCGATACAGATAGGCGCTGTCCAGTTAGGAACTAATCTTGGTACATTCTTACAAACGATCGGCTCACGGAACACAGTACCATCAAGTATATTACGGATAGTACCGTTAGGGCTCTTCCACATTTGCTTCAGTTTGAATTCTACCACACGCTGCTCGTCGGGTGTGATAGTGGCACACTTGATACCTACTCCATATTGTTTAATGGCATTAGATGCATCTATTGTTACCTGGTCGTTCGTTTCATCCCTGTATTCCATACCCAGATCATAATATTTGATATCCAGATCCAGATAAGGGAGGATCAGTTTGTCTTTGATAAATTTCCAGATGATCCTTGTCATCTCATCGCCATCCAGTTCTACCACCGGGTTAGCTACCTTGATTTTTTGTGCCATAGAAATATAACTTTTGATTAATGTAAAAACGGACACAAATGTAGGATTTTATCGCTTGCGGGATACACGAAACCTCCGGAGCTTTTTTACGTATATTAGGTTATGAGATCAGTATTACTACTATCACTGGGGCTGTTTTTGCAAACTGTTTCTCTTTTAGCTTTCAGTGGATGTTCCAAACCTCAAATGTCTGTTGCGGCAGCCACCGACAGCCTTTCCAACAGCTTTCTCGCCCTTGGCGATTCTTATACGATCGGTGAATCGGTGGGCAGCCTTGACAGGTTTCCTGCCCAAACAGCCGATATGCTGAAAACACTGGGAATTAAGGTTGGCCCTATTCAATATATTGCCCAAACCGGCTGGACAAGCGAGAACCTGCAGAATGCGATTGATCAGTCATCATTGCCTGCTGATTACAAAGTGGTAAGCCTGCTGATTGGCGTGAACGACCAGTACCAGGGATTAGATACAGGTGCATACCGCAAGCGTTTTACCCAATTATTACAGAAAGCCATTCAATTAGCCGGCAACAGTATAAAAAACGTGTTTGTGCTATCTATTCCTGATTATGGTGTAACACCTTTTGGCGGGGGATTAAAAAAGATCAGTAAAGAGATCGATGAATTTAATGCGATCAATAAAGAGATCAGTTCGTTTTTTAATGTTACCTACATTGATATCACGCCTATCAGCCGTTTGGCAGCCAATGATCAAAGCTTTACAGCAAATGACGGGTTGCATCCCTCCGCAAAACAATACGGGTTATGGGCACAGAAACTGGCAGTGGCTTTACAGGCTGTGCTGAAATAAACTACACATTCACGATCAACACCGGAATAGGCAGTGCGTGGCGAACATCTTCGATCGTTTCACCAAAAATATAATCTTTTAATCCCGTATGCCTGTGCGCTCCCATAACCAGCATATCAGCTTCTGATTCTTCCACAATGCGGATGATCTCTTTTACACGGCTCCGGTATCCAACATGCGTTTCAATATGATAGCCTTTTGCCTGTAACTGTGAGGCATAATTTTCTAATCGCAGCCTGTCTTTACGCGTTTCATCATCATCACTCGCCTCTCCCAGATACCTGGCTGATACACTTTCTACCACGTGCAATAAAATATAGGTTACCGCAGTATGCCCCTGTGCAACGGCATGCGCAATCAGTTTCTGATCCGAAGCAGAAAAATCGAGCGCAATCGCAATGCGGCTGGATTGCCGCACTTCCAAATCGCCAAGAACAACTGTTTCGCCATGCATGGTGGCCCTTTGCTTTAAGCGGCGTTGTTTCTGGATCAGGGGTAAAAAAGTCATGGTGAGGAACAGCCATACAAAAGCCAGTATGGCTAACGAAAGGCATAGTTTCCAGAACCACATCACATCAGAATCAAACACTTTCCAGGCTTCTTCGCCCACTAATCTCACGTTCAGGAAAACTAAAATAATGGCCACCAGCCATGCCAGCACTTTTACATGTGTTCTGATGGCAAACTGGCCCATGGTGGTTTTATCGCTCACAAAATGTATCAGTGGTATTACCGCAAAACCTAATTGCAAGCTCAATATTACCTGGCTAAAGACTAACAGATCATCTACTTTCTCATCGCCATATAAAAGAATTACAATAACTGCAGGTGCAATAGCGATCAATCGCGTAAGTAATCTTCGTAACCATGGGTTAATACGTAACTGGAGATATCCTTCCATTACAATTTGTCCGGCCAGTGTACCTGTTAATGTAGAACTTTGCCCGGCAGCAATCAATGCCACGGCAAACAGTATCGGCGCCATTTTACTGCCCAACAGGGGCTGCAATAACTGGTGAGCATCCTGTATGCGCGCCACCTGGGTATGCCCGGTTGTAAAGAATACTGTAGCTGCCAGAACCAATATAGCCGCGTTTACAAAAAAAGCGGCATTAAGTGCAATGGTGCTGTCGATGATATTATACCTGATCGCGCTTTTAATCCCTTTTACATTACTGCTGATTTTGCGTGTTTGCACCAATGCAGAGTGCAGGTATAAATTATGCGGCATAACCGTAGCACCAATTATACCCACCGCAATGTATAATGCCTGGTGATTTAAAACAGAAGGCACAAAGCCCTTTACAACTTCACCTACATTGGGCTTGGCCAAAAATATTTCGAATAAAAAAGAAGATCCAATGATTACCACCAGGCAAATGATGAAAGCTTCCATTTTGCGGATACCGTAGCGTTGCAGTACCAGAAAAAGAAACGTATCCAATACAGTGATCACGGTACCCCAGATCAATGGCAAACCGGTTAACAGGTGTATTCCAATGGCCATTCCCAGAACTTCTGCCAGATCGCAGGCGGCAATGGCCAATTCGGCTAAAATATAGAGGCAGAAATTGACTAATGGCGGATATACTTCTCTATTGGCCTGCGCCAGGTCGCGCCTTCTTACAATACCTAAGCGTGCACTCAAACTCTGCAGCAATAAAGCCATCAGGTTACTCATCAGTAATACCCAGATCAGCTTGTAGCCAAACTGCGCACCACCCTGCAGGTCTGTTGCCCAGTTACCGGGGTCCATATAGCCAACACTAACAAGGTAAGCCGGACCTATATACGCCAGTATCCTGCGCCAGCCTTTTCGGGGTGAAGTGGTATCTACCGACTCGTGTACTTCGCTTAACGACTGGTCCTCATGAAACCGTTTCATCATATCAAACAAGTTTTACAAACAGGGCCTGGGCTAATTGCTGGCTGATGGTGAATGGATTCTGATTCTTTATTTTGATCTCAATGGAATGGTCAAAACTGAATCTTCGCTTTATTTCCAGCCTTGTTCCAATACCGATGTGTTTATGTTTTAATAGTTCCAGTAATTCTGTTGATTGGCTCCCCACTCCGCTCACTTCCGCCATTTTATTAACGGTGAGATCAATAAGGTTGATGTGTTGCTGAACCGCCATTTTACCGTGACTGTCGGGAATAGGATCTCCATGGGGATCGAATTTGGGAAAACCGAGAAATGCATCCAGTTTTTCCACCAGTTTTTTGCTGCTGATATGTTCCAGTTCTTCGGCAACCTCATGCACCTCATCCCAGCCAAACTGAAGGGTATCTACCAGAAAATATTCCCAAAGCCTGTGTTTACGTACAATGGCCAGTGCCAGCTTCTTCCCTTCAACACTCAGCCTAACCCCTTTGTAACGCTCGTAACTAAGCAATTTTTTTGCCTTCAGCTTTTTCAGCATGTCAGTAACCGAAGCCGCTTTGGTATGCAGTTCGGCGGCCAGTTCATTGGTCAACACGTTCCCTTCCCCCTGCTGTAAATGAAATATGGCCTTGATATAATTTTCTTCCGTTTCAGAGAAGCTCATAAACTCTAAATTTATTTTTAGACAAATCTAAATTTTTTTATTCAATAAAAATACATTCAACCGGCTACTTACGCCGAAAGGCTTATTTTTATCCAAATTTCGGGGTATGAAAAAATGTTTGCCGCTCCTGCTGTTATTATGCACCGTATGGGGATGTAAGGAAAAGAAACCGGATCTCTCCGGCGATGTTCCTGTAAAACCCGCTGATTTTATAGCGGTCTTCCCCAAGATCAATCTGCCCTATGTGGTTGCCGACACCAATATTCATAAAGCGGGTGATACCATCACCATTGGAACAAAAGCTTTTCTTCAATTCTTCCCCGACAGCTCGCTCAACCCAATAACAGGCACCAACCGGAAATTAGAGATACACCCTGTTGGTAAGATTGAAAAAGAGAAAGAAAATTACCTGTTGCTCAAAATATCCGCCAGGAAAAAACATACCAGTCTGGTTGTTTTTGTTACCGACAAAAAAAATAAATACCTCGCGTCAAAAGAGATCTTAAGAACCGGTTTGGATGATAGCTATGTACACTCAGTTTCTATCAACCGGGAACCTACTTTCCTGATGAGCCAGGAAAAATTTGGCAAAGAGAACGCACTGCAGTTTTCAAGAACCGGTTGGGTATATACCAGCGAAGGCATTTTTATGGTAGTGATCAATGACTCGAATGAGGACCCAACCAAGACAAATATTATTAACCCTATTGATACATTACCGAAAAAAAATAAATACAGCGGCGATTACATACGCGATAAAAAGAATTTTATCTCTCTCCGCGATACAAAAAAGCCCAACACCTATTTATTTTTTGTTCACTTTGAAAAAAATGAAGGAAGCTGTACCGGTGAGTTAAAAGGCGAGATGAAAATGAAGGATGCCAACACAGCACAGTTCACACAAAGCGGCGATCCATGTATCATTGATTTCAGGTTTGAAGGCAATGAGATCTCGCTGAAAGAACAGGGCAGTTGCGGCAATCATAGGGGTATCAAATGTTTTTTCAATGACAGTTTTATCAAAAAGAAAGAACCCCGTTCTTCAAAACATTCTAAATAAAAATATCTGTCGTTATCATCTGCAACATTTAATTGTTACCCACAAACTAATGTGTATAAAATACATTTTGTTGAAATAGGACTATATTGCAAGGCATTTTTAACTAAACAAGTACCTAATGAATTTTCGTAGCTACCAGGTTCCTTACCAGATCAATGAACAGTATGCAAAAAAAGCAGCTTACTTCTCGATGGAATTTGCGATTCATCAACCTTTAAAAATATATAGCGGTGGATTGGGATTTTTAGCCGGCTCTCATTTACGCAGCGCGTATGAATTGCGCCAGAATATGATTGGTATTGGTATTCTTTGGAAATACGGTTATTACGACCAGGCACGTAACCAGGATCAAACACTCCAGGTTACATTCATGGAAAAAAACTTCGACTTTCTGGAAGATACAGGCATTAAATTCCAGATCTTAATACACGAGCATCCTGTTTGGGTAAAAGCATGGTACCTGAATCCGGAAACATTCTGCAGTGCACCATTGTTTTTATTAAGCACCGATTTACCTGAGAACGATTATGTTTCTCAAACCATCACCCATCGCCTGTACGATGCCAACGTTGCTACCAAAGTGGCACAATTTATTTTACTTGGTGTAGGTGGTGCCAAACTGATTGACGAACTCGGATTTAAACCGGATGTATATCACCTGAATGAAGCACATGGTTTGTCTTCTGCTTTTTATCTGCTGAATAAATACAAAAGCATTGAAAAAGTAAGAGAACGCCTCGTGTTCACTACTCACACACCGGAAGAAGCAGGTAACGAAAAACACGATATCTATCTCTGTCATAAAATGAGTTATTTCTGCGGCCTCAGTATTGATGAGGTTCGTAAACTCACCGGCATCGCCGACGACCAGTTTAGCCACTCATTGGCAGCTCTCCGTTTTGCCAGGAAAGCAAATGGCGTTTCTGCATTGCATGGCGATGTAAGCCGCGAAATGTGGAAACACTACGATGGTATTTGCCCTATCACCTCCATCACCAACGCACAAAACTGGCGCTACTGGGCAGATAAACAAATGCACCGTGCCATGGAAGAAAGCAACGATTTTGCATTTGACGACAGAAAAAAATACCTGAAGAAAAGAGCGTTTGAAATAGTTGCCGACCAGACAGGAAAAATATTCAACCCCAATGTGCTTACCATTATATGGGCCAGACGATTTGCCGGTTACAAACGGGCAGATATGCTGACGTATGATATGGACCGCTTTGAAAAACTGTTGAGCAACACAGCGCATCCTGTTCAGATCATCTGGGCCGGTAAACCTTATCCGGCAGATTATCCGGCTATCTCACAATTCAATAACCTTGTTCACTTAAGCAAAAGATATAAAAATGTTGCTGTGATGATCGGGTACGAACTCGGACTGAGTAAACGTTTAAAACAGGCTGCTGATGTATGGCTCAATAACCCACGCGTTCCGCGCGAAGCATCAGGAACCAGCGGTATGACGGCTGCTATGAACGGAGCGGTAAACTTTTCAACCGATGACGGATGGATACCCGAATTTATAAACCATGGCAACAATGGTTTTGTGGTACCCAAAGCAGACTATGCAAACATGACCGTACACGAGCAGGACGAATATGACCTGAACAAATTATACGAGATCCTTGAACAACAGATCCTGCCTATCTATTACGATAACTTTGATACCTGGAGACAGATTCAGAAAAACGGTATGAGAGATGTACGTTTCCAGTTCGACAGCAACCGCATGGCGCATGAGTATTATGAGATGATGTATAAGGGGTAGATGTTAAAGAAGCAGTATGCTTAAATACTAATTCAAAAGTCAAAAGTCAAAAGTCAAAAGTCAAAACTGAACACCTAACTTTATTTTTGACTTTTGAATTTTGAATTTTTACCTTTCACCATGTCCAACAAAATAGCCATAGCCATTACCGGTGCCAGCGGCGCAGTTTATGCAAAAGTATTGCTGGATAAACTCGTGTTGGCAAAAGATCAATACGAAGAAGTAAGTATTGTGATGAGCAATAATGCCAAAGAGATCTGGAGATCAGAACTGGGTAATGAAAATTATACCCACTACCCTTTCCGCTATTTTGATAAACATGATTTTTCTGCACCTTTTGCCTCAGGATCTGCACACTATAATGTGATGATCGTTGCCCCATGCAGTATGGGTACGCTGGGCAGGATTGCAAGCGGTGTAAGTGACGACCTTGTTACACGCGCCGCAGATGTGATCCTTAAAGAACGCCGCAAACTCATCCTGATGGTAAGAGACACGCCATATAATTTAATACACATCAAAAACATGGAAACGGTTACACTGGCCGGCGGCATTATCTGTCCTGCCACACCATCTTTCTACAGTAACCCTACAACCATCGAAGAACTTGCAGCAACTGTAGTTGACAGGGCATTGGACCTTGCAGGGATAGATGTAAAAACTTTTCGCTGGGGCAATTAGCGTCATTGCGGGGAGGAACGACGAAGCAATCTGTGCTTCGCATTTTAGTCAGATCAATTTAACAGTTCTCCACAACCATCAAAAACTTGTTTGTATTTCTATTAAAAGTTTCACTAAAGATTTTAACCTGTTGTGTTTTTGAAATCAATATGTATTAATGCATTTTACATTTAAAAGTATTTAATAATGTGGCTATTCTTTATTTCAAATCACTTTTAAAACACATAGGTACATAGGAAAAACAAAAAAGAAACATAGCTTTTAAACTATATGCCCTGTTTCCTAACCTATGTAACTATGTGTTTAATAGCGCAATACGCTAAAGATTTTAATCACGCTACTATTCATAACACAGATTGCTTCGTTCCTCGCAATGTCGGAAATTCAAAAACCCCGCAAAGGCGGGGCTTTTATGTACTATACTTACCTTTTTATGCGTTGGCGCCTGCGCCTTCTTCAACCTTTCGCTGAAAACTGAATGTCAGTTTCCCTGATTCTTTATCCAGATCAGCGATCAATGTATCGCCTTCTTTGATAGTAAGGTTCAGGATCTCTTCTGCCAAAGGATCTTCCAGGTATTTCTGGATGGCCCTGTGTAATGGCCTTGCACCAAATTGAGCATCGTATCCTTTATCTGCAATAAATTCTTTTGCCGCCAATGTGAGTTCAAGTGAGAACCCAAGATTCTGCAAACGCCTGGCAACACCTTTCATCAGGATATCAATGATGTTGAAAATATTTTCTTTACTCAAAGAATTAAATACCACCACATCATCAATACGGTTAAGAAATTCCGGAGAGAAAGTGCGTTTCAATGCTTTTTCAATCACCGCCTTATTATTCTCTTCTGCATTTTGCACCCTGGTAGCTGTTGCAAAACCAACACCATCTCCAAACTCCTTCAACTGGCGAACACCAATATTAGATGTCATGATGATCATGGTATTTTTGAAATCTACTTTTCTTCCCAGTCCATCTGTTAACTGCCCATCATCCAATACCTGCAATAAAATATTGTAAATATCAGGGTGGGCTTTTTCAATCTCATCCAGCAGTATCACGCAATAAGGTTTGCGGCGAACTTTTTCTGTTAACTGGCCACCTTCTTCATATCCTACATATCCGGGAGGTGCACCAATTAAACGGCTTACCGTAAATTTTTCCATGTATTCACTCATATCAATCCGTATCAACGAATCTTCCGAGTCAAACATATACCTCGCCAAAGCGCGTGCTAATTCTGTTTTACCCACTCCGGTTGGTCCAAGGAAAATAAAGGTTCCTATTGGTTTCTTTGGATCTTTCAGCCCTACACGGTTACGCTGAATGGCTTTCACCACTTTCTGTATGGCTTCGTCCTGTCCAACCACCATATCCTTCATATCCTCATTCATCCTGCGCAGCTTCTCTGTTTCGGCCTGTACCATGCGTTTAACAGGTATGCCCGTCATCATGCTCACCACCTCAGCAATATTTTCTTCGGTGATAGGATAACGTTTGTGTTTGCTTTCTTCTTCCCACTGGTTCTTTGCTTTTTCAAGTTCTTCGCCCAGTCGCTTTTCTGTATCACGCAGTGAAGCAGCTTCTTCAAAACGCTGACTTTTCACCACTTTATTTTTCTCGTTCTTAACGTCTTCTATTTTCTTCTCCAGTTCTACAATATCAAGCGGCACATTAATGTTCTTCAAATGCACCCTTGCACCTACCTCATCCAATACATCAATGGCTTTATCGGGCAATAACCTGTCGGTCATATAACGGTCGCTCAGTTTTACGCACGCATCAATGGCATCATCGCTATAGGTTACATTGTGAAAGTCTTCGTATTTGGATTTGATATTATTCAATATCAAGATCGTTTCTTCCACGCTTGGCGGTTCTATCAATACTTTCTGAAAACGACGGTCCAAAGCGCCGTCTTTCTCAATATACATGCGGTACTCATCAAGCGTAGAAGCGCCTATGCATTGCAGTTCTCCCCTTGCCAAAGCGGGTTTAAAAATATTTGATGCATCTAATGAGCCACTGGCACCACCGGCACCAACAATGGTATGTATCTCATCAATAAAGAGTATCACATCCCTGTTTTTCTCCAGCTCATTCATGATGGCTTTCATCCTTTCTTCAAACTGGCCACGGTATTTGGTACCGGCAACTAATGCGGCAAGGTCTAGAGAGATCACTCTTTTATCAAACAGTACACGACTCACTTTTCTTTGCGTAATACGCAATGCTAATCCTTCTACAATAGCCGTCTTACCCACACCCGGCTCACCAATCAAAATAGGATTATTCTTTTTACGGCGGCTCAATATCTGGCTCACCCTTTCTATTTCCTCTTCACGGCCAATGATCGGATCCAATGAACCCGACTCGGCCAGTTTGGTAATGTCTCTGCCAAAATTATCAAGAACAGGCGTTTTACTTTTAGCAGCACCTGCCTGCTTACCAGCTCTTTGTTGCTGGTAGCCTGCACTTCCGCGTTTCTCTTCATCAAACTCATCATTATCATCATCCGTAAATTCGCTCCGTGGCGGCGGCGGTGTTCCGGTGCCTACCATACCCAGCTCGTTGCGAAAAAGATCGTAGTCTACATCAAACTGGTTCAGTATCTGTGTAGCAATATTTTCTTTGTTTTTGAGGATGCTCAACATCAGGTGCTCTGTTTCTACCAGCGGGCTCTTCAGCGCCTTGGCTTCCAGAACAGTTACACGTATTACTTTTTCTGCCTGTTTGGTTAATGGCAGACTGTTGATGTTGGCAATGTTCTTTCCTGTCTTGTCTTTAACCGCAAGCTCTACCTCTTTGCGCAATTCATATAGGTCAACATTCAGTTGCTTCAATACCTTAATGGCCGTATTATCCCCATCGCGTATCAAACCCAACAATAAATGTTCGGTACCTATAAAATCATTGCCTAACCTGAGCGCTTCTTCCCTGCTGAAGGAAATAATCTCTTTTACCTGTGCTGAAAAATTATTATCCATGGCCTAATTTGGATTTATACAATTATAACGAATATTTTTGAGCGAAGTTGTGATGCACTTATGCACATCCTGTTAATCTAATTTACTCAATGTATGGAAGTCAAAATTGATACCAAGGAGAAATTTACAGTTGTAACGCCGGTTAAGCCCGAACTCACTGCCAATATAGCAGCAGAAATCGCCAATTCCTGCACAAACCAACTGCAAAAAGAGGTAAAAAATGTTGTACTGAACCTTTCAGAGGTATCGGATATGGAGGCGGCTGCGGCCGAAGTGCTTACAGAACTGCAACAGAAATTTTACGAAAACAATGCTTCTTTTGTGATCTGTTGCCTGCAACCAACGGTTGAAGAAGCGTTAGAAAAGATAGAACTGCTTGAGTTGCTGAATATTACGCCTACAGAAAGTGAAGCATGGGATATTGTTCAGATGGAAGAGATTGAAAGAGAGTTGTTAGACAGCGATGATATGGACTTTGACAACCATGCATAGCCTGAAAAACTGTCTACCCGATGCCTGATAAAGATTATTACCGGATATTACATGTGCCCCCCACGGCTTCTACGGAAGAGGTTAAAAAGGCTTTCAGGAAACTGGCACAAATACACCATCCGGATAAAAATAAAGGCGCTGCATCTTCCTCTGAAAGATTTGAAGACATCTATGAAGCATACCAGGTACTAAAAGACAGAAAGAAAAGAACAGCCTATCATTATCAAACTTATCAGCAGCGTTCAGGCGATTCTTTAAAGCCATTACCTGAAACCCCGGAAGATGTTTTTCAATTAGCCTCTGATCTGAGCAATAAAATAGCCCATGCTGATCCATTCCGGATTGATACCGATCTTGTTTATTTTGAGATAAAAGAGCTGCTGTCTGACAACAACTTACAGATCCTCCGGAACAAAAGAAATGAAACCTTGATTCATCAATTTATCACGCAGGTACTCCAATGTATGCATCCGGTTAATTTTGAATACCTCAAAGAATTATGTGCCCGTCTACAAATTCTTTCAGCCAATCACCCCGAAGCCAAAAAAGAGATCAGTGATTTTACCAGAAATGCCCGCCGCGAGTATATCTGGAACCGGTATAAAGTTTATATAGCATTAGTGATTACTGTAATTATCTGTCTGTATATTTTTCTGATTGGGAAAAAATAGGCGTTTAACTAATGCTAAGTAAAACGGTCATCCCAGGGATGACCGTTTTAAATATAGTTGAACTTGGAATATGCTACTAAGGATGTAAATAAGCAGCAAGTGCACGGGCTTTGGTACCGGTTGCAAGGCTGCCATTGCCTTTATAATAAAGGGTATAAGCCCTTTGGCTGACAAATGCCTGATTATTCAATACCGCCAGATTAAAGGTGGTGCCTGCTCTTCTTACATACAACGTGTCGTTTAAAGAATTATACGATGCTGCCTGGAACGGTGTTGCAGTTGTTCCTGGCTTAATGTTGGTAAAAATGTTGGCATTAGCCCTTATTGAGAATACATCCACCGCTTTACCTGCGGTATCGTTCATTACGGCATTAATAAAGCGAATACCATAAGAGCCCGCTGCAGGCTTGGTATAGCTATCTGTTAATAAGACCCTTGCCGAATCTGTGATCAGCATGGTATACCATTCTCCTGCTGTAAATGTGCTATTAAAAGTAACTATGGCTATGGAGTCAGGGTTTACTGTACCTGCCACAGAAAACTTAACTGGCTGCGTACCGGCCTGAACAGCCACATAACCATTAATTGATGCTGCAGCCGGAAAATTAGCGTTATAGGTAAGAAATGGCCCGTTTACTTTTGCCCCATTGATAAATACATGAAAAGAATCGGGCTGGCTGTATACCAACCTAAAGGATGGCGCAGCATGTATCAAACGGAAATAAGCACCCCCATCATTGGTTTGATAGGTGGCTTTCAGTTTGTCGTCTTTCGTACAGGCTGAGATCAGCAGAATTGCCACAACAATAAGGCTATTATAGAAGGTTATTTTTTTCATCATTATACTTTTATCTGATCAAATTATTTTTGAGAAAACCAACATTCTTTTGTGTGATAATCCGGCTTATCAGCACCGATACGGATCAGCTCATTCAGATTCCATACATACTCTGAATTATACCTGGGTCTTACCCTGTAAACCGGTTTGCCTCCATTGTCAACATACAGATTTACACCACTTGGTATCGTAAAATCAGCATATACCTGTTTGGAAGTGGCAGGATCAGCATCTATGTAATGAAACCTTCTCATATCAACCCATGTTTCCAGCGTATTATGTCCCCATAAAGAGATGTATTTCTGCATCATAATATTTGTCAAAGTAAGATTTGCCGGTGTAACCAATGGGTCGGCAAGGTATGCTGCTTTACTTGCCGGTGTGATCTGATTGGCAACAGGAATATTTGTGTTGTAGAGGGCAGTCAGCATATCGAAATTCAAACTGATTCCCTGTGTGTAGGCAGTTAGTGCTGTTGCTTTATCCCCTTTACGTAATGCCGCTTCAGCTTTCATAAACTGTACTTCGCTGGCTGTAATAACAGGAGATTCAGCATAGTTTCTGAAAATATAGGTACAGCCATTATCGTTTGACGGTGCAACAGTTGTTGTATTAGTACTTCCATAAAAATTATTGGGTCTGTCGTTTACATTAGATATTGATGTAACCCCCTTATTGGGTGCCACGCCTACAAATGTTCCATTAGGATTTGTTTTCAGGAAATACCATCTTCTTGGATCCTGTACCCCGGCAAGAGCAGAATTGCCTCCTGTTAACAGTTTTACTGAATAATCGCTCTGGCGCAATGAACCGATACCATTGTTACTAAATGGACCATCATAATTGGCGCTGCGGTTATTTCCGGTAACGGCATATTTTAATGTGGCATTATCAGCATTGGTTGTAATAGACAGGTTGGTATAATAAATAACAGAATCCGGATTATACGTTGTTTTGTTACTTAAATGATTGTGAGATCTAGCCAATACAGCATATACAAATTTTTTCCATTTATCTACATCTCCATTATAAAAATACTGATCTCCCAAAGCGAGGTTGGCCTTGCTTACCCCCTCACCTGTTTTACTCAGATTTGTTAATGCAGTAAAACAGAGTTGCCTTACATAATTATATACATCTTCCTGTGTATCATATTTAAAAGTAAGCTGACTTGTATTGAATGCTTCCTTCAGAATAATTTCACCGTGGTAATCAACAAGTGTTAACCAGCTCCATGCAAATACAGCCTGGCCAACACCTACATAATCCCATTTCTTTTGTTCACCGGCCCATTTAATCATATTATTTAAATTCTGGCCAAGATCATAATAATGTGCCCGCCAGGTTGAAGCGGCATTATCACTGGTACCTGTAGTTCCACCCATCTGGTCATACAGATCTCCGGAACTATTAAATTGCCAGTTCTGGACATAACGTCCGATAAAACGCATATCATTGGCGGTTCCATGAAAAGCCGTGTTTCCCACCATACTTGCAAGGATACCGGGCAACAATTGTTCAACCGGCACTTTCACATCTGCATTGGGATTCAGATAGGCATCATCAATTTTTTTGCTGCAGGATACTCCTAAGGAAATCGCTGCAACAAGTAGAGATATTTTATAAAATATATGTTTCATTTTGTATGCTTTAATGGTTAGAGACTATTGGGATTGATTTGATTAAAAACTTGCTCTTAGTCCAACATTTACGCTGATCGGTGTTGCAATGTTCCCGTAATCAAACCCAAATCCACCCACTCCTCTAGTACCAGCAGTATTACCGCTAACTGCAGGGTCGGCACCTTTGTAATTTGTAAACAGAATAAGGTCATTACCTGTAACAAAGAAGCCGAGGCTTTTCAGGAATTTCAAGTTGCGAATTGATTTTACCGGCATTGTGTAATTAAGAGTGATATCACGCAGCCTGAACCAATTCACATCTTTTTGTATAAACTCTTCTTCCGGCATCCTGGTGGTATAATAAGCCTGAAGATCATAAGGTGTTATAGCAATAGTGTTTTTGGTTGGCGTAGCAGAATTCTGCAACCCGTCGTTCAATACCCCCTGTACAACTCTTGTAATAGTTCTGTCATCATTTCTTGTACTTTTCCCCCTTGTTGTCAGATACATATCGGTTCCGTTAAATACATCACCGCCTACTTTCAGATCCCAAAGCATATTCAGGCTCCAGTTTTTATAACGGAAATTGTTGCTAATTCCCAATGTATAATTTGGATTCCTGTCGCCCCTTACTTTAAAGTTGGCATCAACTATCGGAAGACCGTTTGCCGGATCAATCAGGATATCACCGTTCAGGTTACGTGCATATCCATATGCAGTGATACTGGTACTTGGGCCACCTTTGATCAAACCACCTCTTGCATTAGCATATAACCATGTATCAGAGATGTAGAATTCCGGCACATTATCAGGCAGGGTCAACACTTCATTGCGCATCCTGTTGAAATTAAGTTTGAAATTCCACCCAAAATCCTTTGTCTGCACTGGTGATGCATCCAGACTGATTTCGATACCGGTATTACGTGTTGAACCTACGTTGAGAGTATTCAATACATATCCGGTTGCATAGCTGGCTCTGAAATTCTCTGCAATTTGTTTTTCATTCAGTGTATTATAGTAAGCGATGTCAAGATTCAGTCTGCTGTTAAAGAACTTGATCTCGGCTCCTATTTCATAAGTTTTTTGAAGTTCAGGCTCCAGGAAATAGTTATTGTTATTAAATGCATAAGCATAACCACCACCGCTTGAGAGCACAAAATTAAATACAGATTGATTGGCATAAGGAGAACTGGATCGGGCAGTTTGCGCCAATGATCCTCTGAATTTTAAATAATTGATCACATTCCCGCTTTTGATAAAAGGGAAGATATCAGACATGATCAGGCTCATGCTACCGGCCGGGTAATTATAGTTCCGGTAATTAGCAGGAAAAATGGACGAGTTTTCAAACCTGTGAGAATAAGAAATAAAGGCGAGATTTTTATAGTTCAATGAAACCTCACCAAAGTATGCGACCTGCCTGCTTATACTATAATTATAACCACCTGTTCTTTGTGCATTACTTAATCTCACACGACCGGCCGGCGCAGTATTATTACTATCCATACCAGCTAAGTAATTCCCTTTTAAGAATGTACCGGAAACCGCATACATCTCAGTTTTATAATCCTGCCACATATTTCCGACCATCACCCTACCGGAAAAATCGCCAATCGTTTTCTTGGCAGTGGCTGTGATAGTATGATTGTAGCCTGTGTAATAACGATAATAGTTGTCCTGCGATCCTTTGGAAGAAAGTGCGAGTGAAGATGCAGTATCCAGGATAGAGAACCCTGCAGATTTATAAGTATCATAACCAAACCTGCCTGCAATAGACAACCACGGTGTTGGATTAATATTAACACCTAAAGTTGCGATCATACGGTCAGTTTCATCTCTGCTCCTGTTATATTGTGTATTGAATAGCGGGTTGTCGTATTCATTATTCCCTAATTTCAATTTATTCGCATTTCCATCAATATAATTACGGATATCATTGTCTACCGGCCAAACCATCAGGTTCAGCAGATAAGAGCCTGCTCCACGTAACGGTTTATCATTGGTACTTCTGATATATGAAAAAGACGGAGCCACATCTACGTATTTTCCGATCTTAACCGTACTGGCTAAACGGAAATTATATTTTGTAAAATTATTATTAGGCACAACTCCTTTTTGGTCAAATGCAGAAGTAGACATACGCCATGTCACATTTTTCTTACCATACTCAAGCGTTACATTATGTGTTTGAGAAAACCCGGTCTGAAAAAAGTTGTGGAGATTATCATATGTATTTACATCAGAACCATAGGCCGGTCCGAAATAAGAAAACAAAGTATTGTCGCTT
>DAIOVU010000051.1:0-29558 GCA_036758845.1 Sediminibacterium sp.
AATCAATAGGAATGCTGTTCTGCGTTTATTCTACCTAATCCTACATTCAATATTCTCTATTCAATATTCAACATTAAAAAAGCCCGCTTCACATGAAGCGGGCTCTACTATGGTCTGTCGTCTATGGACTGTAGACTGACAACAACTATTAATAACGGTAATGATCTGCTTTATAAGGGCCAGACTTGGAAATACCCAGATAAGCAGCCTGTGTATCGGTTAACTCATCCAATACTGCGCCAACTTTAGCAAGGTGTAAGCGGGCCACTTTCTCATCAAGGTGTTTAGGTAACACATACACTTTGTTCTCATAGTTTTTATGGTTGTTCCATAATTCAATCTGAGCCAGTGTTTGGTTAGAGAATGAGTTACTCATTACAAATGAAGGGTGACCGGTAGCACAACCTAAGTTAACTAAGCGGCCTTCAGCCAGCAGGATGATGTCTTTGCCTTCAATGGTATACAGGTCAACCTGTGGTTTGATGGTGTTTTTGGTAGCGCCGTAGTTTTTGTTCAACCAGGCAACATCAATTTCAATATCAAAGTGACCGATGTTACAAACGATCGCTTTGTCTTTCATGGAACGGAAATGTTTTTCGGTGATCAGGTCGCGGCAGCCGGAAGCGGTAACAATGATGTCAGCTTCTTTCACAGCTTCAGCCATTGGTTTTACTTCAAAACCTTCCATAGCAGCCTGTAAAGCGCAGATAGGGTCGATCTCGGTAACAATTACACGGCAGCCCGCACCTTTCAGTGATAAGGCAGAACCTTTACCCACATCACCATAACCGCCAACTACGGCGATCTTACCAGCCATCATCACGTCAGTAGCACGACGGATCGCATCTACCAACGATTCCTGGCAACCATATTTGTTGTCGAATTTAGATTTGGTAACAGAATCGTTTACGTTGATAGCAGGGATTGGTAAAGTACCTTTCGCCATACGCTCATACAAACGGTGAACACCTGTTGTGGTTTCTTCAGATAAACCTTTGATGTTAGCGATCAGTTCCGGGTAAACATCAAATACCATATTGGTCAAATCACCACCATCATCAAGGATCATGTTCAACGGACGGTCTGCGCCGCCAAAGAACAAAGTCTGCTCAATACACCAATCAGCTTCTTCCTGTGATTGGCCTTTCCATGCAAATACACCCACACCGGCAGCAGCAATAGCAGCAGCAGCCTGGTCTTGCGTAGAGAAGATATTACAAGAACTCCATTTTACTTCAGCACCCAATGCAACCAATGTTTCAATCAACACGGCGGTCTGGATGGTCATGTGTAAGCAACCTGCAATACGGGCGCCTTTTAAAGGCTGGCTTGGACCGTATTCTGCACGGATAGACATAAGGCCCGGCATTTCTGCTTCTGCCAAACGGATCTCTTTGCGGCCCCATTCGGCCAAACTCATATCAGCTACTTTGTAAGCAAGGCTGAAATCGATGTTTTTGTTCAGTATAGACATATGATAGGTTTTGTATGGCACAAAAGTAATTTCATAGAATAAAACTGTATATTATTTATTTATTTTGGAATAAATATGACATTTATATAGCTTTATATAGCATAAAACTCATTTTTACCATGCCCAAACAGCCTAAAACAGCCGAATCCACTAACGCCTCTTTTTCGCTCGATGAAAAGGATATGGCCATTCTTCGCATACTGCAACAAAATGCCCGGGCAACGGTGAAGGAAATATCAGACAAAGTACACCTGAGCACTACACCTGTACACGAAAGAATTAAACGGATGGAAGAAACGGGCGTGATCAGGCAATACGCCACATTGGTAGATCATTCAAAAGTAAAGAAGGGGTTGATGGTGATCTGTTATGTTTCATTAAAACAGCACGACAAGACTGCGGGTGGAAAATTCATCAAAAGCATACAGCAGATGAATGAGGTGATCGAGTGCTACAATATTTCGGGTGAGTTTGATTTTATGCTGAAGGTGGTGGCTGAAAGCATGGATGCCTACTACGATTTTCATGTAAATAAATTAAGCCAGGCCGAAAATATCGGACATGTGCAGAGTGTGTTTGTGATGGGGATTATTAAGCAGACGCATGTGTTGGTCCATTAAGTAGTGAGTGGTGAGTGTGATACGGGCAGTAGTAAGTATGGCATCGGCTGTTGCGTCGCAATCCGTTCGGCTGGGGGGAATACTGGGCAGCATTTTTTTTGCCACAGATCACACAGATTAACACAGATTTTTTTTCTGTGCCAATCTGTGAATCTGTGGCGTAAGTTTTTTTATTTTTTCGCTATTATTTTCTTCTTCCCCGAAAATAATTTTTTATTCAGCCAATGGCTGGCATAGGCACTGGCCGCACCAACCACCGCACCCACAAAAACATCAGAAGGGTAGTGTTGCCCAAGATAAATTCTTGAATAGCCAACACCTGTTGCCCATGCCAATGCAGGCACACCGATATACCATTTTTTAGTTGCCAGAAAAAGAGAAGTGGCCGATGCAAATGCAACAGAGGTATGACCTGATGGAAACGCATAACTATCGTCAATCTGGTCGGGGTAAATATTATCGTAGGTTTTGTAAGGGCGCGGACGTTTCACCACTACTTTCAATGCCTCGGTAGCAACAGAAGCAATGGCAAGTCCTGCTACCGCTTCATAAGCACCTATCTCTAATTTTTTATTGTCTGATAGCAGCGACACTGCCAGCATGCCAAAAGGAATAGCAAGTGCAACGGGCTTTGCCGTGGAGCTTAATGTTTTCCAGCCTTGATTGTCGGGATACCTGACATTGATCCCTCTCACAAAATCTACTTCCCATGGTGCCTGCGCAAAACCAGACAGGGCAAAACCCATACATACGATGGAAAGAATCATGCTTTTGAAATGCAGCTTTGTTTTCATTGGTGATGTTGCAATTATACTATCAGGAATCAGGTATGTTTTACAGGTTCTGCAGGCTTTCTTCAATGGTTCTGATCCTTGCCTCCGCATCGGCCTGTTTCTTTTTTTCCAGTGCTACCACTTCCGGTTTGGCATTCTGTACAAACCGTTCGTTGCTGAGCTTCTTAATCACAGTTTCCAGGAATTTTTGCTGGTGCTCAAGGTCTTTCAATAATTCTGCTTTCAGGGCGTCACTGTCTAATTGCTTTTCTGTTTCAATAAAGAACTTATCTTTTTCTACTGCCACCACAATGGTGTTGGGAACAATAGCGCTTGTATAAGTTATCGATTCTGCATTAACCTGTTTGGTCAAAATATTTTCGATGGCTTTATAACCTGACATTTCATTTGCCTGTATATGGAGTTTGATCGGATCTTTTGGTTTGATCTGGTTTTTATTTCTGGCATCTCGTAAAGCAGAGATTACCTGCTTCAACAATTCGCCAGCACCGAGTATCTCATTGTTAAATGACTGTAAAGGCTCCACCTGTTTAATACAGAGATCATCTTTCTGCTCTTTCAGCAAATGATAGATCTCTTCTGTAATAAAGGGGATGAATGGATGGAGCAACTGCATCAATTCTTCAAAATAACCAACAGTTTTTTCATACACCGCTTTGTTGATAGGCTGCTCAAATCCGGGCTTTACCCACTCAAGATACCAACTGCAGAAATCATCCCATACCAAAGAATAAATGGTTTTTAACGCTTCGCTGAGGCGAAACTGTACCATCATGTCATCCACCTCGGTTTTTACCTGGTTGAGGCGGTGTTGGAACCAGGAAATCGCAAAATCGTGAGTGGAGAGTGGTGAGTGGTGAGTAGATACTGACAACTCACTACTCACTACTGACGATTGACGACCTTCCCACATTTTGATCAACTTCAGCGCATTCCATAGTTTGTTATTGAAATTTCTTCCCTGCTCCAGTGCTGATTCATCAAACAAAATATCATTACCGGCCGGTGAGGCGATCATGATACCGAAGCGCACAGCATCGGCACCATACTGGTCTATCAAGCCCAGCAGATCAGGTGAGTTGCCGAGGCTTTTACTCATTTTTCTTCCCAGTTTATCCCGCACAATGCCGGTGAAGTAAACATCTTTGAATGGTTTTTCATCCATGTATTCAAAGCCCGCCATGATCATCCTGGCCACCCAGAAAAAAATGATCTCGGGTGCGGTTACTAATGTGTTGGTAGGATAATAATATTTAATTTCTGCATTGCCGGGATCAGATAAGCCTTTAAATACTTCAAACGGCCATAACCAGCTTGAGAACCAGGTATCCAATACATCATCATCCTGACGGATATCGTCAATCGTGAGTGGTGAGTAGTGAGTAGTGAGTAGTTGAAGGGCTTCTTCCTTGGTTGCAGCCACTGCAAATCTTCCATCGGGAGCGTAGTAAGCAGGTATGCGATGCCCCCATGTTAACTGGCGGCTGATGCACCAGTCGCGGATATTCTCCATCCAGTTGCGGTAGAGGTTCTTGAATTTAGCGGGGTGAAAATGTATTTCATCATCCATCACTGCACGCAAAGCGGGCTCACTTATGTTCTGCATACTTACCCACCATTGCAGGCTGAGGCGGGGCTCTACTACTACATCCGTTCTTTCTGAATACCCTACTTCACTTGTATAATCTTCGGTCTTTTCAACAAAATTGCTTTCTTCGAGTAACTGTACAATTTTTTTACGTGCAGCAAATCTTTCTTCGCCTACACATATCTGCGCCTCTGCATTAAGTGTGCCATCATCATTAAAAATATCAATTACCTCAAGGCCATGCTTTTCCCCGAGCTGGTAATCATTCATGTCATGCGCCGGTGTTACTTTTAATGCACCGGTACCAAAATCCATCGCTACATATTCATCGGTAATAATGGGAATACTGCGCCCTATCAGCGGAACAATCACTTTTTTACCGTGTAATGAAAAATATCTTTCATCTTTTGGGTGCACACAAACGGCGGTATCACCCATAATGGTTTCGGGGCGAACGGTGGCAATGATTACATATTTATCTTCGCCTTCTATCTTATAACGGAGGTAATATAATTTTTGGTTGGTTTCTTTCCGGATCACTTCCTCATCGCTTAATGCCGTCTTCGCCCTTACATCCCAGTTGATCATTCGCTTGCCGCGGTAGATCATTCCTTTGTTATAGAGATCTATGAAGACTTTAATAACAGATTGGTAGTACACAGGGTCCATGGTAAAAGAAGTACGGTCCCAATCAAGGCTGCAGCCTAATTTTTTTAACTGCTGTAAAATGATGCCGCCATATTTTTCTTTCCATTCCCAGGCATATCCCAGAAATTCATCACGGCTCAGGGATGATTTGGTAATGCCTCTTTCGCGCAGCATGGCCACCACTTTTGCTTCGGTGGCAATAGAAGCGTGGTCGGTACCGGGTACCCAGCAGGCATTTTTGCCATGCATTCTTGCCCGGCGGATCAGGATATCCTGGATGGAATTATTCAGGCAATGTCCCATATGAAGCACCCCGGTTACATTGGGTGGCGGGATCACAACGGTGTAAGCCTCCCTGTCATCGGGTTTACTGCTGAAATAACCTTTGTTCAGCCAATGTTCGTACCAGTTGGCTTCAACTTCATTTGGGATATAATTTTTACTCAGTTCCATTTTTTACACTTAAGGCTTAACGCGAAACGCTTAACGCCGGGATAATGCATGGTTGCGTTCTTCCATGTAATTCCTGCGTTAAGCGTTCAGCTTTCCGCATTCAGCGTTAAAAGGTTTGCAAAAGTAAGGAAAAGCCGTGTAGGGCGTGGATGAAAAGCGGGTAAACGGACGGTTTTTATCCGGGAGAAATACAATTATTCGCCACAGATTTCCACAGATTATGTTTTCATGGATGCTACCAGGTAAGTATCTGGCTGCTTCTTTCAAGCACTGAAGCCGAAAAAACAGAAACAGGCGCAATATCCTCAGTAGGGGTTGCAGAACTGCTAAGGCTTTTGGGCGCTTTGGTCATGGATAAGGTGGTACAGCATTTTTTCACAGTATTGCCAATCTCCCTGGCCGTATTGGCCGATGGGCGGCAACCGCATGTCAGCAGCAGCATAACCAGCAAAAGTGAAAAAATCGGTTTCATATCAGTTTTGTTAGGTACCAAAATTATACAGGATCTATCCGGCAACCAGTTAATCTTTGTTAAATATGATTAACGTTTGTTTAAATAAAAAGTTACAGCCTGCTCCATTTTATTATTAGTATACAGGTGCTGCGTATTATTACAAGGGGGGGTGTTTTTTCCAACAATTGCCACTTTTTTCAAAATGCCGCTATAATCGTTTTTTTTGCTGAGCCTGGGGGAGGCCTCAGGTTAATGCCGGTCAGAAAAAATAGTAATGTAAAATAATCTTTATTTGACGAATTTGCAAGCGTTATTTTGCACTAATGCAGTACGCTATTGTTGATATAGAGACTACGGGCGGATTTCCGCAACAGCACGGTATTACCGAGATTGCCATTGTATTGCATAACGGTACCGAGGTGGAGGGAAAATACCAGACCCTGGTTAACCCGCACCAACCCATTCCGCCCTTTATTGCTAATATGACGGGTATTTCGGATGCGATGGTGGCCGTGGCGCCCTCTTTTGAGGAAGTGGCTCCCCGCATTTTCCAGTTGCTGCAGAACAGGGTATTTGTGGCGCATAATGTGAATTTCGATTTCTCGTTTGTAAAACATCACCTGCAGGAGGCTGGTTTTCATCTGCAAACCCCCAAACTCTGTACCATCCGCCTGAGCCGCAAAGTGTTCCCGGGTTTCAGAAAATATGGGCTGGGACATTTATGCCGCGAACTGGGTATCCGCATTGAAGACAGGCACCGTGCCTATGGAGATGCTTTAGCCACATCTAAAGTGCTGGACCTTGTTTTGCAGAACAACGGCCAGATGGTGATAGCTGAAATGCTGAAGAAAGAAAACAAAAACCAGCTATTGCCGCCCAATCTTGCCGAACAACAGGTAAAACTATTGCCCGACCAACCGGGCGTATATTATTTTCACGATGTTAAGGGGAAGGTGATCTACGTGGGTAAGGCAAAGAACCTGAAGAAAAGAGTGGTGAGCCATTTTACCGGACTGGATATCTCTAAAAAGCGACAGGATTTTTTAAGAAATATTCATTCCATTTCCCACACCATTTGCCCAACCGAATTTATTGCATGTTTATTTGAAAGTGTAGAGATCAAAAGGCTTTGGCCCATTTATAATAAAAGCCAGAAACGATATGAGCAATTATGGGGCATTTACCGTTTTGAAGATAGCAGGGGCTATATACGATTGGCCATTGATAAAAAAAGTAAATATTCCTCGCCTGTAGCTTCTTTTGCTTTGCTTACAGATGCACACCGGCAGTTGTGGAAATTAGTGAAAGAATTTGAACTGCACCCGGTGCTTTGTTTTTTGGATAATACTACGGGTCATAGTTTGCCTGATATAGAGCTGTATAACCAATCGGTACAAAAAGCATTGGACTGGTTAGATGCGCAAAAAGAAACATTCCTGATCAGGGATAAAGACGGATGTGTGCTGGTGGAAGGAGGAAAGTTTTATGGTATGGGCCAGATTCCGCAGCATATAGAGATTGATGCGTTGGAAAACATTAAAGAACAACTTGTGGAATATCCCGAAAATGAGGTCATTAAATCTATGATCCGCAATTTTGCAGAAAGGTATCCGGGGAAAGTGGTGAGGATAGCGTAGGGGGTAAAAATTAGTAATTAGTAATTGGGCGGTTTTTTCTTTTTGGCCACGAATTAGTCACATCTTTCTTTCTGATTTTTTCTTTTCAAATCCACCCCCTACATTCGCCTCCCAAAAAAACAATTTCACGACTTTAAAATTTCCCAATTTCCCAATTCCAAAATTCCAAAATTTCCTCATGTCCGATTTCGCACCACTCATCGCCTCTAAAATAAATATCAGTAAGAAACAGGTAGAAGCTGTATTACAATTGTTTGCTGAAGCCGCCACTGTTCCGTTCATAGCCCGTTACCGTAAGGATATGACTGGCGGGTTGGATGAAGTGCAGATATTACAGATACAGGATGAAGCAAAATTCTTTAAAGATTTTACTGAGCGTAAAGCCTTTATTGAAAAATCTATTACCGAACAGGGAAAGATGACAGAGGCTATACAGGATAAAATTAATAAAGCCACTACACTGGTTGAACTGGAAGATATTTATCTGCCATACAAATCAAAACGTAAAACAAAAGCGCAAACTGCCCGCGAGAACGGACTGGAGCCATTGGCTTTATTGATGCTTGAACAAACTGCTGTAGATATTACTGCGGAAGCAGAAAAATACATCAATGAAAAAATAAAAACGGTTGATGAGGCATTGCAGGGTGCACGTGATATTATTTCTGAAACAGTGAATGAAGATGTAAACCTTCGCGCCAAACTGCGTAAACTGTTTGAAGATAAAGCTACGCTGCAAAGCAAGGTGCTTACAGATAAAGAAACAGATGGCATTAAATACAAAGACTATTTTGATTTTTCTGAGCCTGTTCACAAAATTCCATCACACCGTATTTTGGCTGTGTTGCGTGGTTTTTTAGAAGGCTTTCTGAGGATGGCCATTGCACCTGCGGAAGAAGAGGCGCTGGAATTATTAGAGAAAGAATATGTAAAAGCTTTAACACCTTCAACAGAGCATGTAAAGAAAGCGATCAAAGACGCCTATCGCCGTTTGATGCAGCCAAGCCTTGAAAGCGAATTCAGAACTGCACTAAAACAAAAAGCAGATGAAGAAGCTATCGCTGTATTTGCAGAAAACCTGCGTCAGCTATTATTGAGTTCGCCATTGGGCAGTAAAAGAATTTTAGCCATCGACCCCGGATACAGGAGCGGTTGTAAAGTGGTTTGTCTTGATGAAAAAGGAGAACTGAAAAAAACTGACCTCATCTATGTACACGAAGCCAACCGCATACCGGACAGTGAATACAAAATACAGGCTTTGGTGCGCGAATATAAGATTGAAGCTTTTGCTATTGGTGATGGAACAGCAGGAAGGGAAACAGAGCAGTTTATTAAAAAAATGAATCTCGGGTTACCTGTTTTCCTGGTGAATGAAGACGGGGCCTCTGTATATTCAGCATCTGAAACCGCCCGGGAAGAATTTCCCGACCAGGATGTTACGGTAAGAGGTTCGGTAAGTATTGGAAGAAGACTGATGGACCCGCTGGCGGAGCTGGTAAAGATTGATCCGAAAAGTATTGGGGTTGGGCAGTATCAGCATGATGTAAATGCATTCCGGCTGAAAGAAAGGTTAGATCAGACAGTGGTAAGCTGTGTAAATAGTGTTGGCGTGAACCTGAATACGGCCAGTAAACATTTGCTGAGTTATGTAAGCGGTATTGGCGGATCACTGGCGGATAATATTGTAAAATACCGCAGCGAGATAGGAAAGTTCACCAGCAGGGAACAATTACTGAAAGTGCCACGTTTAGGCGGAAAAGCATATGAACAGTGTGCTGGCTTTTTACGCATTAAAGAAGGCGTAAACCCTTTAGATGCCAGTGCCGTGCATCCTGAAACCTATCCATTGGTTGAAAAGATGGCGACCGACCTGGGTGTTGACCTGAAAACAATTATTGGCAATGATGAAACACTGAAAAAGATCGATGCTAAAAAATATGTTTCTGAAAAATTTGGAGAGCTCACCATCAGGGATCTCCTGAACGAATTAAAGAAACCGGGACTTGATCCGCGCAGCGAACTGGAACAATTTGAGTTTGCCAATATTTATAAAATAGAAGATGTAAAGGTAGGTATGATCGTGCCCGGTTCTGTAACCAATCTTACCCGCTTTGGCGCTTTTATTGATATTGGTGTAAAACAGGATGGACTGGTGCATGTAAGCGAAATAGCCCATAAATACATTACCGATCCGGGAGAGGTATTGAAACTTGGACAAAAAGTAAATGTAAAAGTGCTGGAAGTAGATGTGGTGCGGAAACGGATTGCATTGTCGATCAAACAAACGGAGGAAGGGGTGGTGAGGCAGGTGAGAAGTGAAAAACCAAAAGTTAACAGAGAGGTTGAAATGAGTGTGGAAGACGCTTTGAGTTTATTGAAGAAGAAGTTTGGGAAGTAGGGTAGGTAGTTTTTTTAGCCACAGATTGCACAGATGGGCACAGATTTTTTTTGGCCTTTCTGTGTATTCTGTGGCTTATTTTTTCCTAACAGAAGATTACAAATTCCTTATCTTGTAATACAATCATCAGCCATGAAAAAACTAATAGTCACATCTTTTTTGTTCCTTACAATACTTGCGGCAAACGGTCAGGCAAAAGTGAACCCTGTGATCAAGAACTTTGGTACCGTAACTGAAGTGCCTTTTTCTGTTGAGAATCCTGATACAAAACTTGATTACAAAATTGTGGTAGAAGTGAGTTCTGATAATAAAAAACCGGTAGAGGTTCATGAGTTTTTTGAAAAAGTAGCTGCTGTTGTTAACCTGCATGCATTAGGCGGTGTACCTGCTAATAAGTTGCATGTGGTAATGGTGATACATGGCCCGGCCGCGCAGTACGTAGTTACGAATGAGGAGTACAAAAAGAAATTCAATACAGATAACCCAAATATTCCGCTGTTCAAAGAATTGAAAGAGGCAGGTGTGAAAATATTTGTCTGCGGGCAGTCGCTCAATAAAAGAAATATCCCGAAAGAAAATGTTACGCCCGAAGTTAGTCCTGCCTTATCTGCTATTACCACCCTTACTACTTACCAGTTAAAAGGGTATGCGCTATTAAAATATTAGGATTGGCGGATTACGAATTGACGAATTAGCGAATTGGTGGATTTGTTTTTGAAATGAAGTTAATCCGTCAATTCGTAATCCGCTAATTCGCCAATTGTAATTGTAATTGTCTGATTTCTCTATTTTCATAGATCATCTTATCTCCTCCATTAAAACCAATATGCACCATAGCTTTGGCTAATTGTTCTGAGGTAAGTCCTATATTGGGATACAGTTTGCTAAGAACGGGTTTGTATAATAACCTGGATAGTTGATACATCAGGTTGGGCTCTTTTCTGCGTGTTACAGGGTAAATATAACCCGGTCTGAAAATAGCGAGATGGTTAAAGTTTAAATTGATCAGTATGTTTTCTGCAGCGCCTTTATCGCGGGCAAACATAACCGAACTTTTTTCGGTGAGATCAGCGCCCTGTCCGCTTAAAAAACAAAAACTTACACCACTGCTGTTTTCTTTTAATGCCGTTGCAAATGCGGCGGTAACATCAACCGTAATGCGCCTGAATTCGTTTTTGGGTACCTGCCCTGTATAAACGCCGATGCAGAAGAAACAGATATCCTGGTTCTTCAGTTCTTCCGTAATCGTTGAATAATCTAAAAAATTCTCATGCAGTACTTGATACAGTTTTGGATGGTGAATGCCGGTTTTTTTCCGGGTAATTATGGTTACTTTATTTACATCGGTTCTTTGTAAACAATAGGCCAGAATTAAGTTTCCGATCATGCCATTGGCGCCGGTGATGAGAATGTTTTTCATAACTGTTGTGCTGAACTTTTGGAAAGTTTTAAACTTTCCAAAAGTTTTAAACTTTGAGAATTAAAACTCCGGATTTACTCCAACATAGTTTAAAGGAGTGATTGCTTTTAACTCTTTTTTGACAGCAGTACTTACTTTCAATGTGCCAATAAAATCGTGCATCGCTTTTTTGTCGATGGTATGATTACCGCGGGTAAGGTCTTTCAGCGCTTCGTATGGGTTAGGATAATTTTCGCGGCGCAGAATGGTCTGAATGGCTTCTGCCACTACCGCCCAGTTATTTTCAAGGTCGGCTTTTATTTTGGCCTCATTCAATACCAGTTTGCCCAAACCTTTCTCCAGCGATTTAAGTGCGAGGGCCACATGGGCCACCGGTACGCCCATATTACGGAGTACGGTAGAGTCTGTAAGGTCGCGCTGCAGGCGGCTGATAGGTAGTTTGGCTGATAAATGTTCCAGTAATGCATTGGCCATGCCCAGGTTGCCTTCTGCATTTTCAAAATCAATCGGGTTTACTTTATGCGGCATGGCCGATGAACCTACTTCGCCTTGTTTTGTTTTTTGTTTAAAATAATCCATGCTGATATAAGTCCAGATATCACGGCACAGATCTATCAGGATATTATTGATGCGTTTGATGGCATCAAAATGTGCAGCCAGGTTATCGTAGTGCTCAATCTGCGTGGTAAACTGCATGCGTTGTAAGCCCAGCACTTCTTCCACAAACTGGTTGCCTAATACAACCCAGTTCTTTTTAGGGAATGCGATATGGTGCGCATTAAAATTGCCCGTAGCGCCGCCAAATTTAGCCGCATAAGGAATGCTTGAAAAGAGTTCTACCTGGTTATTCAGTCTTTCCACAAATACCATGAATTCTTTCCCAAGTCTGGTTGGAGACGCAGGTTGCCCATGTGTACGCGCCAATAAAGGAATATTTTTCCATTGCGCAGCCAGTTGGTATAAATGGTTTTGCAGGTTAATGACAGAGGGCAGGTATTCGTGCTCCATGCAATGCTTCCAGCTTAAAGGGATCGCGGTATTGTTGATGTCCTGCGAAGTAAGTCCGAAATGAATCCATTCTTTCAGTTGCGATATGCCGGCTTTGTCTAATTGTTCTTTCAGGAAATATTCTACAGCCTTCACATCGTGGTTGGTGATCGATTCGATCTGTTTGATCTGCTGTGCATCATCAATACTGAAATCATCCATCACTTTTTTCAGTTGCAGTCTTGCTTTTGGCGTGAGCTTAAAAAATTTCCTGTCGGCCAGGAAGAAAAAGTATTCGATCTCTACCAATACCCGGTATTTGATGAGCGCATATTCAGAAAAAAACTCGTCGAGGTGGTTTACCTGCTTACGATAACGTCCATCAATAGGGGAGATGGCAGTGAGGTTGCTGAGTTCCATATGATAATTAGTAATTAATAATTAGTAGTTAGTAATTGGGTTATTTAGCTGCGAAGATAACTGTATCATCTTCAAAAGATTTTCCAAAAACATTCATAATGTGATGCCATGAATGCGGCAGGTAAACATTACTGCCCCGGTAATTACTAATTATTAATTACTAATTATTAATTACTATTGGTTTTCTTTGTGCAAAATTAACCGAATTGGACAAGAGAATACGCGTTGGGGCAGTAAGTTATTTAAATACCCGGCCTTTATTGTTTGGTTTGAAGCTTTCGGGACTGATGGAAAAGATTGAACTGGTGGAAGAATATCCCTCCCGGGTGGCCGCCATGTTATTGAATGATGAGATTGATGTAGGTCTGGTGCCCGTAGCCATTATACCGCTTTTAAAAAATGCGCATATTGTTACTGATTATTGTATTGGCGCTGATGGGGAAGTGGCTTCTGTAGCGCTTTTTAGCGAAGTGCCTATTGGGCAGGTGAAGACAGTTTTACTCGATTATCAAAGCCGTACCTCCGTAAACCTGGCTAAAATATTATTAAAAGAGTACTGGAAACAAAGCCCTGGGCTGGAAGATGCCAAAGAAGATTTTAGGGCCAATATTGCAGGCACCACAGCCGGTATTGTAATTGGCGACAGGGCGCTGGAGCAAAGAAATATTTCTGCCTACACCTACGACCTTGGCGCTGCCTGGAAAGCCCATACAGGTTTGCCCTTTGTATTTGCAGCCTGGGTGGCCAATAAGCCCCTCGGGGATGATTTTACTGATGCTTTTAACCGTGCCAATGGCTACGGTATCACGCATATTGATGAAGTAGTGGCTGAAAACCCGTATGAGGTGTATGACCTGGAAAAATATTTCACCCAAAATATCAGCTATAGTTTGGATGAGCAGAAAAGAAAGGGCCTTGCATTATTTCTTGAAAAACTAAGTAGCCTTTAAGAAATATCAATAAACCGTGCCTTTGTGCCTTGGTGTGATATTTATTTGCACACAAAGGCACGGTTTAGAATAGATCTATGTTCAGGTATTCAATATTTTTACCGCATGACCAGCATTTCAATAATCACTATCTGTTTCAATAACCTGGCCGACCTGCAGAAAACCTGTGCGTCTATTGATGCACAAACGCATGTGCCGGAAGAACATTGGGTGATCAATGGGTCTACTACAAAAGATATTGAAGAATGGTTATTGAATACGTCCCAGCCTGCTTACCGTAAATGGATCAATGAAAGAGATAAGGGTATTTCGGATGCCTTTAATAAAGGCATTGCGAAAGCCGGTCAATCTATCACACATTTAATGAATTCGGGCGATTGTTATGCGTCGAATGATGTATTGAAAGAAGTTGTTCAGATCTTCAGCCAGTACCCGGCCATTCAATGGATCAGCGGAAATATTCAAATGACCCGCGGCGGCAGATCAGTGGTGGTAGGTAAACCATTTGAAAGAAAAAAACTATACCGTGGCATGAGAAGCGTTTCTCATCCTACATGGTTTGTTAGAAAAGAAGTGTATAGCCGAATCGGCACTTTCAGCAGCGAATACAAGATAGCCATGGATTATGATATGATGTGCCGCATTGCCGATGAACCCTATGCCTACCTTGACAAAGTGATCGTAATATTTGACGACACCGGCATCAGCAGTACCAAATACCTTGATTCATTAAAAGAAAACAGGAAAGTATACGAGTCTTATTTTGGATTTTCCTTGCTATTGGTAATATGGCAGATCAGGCTGAAGATATTGCACTACTTGCTGCAAACAGCTTTAGGAAAATGGTTGTTTGGATTGAAGAAAAGGATAGGGATGGAGAATTGGTGAGGGTGAGGATTTTGGAATTTTGGAATTGGGAAATTGGGAAATTTCCCATCATCCTCCCTCCAAAGCAATTTCCCAATTTCCCAATTCCAAAATTTCCCAATTTCCTACTCTCCCTTAAAATGCTGATGAATAACCAGAATAACCTTCTCTGCTTTCACAGAACTGTAAGGTGTCCTGACAACAAATTCATATTTCTGTTTTACCAGTTCTTCATCTTTTAATTCATGCTCAACATCATCGGGGTAAACAGCATAAAAGTTGGGGGCTATCGGTTTAGGATAGGGTGCAAAACGTTTGTATTGTGATCCATTAAAAATGCCAAAAACGGTACAACCCACTGCTGTTGCAAGGTGTACAGATCCGGTATCTACAGATAACAGACATTGGGCTTTTGCAAAAACTGTAAGCATATCTATCAACGCAGTTTTCCCTGTAAGGTCTGCCAATGGGTGTTTGTACTTATTGCAGAATGCCTGGGTATATGCTTCGTCTGATTTTGTTCCGCAAACAATAACGGTCCAGCCGTAGTGTTCAAAAAGATAATTACTAACCTGTACAAAATGTTCAGTTGGCCAGATGCGTGCCTTGCTTCTTGAACCCGGAAATACCACAAAATATTTATCAGGTAAATCAACAGAGAAAGGGGGCAGGCGATGCAGGTCCACTTTGGTATTTGTTATGGAAGAAACCTTTCCTGTTACAAATTCAGTGAACTGTTTATTACGTTCAAACTCGAAGATGGGTTTAGCGGGTTGCTCAAATAAACGGGTATATAAATTACGATCATAACCCATTTCATACGATTGTATACTCTCCCGGTTAGCTTTCATGCCAATGTTCTCAGGGGATTTGGCAGCTTTTACAATACTGTCGTCATATCTTTTATCTCTGGAAAAAGTAGGGTTGATCACTACATCATATTGCTGGCGGTAAAACTGGTTCAGAAACCGGTAACGGTAGCCCATCTTTGTTTTGAAGCGTACTTTATCTACCCAAAAACTCTGAACAATCCCTTCGCTGTCAAAACCGGTAAACAGGCTTTTCCAGCTTTGGTTTCCGCAAAAATGGAATTCGTATCCCCTGTATTGTTCGGCCTGTATGATCTCTTTCAGAAAAGGCCGCCAGAGCATATAGTCACCGATCTCATCAATCCTTACAATGAGTATTTTCTTTGACTTGCCGCGGTATCTGACCCCAAGGGCAGCCAGCCAGCCAATGATCTCATATATGATGCCTTTCAGCCTGTTCATAGGATACAAATGTAAAGGTCGCGGCAATACAACGAACTTTACATTTTTAGTTTACTTTTATCATCCAATCAATCTATCATTCACTCATTCATTCATTGAATAAAAATGGGCATATTCGGAAGATTTAAGGAAAGGTTATACATCAAACTCAGGCGCACCCTGTTCCTGGAAAATATTGATCTGAAACTGGCAAAGTCAAACAACCTGCAGGTAGATGATTACCTGCAGCGAAACCTGTTTAACAACCCGCGCTACCAGGCTCCGGATAAACTGAACAGGTTTGAGTTCCAGGCTTTTTCCCAGTTTGGGGAAGATGGCATTATCCAGGAAATTTTTAAAAGAATTGGTACTACCAACCGCTATTTTGTTGAGTTTGGCGTTGAAACAGGTGTTGAAACCAATACCACCTATCTGCTGTACAATGATTGGAAAGGTTTGTGGATAGACGGGAGCGAAGAAAATATCCAAAACATCCGCCAGCATTTTTCCAAAACAATGGCCAAAGGAAACCTTAGTGCCATCCAGGGTTTTATTACTGCTGAAAATATTGAACAGTTATTCAGGCAGGGAAATGTACCGGTTGAATTTGATCTTTTATCTGTTGATATCGACCGGAACGATTATTATGTTTGGGAAGCAATTACTTCTTATAAACCACGTGTGGTGATCATTGAATATAATTCCATCTTCCGCCCGGGCTGCCATTTTGTGGTAGATTATGATGCCAATGCTATGTGGGATGGAACCAGCAATACCAGCGCCAGCCTGGAAGCCCTGTATCAACTGGGATTGAAGAAAGGATATAAACTGGTAGCCAGTTCTTTTTCGGGCGTGAATGCATTTTTTGTGCGTGAAGATTTAGTAGCCGATAAATTTACCGGCCCATTCACCGCAGAAAACCATTTTGAATCACCAAAGTATTTTTTGTATAGCACTCCGGGACATCCCAGAAAAGTTCAATTATAGTGTCGGGACGCTAAAGCGGCCTGAAGCTTATTTTTATTCTTACTCTTATTTTGATTTTCTAAAAAAAGCACTGCCGCTTTTATCCGGCATCAGGATCACGTATTCTCCATATTCCTTACAAAACTCATCTATTGCCAGTTTGGAACCATTCCAATGCAGGCTGGAGTAATCATGTAAAAAGAAAATACCGCCTTTGGGCATTCTCTCATAAAAGAAGGAGAGTCCGGCTTTTGTAGGGGCGTATAGGTCGCAATCAAGGCTTACAATAGCGTATTGACTGGCCTTATGTTCATCGGTGATGGTGTCTGGAAAAAAACCTTTGGCATAAACGCAGGTAGCATCATCTTTCCCAATCACCTGTTTAACAAGGTCAACAGAAGTATTGTTGAAATCCATTTCTTTTTTAGCGTCAATGCCTGTAAGATCGGTTTCTGTAAAACCTTCAAACGTATCAAATAAAAAAACTTTACGGTTCTCAGTGGCAGCAAATTTTGCCAGAATGGAAGCGGTATTGCCTCTCCACACACCCAGCTCGGCAAAATGGCCCTGGATGCCTTCTGACAAAACCTGTTTGCAGTTCAGTATGAACGCCCAGAGCCTGGTAATATCCCCCCCATTATTAACCGCATTATGCGAAGTGAATTTTGGGAACAGTTCATCAAACTCTGGATGCGCACGGAAAGCATAATAGGAGTCGGGATGATAGGCTGTGAAAAAAGGCCCGTAGCCCGACATGCCCAGTTTAAAGCGGGTGCCCAGTATTTCCTGGGTATGTAACCTGTTCAATACCTGCTGTTCAGGCGTTCTTTTTTTGAAATAGCCTTTTATTTTTACCAGGAAAGTCTTCAGTTCGCTCATCCTCAAATGTATTTAATTTCTGTTTAGTTCCTGATCGATGAATTGTTTGGCTATGTCACTGTCCGATTCGTGGAAGAGACAGATATCATAATAAGCGATGCCGCTTTTCTTCTCGTCGGAATAATTATGTAATTGCCTGATCAGATTATGATCCTTAATATCTGCCGTTAAAACATATCTGCCTTTGTTATCGAAGAAAATTACAGAGTGGTAGCCAAACTTCTCCAAAGTAAACAATGTTGAAAGCCCATCTTCCTTAATGGCGTCCATATTGCTCCGGTTGTATTCAAAATAAACAACAGGCTTTTGTATTTCCAGCAATTCATTCGCCCCGCGGATGATGATGGTATCAAAACCTTCGGTATCTATCTTTAATAATTTTAGTGTTGATGAGAAAAGATGATGTTCTTTCAGCACTTCGTCTAATGTTTTTAGAGTAACTACCTGACTGCTTTGTTCAGAAGGAACAATAGTTGTGTTCCATCCGCTTTTCTCCAGCGATACGTGCATGTTTTCTTTTTTCTCACCCAAAAATTCTTTGATGAGCGTGATGCCTTGAAACTGCGCGGTATTTTTTTCGAGAAAGCGATAAGCAATATCATCGCCCTCAATACCAATTACCGGTAGTTCAATGGCCGATTTGATGATGGCAATGGTATCGCCCACATTGGCGCCAATATCGATCACTGCGAGGGATGGATATTTTTTGGCAATGCAGGCAGATAGTCTTCCCAGTTGGCTATTGGCTTCCGGTTCGTATTTATAATTGCTGATCTGCATATTATTGCCGGGCATATCCACAAAAAACTTACCCACTTTTACCCTGCTTATTTTGTGGGCCTTGCTGTTGCTGTGTACGTTCACTTTTACAATATCGTATCCCAGTTTGTTCAATACATTCCGGATCATTTGTCTCATAGTCTGTTCTTTTATTAACCCAGCAGGCCGGTTACTATTTTTTCGAATTGTGGTTGATAACAAAAATCATATGCTCCATCGCCTTCTACTACTACATTAGGGCATTGCGGAAATACTTCCAAAACCCTTCTTACTTTCAGCGCTTCTGCCAATGAGAAGGGAAAAGATTGATTGCCGATAAACAAGTTACTTCCCGCAATTACAGCAGCCAGTTCCAGAAAGTTTGGAACGGGTTGATGTACCAGGTGAGGCAATTGTTTTTTCATGTCGGCATATTCATCGGGCATACCCACAAATACCAGTTTCGGATATTTTTGCAGGAAGCTGTAATCGATCATTGGTGTACGATACCTGCTGCTTCTGGCAATCACAACAGCATCACTGAATAAGGTATTGGGTGTAACCTGCAGCCAGGCTTTACTAAGATCGCGTGTAATGCCGTATGTTAAGAAATACCATCGTGCAATACTTCCCATCCGGTAATCGAAAGGAAACTCTCTGAATGCTGTTAGATCGTAATCTACCTGCTGCTTGGTCAATGCCTCGCAACGTTTAAACTGTGGTTGCGACAGGAATAAAGGCGCAAATAATTCTACACTTTTTTCAGTGAGCATTACATTGCCATTGGGGTGCCGCATGTTTTTGGTAAAATCACGGTTGGGCTGGTACAGCGATAAATAGAGATTGATCTTTCTGCCTGCTGCCAACTCATACATGGCAGGTATGGAATAAATAATATCACCCGCATGGCCGCTATGAGAAAAGTTGATCTCATCTTCATCAAAAGATTGCGGGTGCAACACATCAGGTACGTGTTGCAGGCCATGTACAAACTGAGTTGTTTTCTGACGAACATTGAACTCAGTCTTCCAGTTGTTAAATATGGTGTGCAGCCAGCTCATTAAGAATGTTTCGTTATTTTCAGAACCATCACTACATTATAATCTATCTCACAATTATTGCTGTATAATATTTCATAAGAAATACCGGTTAATTCATTCATCCGTGCAAGCATATAATCGTATCCCATAGCGGCATGTACATGGTAGGGGTTCAGAGGAACACCCATCTCTTTACAGTATACTTCATATTTGGGCTGATCGGGGAAAACCAGCACCAGGTTGCCGCCACTTTTCAATATACGGACGAATTTTCTTAACGCATCTGTAGTGTCTGCAAAGTCTTCAATAAGATGACTTGTATACACATAATCATACGTATTGTCAGGCACAGGGATCTCGTTGTTGATCACATCGCAGGGAATATCTACTTTGTCCTTGCCGGTATAGGTGTAAGGCTGCGCAAAATCAATTCCGTCGCAGTTTGTTTTGAGAATTTTATCGCCGCCAAAACCCACATCGCAACCTTTGCCGGTGCAGTAGGGCAGTACCCAATGGCGCACTTTGGATGTTTCGGATGGCCCTTTGAATTTAATGCCAAACCAGCTGCTCAGGGTGCCTTTTATTTTTCTTTCTAATGTTAGTTGTAAACCCATTTTATTTTTTATCAATGATTCAATAATCCTTTTAATGCGTCTATTCTGAAACGGATAACCGGCCATGCTTTTGACGGCCTGCCCTGCAATGTATATTTTATTCCGAGTACAAAAGATGCCCCGAGTTTAAAAATATACTCTATGATCTTTTTATAAAAAGCCCAGCCGCCTTTTTCTTTCATTCGTACCCTTTCACCACGCCCAATACCGCTGGCTACACGGTACATGTATTCCCGGGTAAGTTTCACCGTTTCCACCACATGCTGTACGCGGATGGCGGGGTCGTAGTAAATGATCCGCCCGAGTTCTTTTAACCGGAAAAAGAAATCTTTCCCCTCGCCGCCAATGCGCAAAGTGCCTACTACACCGGGTAATGCCGTATTGAAGCCATTGATGGCATCAAAATCGGCTTTGCGGATGATCATATTTGATTCGAGCGGGTACTTATTGGCTTTAAAAATACTCACTGTTTCGCTATAGTGAAAATGGCCCACCAGGGAAGATACAAAATGACTCATCCACCTGGGTTCTTCAGGAATATACCGGGGGATGATCCGTCCACCCAGGCCACCGGCATCGGGATGTTGCTCAAAAAAAGCAACAATTTTTTCCAGGTAGTCTTTATCCGCAATCGCATCATCATCCATAAAACAAAGCAGGGGCGACCGGGCGTAAGATGCACCCGTATTCCGTGCAAAAGAGGCGCCCTGCTGCTTTTCATTATAATAATACAAATGAGCATCGGTGTGCGATGCGATGAATGACCGGCAGATCTGTTCCGTATTATCGGTAGAATTATTGTTTACAACAATTACTTCAAAGGCATTTTTGGAAAGGGTTTGATTGTACAGGCTCTCCATTGCGTCTTTGATATACACGCAACGATTATAAGTACAGATCACCACGGATATTTTGAGAGGATCGCTCATAAGGTCTGCAAAGATAACAGAGCTTTCTGTACAATCGCGTCCCAATTGAATGCTGTGTAAAATGCGTCAGGGGTGTTTATTGGGGTAAATGTATCGGGGGTAGCCATCGCCCGGGCAAAGCCCTGCCAGTCGTAATCTTCCAAAACAATCATTTTAGGGCCAACAAGTTCGCTTGAAACGCCTCTTGCCCCGTTTTTGGCAGATATAACAGTGAGGTTATTGGCCAGCGCATCAATGAGCTTGATCTTGATACCGCTTCCGAGTGTAACGGGATTAATAAAACAATCAACGCCTTTATAGTATTGTTCAATATTATCCACCATTCCCTTGTAAATAATTTCAGGGTACAATTTTAATACTTCCTGCCATTGTTGGTTGAGCGATTTTCCACAAATAAAGATCCTGAAATCGAGGTCCCCGCTATGCAGAACAGGCAATATCTCCCTGATGATTACGCGCAACGCATCTGTATTGGGCAGGTAATCAAATGATCCATTGAACAGGAATAGCCGCGTAGTAGAAGGCAGTTCGTTTTCTGCGATCAATTGTCTGCGGCACTCCATTTTTTCGGTAATAGGAGCAGGCTGTTGGATATCGGTACCATAGGTAATGACGCTGCATTTTTTTTCGTCCAGTTGCCAGTGTTCAATGGCCCATGCCATTTCTTCTGCGGTGATAAAAAAAGAAAAATTGGCCTGCCTGTGCACTGTTTTTTCATACCATTCGTACAAACGCCACCAGATCCGCTGCATATCGCGGAAACGCAGCGCTTCAATATTGTGCGACCGGATGATGAATGGTTTTTTAGTGAGCCATCTGAGCATGATGCCAATCCATCCAAAATAAGAGTGTTCAATGGCAATTACATCAATATGCTGCTGTTTGATGATTTTGTATAATCTGTAAATATAGCGCAGGTTGGCAAAGGCCCAGTTGTGATTGTATAGAAACGGAAATACCTGAAGTGTTTTGTCTTCAGGTATTTCGTTGGTTTTGGATACTGCCAATACTACTTTTGTTTTTTGGGCCAGGTGTGTATAGAAGGCTGCTACACATTTTTGGCCACCCATCTGTGCAGGGAACACTTTATATGATACGATGCCCAGTACAGATGGTAGTTTCATATCAGGTGGTTGATTTTGATTTACGGATAGTGATAACAGCAGAACCTAACAATAACAACCAGATAATTGCCGATGCGCCGATAGCTGCTTTGCTGCTGTTATAAAACGAAACCGGTTTAAATTCAAATACAATTTTATGATCGCCTGCAGGCACCTGTAACCCACGAAGTACATAGTTGGTACGGATAATAGGGCTTTCTTTACCATCAATGGTAGCTACCCAGCCGGCATCGTAATACACTTCACTGAACACGGCAAACTCAGGGCTTTTGGATGATGATTTGTATTCGATGATATCGTTATCGTTATACACCAGTTTAATATATGCGGCACTGTCTTTTACCGGGTTGGCGGCAAGATTTTGTTTTAGTGATTCTTCAATGATGGCGGTATCCTTTGGATTGAAATTGGTTAACGCCTTCATCACCTCAGCCGGTGTTTTTTTATAATCAAGGCTCTTTACAAACCAGCAGGCGCCCAGTGCTTCGGGGTTTGGCTGTACCATTAACTGTTGCCCGTTCTGTTGTGCAGAAGTGATAATGTATTTGGTATTGAGCATATCAATTACCGGCAGGCAGTTAGGAAAATTATAGAGTTGTTTTTCTATTATATCCTGGTAAATACTCAGTTTGGCCGGGTGATAGCCACCAATAGATTTATGGAAATAAGAAGTGAGGGCGCCTCCATTAAATGCCGCATTAATGCCCTGCGATACATCAAACACGCGGTAATAGCCGGTATCTTTCAATATCTGCTCATCAACTGCTGTGGGTTTGAACGTATTATCATAATCAGCAGCTTCCTGGAAATGTTCCGCATTCAGGTATTTAACATCAATAGCCATCACATCAATAAAGGCAAAAATACCTACCGCCAATGTAACCGCTATTGCATTCAGTTTCTTTTTAATGAACAACAGTATGGCAGTTCCGGCTACGAGAATAAACAGAAATGAACGAAGCAGGTCGCCAAGGAAAAGGCTTTGCCTGTCTTCTTTTAAGCCATTTAAAAATGTGCGTACAGGTTGTTCAATGGCTGCTTTCTGTTGCGGATCGCTGATGGCGCTGATATTCTGCGATACCATTCTATCAACTTCCCCGGTAAAATCACTTGTAAAATAAACAAGCAGTGCCGCCACAAATACACCCGCTACAACCAGTAAGCCTTTTTTATATTTCTGAAAAAGCAGGTCTTTGTTTGCTTCATTCAGGATATTATTGAGTGTAAGAACAGACATCATGCTTAACAACAGGGTTGGTACCACCAATATCATACTTGGTGCTCTGAATTTGTCGTACATAGGCAGGTACTTAAGGAACAATCCGTTAAATCCTTCAAAATACTTGCCCGAACTCATCAGAATAGTAAGTGCGCAGGCGATTAATATCCACCATTTATGTTTTCCGTCTAATAACACAAAGCCAAGTAACGCTAAAAAGCAAACGATTGCACCTAAGTAGGGAGGGCCAGATGTACCACCGGCACCATCAATACCGCCCCAGTAAAACTGCAGGGCACCCTGCAATTGTTGGCCCAGTTGCTGCGGCATTTGTTGCAATGCTTCTATGGCTTTGGATTTGTCTTCCGCAACTTCCAGGTTACCGCTGCTGCCGCCATACATGCGCGGAAACATCATAACCAGTGGCTCAGTCTTGTACATACTATAGCTCATGGCATAGTCTTTACTTAAACCGGTTTTGGTAACACTTCCTTTGTCATCGCCTAACTGGCTACCGCCACGAATGGTTCTTTTTGAATACTCATAAGTAGTAAACAGCATCACTGCATTTACCAATATGCCGAGGATAGCCGCGCCAATGGCAAGGCCTCCTGCTGTTACAATGCGTTTGAAATCTTTTTCTTTGATCCATTTAATGCCAAAACTGATGCTCATAATTAGAGCAATGAGGAAAGCGTAATAAGTTATCTGCAGGTGATTGGCTGATATCAGTAAGCCTGTAAACAGGGCTGTTAATGCAGTTCCCCAGAGATACCTTTTATCATATAGTAAAAGCAATGAACCGATGAATGCAGGCAAATAAGCAATGGCCTGCATTTTGGTATCATGCCCTACTGCAACAATGATGGGGTTATAAGTTGCATAAGCATAAGAAAGCGCACCAAATAAACCAATATATGGGTTTACTCTTAGCACCTGGCTGAGGAAATAAAAACAAACACATGCAAGAAAGAAAAAACTAACAGGCTTAGGAAGGTTCAATGTTAGTATATTACCTGCATAGATAATGGAAACCGGGTTGCTGCCCACACTGGTAATCTGGAAGGCGGGCATACCGCTAAACATGCCATTTGTCCATAAAGGAAAATACCCATGTTTTTTCTCAAAATCGAATGAGTTCTGGGCCATTCCCTTCCATTGCGTAACATCATGTTGCTGTAAAACTTTTCCCTCAAGGGTTGGTTTACAATACACAAGAGCAACCACTATAAAAACAACCACTGCAATTATGTGAGGCAACAATTTTTTCCATTGAAAATTTTTCATCTATAAAGGGTTAAGTGCAGCAAATTAATGTTATTTTGAACGAAAATTTTTATGAAGGGGCTTTTATTTTTAGCAAGGCTGGCGCTGATCTGCAATGTACTCTTCCTTGTTTGCCTGGTTATCCAGCGAACACAGGATTTTATCACTATTCCTGAGATAAAAAGCATGGTTATTATCCTGGGTTGGTTCCTGGCTCCTTTTATTAACCTGGGGGCAAATGTCTGGTACCTTGTAAAGCGCATAGGTAAGCACGCGGTTAACCTTCCGGTTTGGCTGGCTGTTACTAATTTGTTATTCCTGTTGCTTCAATTTTTTGTTCATTTCATACTTGCCTGATGATACATAATATCCTGAAAAACAAACCAACCAAACTGTTCCTTGGTATCACTGCTTTTTTTGTGGCCAATGCGTTAATTGCAGAATGTATTGGGGGAAAGATATTTTCGCTGGAAAAATTGCTGGGCATACCAGCTTCCAATATCACCATTTTCGGACAATCAGGTTTATCCTTCAATCTTACCTGTGGTGTGTTGTTGTGGCCACTGGAGTTTATTATCACCGATATCGTAAATGAATATTACGGGCCCAAAGCTGTTAAAAGAATCAGCTACACTGCTATTATTCTCATCTCTTATGCCTTTCTTATGTTCTATGCCGCCATGAAAATTCCGCCGGCAGATTTCTGGATCGGTTCCAAACAAGCCAATGGAATTCCCAATATGCAGGATGCTTTTGGCAGTATTTTTGGACAGGGCATGTGGATCATTCTCGGAAGCCTTACTGCGTTTTTGGTAAGCCAGATCGTTGATGTAACCGTTTTTCACCGCATTAAAAAAGTAACTGGGGAAAAATGGATATGGCTGCGTGCAACAGGTTCTACACTGGTGTCGCAATTGGTAGATAGTTTTGTGGTATTGTTTATCGCATTTAAAATAGGCAATGGCTGGAGCTGGCAATTAGTATTGGCCATCTGCCTGGTTAATTATCTGTACAAATTTACCATGGCCATTGTTCTAACGCCACTGATCTACCTGATAGAACAGCAGATCGAAAAATATGTGGGTCATGATACCGCCAAAAAAATGAAACTCGCGGCAATGGGAAGAGGAGAAGAATTGTTTACCAATTTGCCTGCGGCAGGGTAGGGGATAATTAAAAATTAGTAATTAGTAATTAGTAATTAGTAATTAGTAATTAGTAATTAGTAATTAATATGTTGTACTATTAAAAACATCAATTAAAAAAAAAGCTTCTCTGCGCTTACTCTGCATCTCCTGTTCTCTGCGGTGAATTGAATCGGTTGATTAAAGCAGGCTGGCGATTAAGCAATAGTGTTTCGCCGCTGAGTGAAAGAGTTTACGTAGAGTCATTATTAGCCCCTTCGGGCAATGTTTCGATAAGAGAAGGACAGAAGAAAAGAAGTGTTTCCGTAAGTTCTTTTTAACTCTTTTTCTTCGTTTTTCTCTTATTGCAACCAAAATGTACTGCTGCATTAATATCACATAGGATAGAAGTCAGCAATTAAAGGGAGTTGTGTTTTTTGTTGCCTGTGAGATGGAGTTTTTCTCTGATTATTTTGATGACTACTTTATCGATTGGGAGCGACATATGTTCTTCGTTTAATTCATCCCATTCAATCCATCTGAACACTTCACTTTCGCCATCGGGGTCTGCCACCTGGTGCGGGGCAAAATCGAAAGGTTGGGTATTGGTTTTTATTTCGATGGGATGATTTGCTTTTACATGGTAATAGACAGAGATGATCTGGTCTTTGTTGTTGAAAGCAGAGATCTGAAAAAAATCTGTAGTGTAGATATGCTCGCCAACTTCCACTTCCAATCCCGTTTCTTCCATAAATTCCCTTTTCAAACAGTCACGGGTGCCTTCTCCAAATTCTAATCCGCCTCCGGGTAATTTGGTAAAATAATTGCCGCGGATAAATTCATCACTTACCAGCAACCGGTTGTTTTCGTCCAGCAAAATTCCGTATACCCTGATATTAAATAATGCCATATACTAAAACCATTTTTTCTTCATAAAATACCAACTGATCACCACAGAAATCAGTAAAGACAATACAACGGGGATATAAAACGCATGGTTGGAATGCTGGTAAGGTATATCTACGTTCATTCCATAAATACTTGTAACAAGAATAGGAAGCGACAAAATGATGGTAATAGAGGTTAAGCGTTTCATCACCGTATTCAGGTTATTGCTGATAATGCTTGCAAACGCATCCATGGTGCTGCTCAAAATATTGGTGTAGATATTGGCCATCTCCAGGGCCTGGCTGGTATCTACGATCAGATCCTGTAAAAATTCTCTTTCTTCTTCATTCAAACTTAAGAAGTTTGTTCGTTCTAATTTCATCATCAGCATTTCATTACTGCGGAGTGCGGTAACAAAATACACAAGGCTTTTCTGTATCCGCATCAGGTTCAGCAAATCTTCATTGCTGTTACTGTTATACAAACTGGTTTCATACTGGTTTCGCCTGTGATTGATCTCTTTCAGGAACTCCATAAAATTCTGCACCACTTTCTCAAACACTTTCAGGATCATCATATTCTTTTTGTCGGGATGACGTTTCTGAAAAGAGTTCAGGAATTTTTTGATGGCGCCGTTATCAAAAGAGTTTACGGTAACAATCTGTGTATGGGTTAGGATAATGCAGATAGGGATGGTGATATAAAATGCATCGCTGTCGTTGAATGAGTTGTTCTCCGTAGGGGTTTTAATGACCACGAATTTTACATTGTCTTCTGTTTCGTAACGTGGCCTTTCATCAATATCCAAAGAATCGCGGAGAAACTCAATCGGTATCTCAAGGTCTTCGCTCAGTTCAATAAATTCTTCTTCCTTAAATGGTGGCACGAGGTTAACCCAAACGCCCATATCAGGTTTATCAATTTCAAAAGTTTGTCCGTTAATATTTTTAAAGTACTGAATCATGTAAGGACTGTTTGGAATGTTGAATATTACCTGTTACTATCGAACCCGTGTGGTGTTTGGTCTTCAGCTTTACGGCGTCAGCGTTATGTCTCCTTTAAAAACAAAATCGGCCGGCCCGCAAAGCCAGATATTTTCAAAAGTCTGCTCACCTGTTTTTTCATATTCCACTGCCAGGTGCCCGCCTTTGGTTTGTACTTCTATACGGTTAAACCCGTTTTCATTATGCGCAAAAACCAATGCCGATGCTGTAACGCCAGTGCCGCAACTAAAGGTTTCATCTTCTACCCCACGCTCATAGGTTCTAACAATAATTCCTTTTTCGTTTTGCTCTACAAAATTCACGTTAATGCCCCTTGCTTCAAAGTCTTTGCTGTAACGGATATTTCTGCCTTCTGTAAATACATTCAACTTTGCCACGGTGGCCACAGGCTTTATATAATGCGGTGATCCGGTATCAAGTATAAAATCTCCATGATGGTTTTCAACTTTGTTTACATCTCCCATCTTTAAATGGACCCATCCATGTTCTCCAAAACTTGCTTCGTGTTTCCCATCTATTGCCATAAAATGGTAATGTTCTTTGTGTATGCCCATATCATAAGCAAACCTTGTTAAACATCTTCCGCCATTACCGCACATAGAACCTTCATTGCCATCGGCGTTGTAATATTTCATTCCAAAATCATAGCCCTCCAGTGTATTTAGTAACATCAACCCATCGGCTCCAATACCAAATCTCCGGTCGCACAAATGGTTTACCTGGTTCTTTGTCAGTTCAATATCCCCATTCCTGTTATCAAGAATAACAAAGTCATTGCCGGTGCCCTGGTATTTATAAAATATAAGTGTCATTTAACTTTTACTGATTTTTTATGGTTATGCGATACCGGCTAATATGTCAAGTGTTTTGGTGATCAGGTTTTCAACAGCCGCTGCGCCATCTTTGCTGAATGTTTTTTGAACACGGTTAGCTACTATGGCGTTCAGGCTCAGACAGTGATGGCCTAACAGTTTTCCCAAAGCATAAATAGCGCTGGTTTCCATCTCAAAGTTAGTAATGCGGTGGTTACCAAACCTGAATTCTGTTAGCTGGTCAATCAGGTCGGCATTGGTGAGTCCTAAACGCAATACCCTTCCCTGCGGACCATAAAAGCCCGGGCATGTAACGGTAATGCCATGGTGAAAGCCTTCTACAAAATGTTTTTGTATAAAAGGCCCGGCCGAGCCAATATAGGGGGCGGCCAATTGGTTTCCCATTTGCGTTTGTGTTGTGAAGGCCTGCAGCAATTGGATCTCTTCCTCATTATTTTCTCTCCGGTAAAAGTTGAGAAGATTATCAATCCCCAGTCCGTGAGTGCTGGCTACAAAGCTATCTACCGGTATATCTGCCTGTAAGGCACCCGAAGTACCTACCCTGATAATAGTGAGAGGAGTGAGGGATGGTTTGACGGTGCGACTGGCAAAGTCAATATTAACCAGGGCATCCAGTTCGTTCATCACTATATCAATATTGTCGGTACCTATTCCTGTAGAAACAACCGAGATCCTTTTTTTACCTAAATAGCCTGTATGGGTTATAAATTCGCGGTGGCTGCTGGTTACTTCTATGCTGTCGAAATGTTTACTAACTTCTTCAACACGGCCAGGGTCTCCAACAGTAATGATGGTACTGGCCAATTCCGCCGGCTTGAGGTCGAGATGGTACACTGCTCCCCGGCTGTTGATAATCAATTCACTTTCTGCTATCTTGTTCATGACTTGTTTTCTTGGTCGCCAAATTTCGGCTTTTCATATTTAGAATTTTAAATTTCCTTTGATTGCTTTAT
>DAIOVU010000052.1:0-28944 GCA_036758845.1 Sediminibacterium sp.
TCCATCTTTAATAATGCCGCTGTGTTCGCTTCTGCTGCCCACCATAAAACCGGTAACATCCTGCAGAAAAACAAGCGGGATTTTTTTCTGGTTACAATTCATAATAAACCGCGCTGCTTTATCGGCACTGTCGTTATAGATCACCCCACCAATCTGCATTTCACCTTTTTTGTTCCGGCTTACCAGGCGCTGGTTGGCTACAATACCTACGGCCCATCCTTCAATTCTTGCATAACCGCAAAGCATTGTTTTACCGTAATCCTGTTTAAACTGATCAAACTCGCTGTTATCCACTATCCGTTCAATAATCTCCAGCATATCATACGGCTTCAGGTTGCCCTCGTGCAGGATGCCATATAATTCTTCGGGATTCTTTTTAGGTGCTGTTGCTTTTATCCTGTCAAATCCCGCTTTTTCAGGTTCACCCAGTTTGTTCATGATCTTTTTAATATGATCGAGACATTCCTGTTCTGATTTAAACTTATAATCAGCAATCCCACTGATCTCTGTATGCGTAACAGCGCCCCCCAATGTTTCGTTATCAATGTCTTCACCAATTGCCGCTTTTACCAGATAGGATCCTGCTAAAAAAATACTGCCGTTGCCTTCTACCATCAGTGTTTCATCGCTCATAATTGGCAGGTAGGCTCCACCGGCAACGCAGGCGCCCATTACCGCGGCAATCTGTGTAATGCCCATGGCGCTCATCCGCGCATTGTTGCGGAAGATGCGGCCAAAATGTTCTTTGTCGGGAAAGATCTCATCCTGCATCGGCAGAAAAACACCGGCACTATCTACCAGGTAAATAATAGGCAAGCGGTTCTCCATCGCTATCTCCTGCATGCGCAGATTCTTTTTGCCCGTTATCGGGAACCAGGCACCTGCTTTTACTGTTTGATCGTTGGCCACCACCAGGCATTGTCTGCCGCTCACATATCCCAAACCTGCCACTGTACCTCCTGCCGGGCAACCGCCTTGTTCTTCATACATCTCAAAACCCGCAAAAGCACCTATTTCCGTAAATGGCTTATCGGCATCACATAAATAACTGATCCGCTCACGGGCAGTTAGTTTGTTACGTTCTCTTTGTTTTTCAATGGCTTTTTTACCACCGCCTGTTTTGATTTTATCAAAATGTTTTTTTGTCTGACTCACAGCCAATTTCATCCAGTCTTCATTGCGGTTAAACGTAGGATTCATATACGAACAATTGTTAGTATGGCAAATATAAGGGGCTTATGGGAAGTTACAGATTATTGAATGAAAGAGATCAACACCCCGCTCTGCGGATATTAGACAGGATTTCATTATTCGTTAATGTGCATTATTCTATCATCTGTATTCATTTTGATTTATATTTAGCCAATGCCTTACGATTATATCATTATTGGTGCGGGTTCTGCGGGTTGTGTATTGGCCAACCGGTTAACAGAAGATGCCAATTGCACTGTTTTGTTGCTGGAAGCAGGTGCACCCGACAATAAGCAGGAAATCAAAATTCCCGGCGCTTATACCAAACTTAACCGGACATCGGTGGACTGGGCTTTCTGGACCGAGCCTCAAAAACATGTTGACAATAGAAAAATATTTATACCGCGGGGCAAAACACTGGGTGGCAGCAGCGCCACCAATGCCATGGCCTATGTTCGTGGTAACAAAGAAGATTATAATGAATGGGCTGCTTTGGGTAACAAAGGATGGAGTTATGAGGATGTGCTGCCGTATTTTAAAAAATCGGAAAACCATGAACAGTTTGGAGAGCCTTTTCATGGTGAAAATGGCCCGTTGAATATTACGCTCTCCAGACAACCCAGTAATCTTGCTACTGTTTTTATTGATGCCTGCGAAGAGTGTGGCATACCCCGCAACGTAGATTATAACGGGGCAGAGCAGGAAGGAGCGAGTATGTTGCAGTACACCATCAAAAAAAATAAAAGGCATAGTACGGCCGACGCATTTTTAAAACCCGCCATGCGCCGTGCCAACCTTACCGTTAGAACCAATACCCAGGTTTCCTGTATTTTAATTGAAGATGGAAGGGCCGTGGGTGTAGAAGTTATGACCTCACATTCAAACTCAGAAAGGATTAACTGCACAAAGGAGGTAATTCTCTCAGCAGGTACAATTCAATCGCCACAAATACTAATGCTATCCGGTATTGGTGATCCTGTTGAATTAAGCAAACAGGGCATCAATATCAAACATCCTTTACCCGGCGTGGGTAAAAACCTGCAGGATCATGTTTGGACAGGCGTAAGCAGTTGGGCATCTATACCCACAGCAAACTCATTGCTTAAACCACTCAATATGGGTAAAGCGGTATTACAGCAATTGTTGTTTTCCAGTGGCCCGTTAAGCAATAGTCCGATAGAAGCCAATGCCTTCCTAAAATCTGATCCGGCATTAAACAGGCCCGATATCCAGTTCCATTTTGTGCCATTGGGTATATCGGAAGATTATTCTACGGATATCTACAACATGAATACCTTTTCGCGCAGGGATGGTTTTGGCATACTGGCTATTCTGATCAGGCCTGAAAGCCGGGGATATATTGGATTGAAAAGCTCTAAACCCAAAGATCCTCCGGTAATTCAACCCAACCTGCTGTCTGATCCGGGAGACAGGGAAGTGATTTTAACGGCGCTTAAAAAGTCGATAGATGTTATTGGTGCACCATCCCTCAACGGCTATGCTTTAAACGGCGTTTCATTCCCTGCAGCGCCTTATACTGATGAATCTTTAATGGCCCATATCCGTAAAAGCGCAGAAACCTTATACCACCCTGTAGGAACCTGTAAAATGGGCAAAGACAGTCAGGCCGTGGTGGATGACCAGTTACGGGTGTATGGTGTAAAAAACTTACGGGTAATTGATGCGTCCATAATGCCCACTATTGTATCCGGCAATACCAATGCCGCCGCTATTATGATAGGCGAGAAAGGGGCAGACCTTCTCAAAATGGCCCGGTAGGCACTCTTTACAGTCATTTCAGGGCTTTTCACGAATTGTGTTTGTTTTACACATTAGTTTTATTATTTTAGCAATTCTAAAACATTGCATCTTGGCCACCGAGAAAAGAACGATTGCTCATTCTGTTAAAGAGGAGAGGACATCCGCTATTGCTGTAAAGGAGAAAAATACGGCTACTACTCCGCCAGAAAACGGTCAAGCCGTACACACTAATGGCATAGAGAAAAGCCCTAAAAAGACAAAAGCAGTTTCTCCACCTAAAGTGGCTTCAGTTGCCAAATCAAAAGGCAAAACATCAACCCCTAAAAAAGCAACAGAAATAAAAGCAGCATCTGCAAAAACGGTAGCTCCTAAAATAGCTGTTGCCCCAAAAAATATAAGCTCCAAAAAAGCAGTACCAAAAACCGGGGTTAAAAAAATTACTTTCCAGATCCGCTTTAAAACAAATTACGGGCAATCATTATTTGTAACAGGTAACCATCCTTTGCTTGGGAATAACCTGGTAGAAAATGCACTGCCGCTCCAATATTTTAATGAAGAATACTGGCAATTAGTTATAGAACAGGAGGGGCTTCATCTGATTGATAAAGACATTACCTATCATTATATTTTAAAGAACGCGGATGGAACGATCAATTATGATTGGGGAAACGATAAAATAGTTAATCCATCCGTCATATCAGCCACAGAATTGCTGATCATAGATGCATGGAATCATGCGGGCTATTTTGAAAATAGTTTTTATACAGAACCGTTTACACAGGTTTTATTAAAGGAAAACTTTACACCTGTAAAATCAACGAAACCCAAAACAGTTACACATATACTGAAGGTGAAAACGCCTTTACTGTTAAAGGGACAAACCTTATGCGTATCCGGCAGCAGCAATAGTTTGGGTAACTGGAATCCTGCCAATGCCGTATTGATGAGCAGGGAAGAAGGAGAAGACTTTTATACACTTTCGTTAGACCTTGGAAAAGAATCATTCCCGATTGCATACAAATACGGCGTGTTTGATGTGGTGAATAACCAACTTATCAGGTTTGAAGATGGCAATAACCGCGTATTGCATGATGCCGGTAAAGAGAATCACAAGACCATTGTAAATGATGGTTTTGCCGTACTCCCTAACAATACATGGAAGGGAGCCGGTACCGCTATCCCTGTTTTTAGTTTACGCAGCGAAAAAAGCTTTGGCACCGGAGAATTTACTGATCTGATTTTACTGGTAAACTGGGTCAAACAGGTTGGATTAAAAATGGTGCAGATACTGCCCATTAACGATACTACCGCAACACATACCTGGGTTGATTCTTACCCGTATGCGGCCATCTCTGCTTTTGCTTTGCACCCACTGTATCTTAACCTTGAGAAACTTTCTGATTCGGCTGCTTCGCACAAACGATTACAAAAATTAGAAGAAGAACGGCTGCGTTTGAATGCCTTACCGGTACTGGATTATGAAGCTGTTACCAAAATAAAATACGATTTTGCCTTATTCGCATACAAGGAAAGCAGCAGTAGTGTTTTTGCATCGGCAGCGTATCGTGAGTTTTTTGAACAGAACAAGCACTGGCTGGCACCATATGCTGCATTCTGTTACCTGAGAGATCAGTACGGTACTGTTGATTTTAGCAAATGGCCCGCCTGCAAACAATATGTTGCTGATGATATTGCTGCGTTAACAGATAAAAAATCAACTGCATTTGATGATGTGGCATTGCATTATTTTATTCAGTACCACCTGCACCTGCAATTGAAAGAAGCAACTGCCTATGCGCATGCCAATGGCATTATTGTAAAAGGTGATATCGCCATAGGCGTATACCGCCACGGGGCAGATGCATGGCAGAATCCTGAACTCTACCGGCTCGATTTTCAGGCTGGTGCACCGCCGGATGATTTTGCTGTTAAAGGACAAAACTGGGGCTTTCCCACTTACAACTGGCAGCGCATGCGCGAAGACGGCTTTGCCTGGTGGAAGCAGCGTTTTGAGCAGATGAGTTATTACTTTGACGCATTCCGGATAGATCATATCCTCGGTTTCTTCCGTATCTGGAGTATTCCTATGGATGCGGTAGAAGGTATCATGGGGCATTTTGTTCCTGCCATCCCTGTTCATATCAACGAGTTCAACAGCAATGGCATCTGGTTTGATCATCACCGTTATACCACACCTTTTATTAACGAGAATGTATTGTGGGAAATATTCGGGTACGATAATGAACTGGTAAAAAGCCTGTTCCTCACATATGATGGGTTTGGACATTATACGCTGAAACCTGAATTTGGTACCCAGCGATTGGTAGAACAACATTTTGCTTCGTTAGAACAGGATGATCAGCATGCAAAGATCAAACAGGGTTTATTTAACCTGATCAGCAATGTGATTTTATTTGATGCCGAAAATGGTGATGGACAACAGTTTCATTTCCGTTTTGGTATGGAAAATACTGCTTCGTTCCGCAATCTTGAATTTGGTACACAACAAAGGCTGCGTGAACGCTATGTCAATTATTTCTTCCGCCGCCAGGATGATTTCTGGATGAAGGAAGCTTTGCAAAAATTGCCTGCTTTAAAACGCGTAACCAATATGCTGGTATGTGGCGAAGACCTCGGGTTGGTTCCTTCCTGTGTGCCGGAAGTAATGCGCCAGTTGGGTTTATTAAGTCTGGAGATACAACGCATGCCCAAAAATGTGGACAGCGAATTCTTCCATCCCAATGATGCACCTTACCTGAGTGTGGTAACACCTTCCACACACGATATGAGCACCATTCGGGGCTGGTGGGAAGAGGACAGGGGCCGGATCCAAAAATTCTACAATCACCAGTTAGGGCAGTGGGGAGATGCTCCGCAATATTGTGAAGCATGGATCAATCGTTCCATTCTGCTGCAACACCTTTATTCACCGGCCATGTGGAGCGTATTCCAGCTTCAGGATATATTAGGTATTGATGAAAGCCTGCGCAGGGAAAACCCGAATGATGAACGTATCAATATTCCCGCTAATCCAAAACATTACTGGCGATACAGGATGCACCTCACATTAGAGACCTTGCTGGAAGCAAAACAATTTAATGTGGAGTTGAAAGAATTTATTGTTGCAAGTGGGCGGTAGTTTAGTCCCTCAGCTCACCCCCCCCAGCCCCCTGGAGGGGGAGTTATGATTGCTCATGTTATTTAAGCTTCTGTATACGGTCTATCGAATTATATTTGCAAACCTCAACTCCCCCTTTAGGAGGTTGGGGGGTATATGAAACTCAGTTACAGACAACAGAACCTTCCATTCGAATACCCTTTTACAATTTCTAACGGGCGCACCAAAACGCACCAGCCTGCGCTGATAGTGGCGCTGGAGCTGGGACCATTTGTGGGTGTGGGTGAGGCGCCTGCAATTGTGTATTATAATATAACCGTTGAGCAAATGATTGCCGACCTGGAATCAAAAAGAAGCCTGGTTGAAAAATTTGCTTTTACAGATCCTGAACGTTATTGGCATTACCTGCATCATTTATTTCCTGATAACCCTTTTCTTGTTTGTGCGCTGGACATAGCTGCATGGGACCTGTATGGTAAAATGAAAAGCAAACCTTTGTATGAACTCTGGAATACCCAATGGGAAAATACAACGGTTACCGACTACACCATTGGTATAGATACAATTGAAAAAATGGTGGCAAAAATGCAGGCGAAACCATGGCCGGTGTACAAAATTAAACTGGGTACCGATGAAGATATTGCCATTGTACAAGCACTGCGTAAACATACCGATGCTGCATTCCGGATTGACGCAAATGCCGGCTGGACAACTGCAGAAGCACTGGAGAAAATACCGCAACTGGCTGCACTGGGCGTAGAATTTATTGAACAACCACTTGCTAAAGATAACTGGGATGGAATGAAAATTTTATTTGAAAAATCAGCCCTGCCTTTATTTGCTGATGAGAGTTGTGTGTTTGAGCAGGATGTAAAAAAATGTTCCGGACACTTTCACGGTATCAATATCAAACTAACCAAATGCAGCGGCATTACACCGGCTTTACGCATGATAAAGGATGCAAGATCGTTAAACATGCAGGTAATGATGGGCAGCATGAATGAGGGCACGGTTGGATCTGCGGCTATTGCTCATTTTCTGCCGCAGATAGATCATGTGGATATGGACGGTCCTTTATTATTGTCTGAAGATAATGCCACCGGAATTCAGTTCGATTTTGGCAAAGTAAGTTTATCGGGAAAGCCCGGCCTTGGGATCACTTTGGTGTAAAATTTTCTTTCATTAACGAAACGCTAACAATTAATTTCATTTTTGGCATTGGGTTTGGCTTAGGTAGGGTATAAAACTTTGAACTATGAAAAAGTTATTACTCTCAGCCATGTTTATTACCGCTTTCTTTTTCTACAACGAAACAAAAGCACAGGTAAGATTTAATGTTAACCTGAATATCGGATCAAGACCTAACTGGGGATTGCCCGGAAACTATGCGGGTGATTATTATTATTTACCCGAGATAGATTGCTACTACGATATTCCTAACCGCCTGTTTGTTTATTTTGATGGCCGTAACTGGGTATTTGCCGGTCAGCTTCCATATGCCTACCGTGATTATGATCTGTACAGGGGTTTTAAAGTATCAATCAATGAACCAAGGCCTTACCTGCATTGCAATGTTTACAGGGAAAGATACCGTTCCTATTATAATACCTACCGCGCTCCCGGCGTATATGTACAAAGAAGCCCTTACCCTTATGAAAACGATAACAGGTATGGACGCGGAAGAGATGACGACCGTTTTGAAAGAAGAAGAGAACATGAACGTGATGAGCGTGGATGGGGTAATAATGGCCGGGGATTTGGATATGGCCGTGGCGGAAACAAGCATGGGCATGACCGCGATGATGATGATGACTAATACTTAGTTGACAATTTTCAAAACCATGAAGCAAACGTTTCATGGTTTTTTTATACCCCTCTGTGAAACGCAATCTCCCTGAGACCCCTGTGTTGAAAAAAAATCAACACAGAGGTTTTGTTTCGATAGCAACCAGTAAAATCAGTTTTGTTTTACTCACCCCGGTTATCGAAATTCGTTTCTTTATACAGTTTTATGACTCCTGAAAGAAAGGAAAAACTTTTAAGTGTGCTTAGTAAACGCCAGGTTAATTTAACCGTGGTGATGGAGAATGTAGACGACCCACACAATATTTCCGCTGTTATGCGTACCTGCGAGTGTGTTGGCATACAGGATATTTATGTGCTTACCACCAAAATACACAAGCACAAAAGATTCGGGCCCAAAAGCAGCAGCAGCGCGGCTAAATGGCTCACCATTCACCAGTACACCGATGCAGCAGCCTGTTTTGCTGAACTGAGAAAGAATTACGATAAGATACTAACCACACACCTTGCAACAGATTCAATTGGTTTATACGAGATCGATTTTACGCAGCGCATCGCATTGGTTTTTGGAAATGAACATGATGGTGTAAGCAGCGAGATAAGAGCCATGGCCGATGGTAATTTTATTATTCCGCAAATGGGTATTATTCAAAGCCTCAATATATCTGTAGCCTGTGCTGTATCGGTGTATGAAGCCTGCCGGCAGAAAAATTTGGCGGGTCATTACAATCAAACCTCTTTACCCGCAGAAAGAGTGAATACTTTGCTGAAAGACTGGGGATTCACCAAACTTGATCTCTAAATCACCCTATGAAAAAAATACTTTTTGTTTTTGCCCTGTTATGTGTACAACAAACCCTGTGTGCGCAGCAGATCAAAAAACTGAAGATAGGCGAACTGCAAAAAATGATTGATACCAGTTCTGTGCCATTGGTGGTTAATTTCTGGGCCACCTGGTGCGGGCCCTGCATCAGGGAAATACCGTGGTTTGAAAAGAACGTGACTGCATATGCGGATAAAAAAATGAAATTATTATTGGTGAGTATCGATTTTCCCGGTGATTACCCGAAAGAGATTACTGATTTTGCAAAGAAACAGGGATACACGTCGCAGATCGTATGGCTTAATGAAAGCAATGCAGATGCCTTCTGCCCTAAAATAGATAAATCATGGGATGGATCGATCCCCGTAACCCTGATGGTGAATAATAAAAAGCATTACAGGGCATTCTATAAACAACAGCTTCCGGAAGGGAAACTAAGACTGGAATTAGAAAAGCTGGTAGAATAATTTCTGTATAAAAAATTATTGCTGCTCTTCTTCTTCGTTTAGTTCTGAAAGTCTTTTGTAAAGATAAATGGAGACGCCTAATGCAACCAGGCTTACCACAGCCATAATAACGCCCCATATACTGCCGTACCGGATTCCATCTGCCAATGCATAAGTGATGAGAAAAATAACGACAAGGATGATAATGGTCCGTAAAGATGGATTCTTTTTCATAATCGTTGGTTTAGGTATTTTTTGCTTGGATGCAGGATGCCGGTTATTTCCATAAAAAAGATCAGCTTATTTTTTTATTTTCTTCTTTTCTCTCCTGCTGCTTTCGCAGTTCGGCTTCTTTGGTAAGATAGGTAATACTCACATTCAATTCAAACCCGATGAGCAGGATCAGCGAATTAAAATAGATCAGTAACATGATGATGAGCACCGTGCCGATAGAACCATAGACCTTGTTATAACTTGCAAAATTATTTACCCAGTATGAAAACAGGACGGTGGTAGCAAGTGTAAGTGTAGTGGCCAGTATAGAACCCGGCGACAATAGCCGCCAGCGTTTTTTGATGGAAGGGGCAAACTTATAAATGAAGGCAATGCCATAAAACAGGAGACCAATAACAACGATCCATCTTACGCCGTTCCACCAGATAATTCTGGTGTTTTTCCTTACATGAAATATTGTTTTTAAAACATAGCTGAGTTGTTCTTTCCCCAGAAACAGTGCAATGGCGGAGATGAGTATCAAAAAGATCAAAATAAAAGTAAGGCGTATGGCCCTCCATCGCTGGTGCAGGAAAATACGTTTGTGCTCCTGGATAGATCTGTCAAATGTACGGATGATGCCCATCATCGCATTGGATGAATAAAAGATCAGCAATAAAAAACCAAACGAGAAAACGCCAGCGTGCTGCGTTTCCAGCAAATCGTTCAGTATCCTGGCAATAAAATTATACGTGTTTGAATTGGGCGTAATGTCTTTAAACAGGCTCAGGATCTCAGTTTGAAAACTAACCGGTTTGGGGAACAGCGGTATGAGTGAAAAAAGAAATAATATAGCTGTTGGCAGCGCCATGATCAGGTTGAATGAAATGGCGGCTGCACGTTCGGTTAATCCATGCTTCTTCACCTGTTTTAAAAAAAAGTCAACAACATCATACACAGGCAATCCGCTAAAGCCGGGTATGATCCATGTCTTGCTCTCCCGCAGCACAAAAGCTACCGGGGTTAATCGGAAAAATATGCGTTCAAATTTGGTCAAGACTGGTATTGATTACTTTGTTTTTTTGGCCATATAAAGATCCAATGCTTTCTGGTATTCTTTGGCATACTGGTTGTGCTCTGTAAAGTTACTGCTGAAATGGTGGTATCCGCTGAAATCACTTTTGGCAACAAAGTACAGGTAGTCTGTTTGGGGTGCATCCAGAATGATATCAATGGTTTTGGGCGATGGGGTGCAGATAGGGCCGGGAGGCAGCCCTTTTTTGCGGTAAGTATTGTACGGTGAAGGGTTAAAAAGATATTTCTCATAAATCCGCGTCAGCGTAAAATCTTTCATCGCAAACTTAATGGTAGGGCAGGCCTGTAATGGCATACTTTTTTTCAGCCGGTTCATATACACACTGGCTATCTTAAGTTTATCACTATCGTAATTGGTTTCTTCTTCCACGATTGATGCAAGCGTGTATACTTCATCCGGACTAAGACCGGTATGCTTAGCTTTTTCAAGCCTGTCTTTATTCTCCCAGAACTGTTTTTTTGTATCTGCCAGTTTTCTGAAAATCTTTTTTAATGGAGTGCTCCAATAAAAAGAATAGGTGTCGGGAATGATGATGGTAAACAGCGTATTGGTATCTACGCCAAATTCTTTGATCGAGTCATTGGAGCTGATGTATTGCATTACGGTAGCCGAATCGGAGGCGAAGCTTTTACTGATCAGCTTTGCAAGATCTTCTTTGGTGCGAAGTTTGTTGATGACCAGTTTTACTTCGGCTATCCGCCCGTTCTTCAGCATACGGGCAATAGAGAGCAGGTTCATGCCCTTTTTGATCTCATATTTCCCCGGTCTGATCTTATCTCCAAAACCCATGAATGTTGCCAGAACCGACAGGCTGTTTTTTTCTTTAATGATGCCATTCTTCTGCAATTCATCCAGTACTGAAGCTTTGTCTTTCCTGTTTTCTGTAATAAGTACGGATTTGGTTTTGCTTTCAAAATTAGTAGCTGATGAAAGGAATAGCCAGTAAAATAAAAGCGCTATCAGCAAAAGAGCGAGAGAAACCCGGCGTACTATCCTTTTCATACAGTCAAATTAAATAAAAAACCCTGTCTGAAGATACAGACAGGGCAGTAAAATATGTTGAAATGCTTATTTCTTGCCAGAATCAGTTTTTGCCGGTACGGTATTAGCCGGAACAGTTGCTGCCGGTGCAGGAGCAGTCTGGTTGGTATTTACTTTTTGTAAAATTGAGGTATCAGCGCTTGCAGTAGAACCGGCTCTCAGGAATAAAACAGAAAATATAGCCAGGGCGCCGATGATGCCTGCAAATAGCCAGGTACCTTTCTCCAGTACATCGGTGGTTTGTTTAACACCCATCAGTTGGTTGCTGAAACCGCCCACATTGCCGGATAAGCCGCCACCTTTCGGGTTTTGAACCAGTACAATAAAACCTAACGCCGCAGAGGCAATCACAATCAGTATCAAAAACACGATGATCATATTATATTCCTTTTAGTTGTTCAATTTTGGCAGCAAAATAACTGGATTTTTCAGGATTTAAGAAACTTAATTTGATCAAGAGCTGAATGGCCTTGTCTACCTGCCCCTGTTTAATCAATACCTCGGCCATGGTTTCGGTAAGGATTTCCCTTGTTTCATTGGATATTTTGGCCGTTTCGGCTACTGCTTTCTCCATTTCCAGGTTATGTGCCAGCTCGGCCGGATTTACGTTCCTGATCTGTTTAAGCCAGTCGGTAAATTTAAGCAGGTGCCTGGTAAGCTTATCCTGTGGAATAGAGGAGAGATCTATTTTAATACCCTGTGAGGCAAAATAGTCAATGGTGTGCAACCGTTGTTTCTCATTCTCAATATCCAGCAAAGCATCTGCTTCTACCGGTTTCTTAAATTCGGCCAATTGCCCCGAAAGAAGGCCGGCTATTTTATTATCAGATTCATTGATTTCAGGACTGTCATTTTCTGCGCCATCGGGGAGAGGTTCTTCGGCCTCATTTTTTATTTCATCAGGATGGTCAATTTTGTGCATCATCTTCTTCACTGCTTCAACAGTTGGCACATGATCAAAAGTTGTGGTGGCAGCAGGGGGCTGCGCCGAATTGTTTTTTACGCCGTGTTGCAGTTGAAATAACAGCCACCATGGGTTGGTGAAATATAAATTGGCTTTTTGCGATTGTGCCTCCGCGAAGTTTGTTTTGTCAGCTCTCAGTTTAGAAGCCAGAAAAAACTGTGCAGGTGCGAAATACGGATACTCATCCGCTATTTCCTGCAGTGTACCTGCTCTTAATTGCGAAAGATCCAGTTTCCCGGATAAATGAAACAATGCTTTTTCCTGTGTTAAATTCATAAAAAATACGACGCCGGGTTACCAGTTGGAAAAGATACGGTTAAAGATATCATCTGTCAGACTTCTTACCACTTCATCCAGCAATTGCCCCTCTGCCTGTTGCAGCGAGAGGTTGGATGAGAAGTCGAAGCTTCTACTAACGTCAAATTCCTCTGTTTTATTTTCCAGTGTTTTTTTCAATATCATGTGCAGGGTTACCGTTAATCGGTTGGTAGTAGCCTGTTGAGCGTTGATGCCCACTGTTTGGGTGGCATCATACGTTGTAATGGTTCCGCTTATTACATAATGTGCATCCTCACTGTTGGTACGGGTAAGTTTGGTGCTTCCGATTATTTTTTGCTGGATCTTGTCGGTAAATTTCTGTGCCAACTGCGGGTTAATATACCGGGCCCTGTTCTCAATAAATTTAACGTTCACAGTTTTTACATCAGCAGGTATGGTGGCATCCCTGAATTTATAGATGCCGCAGGATGTTGACATAACACTCAACAAAGCCATCACCCAAACAGTAACTGCAAAGCGGGAGCCCAAGGTTCTTTCTTTAAAAAACGAAAGCAGATTGTTGACTGTCATATCAATTTTTAATTTTCAATTCAATATTACTCAAAGGATTCGGTAGAATAAGCGCAAACCGTTTCCAGCTAGCGTTTACGCTATTTACTTTTTTGTCTTGATCCTGCCTTTGGCTGGACTGGCACAAAAAAGTAACAAAAAAGATCAATCCCGCCTAAGGCGGGATGAAAAAAAGCTAAAATTTACTGCATTCCGCTATCCCGCCATTGACGGGACTTAACGCTCCATTCCGTAAATTTCTTAACGCTTTTTTTCAGAGGCCAATAGTAAGAATCATTAAGAGTAATAGTTTGCACTTATTCTACCTAATCCTATAATATTCATTCATTCACTCATTCACTCATTCACTCATTGCCCTTCCCCCTCACTCATCAATATCATATTCCTTGAGTTTCCTGTACAAAGTGCGCTCACTAATACCCAAATCGAGCGAAGCATCTTTTCTTTTGCCCTTGTGTTTCTTTAATGCCTTAATGATAAGCTCTTTTTCTTTATCAACAATATTCAGCGATTCTTCTACTTCTTCGTGCAGGTGAATACCATCATCCTGTAAAAGTACAGGTTGCGATGAATGAGAACCGGCAGGAAGGAAAGAGGGGTGAACATTTCCTGTTTGCGGTATCACGGCCTGCGTGCCAATGCCTTGCCCGTCGCCTGTATTATGAAAATCATTCACCAAAGAGTCTCTGGTAAAATTGGCTGCACTGCCTGCCAGTGCTGGATTTTGTAATATTTCAAGGAACATTTTCTTTAATTCTGTTACATCTTTTTTCATGTCGAAAAAAAGTTTGTACAGGATCTCACGTTCATTGGCAAACTCACCACCTGCATGTTGCCCTGTGATCATAGGTAAACGGGTACCTGTTGCTTCGGGCAAAAAACGCCGCATTTCGTTACCGCCAATCTGGGCGCTGGTACTAAGCACAGATATCTGCTCTGCAATATTCTTTAACTCTCTTACATTACCCTGCCAGCGATGGTTAATTAACAGGTTTTTAGCTTCATCATCAAGTTGTACCGGCGCAGTTTTATAACGTTCTGCAAAATCAACTGCAAATTTTCTGAACAGGAGCAGGATATCTTCTTTTCTATCTCGGAGTGAGGGTACCCGGATAGGAACGGTACTCAGCCTATAGTAAAGGTCCTCCCTGAAACGGCCTTTCTGTGTAAACTCCAGCAGCTCGCGATTAGTGGCCGCTATTACACGCACATCTGTTTTTTGTACTTTAGATGAACCTACACGGATGAACTCGCCGGTTTCCAGCACACGCAATAAACGGGCCTGGGTACCCAAAGGCATTTCACCAATTTCATCCATAAAAATGGTACCGCCGCTTACGGTTTCAAAATAACCTTTGCGGCTGTCAACGGCACCGGTAAAAGCGCCTTTCTCGTGTCCAAATAATTCAGAGTCAATGGTGCCTTCCGGAATGGCACCGCAGTTAACGGCAATAAAAGGATTGTGCTTGCGAGAGGAGAGGGCGTGAATGATCTGTGAGAACACTTCTTTACCCACACCACTTTCTCCCACAATTAAAACAGTAAGGTCTGTGGCGGCAACCTGCACGGCCGTATTAAGCGCATGGTTTAATGCAGGTGAGTTGCCTATGATGCCGAAACGGTTTTTTATACTTTGTAAATCCATGGTGTTAATTAGTAATTAATAATTAGTAATTAGTAATTGAGTTTATAGTATTAGTAGCAGCCCATCAGGACTTATTACTAATTACTAACTACTCATTACTAATTCTTCCCAAAAGCGTTCCCGCCGTGCACGAATGCACGTTCACCATTACATAATCGCCTTTCTTAAGAGGGTGGTTCCCTTTTGGAAAGATGACCACTTTATTGTGATCGGTTCTTCCGTGCCAGTCTGTATCGCTTTTTTTAGAGTTTGCCTCTATCAGTACGTTAAATGTTTTGTTTACATCGCGCTGCATACTTTCCAGTGAATGGATGCGGTGTAACGCTATTATTTCCTGCAGCCTTCTTTTCTTCACTTCTTCTGGCACATCATCTTCATATCTTTTCTCTGCTAATGTTCCGGGTCTTTCGCTGTAGAAATACATATAGGCCAGATCGTATTTACAGAATTCCATCAACTCATAAGATTCGCGGTGGTCTTCTTCTGTTTCGGTGCAGAAGCCGGTGATCATATCGGTACTGATACCACAATCCGGCAATATTTCGCGGATGCGGTTTACTTTGGCTATATACCATTCTTTGGTATAGGTACGGTTCATCAACTGCAGTATCCTGTTACTGCCGCTTTGTACAGGCAGGTGGATGTAGTTGCAGATGTTTTCGTATCTGGCCATGGTAAATAATACCTCGTCTGTAATGTCTTTGGGGTGAGAAGTGCTGAAGCGTACACGTAACAGTGGTGATACCAATGCTACTTTCTCCAATAGCTTTGCAAACGTGATCGTTTCTTCTTTCTGTTCATCAATCCAGTAATAACTATCCACATTCTGGCCCAGCAGGGTTACTTCGCGATAGCCGGTATTGAATAACTGTTCTGTTTCGGCAATGATGGAATGCGCATCGCGGCTGCGTTCCCGGCCACGGGTAAAAGGCACCACGCAAAAACTGCACATATTGTTACAGCCGCGCATGATAGATACAAATGCACAAACACCATTACTGTCTAAGCGAATAGGGGCAATATCACCATAAGTCTCATCACGGCTCAGCAAAACGTTCACTGCTTTTTGGCCGGTCTCTGCTTCCTCAATCAACACCGGTAAGCTTCGGTAAGCATCTGGCCCCACCACAAGATCTACCAGTTTTTCTTCTTCCAGTAGCTTCGATTTTAGTCTTTCTGCCATACAACCCAGCATTCCAATCAGCATTCCCGGTTTTTTCTTTTTCAGTGATCTGAACTCGGTGAGTCGTTTCCTGACAGTCTGTTCTGCTTTTTCGCGAATAGAGCAGGTATTGAGAAGCACAAGGTCGGCTTCTTCGGGGTTGCGGGTGGCGCCATAGCCTTCCTGGTTCAGGATGGAGGCTACCACTTCGCTGTCGGCAAAATTCATGGCACAGCCATAACTCTCTATGTAGAAGTTTTTTTTGAAAGATCCCTGATCATTACCCAATGGATTAAAGGCTTCGCCCTGACGGTTCTCGTCATGAACTTTACCCGATAATTCCAACATTTCCATTCTTTCTGAAATTTAGTTAGCGAAAATACAAAAATGATCCGGTTAATGTCAGATTGTCAGCACTTGTTTCACTAAAATTGCTGATATCCCTTAGTTTTGCGAGCAAATTTTGACAGGCATGAGAAAAATAGTTGCGGTATTCATATTGGGACTTTGTGCTGAAGGGTTACTGGCCCAGGATATCGTAGTAAACAAGTTGAGGAGCGAAACTTCACGAACTATTAAAAAGGATACAGACACTACGCATTGGAACTGGAAAACAGGTGGTTTACTGAGTTTCAGCCTTGCCCAGGGATCGCTAAGCAACTGGGCTGCCGGCGGCGATAATTTTTCTTTAACCGCAAGCGGGTATTTTAACTATTTCTTTTTTTACAGGAAAGACCGCCAGAGCTGGGACAATAACATTGATGTGAATATGGGTTATGTGCAATCTACCAGCATTGGAAGCCGCAAGAATGACGACCGTTTTGACTACCTGAGTAAATATGGTTACAAAATGGATACGCTTGGTAAATGGTACCTGTCAGGTCTGTTCAATTTCCGTTCGCAGTTTTTTGATGGATTTACGTTTTCCAATAATGTGGGCGATTTTGCTTCATCTTTTTTATCGCCGGCTTACCTGATCTTATCTGTGGGGTTCGATTATAAGCCTAACGCCAATATATCTGTGTTCATGTCGCCACTTACTTCACGTTCTACCATTATTCTGAATAACACCCTGGCCGCTAAAGGCATTTACGGTGTGCCTGCCGGACAGCATTCAATTAATGAGATAGGCACGTTTGCCACAGTGAACTATAACAATGCCATTGCAAAAAATATCAACTATAAAGGAAGGGTAGACCTGTTTTCCAATTACCAGTCGAGCCCGCAAAATGTGGATATTTTCATGACCAACCTGTTTTCATTCAAAATCAATAAATACTTCTCCGCTACGTATAGCCTCGACCTGATTTATGATGATAATATCCGCCTGTTTGGTCCGGACAGAACCTCTCCGGGATTGCAGACAAAAAGTTTGATCGGTGTTGGATTTCTGAAGCCTTTGAATGTTCGTAAAATCAGTCACGATAACCGCACTACGTAGTTACTTTGAGCAGGTGCTTGATCTTGTTGGCTTTGTAAGTAAGATCAGCATAATCTTTATGAAGGATGGTTACATGTCCCATTTTTCTGCCCGGCTTGGTTTCTGTTTTTCCATACAGGTGTACAAAAACATTATCCATTTGTAATACTTCTGTAAGTCCTTCATACTTAGCAGTGCCCTGGTAACCTTCTGCGCCAAGTATGTTTACAATAGCAGAGGGGAGTATCGGATCTGTATTACCCAGCGGATAATTAAGCATGATGCGCCAAAGCATATCGTACTGGCTTGAGTAATTGGCTTCAATGGTGTGATGGCCGCTGTTGTGAACGCGTGGGGCCGTTTCGTTTACCAGCACCTCATCATTCATGTCGATAAACAATTCTATGGCAAACAGGCCCGGACTTTTTAATTCTTTTACCACTTTAGAGGCAATGGCTTCTGCTTTCCATAATGTTTTTTCTGAGAGGATGGCGGGGCTGAGCTGGTAATCGAGCAGGTTCCATACAGGATCAAATATCATTTCGGCAGGAGGGTAGATAGCCGTTTCTCCTGCATCGTTCATGGCAACGATAACGGCTATTTCTTTTTTGATCTTCACTTTTTTCTCCAGGATAGCTGCAGAATCAAATCCTTTGCTGATATCTTTTTCATCTTCTAATACCTGTACGCCTTTCCCATCGTAACCACCCTGGCCTATTTTATGAACTGCCGGCAGAAAATCAACATGCTTTTGAAGGGCGGCCAGATTTTCTGTTATAATAAATGAGGAAGTAGGTATCAGGTGATGGCTGTAAAATTCTTTTTGGAGGATCTTGTTTTTGATAGTGCGGATGGCAGAAGGTTTGGGGTAAATTCTTACACCTTCCGATTCAAGTTTTTCCAGTGCGTCTACATTTACCGATTCAATTTCAATGGTAATGGCATCCAGGCCCTTACCAAACTGGTAAACAGCATCAAAATCGGTGATGGCACCTTTGATAAAATGATGACAGAGATGAGCTGCCGGGCAGTTGCTATCGTTTTCCAAAACATAGGTCTCTACCGTATAGTTGGCTGCCGCCTGTAATAACATTCTACCTAATTGTCCGCCGCCAAGGATCCCAACTTTCATATGATTGATTGATATGGGACGAAGATAGCCATGAGTTGGTTGTTTGCGGATAGGGGTTGGCAGTTTTTTTATAAAGTGTACTCATTCGGCTAAAAACTACTACTTGTTCGTTTATTTATTTAGATTTGTTCTGATGATTCCTGATTATCCCCATAAACTCTTTGGCGACAAGCGGTTTTGCTACTGTTTGCTGATGCAGGCTTTGGCCATGGGTGCAGTTGAGTGCTAATTGCTCAAAGCACGATGCCCCTTTTTTTCAATCATCATTCAAATTAATTTATGGGAATACTTGTACAAGATACTCCTGCACCTGTATTGCAGGAAGATTTTTTGCCGTTGCAGGGAACGGATTATGTTGAATTTTATGTGGGCAACGCCAAACAGGCGGCTCATTTTTATAAAACGGCATTCGGTTTTCAGAGCCTGGCTTATGCTGGCCCGGAAACAGGGATTAAAGACAGGGCGAGTTATGTGGTTAGGCAGAACAAACTCATATTTGTTTTTACCACTCCATTAAGAAGCCAGAACGCCATTGCCGATCATATTTACAAGCATGGCGATGGAATTAAAGTGCTTGCATTAAAAGTATCAGATGCCAAAGATGCGTGGAAACAAACCACCGCAAGGGGTGGCAAAAGTTACCTGGAACCTTTTACTTTAAAAGATAAATTGGGTGAAGTAACCATCAGCGGTATTTGTACTTACGGAGAGACTGTTCATTTATTTATTGAGCGACAAAATTATAAAGGCGTTTTCCTGCCCGGTTACCGTAAATGGGAAACAGCGTATAATCCATCAGAAACCGGGCTATTATATGTTGATCATTGCGTTGGAAATGTTGGATGGAACAGGATGAATACCTGGGTTAATTTTTATGAGCAGGTAATGGGGTTTAAAAATATTCTCAGTTTTGATGATAAGGATATCTCTACCGAATACTCTGCGCTGATGAGCAAAGTGATGAGTAATGGTAATGGCTTTGTTAAATTCCCTATCAATGAACCCGCCGAGGGTAAAAAGAAATCGCAGGTAGAAGAGTACCTCGATTATTACGATGGGGAGGGGTGCCAGCATGTGGCATTGGCCACGGCAGATATTGTGAAAACAGTAACAGACCTGCAAAGCCGGGGAATTGAGTTCTTAAAAGTGCCTTCGTCTTACTATGATGACCTGCTCACCAGGGTAGGACCTATTGATGAAGATCTTTCGCCGCTTAAAAAACTGGGTATCCTGGTAGACCGTGATGAAGAAGGTTACCTGCTCCAGATCTTCACTAAACCCGTAGAAGACAGGCCCACCCTGTTTTTCGAGATCATTCAACGCAAAGGCGCCAAAAGCTTTGGTAAAGGCAATTTTAAAGCCCTGTTTGAAGCCATTGAGCGGGAACAGGCGCTGAGGGGAAACCTTTGAGAGTTAGGAGTTAGGAGTCTGGAGTAACCCCAAACCCCAGACTCCAAACTCCAGACTTCCTTTAACATTTCCCGGGCAATTTCTGATCCAACGAATCGTTATTTTAACGTGGCAGGTGTTGGTGCGGATTGCTTTTACCTTATTTTTGAACACATGAGATTACTGTTGACGATAATTTTTTGGGGATTATGCTTTGTGCAGGGGATGGGGCAGGCTTCTTTTATCAGCAGCCAGCGCCAGTATCCTACTGTGGCCAATGCGCTGAAACAGAAAGAGGATTCGCTCAAAAAGCAACTGGCAGCCATGCATATTTCATGGCCCGTTAAGCAGATCTATGTGCGGAGTTTTAAATACGACAGCCAGTTAGAGGTTTGGGTTCGCAATCGTACCAATGAACCTTTCAGGCTTTTTAAAACGTATAAGGTTTGTGCTTTATCCGGCGCGCTTGGCCCCAAGCGGATTGAAGGCGATTACCAGGTGCCTGAAGGTTTTTATTATATCAATCAATTCAATCCCAAAAGCAATTATACATTATCGTTAGGATTGAATTATCCCAACGCATCTGATATGCTGTTGAGCGATTCGGCTAAACCGGGAAATGATATCTTTATTCATGGCAGTTGTGTAACGGTGGGATGTATCCCTATCAATACACAAATTGATGAGTTGTATATTCTTGCTTCGTATGCGCACGACCAGGGGGAAGATTTTATCCCTGTACATATTTTTCCTATCAGGTATAATGTTGAAAAAAGCAGGGAGTTTCTTGTTAAGACCAGTAAGGATGATCCCGACTACCAGCGGTTTTCAGGAAGACTAAAAGAAGTGTTTGATTATTTTGAGCAGAACAAAAAGATCCCACCGATTTCTATCAATAAAAAAGGGGAATATATTCCGCTGCTGTAAAAAAGGTTAACTGTATACTACCTGTATGGTTTCCTTTGTTCTTTGTGTGAGGATGATATTCTTACCGGCCGTTAGTTCTTCCACAATGTCTTTGTTATAATGCCTGATGGTAAGCAGGTTTAAATCTTTCTCTACCTGAACATCAAATACCGTAGCTGCTTCCAGTGCAAGGTGTTCTACTTTATCTGTTCTGTAGTCAAGACATACCTGCACATTAATGGCGCCGGTTTGAATCAGGTTGGGTCTGAGTTTTACTTTGCCGAATATTTTATAAAGAATGCTCATCGGTTCATCTTCCACAAACGAAAAATCCTGGCTACTCAAATGCAGCAATGCCTGGTTCTGTTTGATCACGATAATAGGAGGCAGGTACTTGCTGTTTCTTTGATGTATGATAGTGCCGGGCAAGGAGGGATCAACAAAACATTTTACATACAGTGGTATCTGCTTGTTCTGTAATGGCTTAATGGTTTTCGGGTGTATCACCTGCGCGCCGTAATAGGCCATTTCAATTACTTCCGTATAACTGAGTTCAGCAATCAGTTGCGCATCAGGAAACTGTTTTGGGTCGGCATTCATTACACCTTCCACATCTTTCCAGATGCTCAGGCTTTCGGCATTGAGTATGTTGGCAAAAACGGCTGCAGTATAATCGCTTCCTTCACGGCCCAGTGTGGTGCTTTCATTATCGTCTGTACAACCGATAAAACCTTGGGTGATGTAGATGTTAGATGACAGATGTTGGTTTTCAGCAGAACGCTTATCTGAATCTTCTTTCTGACCTCTGCCAACTGTTAGTTTAATTCTTTCCTCACTTGTTTGCCAGTCAACACCCGCATCCCTGAAATTATTATCGGTTCTAAGTAAATCTCTCACATCTAACCATTGGTTATTAATGCCTGTTTCGTTCAGGTAATGACTGATGATGCAGGTGCTTAGCAGTTCTCCTACACAAACTATCTGGTCGTAGTAATAATCATATTCACGCACGGGCTTGTCGTGCAGCAGCCATTCAATCTCAGTAAAAAAATCGGTGAGTTGGGCAAGGCATTCATTAAACCGTGTAACCAATAAATATTTGGAGGTGCTGATATGGTTGTTCCTGATCACATGAAACAATTGCAGGGCTTCCTCTCTTTTTCCATCAAAAAAAGCTTCTGCTACTTTTTCCAGCGCATTGGTGGTTTTGCCCATTGCAGATACAATGATCACCAAAGGGTCTTCCTGGTAATGCTTTACAATGCCCGCCAGGTTCTGTATCCGTTCTACGCTGTTCACACTGGCTCCGCCGAATTTAAATACTTTCATGCCTTACTGTAATTGATGGGATATTTAATCTGAAAGATATGTAGCGATTATTTTGAAAGCTGCTCTATTTCAAGAAAAATTTGATCCAAAACTTCTTCATTTTTAATCTTTTCTTCTTCACTAAAAACAATAAAAACCTTTCCGCCGAATTTTTGTGTAAAATCGTCAAAACTTCCCTTCATTCTTTGACTTGAAGAGTAATTGCCAAAATTAGCTTTTGATGTTACAGGTTTTATTTGAATTCCAAACGCTTTATTTCCAATCCAGCCTAAGTAATCAATATCTCCGGCATGATCGAGTTCCGGGTCACTTTCTTCAAAACGAACATTTGGGAATTTCTTGGCCAGATTGTCTTCCACAACTGATTTTTCTCTAACAAAACCATCAAAAGTTCTGTTAATGGTTAAATTGAAAATGTAGTCAACACAATCCTGCAAACTGAGTTGATTAAATGCCTCAGTCCATTCAGGGATAACTATCTCTTTTATTTTGACGTATAGTCTTTCTCCTAACTCTTCTAAGCTTTCTTTCGTTATTTTAGAAGGATTTTTCCCGTCAGTGTGTGCATTTTCAAAATACCATTCCGTCCATTGCTCAAATGTCTTTGGCTGGCATTGACGAATAAGTGCCATTACAGCACCTACTTTATTTGGTCGGGAAAGTTGGTAAGTTTGAGTTGCGTAGTTTAATACTTTTTCCTTTTTTCCAAATTCTTTGGAGTATCGCTTCATCATATGAGTGATAATATATTACGGGTAGAAGCAGGTGAATGAGAGTTGTTCCAGCTATTCAACAAAGCAGTTCTTCGCGTGTTATCACTTCTGGTTCTATTCTCTAAACTATCAATGTAATCTTCGAGTTCGTTTAATGAATTAATTTTGAAAAAACCTGCTGGACGGCCAGTTACTGAACCAATTAAATCATGATCAACTTCGATGCACTCTTTTATTAATTTTCGTAGCTGGACTTGAGTGCTTCCTGTTGAGTAGTTAAGTAATGGGGCCAATGTTTTTGCTGTAATTGCGTTATTTCGGCCATATTTAAGCACTTTTAACAATGCGTTTCGTTCTCTTTTAGAAAAGTTAGTCGGCATTTTCAGAGTTGTAAATTTTAAGAAATTTATCCTTGTACTTGAAGATAATACTATTATCAACCATGGCTAATCCTTTTTTTAATAAATGTGCATTAATGAAAGTTTTGTTTTCTAAATATAAATAGCACATCAAATTATTTTCTGAATCGTATTTTACATTATCATACTTGATAAACACCCTTTTTCCTTTTGTTTTATCTTGTAAAAAGGAAGTCGCTTTTCCATTAATAACAGGATCTTCTTTTATGCCCATCAATTTTATGATCAAACCATTGCTTAATTGTATTTTCTCAGGGCTGATCACTTCTTTAACCGTAAAAAAATCTTCCTTCTTTTTAGAACTCTCTTTATCAATTGCAGAGCCGAATTGCAATTTTTTAAGATCTAATTTTTTATCAAGCGTGTGTGGATCCTTAAATATATAGGGAAGCTTTTGAATCTCTTTTTCAAAATTCTGCGTGGTTTTTTGGATTAAAAACTCAAAGGATGTTTCGTGGATATCCTTTTGATTCGCATTTAATTTCTGTGTAATAATTGGAATAAACTCCGGGTTTATTTCATATCCGATTGAATTTCTTTCAAGATTTTTTGCAGCAAGATTGGTTGTGCCACTACCGGCAAAAGGGTCAAGCACTGTGTCTCCAACAAAAGCAAACATTTTAATTAAACGTTTTGGTAACTCCTCCGGGAACATAGCAATATGCTTATCCTGCCGTGCACCTGCAAAATTCCAATGCCCTGAAAAATAGGTGTTCCATTCTTCAGCAGTCATTTTAGATAGCTCTTTATTTTCTTTGGTGGGCTTAGGGCCGTCACCAAGTTTTTTAAAGGTTAAGATAAACTCGTAATCAAGTTTTAGAATTCCATTACGTGGGTAAGGATACGAACCCATCTGTACTCCGCCGCCTGTTGTATTGGATGTAGTAACTTTTCTCCAAATGATGGCACCCATGTAGTCAAATCCAATATTCTCACAAAATTTTATTATTTCTTCACGAATGGGGATTACTTTATATCGTCCGTAATAAACCGCACGGGCAAACTGATCTCCAATGTTCACACATAACCGACAACCGCTATGGAGTACCCGGTAGCATTCTTTCCAAACTAAATTTAGGTTGTTGATATATTCCTCATACGTGTGGTGGTAGCCAATTTGATTATCACTTCCATAGTCCTTTAACTGCCAGTATGGGGGGGAAGTAATGGCCAAATGAACAGAATTGTCTGCTATTTCACTCATTTGCCTACTATCGCCATTGATGATCTTATGGTGGGTATTCACTATTTCTGTTTATTTAGGCCAAATTTACTAAACTAATTGGTAAAGGGAATGGTATTTATACCTATAATAGGGGGTGTTATCACCCAGTGTGTTTGGTATGGTTGTTGCCTTACTATAGAAAATATCATTTATGACAAAAGCTGCATCCATCAAAAGCTTTTTGAGTCTGTTTATCATTATTACCATTCTTTCCTGCAGTCCTAAACTTTCCGCCACTGAGCCCGTGCCCGGTAAAACTGTTGCGGCGGCAGATATGACGGCATCTATCCTGGCTTATGTGAATGAACACAGGCGTTCTAAGGGATTATCATCACTCCAACTACTTGCTGTTGCATCCAAACAGGCTTATATACATAGCAAAGACATGGCCAACAGGGAAACCGGTTTTGGTCATGAAGGTTTTGATCAGCGCATGCAGACCATCAAACAAAATATCGGGTGGATCACTGCTTCAGCAGAAAATGTGGCGTATGGCCAGTTAAGTGCAAAAGAAGTGGTGAAGGGATGGTTAAACAGTCCCGGACATAAAAAAAATATTGAAGGGAATTACAGCTTTACCGGGATTGGTGTGTATACAGACAGGGATGGCATCATTTTCTTTACGCAGATATTTTTCAAAAAATAGTAACTGCATTTACTGTGTATTTTATACATAGTTTTTTATAAAATATATCGGATGGATGTCAGGTCAGTCCCTAACTTTATCCAAACGATTGCCAATTATGATAGTTAACCGGAATATTCTCACGCTTGATGAATTTACATTAACACAACTTCGACAGTTTCCTTCAGCCACCGGCGAATTAAGCCGCCTGCTGCGCGATCTTGCACTTGCTGCCAAGCGGGTAAATGTAGAAGTGAATAAAGCAGGATTAGTAGATATTTTGGGAGATGCAGGATCAATAAATATACAGGGAGAGGATGTAAAAAAATTAGACGAGTTTGCCAATAACCAGTTTGTGGGTGTATTAAAACATGGTATCAGTTGCGCAGGTATTGGCAGTGAAGAACTGGATGATTTTGTGGTGTTTGATGATGAAATAAGCAACCAAAGTAAATACGTTGTTTTATTTGATCCGCTTGACGGAAGCGGCAATATTGATGTGAATGTTTCTATCGGTACTATCTTCAGTGTGTACCGCAGGGTGAGTGAACTGGGTAAACCTTGTACCAAAGAGGATTTTTTACAGCCAGGCAATCAACAGGTGGCTGCAGGTTATGTTGTGTACGGTTCAAGTACCATGCTGGTATATGCTACCAGGCGAGGTGTGAATGGTTTTACACTGGACCCTTCCATTGGAGAGTTTTCATTGAGTCACCCAAATATTAAATGCCCCGAAACGGGTAAATTTTATTCAGTAAATCATGGAAATTTTTTCCAGTACGAAGAAGGGGTTCGCAAATACATTGATGGTTGCCAGCGCAAAACAAAAGAAGATGGAGGGCCTTACACACAACGATATATTGGCAGTATGGTGGCCGATGTACACCGTAACCTCATTAAAGGCGGTATCTTTATGTATCCATCAACCCTTGATAAACCAAAAGGTAAATTGCGTTTGCTGTATGAAGCCAATCCTTTTGCATTTATAATGGAAGTGGCCGGAGGGCTTGCTACCAATGGCAGGCAGCGGATACTGGATATTCAGCCTGAAGAGCTGCACCAGCGTACTGCATTGTTTATCGGCAGTAAACTGATGATGAAAGAACTGGAAAAATTTACAGGAACCATAAATTAAATAGATGAAAGGATTTTTTTTGATGCTGTTATTTGCATGCCTGGCCGGATTGTTGGCCAATGCGCAACAAAAGATAGAAGCCGGGAAAATGAACTATTTTGTTAACCCAAAGCCGAACACCATCATTTATCACGATACGATTTTTACCGGGAAAAAACAGTTTGAACATTTGTTTTACCGTACACGAAATTCAGAACTGGTAAGGTTGCTCGAAAAACACCAGTCAAATAAAGTAGCCGGGCAGATTCTTGGCGTAGTGGGTACTGTGGCAACCATTTTTGGTATCAGGAAACTTACATCCGGCGATACAGATAAAGGCCTTGGCTGGGCATTACTGGGCGGCGGATTTGCAACCACTTTAACAGGCGGGTATTTGACATTTATAGGACAAAAAAACCTGTTAATGGCCGTAACTTTGTTTAATCAACAAAATAACAAGGTTGTACTTGGTATCGGGATTGCGGATAACAGGGCCGGGTTGGTATATAAATTTTAAACTATGAGCAGGATCATTATCAGTGTAAAAGATCTTCAAAAAAAATACGGCGATTTTGAAGCAGTAAAAGGCATCAGCTTTGATGTGCATGAAGGTGAGATCTTTGGATTGCTTGGTCCCAACGGCGCCGGTAAATCAACCACACTTGAGATCATAGAAACCCTTCGGCAAAAAACAAGCGGGAAAATATTGGTGGATGGATTGGATCTGGACACTTCTCCCAATGATATCAAAAAGATCATTGGGGTACAATTGCAAACCTCCGGTTATTATCCAAGCCTGAACCTGGTAGAATTGATTACATTATTTGCCGGTTTGTATAATGAAGAGGTAGACCCAATGGTATTGCTCGACAGGGTAAATCTTCGCGATAAAGCCAATGCCAAATTCAAAGAGATGAGCGGCGGACAAAAACAACGGTTTTCTATTGCCACCACGCTGATCAATCATCCTAAAATTATTTTCCTGGATGAGCCTACTACCGGGCTCGATCCGCAGGCCAGAAGAAACCTTTGGGATTTGATAAGAGAAATCCGGAATAACGGAACCACCGTAATTATTACCACACATTATATGGATGAAGCAGAAGTGTTGTGCGACAGGGTGGCTATTATAGACAGTGGAAAAATCATTGCACTGAACACACCCGATAAACTGATTGATGAACTGGTGGAATCCGGTTTTGAAAAACCAAAAGAAGTGAAACAGGCAAATCTGGAAGATGTTTTTATCAATTTAACCGGACATGCATTAAGAGAAGGATAAAAACCGATTTATAACAACTAATCAATTGATACATGACACAAGATCCACGCTACCCGATTGGAAAATATGAGCCACAGCCATTCTCAAGAAAGCAAAAAGAAAAATGGTTGTTGGATATTGAATTTTTGCCGCAGGAACTGGAGCGCGCTGTTCTTAACCTGGATGCTTCTCAGTTGCACACACCTTATCGTGAAGGCGGCTGGACAATAAGGCAATTGGTGCATCATGTGGCGGACAGTCATATGAATGCCTATATCCGTTTCAAACTTGGCATAACAGAAAATAATCCAACCATCAAGCCTTATGAAGAGAAAGACTGGGCGCTGCTTGCAGATGTTGAGTCGGTGCCGATCAATGTGTCATTAACCCTGTTGCATGCATTGCATCAGCGCTGGTACCAGGCTATTAAAGGATTATCGGATGCTGATTGGAACAGAACGGTTGTGCACCCCGAGCATGGCAGGCAAATGAGTTTATGGTTTTTGCTGGGCTTATATGCGTGGCACGGGAAACACCATACCGCACATATTACCTCATTGCGTGAAAGCAAAGGATGGTAATGGAAAGCAAACAAAAAAACAACGGAGTAAATCCGGAAAGAGAGTTGAGATGGAAGATGCTGTCTTCAAAATATATTTACCAGGACAGGTGGTTCCAGGCACGTGCGGATAGTTGTGAATTTCCTGACGGAAGAATTATTGAACCTTATTATGTTGTTGAAATACCGGATTGGGCCAATACGATTGTGGTAACGAAAGACGAACGCGTTATCCTTGTTCGTCAATATCGTTATCCGGTAGATCAGATCACGCTGGAATTGCCGGGAGGTGTGATTGAAAAAAATGAACAGCCCATCGATGCGGCCAAACGTGAAATGGAAGAAGAAACCGGCTATACTTCGGATGAGCTTGAGTTTTTAATAAAGGTGGCACCCAATCCTGCCATCAATAATAATACTGCGTATTTTTTTCTGGCAAGAAATGCCGTGCCTACGATTGCTAAAAACCAGGACGAGTTTGAAGATATTGATATCGTTTCTTTCTCAAAAGAAGAATTCTGTCAATTAGTTCGTGAAAACAAATTCCTGCATGGTGTGCAGGTAGGACCTATCTATGAAGCGCTGATCAAATTAGGCTGGCTGCAATTTGTTTGAAAGGGAGTAGCTACCGGTTTATACATTAACCATATGAGCTATTAAACGCATAGTTACATAGGTTAGGAAGCAGGGCATATAGTTCAAACGCTATGTTTCTTTTTTGTTTTTCCTATGTATCTATG
>DAIOVU010000053.1:0-28744 GCA_036758845.1 Sediminibacterium sp.
TTTTTTCTAATATTACCTGTCTCCATTGAATCATAGACTTTTTGAGGGTCGACTACTTATATGGAGCTTCAGGATATTGATTTAACTTGCCAGATTAATAACGAAGCATAGTATTGCTTTATGCGAGAACCGCCGGGTCAGCTATCGCGAGACCCGTCGGGGAACATGCCGCTTTTTCCGGAGCAGTGTGCGTAGTAAGATTAATGTTATTGGAAGGTGTTTGAAGGGTGACACTATGCGGAGAAAAAAAAGCCTCATTCTCAAGGCTATCCAGTTGAGCAGAAAACCATCGGCGAACACATCAGAAAGCGACGGATGGACTTAGGGCTGTATCAAACTGACCTTTGCCGGCTGTTTAAGGTCACAAAAGATTGTGTTTGCTACTGGGAAAATGGTCGTTCACACCCCCATATTACCTACTATCCTGCTATCATTGTCTTCCTTGGCTATTACCCCTTCGATCACGAAACAACCACTTTTGGTGGCAAGATTAGGAGGTATAAATACGAGCAAGGATTGAGCAATAGGAAGCTGGCAAAAGTGTTGAAAGTGGATGAAAGTACTGTTGCGCAGTGGGAGCGGAATACCCGTATGCCCCTAAAGCGAAATATGGAAATTGTTTTTTTGATCATTACTAAAACCGCCGCTCATTGAGCGGCGGTTTATTGTTTATTACAGGCTACAATATTATTGCAAAATAACTTGTTGAGTTTCCGATTTATCCCCACTCGTAATCGTCACAAAGTAGTTACCCTGTTTAAGACCCCCAATATTAATTGTAGCACTTGGTGCAGAATCAAATGTTTTGGTTAGCCGCAAATTATGTTGGAGATCGTATACACTTATGCGTGTAATTCCCATGACTTCACCCTTTTTCTGCTGCTTGGCGGTTGCGTCAGTTGACTTCTTCGTAATATGGATTATGCCACGAGTTGGGTTGGGAGAAATTTGGTAGTTGTATTCTGGAGTGGCTATTCTTGCACAACTGACTGGTTTAAATCCGAAGTCATAGGTTGTAGTACCGCAAGTGTTTGTGGAACTCATCCGTAACACAATTGAGTTTTGATGACTATTGAAAAAGTAGATATATATATCCTGATCACTTCCGTTATATGATGGCAACGGGCTTCCCGAATGCGCTATATCAGTCCAAGTAGGGTACGAGCCTCCAGTGGTTACACATGATATATAATTTTCTATACCAAAGCAAACATCGTTTTCATCTCCAGGTGCGTTGTAAATTGCTAAGGAAGTGGTAACTAGTGGCAGTCCGCCAGTCAACTTAGCTGCTCCAGTGATTTCCATAGTGTTATAAGTAAATGATATTGGACAAGCGGTACCACCCGAAATCACGAGACTGAGATCTGCCTGCGAACTCCCATTGTTGGAAATGGTTGTTGGGTTTGCATTTGCATTTGAAAAGCTAAAAGCTGTACTTGGGTTGACTGCCCATTGATATCCGGTTACCCATGCAGGTACTCCATTTGCCTGAAAAGTAGATGATGAACAAATAGTTGGTAGTGATTGAAATGTCAAAGATGGCCTATCACGAATGATAGGAATTACCAAAGGGTTTCCCGAAAAAGTAGTATTACCACATGCAGAATTCACAGGAGTAATAATAAGATTCCCGCCTGTCACCCCGTCAGACACTATTGTCGCAGAGTTTGATCCGTGCTTAATGTCACTCGGGCCAGAGGAAACAGAACCGTTAACCGACCAACCTGCGGGAACAGAATAATCATATTGGGTTATAGTTCCAAAATATGAAGGTGATGTATATCCATTTCTCCATGGCAGGTTGCTAAACGATATATTTGTTGTTGTGGTGACACAATACGGCGCTGTTATACTACCGATCCCCGGACTTACCTGCCTACTGTCATTATACAACGATTTGATTTTTGGGAAGTTGAAGGTCTCAGCCACATGTGTGCCTCCGCCATTAGGATAATATTCAATCCTAATAGAATGCGTAAGTGGTATGTCATCGAAAATGATACCTATGTGAAATGTAGTGATATTGTTGTTATTATCGTAAGTCTTATTCACTAAACGGGCATTCAGATGGTCAAAGAGTTGTATAGTGTAAAAATCCCAATTGCCCGCATAGGTTATATCGAAATATAGTTCCTGAAGCGGGCAATACTCGTTATTTGCGGAAGGGCTGATGGTGCCTGCAAATACAAAGCTGCAACAAAAGAAGGCGATGGCTGTTAAAATTGTTTTCATAGGTTATGGTTTTATTTGAATGAAAACTTAAAGCCTAGTAACAGAGGGAGTTCGATAAAGACATGTTGCTCATACTTATTCCATACTCGGCAGTCGATTTGTGCAAATCGAGCTGTTATAGAAAATGATGTAGTAATCTCATATTGTAAATTCAAATTCACCCCTAACCTGCCGATATAGTTATGAAGTATTGCCGATTTATATGTCATTGATGAATCCGTGCCTGCGACTATGTGCCCACTTTCCTCGTCTGTGTAATGGAGATACTGAACATAAGCACTGGGAAAGAAATCTATGCGTTTCCCAAGCAAAAAGAATCGTTCATAAAATATTCCTGCTGCAACTGCGGTGTGTCTAAGAGTGCCATATTTAGTCCAAAGCGCCCCTCCTCCGCCAGGTTGTAGCGATGAAATGCCGGATGTTGGCACGCTTTGAGCAATGCTCGAAAATTGTAAACCAACACCGTCTTTTTTACCTACGCGCATTCCTATTTTTCCGTCAATCATTAACGGAGTGTTATTAATATTCGCGTTATCGGTAGTTAGCCTGAAAAAACCTATTGAGGCGTTTATGTATATAGGTTGGGAAGGATTTTGACCATGCACACAATAAAAGGATACTACTGCGCATATAAGCATAGTTGCTTTCATAGGATGTTTTTTAGACAAAAAATAATGCCAAACTATAAAATTCAAAATGGCCAGAAGATATAAATATGCTAATGTAATTTTTAATATTTTAAATGCACTTTTGTTTTATTTTTAAATATTGAACAACTGTATTACATATACTTCTCGAAATATAAAAGTAGTTCAGATGATTTTCTCAAACTACCGTGAAAATACCCATTTTTTATTAAACTGTTCTTATATAGTTTGTGGTAATCAGTTTCTACAATAGCATTGTGGATAGCAAAGTTTTGGAGTATGACGTGTACATGAACCTTCGCTGGGGGGATGCGAATAGAGGGGATGTGTAAAGTACACAAAAGAGTAACTGTTTCTTAGAGGGTTTGGCTATTAGGATTGAATTTTTAATGCGCTATATAATATACTGATTAATCTTAGGCACACTTTCCTTATGGCACAGTGTGTCCAATCTTCAATTGATAAAAAAAAGGGGTGAATGACAAAGGGGGAGTATAAAAATATACTAAGTAATGTTTTCGAGCAAAAAAAGTGAGTAAAATATTTTTCAATTTTTATGTAATGAAAACACTACGCAAGTATTTCTGTCACCCCAGGGTGTCACCCCTGAAAAATAAATCAGCATTATTAACTTATCCTTTCACCCTGTTACCTAAAAGGCGGGGTGTTCCCCGCCGGGTCTCGCGATAGCTGACCCGGCGGTTCTCGCATAAGTACAGGTTGCAAAAAATAAAACAGGTATAAACCGCAATAAAATGATTCCGGTTTCAGAATAATTTGCATTCATCTATGAGTGTAAGAAGAAAAATAACTGTACCCAATGGTGTATTTTTTATCACATTTACCTGTGCCAGGTGGTTACACCTGTTTCTTTTAACCAATGGCTATGATGCAGTGTATAAATGGTTCGATCATCTAAGAGCGAAAGGTCATTGTATTGCGGGGTATGTGATCATGTCTAATCATGTTCATGTGCTAATCGGATTTCGTACCTCACAAAACTCAATTAATACCGTTATTGCCAACGGGAAAAGATTCATGGCCTACGAACTGATAAACAAACTGGAATCGCAGGGTGAAAAAGAAATGCTGCAACTATTAGCTTCGTTAGTAACTAAAACAGAGAAATTACAAAATAAAAAACATTCTGTATTTCAACCTTCGTTTGATTGGAAGGAATGTTCAGGTATACCATTTATGAAACAAAAAACCGACTATATGCATCTAAACCCCTGCAAAGCCGGTTTGGTAAAACTACCCGAAGAATATCCTCACAGTTCGGCTAACTATTATTATACGGGCCGGCAGGGGTTATACCCTGTGATTACTTACATGGAGCTTCAGGATATTGATTTAACTTACCAGATTGATAACGAAACATAGTATTCCCTTATGCGGGAACCGCCGGGTCAGCTATCGCGAGACCCGTCGGGGAACATGCTGCTTTTTCCGGAGTAGCGTGCGTAGTAAGATTAATGTTATTGGAAGGTGTTTGAAGGGTGACACTATGCGGAGAAAAAAAAGGCGCCAATCCAATGGCAGGACATGATATGAATAATATGTAATGGTAAAAGTTATAGTATCTCCGATTTAACTGATCTAAAAAACCGTGCCTTCTCGCCCGCTAAGCTTAGGCGAGCGTGGTGTGCCTTTGTGTGAGATATTTTTTTCACACCAAGGCAAAGGCACGGTTTGTTTTTTATTTTATAAGCATCGAAACATCTACTCATTCACTCATTCACTCATTCCCTCATCGCCCCACAAATCTATCCATCACCTCCATTGATAAAATTGCATCAGCGGCAGAGCAGGAATTATTGCTGTTCCCTAAAAAATACTGCACCACTTGTTCAATCATAGGTTGCTGAATATGTGCGGGTGGTTCAAATCTCAATACCTTTTTTTCGCTGCCGGTTTGAACAGTTACTTCATACCCGAAAACAGGGAAAGAAATTTTTCCTTTAGCGCCGTTGATCTCAACAAGATCTTCTTCCATTCCCTCTGCTGCCGTATAACACCATTGCCCGCTAAACAGGATATCATTTTTCATACGCATTACACCTGTAACAACATCTTCCGCTTTATATAAACCAGCCTGGTTAGCAGCTATGCCATAACTGTCAACAGCATTGCCAAAAAAATACATCATCAGGTCAAGCTGGTGCGGAGCAAGATCAAAAAACAAACCTGCCCCTGCCATCTCCGGATCAACACGCCAGTTGGTTTCAGGATGAGCAATAATAGCAGATAGATCAGGTTGCAACATGGTTAGTCTTACTGTTCTTATTTTACCGATCACCTCATCTGCCAATAATTGTTTGATGCTGTTAAACATGGGCAAGGCCCTCCTGTAATGCGCCACACATAATTTAACACCGGTTTTTTCTGCAACAGATTGCATGCGCAAACAGCAGGCAGTATTAACAGACATCGGTTTCTCTACATATACCGGTTTGCCCGCCTGCAAAGCGGCAATGGTATAAGCTTCATGGTATTTAGGTGGCGTTGCAATATAAATGGCGTTGATAGCGGGATCATTGATCAGCTTTGCAGCATCATCATACCATTTGGGTACGCTGTGACGTTCAGCATAATCTCTCGCCCTGGCGGCATCGCGCCGCATTACGGCAACTAAAGAGGAGTTGGGCACTTTATTGAAAGCCGGACCACTCTTTATTTCAGTCACATTACCGCAACCGATAATACCCCAGGAGATCGTTTTTGTAGAATCTTTAGTCATAAGCTGTTCCTATTTGTTGAGCAGGTATTGAAAAGTAAAGATAACCAGGGCAATGGTACAACAACACTCCGGCAGGGTAGAACCCGGGGTTTAAAACGGCCGGATATACCTCAAAAAAAGGAGAAAGAATTTTGGGTAATATATTCCGTACTGCCTCGTAATCATAGATTTAGGGGTCTTTTGGTATGCCGTCTATCCATTTTTTTCAGAAAGCGTTTTGAAAACTAAGGCCGGATAGTGCAAAAACGGATGAAATTCACTACATTTAAACATTAAACTATAATAATTATGCCAACAGGAGTAGTAAAATGGTTCAATGATGCAAAGGGTTTCGGATTCATTACACCAGATGATGGTGGTGAAGATCTGTTTGCCCATTTTTCCGCCATCAACATGGGTGGATTCAAATCTTTAAAAGAAGGTCAAAAAGTATCATTTGACATAACAGATGGTAAAAAAGGAAAACAGGCGGCTAATATTCAGGCTGCAGAGTAATTCTTTAAGTTGTAAAGCAGTATCGTTTTACCGGTAGTTGAAGTCATAAACTAATGACGGATTTACAGGAAATTTTCTGTTACTGCGGACAATCTATTTTGCTCAATACATCTCTTTTGCTAAAGGGATGTATTGACAGCAAAAGATACCCGCCTCCATTAATTGTAGGGTTTTTGCTCAGCAATCCCAGGTTATGGAAGCCAAGTACCAGCGGCCCCAGTTTTAATGCGGCGCCTACCCATAATTGTCCCTGTGTATTGTATTGCACAGGCAGATAAGCGCCTAATCCAATCGTTTCCCAACGTGGTGTAATTGTTACAAGATTCAATTCTCTTGTACGAAGTTTTGTATAACCGGATGTTGAATAGAAATTCATACTCAGCTCTCCATTTACATAAAAGTTATTCCCCAGGTTTTTGTCAACGTTTACAATTAACCGGGTTGGATTACTGACAGTAAAATTGTTGGTAATATCAGCAGAATTGACAAACAGCGATTTTAATGAATCCTTGAAGGCCCGCATGTCTGGGGCGCCGGATAGCTTTCTGTCAATGGTAACATCAGTCGCATTTACTTTGGGCGTTAATACCTGAATCGAATTGGCACTCGGCTTAAACCTGTTGGCGCCAATATCCATCAAACTGATACCTATTTTCCAGTCGTAATTAAGATTGTTATTCGCATCTCCTGCATTTAGCTCACTGTTGTACGTCATGTATTCAACGCCCATACTCAGTCCCAGAGAACCTAAAGCACCTTTATAAAAATCTTTAAATGTAGCCGCATCATAGTTATCAGAATAGGCAACAGAAGCGCTGCCATCGGTAAAAGCAAAACTGGTATCTGTTGCATTTTTTGATTCCAGGTAACTTAACTTGTTTAGTTTGGTGAATGCGCCCGACATACCTTTCATGATCTGCAGCGTGATGCCACCACTCAGTTTTGAATAACTGTTTTCATATAATACCTGCGAGTAGTTCAGATCCGCTTCCAGCCAACCGGTATGTGTGGCAAACCCGTCAAGATTAGGTGTTTGCGAATTGGCAATCAGAAAACTGTGAAAGCTGTTGATCGTATCGGCATAATTAAAGGCCGAGCTTTTAATATGATTATATGTTCTGGCCCTGATTCCAAAATTAACGGCCCTTCTGTTGTCTATCTTATACAGGAAATTCAATAAGCTAATGTCCAGGTTGGTATGAAAAAATCTGCTGCCATAATCACCCTTCATGGTTAAGCTGGCGCTATCGTGATGGGATAAAGAGAAATTTTTAACGTAAGGTGAATTACTGCTGGCTTTAAGCTGCAGCGAAAAAAGGGTGAGGTCCCATTTATACGCTGAATGAACAGAAGCGGCCGGATTATTAAAAACGGCGGTGCTTCCGGTATATGCCGATCCGTGTAATGCCTGGTATCCCTGGGCAGTTAAGCCAAAACTGTATAATGTAAAGGCGATAGCAATAAAATATCGTTTGCTTGATCTGCTCATCAGTGTTTAGATTGATTCAAATGACCTGCTGTTTGCAGCTTTGATAGGGGGCTATGTTGTTTAACGTGCTAAATATAAAAGATAAACCTTTTACAATTGCCGAATGCTCTCCCAAATTTTAGTGGCTCTTCCAATGCTGCACTGTTACTGAAAGCGGAGATCGTGTTTCTGAGGGATCAAAAAAAAGTCCCCTGTAGAAACAGGGGACGTCTTCGATTGCTTGCCATATAAGAAAAAAGATAAGTAGTAATTCGTTAACCTTGAAACTGCTTCCGGAAACCTCATTCCCTGTAGCTTTGTTTCTGAATCAAAGATAGGGGGAAAAAATCAATTTCATAGTATTTTATTTATTAATTATTGTAAAATTTACATTTTCTTAATAAATAACAGGCGTTTTGACAAAATATTGTAATATTATTTTTATATTATATATAGTGCAAAAAATAGCGATAAAATTATTTGTAACCTTATAAATAATTGATTATGAGTCTATTTTTGACTGTTGTATTTCTTTAGCGCCAATTCAAGGCAGTCCATCGCCTTATTTATATCATTTATATTTAATACGTATGCTAAACGTACTTCTTTCCTGCCCAAACCGGGTGTTCCATAGAAACCGGTAGCAGGGGCCAGCATCACTGTTTGCCCTTCATAAGAGAAACTTTCGAGTAGCCATTGACAAAATTTATCGGCATCATCAATGGGTAATTGGGCCATTGCATAAAAAGCACCGCCGGGGTTGGGGCAGAACACATCTTCCATCGCATTCAGTCTTTTTACAATCAGGTCTCTTCTTAATTTGTATTCTGCTTTAGCCGTATCAAAATAATCAGCCGGCAGATCAATAGCCGCTTCACCGGCTATCTGCGCAAAACTTGGCGGACTAAGTCTAGCCTGTGCAAACTTCATCACCGCTTCCAGTACCGTTTTATTTTTGGTAACAAACGCACCAATTCTTCCGCCACAGGCACTGTATCGCTTGCTGATGGTGTCCATGATGACCACATGCTCATCAACACCTTTTAAATGCATGGCGCTTACGTGCCTGCCCTCATAACAGAACTCGCGGTAAGCCTCATCTGAAAACAGGTACAGGTTATGTTTGAGAATGATATCTCTCAACTGCTGCATTTCTGCATCGCTATATAAATAACCGGTAGGATTGTTGGGATTACAGATCACTATCGCCTTTGTGCGTGGCGTTATTTTCTTTTCAAACTCATCTATCGGTGGCAGTGCAAAACCATTTTCAATATGTGAAGTGATAGGAACCACTTTTATCCCGGCAGCTACAGCAAAACCATTGTAATTGGCATAGAATGGTTCGGGAATAATTACTTCATCACCCGCATCTAAGCAGGCCATAAAACCAAACTGGATGGCTTCACTTCCCCCGGTGGTAACAATGATCTCTTCATGCGTTACATGAATGCCTACACTCTCATAATAACCAACTAATTTTCTCCGGTAGCTTTCATTACCCGCACTATGACTGTAATCCAGCACTTTAAAGTGGCTGTTACGTACGGCATCGAGCACCATTTTAGGCGTTTCGATATCGGGTTGGCCAATATTCAGGTGATATACTTTGATCCCTTTTTTCTTGGCAGACTCAGCATAAGGAACCAGCTTGCGTATGGGTGAGGCAGGCATAGTCTGGCCTCTTTTACTGATTTGTAGCATGGTGCAAAGATAGTTTGGCACCAGACGTTGGCAAAACAAAATACGCAGCCGGTAAGACTGCGTATTCAGAAGGTATGGTATAGTTTTCTATTTTGTTTTGCTCTTTGCAGATGCGGGAACCACCTCGCCATCAATAGTAAGAACCAGCGGCAGTTTGCTACTGACAAATTTGATATTCACATTCTTCTTGAATGTGCCCGGGCTTGCGGCATTGTAGGTAACTTTTATGGTGCTTGATTTGCCTTTCAGTATCGGGTCTTTACTGTATTCGGGTGTAGTGCAACCGCACTCTGCATTGGCAAACTCAATAACAGCAGGCTTTGCCGAGTTATTGGTAAAAGTAAATATATACGTAACAGGAATGCCTTGCTTGATCTTGCCAAAACTATGGGTAGTTGTTTTAAATGCAATATCTGAAGGAGATTGAGAGAAGGCCACACTGCTCATTGCCAGGCAAAGTAGAACTAGAATTTTTTTCATTGAATGGTTGATTTGGGTGATAAAATTACAAATTAATCGCTCTGCTGCAGCATCAGTACACCGCTAAATCCATGCCATCAAACTTTTTTAGCAGAAATTTATAGAATATCCTGGTTTGTCACTGAAAATCGGGACAAAAACCTGTTTTTTGCATGGTTACTAATTTCCGGTAGTCTATTCGCCTTCTAATGTTATTTTTGTTTTATGGAACAAACTGCTTCCCTGGGATATAAAGACGATATGCTATCATTTGAGGGCTTTCGCAATACAATTTTGGAAGATTACAAAACCGCAGTATTAAGCCGTGAGGTGAGTTTATTGGGGAGGAGGGAAGTACTGACAGGGAAAGGCAAATTTGGCATTTTTGGAGATGGAAAAGAAGTGGCTCAGATAGCGATGGCCAAATTTTTTCAGCCTGGCGATTTCCGCAGCGGGTACTACCGCGACCAGACTTTCATGTTCGCATCGGGCCTTGCCAGCATTGAACAGTTTTTTGCACAGTTATACGCAGATCCCGATTTAAAAAATGATCCGTTCAGCGCCGGCCGGCAAATGGATGCACATTTTGCCACCAGGTTTGTAGACGAAAATGGAAACTGGCTCGATCTTGCCAACCGTAAAAATATTTCGGCTGATATGGCGCCTACTGCTTCGCAAATGCCGAGAGCAGTGGGTTTGGCGTATGCTTCTAAATGTTTCAGGCAGGCTAAACATACAGACCAGTTTGATTCGCTGAGTCATAACGGCAATGAGATCTGTTTCTGCACCATTGGCGATGCCAGCACGTCTGAAGGTCATTTCTGGGAAGCCATCAATGCTGCATCTGTTCTGCAGATACCGTTGGCGGTATTTGTTTGGGATGATGGTTATGGCATCTCTGTTCCTAAAAACATGCAGACTACCAAAGGCTCTATTTCTGAAGCCCTTAAAGGACTTGAAAAAGAAGAAGACACCAATGGTATCAGAATTTATAAAGTAAAAGCATGGGATTATGCCGGTATGTGCGAGGTGTTTGAAGAAGCCCTGCAAACTGTAAGAGAAACGCATGTGCCTGTTCTTTTTCATGTAGAAGAAGTAACGCAGCCACAGGGACATTCTACCAGCGGTAGCCATGAAAGATATAAAAACCCGGAGCGGCTTGATTGGGAGAAGGAGTGGGACTGTATCAGGAAAATGCGGGAGTGGTTGATTGAAACAGGATTGACTAACCCGGATGAATTATCAGAAATAGAAGCTGCTGCTAAAAAATATGTTCGCGATTGCAGGAATAAAGCATGGGACAAATACCATGCACCTATTAAAGAACAGGCTGCCAAAGCGATAGAGCTGATCCGTGGTATGATTGTAAATGATATAGAGAAGTTCAATCATTTACAAAAACTGGCAAAGGATCTTGAGCGGAACAGGGAACCCTTACGACGCGATGTGTTGAGAACAATTTCTCTGGCCATGGAAACAGCGCCACTGTCGCCTTCAATAGAGGAAGTAACAGCTTACTATACTGAATTGCTTGAGGACAGTAAAAAATTATACAACAGTGATCTGTATAACGAAGGGCCAAAAAGTGCTTTGCTGGTAGAAGAGATTAAACCTTTAATTCCATTTGACGCACCACAGGTAAATGCCTATGAAGTATTGAATAAATATTTCGATGCTTTATTTGAACACAATCCTAAAGTATATGCTTTTGGAGAAGATGTAGGATATATTGGCGATGTAAACCAGGGCTTTGCGGGTTTGCAGGAAAAACACGGCGCCAACAGGATCTCTGATACCGGTATTCGCGAACTCACTATTGTTGGCCAGGCCATTGGTTTAGCGCTTCGCGGATTAAGACCTATTGCTGAAATACAATACCTCGATTATTTATTATACGGGTTACAACCTTTAAGTGATGATGTGGCTACTACGCATTATCGAACTAAGGGGCAGCAAAGTTGCCCGGTTATTATCCGTACCCGCGGTCATCGCCTGGAAGGCATCTGGCACAGTGGCTCGCCCATGGGGATGATCATTAATGCATTGCGTGGCATGTACATTTGCGTGCCCAGAAACATGGTGCAGGCTGCTGGCATGTACAATACTTTATTGCAGGGAAATGATCCTGCTATGGTGATTGAATGTTTGAATGGATATCGTTTAAAAGAAAAAGTGCCGGCCAACCTGCTATCGTTTACTGTGCCGCTTGGCATTCCCGAAGTATTAAGAGATGGAACAGATATTACAATAGTGTCTTACGGTTCAACCCTGCGTGTTATACTGGATGCTGTTGAACGGTTGCAAACACTCGACATCAGTTGTGAACTGATAGATGTACAAACCTTATTGCCTTTCGATATTCATCATACCATTCTCGAATCATTAAAGAAGACCAGCCGTATTGTTTTTGTTGATGAAGATGTACCCGGCGGCGCTTCTGCTTATATGATGAATAAGGTAATGGAAGAACAGAAAGCATTTCAATGGCTGGATGTTAGTCCGAGAACCATTACCTCGCAACCGCACAGACCTGCTTACGGAAGTGATGGCGATTACTTTAGCAAGCCAAATGCGGAAGAGATTGTTAGTGTGATCAGGGAGATGATGCGGGAATGAGCAATGATAGAGTGAGTGAATGCTTCGAGGTCTATAAAATTATAAAACCAAACCGTGCCTTAGTGCCTTTGTGTGAGATATTTTTCACACAAAGGCACGGTTTTTTATGATCAGTTCAATAAGAAAAACTTTAATTGCAATTACCAGAATGCCATCCATACACGATAAACTCATTGAACTTTTTGGTCATGTCGTTTATCAGTGTTGATACTGTGACATAATTGTTTGACAAAGTGAAAGAAAAAGTGGCCTGACCCTGCCAGTCTACACGTACCATTGCACCATAATGATTATAGCCGTCGTTGGTATAAGTTATATACATGATCAGGTTTGGCGTAACACCATCAGCTAATTTATAGTTGCTGTTAAGGCTATACAATGCATTCAGAATGGCTGCAGGATCAGATTCCCGTACAGCCGACAGGTCTTTCATGGTATAATTTGCATCAATATTGATCTTGAGAAGGATTGGATAATACGTAAGCGGTGGATGCTGAATACAGGGATATGTAACAGGTTTGCTGTAAGTTACTTTTTTGGGAGAGTAACTGGCTGCTGCCATCAAACAAAATACCAGGATGATTACAGCGGCTGGAAGATGTGATGTAAGCCTCTTCATATTCTAAGAATTTAAAGAAGGGAAAATTTTTAAGAATATCAATAATATTACCCCATAAACTAAAAGGTCATACCAATCGAAACTACCTTGTATAACAGGGATTTGCTGAGAAATTTCTACTATAAAAGGTAGTACTAATATAAGTATTTTACCGGGCCTTTGCAATTTTTTTAATTCAGAAAACACGGCAGTAACAAGGTACAAAGCACAGCACCAGCATATATCAGAGAAGTAGCCGGTTAAAAAATGCCTGAGCACTGTATTCTTTATGGAAACGGGGGTATGTGGTAAAAAAGAGATTGAATTGAAAAGAAGAATATTCGGTTGAAACATCAAATAATTGCCTAATCCCAGCAGTAAACCGGCTAAAGCCGCCATCAACATTTTTGTATGCCTGTTTGATAACGTCATATGCAAAATATGGTTGTTGGATGTGTTTACAACAAGTTCGATTTAAAGCAGGCATAGCTGATATTGCCGCAATGGATCAGTCAATAAAAAGTTTCTTTAGTTCTTTCGTTGGCACCCAACACGCTTCTTTTTTTCCAAACCATTGATACCTGTTCCTTGCTACGAGATTATATATGGCATTTCTGATAAAAGGCGGAACGATCATGAATGCGTATAAACCGGGCCAGAGCCCATTTAATTTTTTGGTTACGCGAAGTGCACCGGTAGACCGGGTATAAATTTTTCCTTCTTCCAGTAAAATAAATGAACTCAATTCAGCCGCAGGTAAATCAAAATGTTGCAGCACCTGCTGTCCAAATGCACTTTGCAGTGAAGCAAACCTGAACTGGTGTTTAGGATCGTGCCTGATGATGAATTGTACACTGCCGCTGCATAGATTGCATACACCGTCGAAGAGGATAACGGGATGGTGGATTGTGGAGAGGGGTGGCATATTGTAAAGATAGGGAATGAGCATTAGGAGTCTGGAGTTGGGAGTTAGGAGTCTGGCGTAAGTTATGGTTACTACTCCAGACTCCTAACTCCCAACTCCAGACTCATTCTCTATCCCATATTATGAAACACCTTGTTCACATCTTCATCCTGCTCTAATCTTTCAATGAGTTTACTTACATCTTCAGCCTGTTCGTCTGAAACGGGAACGGTGTTGGTGGGAATCCATTCAAGTTCAGAGCTGATAAGGGAAAGACCTTTATCTTCCAGCGCTTTCTGCAGGTTGCCAAAATCTACAAATGCACAACGCAATACAATGATGGGGTTGCCCTGGTCGTCATTACTCTCTCCCAGTTCATCCAATCCATGATCAATCAGTTCCAGTTCCAGGTCGTCAATATTCAGTCCTTCGGGTTTGAGTTTGAACACGCCCATTTTTTTAAACTGGAAGCTTACGCTGCCGCTGTTTCCCAATGCGCCATGTCCTTTATTAAAATGACTTTTTACGTTAGCCACAGTACGAACGTGGTTATCGGTGGCGGTTTCTACCAGCAGGGCCACGCCATGGGGCGCATAGCCTTCGTATAAGATCTCTTCGTAGTTACTGGTGTCTTTACCCATGGCCCTTTTAATAGCGGCTTCTACACGGTCTTTGGGCATGCCCACACTCTTCGCATTCTGAAAACACCGGCGCAGGGCGGGGTTGGTGGCTACATCCGGGCCGTTCGCTTTAACGGCTATCACAATCTCTTTCCCGATGCGGGTAAACTGTTTGGCCATCCGGTCCCAACGGGCAAACATGGTGGCTTTTCTAACTTCAAATATCCGTCCCATAGTATCTGTTTAAAAAGTTACTGGTTTGAAAGGATGGCAAAATTAACGTAAGCGGCGTTAGCAGCCAACCTAATATAAAAAAACAGCCAGGTTCCGGCACCGGAACCTGGCTGTTTGAGAGAAAACAGTTATAATTATTTCAATTTACTATTGGCCTTACTGTAACCAAAATACACCAATAAGCCTACTACCATCCAAACACCTGCACTGATCAGGGTTTCTTTTGGCAGAGAAACGATCATAGCCGTACAAACAATCATACCCAGAATTGGAACCAATGGAACCAACGGGGTTTTGAATGGGCGAACGCGATCAGGGTCATTTCTTCTCATCACCCAAACGCCAACGCATACCAGCACAAAGGCAAAGAGGGTACCGATACTGGTCAGGTCACCTGCTACACTGCCGGGGATGAATGCCGCAAAAGCACCTACAAACACAAACAGGATCATGTTTGATTTATAGGGTGTTCTGAATTTAGGGTGCAGTTCAGAGAAGGTTTTTGGCAAGAGACCATCTGTAGACATGGTATAGAATACACGGCTCTGTCCCAGCAACATCACCAATATCACAGAAGAGAAACCGGCCAGGATAGCGATGGTAACCGCTTTGGCCAGCCAGCCATAACCCGCCATATATGTTTCGATGGCATAAGCTACTGAAGCTTCTTTTCCTGATTTTACAAAATCAGTATAAGGAGCCACGCCGGTTAATACAAAGGAGAAGAGGATGTATAAGATTGTACAGATCACCAATGATCCGAGGATGCCGAGAGGCATATCTCTTTTTGGATTTTTTGCTTCCTGGGCGGCCGTAGAAACGGCGTCAAAGCCAATAAAGGCAAAGAATACAATGGCTGCCCCGGTAAGAACACCTCCATATCCATGCCTGAAAAAGTTGGTGTAACTGTATAATGATCCATCTGGTTTTAAAGCGGGTGGTGCATCGGCAGGAATAAAGTATGGTGAATGATTGGCAGGATTAATAAATTTCCATCCCACCACAATAAACACAACCACAATAGTTACTTTGATCAAAACGATGATTGAATTTACAAAAGCAGATTCCTGCGTACCCTTGATAAGGAGTAACGACAACAACAACAGGATAAATAATGCAGGGATGTTCATGATGCCATGATGCATTACATTGGCAGCATCGAGGGCTTTTTCAAAAGGAGAATGACTCCATTCATACGGTATGGCGCCAAGATTATACTGCATCAGCAGTTTGTTCAAAAACTCGCTCCATGCAATAGAAACAGTGGCGGCACCTAATGCATATTCCAATATCAGCGCCCAGCCTATGATCCAGGCTACCAGTTCGCCCATAGTGGCATAAGCATAGGTATAGGCACTACCGGCAATAGGGATCATAGAAGCAAATTCTGCATAACATAATCCTGCAAAAGCACAACCTATAGCGGCTACTATAAATGATAAGGTAACGGCAGGGCCGGCATGTTCACCAGCCGCAGCGGCGGTACGTACAAAAAGGCCGGCGCCAATAATGGCCCCGATGCCCAGTGCAATAAGGCTTCCGGCACCGAGCGTACGCTTCAATCCCTTTTCGGAATCGGCAGCCTGCAGCATCAGGCCATCTAATGATTTCTTTCTGAATAAACTCATAGTACAGTTAGTTTGGGTTCTTTAATTAAAAAGTTTTGGAAAAATAGTCATTTCTTCTTTTAGTACTTCAAAACTTTTATAAATGAAGAGATTGAGAGGCGGTGGAAGGCATTTCGGCAGAAATCTTATATTGCGACACTAATTACTGACGATGATGAATAAAAATAACCGGCTTACCATATATATTATTATTGCCATGTTAGCCGGTGTTGTTCTTGGGTATTTTGTACACACCCAATCTTCTCCGGAATTTATTAAGTCGTTTTCAACGAATATCAAATTACTTACTACCATTTTCCTGCGTCTGGTTCAGATGATCATAGCACCATTGGTGTTTTCTACACTCGTGGTAGGCATTGCCAAACTGGGCGATCTTAAAACGGTTGGCCGTGTGGGTGGCAAAGCCATGTTATGGTTCATATCCGCTTCGCTAACAAGTTTGTTATTGGGTATGGTATTGGTTAATTTTTTTAAACCCGGTGCAGGTATCGACCTGAGTAATGCTGATGTGAGTGGTGCCAAAGACCTGGTAGGAAAAACACAGGAGTTCAATATCCAGAAATTTGTAGAACACGTGTTCCCCAAAAGTGTGATTGAAGCGATGGCCAATAATGAGATATTGCAATTAGTCATCTTCAGTATATTTTTTGGAATTGCCTCTGCCGCATTGGGCGAAAAAGCCAAAGTGGTGGTAAAAGCATTAGATGCTGTTTCGCATGTGATCTTACGCATGGTAGGCTATGTAATGAATTTTGCACCACTCGGTGTGTTTGGCGCCATAGCAGCGGTAATTGCTACAAAAGGTCTTGAGGTATTTGTGTTTTACGGTAAGTATCTGTTATACTTTATTATAGGCATTGGGATATTGTGGATGGTGTTATTATTAGTGGGCTTTATTGTTTTGGGTAAACGCTTGCCCGGGTTGATCAAAAGGATATTCCCTCCGCTGATCATTGCCTTTAGTACCACGAGCAGCGAAGCAGTATTTCCCAAACTCACAGAAGAGCTGGAGAAATACGGCTGCAAGGATAAGATCGTTGCATTCATTTTGCCTTTGGGTTATTCTTTTAACCTGGATGGGAGTATGATGTATATGACCTTTGCCAGTATTGCCATTGCGCAGGCCTATGGTATTCCACTTGATCTGGGTACGCAGTTTACGATGCTGATTGTTTTGATGCTGACAAGTAAAGGTATTGCCGGAGTACCAAGGGCATCATTGGTAGTAGTAACTGCTACCTGTGCCATGTTTCATATTCCGCCGGAAGGGATTGCCTTAATTTTGCCGATCGATCATTTTTGCGATATGTTCCGCACAGCAACCAATGTGCTGGGAAATGCTCTGGCCACAAGTGTAGTAAGCAAATGGGAAAATTCATTAGAACCGGCCATCACAGAATAAGCCATCATTATGTTACTATATACGCTTTTATCAACCGCATTTCACTGGAGTCAGTTACTGCAGCCACAGTTCTATATTGAGCATGGCGGTTTATGGCTGATACTCTTTGTAATTTTTGCCGAAACGGGTTTGTTTGCCGGTTTCTTTTTGCCGGGCGATAGTTTGCTGTTTGTAGCGGGTATCTACAGTCATAATATCGCCAACGAAATAATACCTACCAATAACGAATATCTTGATCTGCTTGTTTTATTGGCACTCATATCATTGGCAGGTATCGCAGGTAATTCGGCAGGGTATTGGTTTGGAAGAAAAGTGGGTCCGGCTATGTATGGATGGAAAGAAAATATCCTGTTTAAAAGAAGATATTTACGACAGGCGCACGACTTCTATGAAAAGCATGGAGGTGGCGCTATTGTGATCGCAAGGTTTATACCAATCGTCAGAACCTTTGCACCTATTGTGGCAGGCATTGTACAAATGGATAGAAAAAGATTCAGCCTCTTTAATATTATCGGATGTGTGGCATGGGTGTTCAGCATGTTGTTTGGCGGGCATTTTTTGCAGAAATGGATATTGGCTGAATTTGGATTTGATCTGAGAGACCACCTGGAGATAATTGTTTTGGGTATTGTATTAGTTACCACGGCGCCTATTCTTTTCAAACTTATATTTCATAAGGATAAAACTCATTCGCATACAGATGAAGCATGAACGGGTGCTGGAATGAGTGAATGATGATAATTGAATTTGTTTTGCAATACAGTTAATAATTGCCATATGACGGATAAGAAGTTTGCTATTCTTTCATTGCCTGTAATTGTTGCAGCATTGGGATATTTTGTAGATATCTATGATCTGTTGCTTTTTACAATTGTACGTGAACCGAGCCTGCAGGGAATAGGGGTGGTGCTTACAGATAAAGTGCAGGTACTGGCTGCCAGTACAAAGATCATTAACTGGCAGATGGTAGGTTTATTGATTGGAGGTGTTATCTGGGGAACAGTAGGCGATAAGAAAGGAAGGTTAAGTGTTTTGTTTGGCTCTATCGCACTGTATTCCATAGCCAATTTTATTACGGCGTATGTGCAAACAGTTGACCATTATGCATGGATGCGCTTTGTGGCCGGTATTGGCCTGGCTGGTGAACTGGGTGCGGGCATAACGCTGGTAAGTGAATTATTGCCCAAAGAAAAAAGAGGCGTTGGAACTTCTATGGTGGCGGGTATCGGATTATTCGGGGCAGTGTTTGCCTATTTTATTTACAAATTCACCAGCGACTGGAGATTGTGTTATAAAATCGGTGGCGGATTGGGCATTGTATTATTACTGCTCAGAATTTCTGTTGCGGAGAGCGGTATGTTTAAAGAAGTAAAACAAAAAGGTGTACAGCGCGGTAACTTTCTTATGTTCTTTAATAACGGTAAGCGGTTTAAAAAATATATACTTGCCATTTTGATCGGCCTGCCAACCTGGTATGTGATTGGCATATTGGTAAACTTAAGTAACCGTTTTGCAAAAGAATTATATGGCGATAATCATATAGACAGTGGCCGCGCTATTATGTATGCTTATGTAGGTATTGCCATTGGCGATATCCTGATTGGTTTTGTGAGCCAGTATTTTAAAAGCAGGAAAAAAGCGTTGCTTAGTTTTTACCTGTTAAGTATGGCAGCGCTGGTGCTTTTTTTCAGCAGCTATAACAACAGCGATGCACGCATGTATGGCATTTGCAGCATATTAGGATTTACTACCGGTTTCTGGGCCATCTTTATAACTATGGGCGCAGAACAGTTTGGAACCAACCTGCGCGCCACAGCCGCCACCACCATTCCCAATATGGTACGTGGCGCATTACCACTTATTAACCTGATGTTCTTAAACCTGTTTCAAAAAACATGGGGTTGGGACCTGATACAAAGTGGTATTGTTACTGCAGTTGTAGTAATGGTAATAACCATGATCGCGTTTTATTTTACTGAAGAAACTTTTCATAAGGATCTGAATTATGTTGAACATACCCCCTAACCCCCTTGCCCCCTGAAGGGGGAATTTGTAAATTCACAAAAAGATGTTAGTCGCCGATTTAATAAATGAATGAACAAGAACCACATATTAACTCCCCCTTCAGGGGGCTGGGGGGTATGGGGGGTAAGACGCCAGGCGCTAAATTCCTCATCATCCGCTTTTCTTCAATCGGTGATATTGTTCTAACCTCACCGGTAGTGCGCTGTCTGAAACAACAGGTGCCCGGAGCCGAAGTTCATTTTTTAACTAAAGAGTCGTACCGAGGATTGGTTAATGCTAATCCTTACATAGATAAAGTACAAACACTCGGTAGTAGCTGGGATCTGATGATACACCAGTTGCAATACGAAGCGTACGATTATATCATTGACCTGCATCATAACCTGAGAACGCTGCGCATTAAAAAAGCGTTGAAAACTGCCAGGCATTTTTCGTTTAACAAACTGAATATTCAGAAGTGGTTATTGACAGCACTTAAAATTAACCGCCTGCCCAATGTGCATATTGTAGACCGCTACATGGATACATTGAAAGAACTGGGGGTAATGAATGATGGTAAGGGACTGGATTATTTTCTTCCGGAAAAAGATAAAGTAAAAGAAACCGATCTGCCCATCTCTCATATTTATGGCTATGTAGGTGTTGTAATTGGCGCTGCATTAAATACCAAAAAATTACCAGTTCATAAATTGCAGCAACTCTGTGCAGACATTCAATTTCCGGTTGTTTTGCTGGGCGGGCCTGAAGACAGGATAGCCGGAGAAGAAATTGCTTCAGTTGATCCGGTCAAAATATATAATGCCTGCGGCAAGTTTAGCCTTAACGAAAGTGCCGACCTTGTTCAGCGATCAAAAATAATTGTAACACACGATACGGGGTTGATGCATATTGCTGCTGCTTTTCATAAACCCATCATCAGTATTTGGGGTAATACGGTACCCGCATTTGGCATGGGGCCATACTATGGCAACAATCCTGTTAAACAAATTCAATCTGAAGTAAGCAATCTCCGTTGCAGGCCATGCAGTAAGATCGGTTATAACAAATGTCCGAAGGGGCATTTTAAATGTATGGAATTGCAGGATATTGATCAGTTAGGTTCGATGATCAGATCTTTGCTTTAATATACGTGTATCAACTAACCGCGCCTTAGCGCCTTTGCGAGCAAATCATTCACGCAAAGGCCTATGGCGCAAGGGTTTGAGAAGATTTGAATAAAGACAATTTAAGCAATTAACCTGTAGTCTCATATATTACTATGTTAAACTTAGTTTGCACTAATTTGTGAGTAGCGAGTAAATACCGGCAACCGATTAACTTACTCACCACTCACCACTGACAACTCACGATTAACATAACACTAGTATCTCCCTGCTTTTTATCAACTTATCTACGACTAAGATTACCTTAAACGGGAAGGAGTATAATTATTATACCTGGCCACTTTTGCAATACCATGCTGAATAGCATATAATATAAACTCCTGTCGGCTACCAAGACCTAATTTTTCTTTCAAACTTTTCTGGTAATTATATACACTCTCTTTAGCAACATTCATGAGTTTTGCAATCTGCTCGTAAGAAATAGAGGTGGCCGATAACTGTAAAAATGTTTTTTCTTTCTCTGTAATATCCGGATGTGATGTTTTAAGGCGAATGGTTTGGGTACGGGTGGTCAGAAAGATTTCTTTATTACCTAATGTTTCATCAATAAAAACACCACCGGAACAGATTGTGGTGAACGCGTTTAGCAACAGACGGTTTGATAAATTATCTTTTACTATATAGCCACTGGCGCCTGCATACAACATATCCTGAACAATGGCAGGATGGCTGTGGTTGGATAGAGCCAATATTTTAATGTAGGGATAATGACAAGTTAAGAAATCTGTTACAGATACGCCATCCATAACAGGCATTTGCACATCCATAATGGCAACGGAAGGTAATTTTTTAAGACAACTTATTTGCTCAATTAATTGATAACCATTGGCTGCTTCAATAGAAACAGTGTGGTTGGGCAGGTTTTTGATAAGCAATGAAATAGAATTCCTCATCTCCCGATGATCCTCCGCTATGGCTATATTGGTCATTATCAAACTTTACTTTATGGAAAATAAAGCTAAAGCTGCGGGAGGGTTCAGCTATTGCATTTTAAAATTAGTATAATGGAATCGAACTGAAAAGAAATTAATTGTTAATATGGTTTTGCAAAATTACCAGATAACTGGTTTTTTTGGTCGAAATAAGGTTATTAGGTTTACATGAGCAAGGAAATTGAATAGGGCTCATCAAAAGTTCACAACGTTTATCCCCCCAAAATTAGAATTGATGAGCTGTAGCAGCCATATTGACTTTTGTTATCGGTAGAAATAGGTTGTTTCTTTTTTAGATGTACGAATTAAATGATGCGTATTCAGAATTGATTGAGTAGCGATAGGTTTCTGGTCTAAAATAGGTTAAAAGATATAGATTTTGACGTAAAATAGTTTTTTAGAAATAAAGAAACTCATAGTACGTAGTCGAATATCTCTTAAAGGTTAGATCAAGTGGAGGTAAAGGGGAAAGGTACTGAGACTAGTAAATAAGAGTGCTACAAGCATACGTTGAGTTTCATAAAGACAGTAATGATATTTCTGGCCAGAATAGGGTATCTAACGATATCCGTCATTAAAGTTGACTGCACTTAACGCAGCATGGTGAAGAATACACAGACCATTTGTTATACAAGAAACTGGAAACACCGAGTTCACGGTAGCGGTAATTTGCGTGACGCTGAAAATTTCTCATTCATGGCGACAGACAGGACGGGATTTATAAACCTAATGATTTATGAAAAAATTAATGGCACTTATTTTGCTGGCTGGTTTATTTTCAACAGTGCAGGCTAACAGTAACAAAAATGCAGTTGTAGCTGATGGGTCGTGTAACTATTGGATAAATTATCCATGCCCTGGCAATCCAATAAATGTTGGTTGCTTTGCAACATACGATGAAGCCCAAGCTTATTTAAATGCGCATCCTATGATGCTTTGTCCATAAGTACAGTAGGTAAATAGTTATGCCATAAAATAATTTGGCATAACTATTTATAAATCAGGGCTGGTCAAATAAATTAAATTTAGAGTAATTTTCAACAATGAGAACACATTTATTTATTTTTTTGGTGCTGCTAATTTCGCAGGGTAATGCACAAAATACTGATAGTGTTTTGTATATGTGTAAATACAGGTATTCGTCTCAAAAAGATTCGACTAATAAAAATTCTGTTTTTAATGATATTATGTGTCTTCAAATCAATAAATTAAATTCTAAATACTATAGTTACCTTAAACAATTGGGTATGCGAAATAGTGAGGAAGATAATGGTAAACCTTTACAATATCTGCTGCAAATGCAGCAACAAGGCAGATATAATGCTGATAGCGAATCCGAAATTATGATTAACGAATTTGCCCAAAAGAGGAGGAAAGTACTTATCAAATTTAAGCATGTTTATTGCTATACTGAAGACATTGAGGCGCAAAAATGGAAAATCTATCCTGAAACGAAAATCATACTTAAACAAACATGTCAAAAAGCCACTACTTTTTATAAAGGGAGAAGCTATGTTGCATGGTTTGCTACCTCTATTCCTTACCGAATCGGACCTTGGGAGTTTTCAGGTTTGCCTGGCCTGATTTTGCGAATAAGTGACACAAACGAACAATTTGTTTTTGAATGTACAGAGATTGGCCCCGGGAGAGATAAAATTTATAAAGAGTATGATGGTTGTACAGAAGCCCCAAAGAAAAAAGTAGAACAACTGCGAAAACTTTTTGCAACAGATATGCAAACATTTGACCAGATAGAATGGGGCGCAAGTTGGTCAAGACCCAACGCGGATGGAACATCGTCACCTGTACCACGAAAAATTAAACCATACAATCCCATTGATTTATCATATAAATTAGAATGAAATTTATTCTGCTGGTTGTACTGACAATCTGTGCCAATCAATTATTTTGCCAATGTATCATTTCAGGTAAGATTACAGATAGTTTATGTCAGCCTGTTGCAGATGTGAATGTAGTTGTATTGATCAGAGGGCATGCGGATATACTTGCTTATTGTATCACGGATGCAAAGGGACTCTATGAACTGGAATGCACCAATACTAAAGATTCTCTTCTTATACGGGCAACGATTATTGGGTATGCAATAATGGAAAAAGGCGCAATTGCAAAATCGCAAACGATTAATCTTATACTAACTCCCCAGGTTACAGAATTACCTGCAGTAGAAATTAAGCGTGAGCCGGTTTCGAAACTGGGAGACACGATTAACTACCATGTTTCTTATTTTGCTAATAAGCAGGACAGATTTATTGGGGACGTTATCAGTAAAATACCCGGGATTGATATCGACCCTTCAGGAACAGTAAAGTATAATGGGAAACCAATAAATACCTATTATATAAATGGACTTAATCTTTTGGAGGGAAAATATTCTATTGCCAACCAGAATATCCCTTATGATATTGTAGATAGAGTACAGGTTTTTCAAAATCACCAGCCGATTAAGATATTGGATAGTATTGAAAACAGTAATTCTCCTGCGTTGAATATTGAATTAAAGAACAGTACACGTAATAAATTTATCGGAAAGGTTAAGATAGGGACTGGCTTTGCCCCTTTATTGGGTGAGAATGAAATTACAGGCCTGAAATTTGCAAAAAAGATGCAGTTTATTTCAGCTTATAAATATAATAACACCGGAATAAAATTTGCACATGAAATTACAGACCAGGTTTCCATTCACAAATCAGGAGAAACAGCCGATGACAATGCCCCGGAAAATTTAAACTCGGTTATATCACAACCTCAGCCCCCAGTGCAAACAACCCGGTATTTGTTTAATAATAGCCACCTGTTTCATTTGTCAACACTTAAAAGGTTGACAAATAAAGCGCAGATTAAATTAAATCTCAGCTATTTAAATGATATGGAAGAAACAAATGGATTGAATAGATCCACGTTTTTATTACCCGCCGGGAACAGTGTAGCAATTACAGAATCGCTTAAAAACAGTCTTAATACTAATAAGGCAGCAGCAAATTTCATTTATGAACTTAATGATAGAAAAAAATATCTGAAAAACAATCTCGCAGGGCAGGCTCAATTTAGTAATGAAAACGGATTGGTTGTTAATAACGGAAATATTCTTCAACAATCATCACACCCATTTTACTTACTGAAGAATGATTTTGAGGCGATTGTTGCTATTAAGAACAAGTTTATTAATATTCATTCGCAAACTGCTATTAGTAATGATTCCAAAGAATTAAATGTTTCGCCGGGACCCTTTCCGTCAATACTAAATGATTTAGTAGCTTATCAAAAAGCAATGCAAAATGTCTGGATTCGAAAATTAGCCAGTAAAAATGGTGCTGATCTTATGATTAAAAAACATGATTTTCAACAGCATTTTAGCACCGGGGCAGATATTATAATAAAAAAGTTCGAATCATTCATTGAAAAAGACTTCAGCCAGGCGATGAGCAAGCTGAGTGATAGTTTCAGAAATGAAATAAAGTGGAGTAACCTTCGTTTGTATGCTGCTACCAGTGCTACGCTTAAAATGGGAAATACGCGCCTTCTGATAGAGTTGCCAGTTGAGTGGAATACTTATAGTTATAAAAATACAGTCTTAAACTTCAGAAATAATGCTGATAAAGTGTATTTTAATCCAAACATTATTCTCATTGCTTCGCTTAGTACCTATTATACTTTAGAAATGTCCTATGCAAGGCAGAATATGCATGGTGATTTTCTACAAACTGCAAAAGGATTTGTTCTTAATAATTATCGAAATATTTCGCAAAAAGACACCATACTACCTTTTCAATCGGTAGATGGGTACCAATTCGTTATCAGTTACAAAAATCCGCTGAACGCATTGTTTTATAATGTATCGGCGTCTTATTCATCTGTTGAAAAAAACCTTCTTTCTACCCAAACCTATGATAAATTTTATATAAGAAGTACATCTATGACTTTTAGAAATAATCTTAGTACCCTCAGGATAAGTGCCAGTGCTAATAAATTTTTTTTGAATGCGAAAATCAATCTTTTCGGCAGTATTAATTATTCAAATAGCCGTTCCGTGCAGCTACTTAACCGGCAACTTGCAAGTGCCTTTTCAGAAGAATTTAGTGGTACCTGTAAACTTAATTTTGACAAGTTCAGTTTTGCCTCTTTTGAAAGTACTTCAACCCTGAATTATTTTATGAGTACTATCAACAGGAAGTCCTATGCCGGTAATAATTTCTCTTTCTTTCAATTTCAGGAGGATATAAAGACCAACTTTTTTTTGACTAAGAATAAGATAGTTTCTGCTGTTATTACTTCTTCTTCATTCTGGGATAATCTATCGGAAAAAAGAAATTATTATTTCGCCAATATAGGTTTTCGGCAGAAATTCAGAAAAATTGAACTTCAATTGGAATTGAGAAACATTACGAATGTTATTACGTATCGAACTGCCTACCTGTTATCAAATATGCAGCAGGTCACTGAAACACAAATCCGGCCACGTTCTTTTTTTGTACAGTGCTATTTTAATTTTTAATCTTACAACAAAAAAACAATAATCCTTTGTGGAGATGCTTGACTGCACCTACTTTTTATATGCAATCGCAGGAAATTGGAACAGTTTCGCTCGCTGATCCTAATTACAATACTTGGCAATGGGAGACCCTTATTCATGGTTCTATAGGATTAGTAGGTTATGTTAAAGGGGGATCTATTAGCTATAACAACGGCGCACTAACACCTAATTTTACTCCCGGGACTAGTAATGTTCAAGTAGCAGTAGTAACCCCTACCTTTTCGGTAACGTATACTCCTGTTCTTAACTGTGTGCCGGTTTTTGGTTCAGTTATAGCTCCACCAACGACTATAAGTTATACGTCACATGCTGGATTTAATGCAAAACCGTAAAATCGAATATATGGCATCACGGGTTTCTGTTTTAAGGTATTCATCTTTGTTTTTAGGTATATGCTTATTAAATTGTTCAAGAAAAATGTCAAATATAAAGGCGCTAAACCTGATTGTGAATTATCCCACTATACAAGTACTATCAGAAAGTAATACTGTATATTCAAATCTGCTGGATACCATCTCAATCTATTACATAAACGATTATGTTGTTTATCAACTATCGGCTGTTAGGCAGTACGAAAGTAGTAATAAGGTTTTTGGTTCCGAGCCGTACTTCATATACAAAAAGAATGATACAATTGGTAGATTATACAACTCTATTCATGATTTTGGAAATGGAATAAATGCATCTATCGATTCAATTTTATTCGCCAGGGCTTATACAGGCATGAAATTGGACATTACGGATTCAACTTCTTACAAAATTGTTAGCATTAGAAGTAATCACGAAATCCTTGAAAAATTTGTATCTCGCTTGCCTTCGTCAAATTCTCTAAATGTCGACTCTGTATTCTTTTATTACACAGTTGACCTTAAAGGATTCGACTACAGTTTCTCCAAAAAAATTGATAGCCTTAAAGGTATGAAGTTGTATAAAATTAGATTGTTGTATAATGCAAAATTGAATGAGACAAAAACTGCAACGTATCCGGCGAGGGAATTCTTTTTTGAAATTCAAAAGAAAAATATTTCCGATTCGGATTCGGCTGTTGTTAATTTGGTAAAGCGCTACGATAAAACCTATTCAAGGAGCAGGTAATGCTTTCATTCTTAGCCGATGTTGGTCGCCTGAAACTATACGCAACAGCAATAGCTGATGGCAGATACACTGGTTCTTTCATAATTATTCACGAGTCTGAAGGCAAATTGGAAATTCTGGTGTAATTGACCAGAATAGTTCATTGGTTTTGTCTAACTGTGTATTGTTTAAATATTAAAAATCGGGTCAAAAATTACTCAAATGAAAGTGAAACCCGGAGAAAATAATTTGTTAACATGATTTTTAATAATTACCAGATAACTGGTTTTTTTTGGTAAAATAAGGATATTGGATTTACATAAGCAAGGGAATTGAATGGCGCTCGTTGAAGGTTATACAGCTTTTATCTCCCCACATTGAGCTGATAAATTGTAGCAACCTTATTGGTTTTTGTTACTGTTAGAAATAGGTTGTTTCCTTTTTAGATGTACGAATTAAATGATGCGTATTCAGAATTGATTGAGTAGCGATAGGTTTCTGGTCTAAAATAGGTTAAAAGATATAGATTTTGACGTAAAATAGTTTTTTAGAAATAAAGAAACTCATAGTACGTAGTCGAATATCTCTTAAAGGTTATAACAAATGTCCAAAGGGGCATTTTAAATGTATGGAATTGCAGGATATTGATCAATTAGGATCAATGATCAGATCTTTGCTTTAATATAGTTCATCAATCCCTAAAATAAAATTCTATGACAAAATACAAAACGATCAGTTATATCTGACGTGTACCTATAATGACTTAATATCGGACGTATAAACGCTTTAAAACCTTAAAACTAACACTTACCATGAAGAAAATTATTGGCCTTATCTTGATTGGCGTAATAACAATAGTTGTTGGATGTCGCAAATTTTCGGGAAATTTTGAAAATATTAAGAGTTCAAATATAGAGTCCTTAGTGAAAGGATATATTGAGTATCAAATAAATAAAACGACCAAAAAAGAAGCTGAGAGGTTTGCAGAAACTCTTTCCAAAATCAATTTTTCCCACATTAGAATTGAGGCATTCTCCGAATCTTTAGATATTATCATTCTTCCTATAGTTGATATTAATGTTCTGGATTTTATTACTTTAAATAGTGCAACAACATTGCAACCTAGGACTAACTCGCTTAATAATGTAATTAATTCGCAGCCAAAAATGAGTTCAGTTACAAAGGCGGTTTTTTATTACTCAGCTTCAAGTTTCTAACGCAACAGTTTAACTAAGTTAAATTGTTGTAATG
>DAIOVU010000054.1:0-28597 GCA_036758845.1 Sediminibacterium sp.
TTTTAAACAGAAGAAACCGCTATGTCATCTCCATCTTACAAAACCAGTCGTAAAATATTATTAGGGCAGGATAACAACGCATTGATGTTGTTATTTGCCATCAATGCATTGGTGTTTGTGCTGATTAATTTCATCCAGACCATCTATTATCTTTCTGATATACCGATCGACTTTTTTTACAGGCAGGTGTTAAACTGGTTTACATTACCTGCGCCGATAGATACGATGGCATCAAGGCCGTGGACATTATTTGTTTATATGTTCACACATCATGGTTTCTGGCATTTACTCAGCAGTATGTTGTGGTTATGGTGTTTTGGATATATACTGCAGGATCTTGCAGGCAACAGCAAGCTGATCCCCGTATACCTCTATGGCGGTTTTACCGGTGCGGTTGTTTTTGTGCTGATAAATAATTTTTTTCCGGCACTTCAAAATCAACTGGCTATTACACAACCTTTACTGGGTGCAGGCCCGGCCATTATGGCTGTGGCTGTTGCTACAACCACACTGGCACCGGATTACCGGATGTTTCCGATGATCGGCGGCGGCATACCGATTTGGATACTCACACTTGTTTTTGTTGCCATTGATTTTGCCACCCTGGCAAGCGGTAATACAGGAACGATTGTGGCACATCTGGCAGCAGGCCTTATTGGGTTTATTTTTATAAGACAATTACGCAGGGGTAACGACTGGGGCGCATGGATGAATCAATTGGTAGAATGGCTGGATGATTTGTTTAGTCCTGAAAAAAAACATAAAAACAAATCACCCAAAGACAAATTGCATTACCCGTTAGACAGGAAACCTTACAATAAAATATCTCCGGTAACACAACAACGGCTGGATGCGATCCTTGATAAAATTAACCAGCAGGGCTACCAGTTTTTAACCGATGAAGAAAAAACTTTCTTAAAAAAAGCGGGCAGCGAAGAACTGTAAACTACCTCAGGTCTTTTTAAACACATAGATGCATAGAGAAAGCAAAAAAGAAAACATAGCTTTTAAACTATATGCCCTGTTTCCTGACCTATGTAACTATGTGTTTATTAACACAACCGTTTGAAATAATAAATCCGTGTTTACATTCCGAAATTAATTTCTGTAAATTTATGGCATGGCAAAAAGCGTTTTTCGCCGCGCAACCAAAACAATTATGATCAGCATCAATGCTGTCCTCTCCATACTGTTTGTAACGGCATGCCTTTCTCCTTATCTCAACCCAACGCATTGGTGGCTCATTGGTTTTACAGGCTTAATCGTTCCATACCTTGTTTTAATACTGATCTTTTTTACCATTTTCTGGTTAATGGCTAAACCCGTAATGGTCTGGATACCCTTATTAACACTGGCTATTGGCTGGCAACAGATCAACGCCATGTTTGCGTGGCACCCGGGCTCAGGGTTCAGCAAAAAGAGACATGATAATATATTACGGATAGCAGACTGGAACATACAAAGCTTTAATGGCCTCAGTAAAAACAAGGAAGTAAAAAAACTGATCCGTAATGATGTGGCCGAAAGTATCATGAAACTGCACCCGGATGTGATCTGTTTGCAGGAGTTTAATACCGCAGTGGGTACAGATAATATTTCACTTTTTTCAAAACAATACCGCTACCATTATTTTTCTAAAGATTACCAGCGTGCCAATGGCGGGTATCAGTCCGGTTGCATCATTTTTTCTAAATTTCCGGTAATCGATTCAGGTAAAATAAAATACCCCGTTGCGGAGAGCCTTATTTATGCAGATATAGTAAAAGGCGATGATACGATCAGGGTATATACCACCCACCTGCAATCGTTTAAGTTTAAAAAAGAAGATTACAACGATATTGAAAAAATCCGCTACCAGGAGGATGAAGACCTCAGTGCCTCCATGAATATCTTCCGTAAAATGAAACTGGCTTTCAGCCGCAGGGGTATCCAGGCCAATATGGTAAGGGATGAGACGGACAAAAGCCCTTATCCATCCGTGATCTGCGGCGATTTTAATGATGTACCCAACTCCTATGCCTATTTTAAGATACGGGGAGAGAGACAGGATGCATTTCTGCACAAAGGGTTTGCCATAGGCAGAACATTTATTGCCCTGGCACCCACTTTACGCATCGATTATATCCTCCCCAGCCGCCGGTTTACCGTTAAACAGTTTGATATGGTAGATGAGGGCCTCAGCGACCATATTATGCTGGTTACTGACATTCTTTTACAAAAATGAAATATCTTTGCCACCCAATGAGTAACCCACGCAGATATTGTTGTTGTTGCTGTTGCTGATGCAGCCAGTTTTGTTCCGGCAAAATAAGCGCCGGTCTGTTTCAACCATCATTCCTAATTTGTAATCACACTATCACGCATGCCACTTAAAGTATACAATTCATTAACCAGGCAAAAAGAAACATTTACACCCATCAATGCACCTTATGTAGGTATGTATGTGTGCGGACCAACCGTGAGTGGCGAAAGCCATCTGGGGCACGCAAGGCCCTATGTTACATTTGATATTTTATACCGTTATCTCAGCTATCTCGGTTATAAGGTGCGTTATGTGCGCAACCTTACCGATGCCGGGCATTTTGAAGAAGAGGGTCGCGAAGCAGAAGATAAAATCAGCACGAAAGCAGTGCTTGAAAAACTGGAGCCGATGGAGCTGGTGCAGAAATACACTAACCTGTTCCACTGGGCCATGGCTTTGCTCAATAACCTTCCGCCGAGTATTGAACCTACCGCTACCGGACATATTGTGGAACAGATAGAAATGATCAAACAGATCATTGCAGATGGATATGCTTACGAAATAAACCGGTCTGTATACTTTGATGTAGAAAAATACAACACTGATTTTTCAAAAAAAGGTCAGCCTTACGGCATATTGAGTGGGCGGATTCTGGAAGACCAGCTCGACAGTACACGTGAACTGGATAATCAGGATGAGAAGCGAAACAAAAGCGATTTTGCTTTATGGAAGAATGCACCACCCGAACACATCATGCGCTGGAAAAGCCCATGGGGTGAAGGTTTTCCGGGATGGCATATCGAATGTTCTGCCATGAGTACCAAATACCTTGGAGAAGAATTTGATATCCACGGCGGCGGAATGGACCTCCAGTTCCCGCACCATGAATGCGAAATTGCACAGAGTACCGTTTGCAATCATAAAATGCCGGCACGTTACTGGATGCATAATAACATGATCACCATTAACGGCCGCAAGATGGGTAAGAGTTATAATAACGTGATTAAACTGAGCGAACTGTTTAGCGGCGCACATCCTTTACTAACCCAGGCGTATCACCCCATGACGATCCGCTTTTTCATCCTGCAAAGTCATTATCGTGGCACCCTCGATTTTAGTAATGAAGCACTGCAGGGTTCTGAAAAAGCGCTGAAACGTTTGTGGGAAGCGTATGAGTGGGTTAGTGGTCAGTGGTCAGTAGTGAGTGGGCAGGCGGCCTCTGATAAAGAACTGGATGCAAAAGTGCAGAAGCTGGTGAATGAGTTTGATGAATTTATGAACGATGACCTGAGTACTGCCAAAGTGCTGGCCAATATGTTTGAACTGGTTTCGGTGATCAATTCTGTTAAAGACAAACATATACCGGCAGATGCATTAAGCGCATCAACTGTTGCGTTGCTGCAAAAACAGATGAAGCTGTTTGTAGAAGATATTTTCGGATTAAAGAGCGATCGTGCAGATAACAGCGGTAAACTGGATGGTGTATTGCAATTACTCATTGACATCCGCAAAGAAGCCAAACGCCGCAAAGACTTTGTAACCAGCGATAAGATCCGCAACGAATTAGCTGCTCTCGGTGTACAACTGAAAGATGAGAAAGACGGGGGGATGAGCTACACCATTTCATAACCGTCCTTGCGGGAGGAACGACGAAGCAACCTGCTTGCTCAAATAACCGCGCCTTTGCGACTTTGCTTGCAATTTTTTTTCTCGCAAAGACGCAAAGGCGCAGTTCTATAACGTATTATCAAATAAATATTGCGGAATAGTTTAGTTGCGGTACACAGATTGCTTCGTCGTTCCGTGTCAATTAAATTCAACCTGTCTGCAAATAAGCAGCCTGCTTGCTCAAATAACCGCGCCTTTGCGACTTTGCGTGCAATTTTTTTTCGCGCAAAGACGCAAGGGCGCAGTTTTATAACGTATTATCAAATAAATATTGCGGAATAGTTTAGTTGCGGTACACAGATTGCTTCGTCGTTCCTCCTCGCAAGGACGGCTAATGATCACAATCATCTGCATGCGCATGATCATGATGCCTGCACAAACGGTAGTTGATAAAATGGGCTGTAACAATGCAGATCACTGCCGGTACCAAAAACCAGTGCCTCCAGTCGTGCCATTGCATCTTGGCTAAAAGACAAATAATACCAATGGAAAACAGCGTTAGAGGTAACCAGCTATGGTGGTGTTTTCTGTGGCCGTGGTATAAAGAATAGGCCCCAACTGCAAACGCGATCCCGATCATCAGGTACTCGAACTGAACATTTTCAATAATGTTCACCCCAAACAAAGGCAGGCTGCTTAAAAAAAGCGGCAGCAATGCGCAATGTATGGCGCAGGCCAGTGAAGCAGTAATGCCCAGAGCATCCCAATTAATTTTAAAACTCATTAGTCTGCAAAAATAATGCAATGCAACAGTGTTGCAAAATATTTATAGAATATTTTTGTTATCTCCTTCATAAACCGATGGAAACGTAACTTTGCCCCACAATTATTGATATGAGTAAGAAATTAATAGGGTATCTCTTGTTTTTTGGGGCCCTGCTGCTGGTATTTTATGTATTTCTATTCCGCGGAACAGATAAATGGAAAACCAAACTGCCGGTGATCAGTTATGTAAAGCCTTTCCATTTTACAACCCAGGACGGGCAGATTTACACCGACAGGGATATGCTGGGTAAGGTTTGTGTGGTAGAATATTTCTTCACCACCTGTAAGGGTATTTGCCCAAAGATGAATACCAATATGAAAACGATCTATGCAGCCTTTAAAGATGAACCTAACTTCATGATCGTATCTCATACCTGTAATCCTGAAACTGATTCGGCCCCACGGTTAAAATTGTATGCCGATTCGCTGAAAGTAGACACCAGAAAATGGGTATTCCTTACCGGCCGCAAAGACAGTCTTTACCAGATTGCCCGCAGCGCTTACCTGCTGGATGACCCTAAAAACAGTGTAGATAAGATAGAAGATCAGTTTATTCATACCCAGTTTTTTGCACTGGTAGATAAAGACGGGAAAGTACGCGGACAGGTGTATGATGGCCTGAAACAAAAAGAATTAGACAAACTAAAAGAAGACATAAAAAAACTACTTGCAGAAAAAGCCGGTACGGGTAATTTTGTTAACGGAATCTTTAATAATAATCCTCAATAATATTTTATGTTATACGGCATAACCGAAACATTGAAGAAAAACCAATTGAGTATTACGGACAGCCGTAAAAAAATACTGGAGCTGTTTATGCGGTCCAACGGCGCGTTGGCGCATGCAGATATTGAAAACCAGAGCGGCACTGAGTTTGACAGGGTAACCATTTACCGTACGCTGCAAACCTTTGTTGAAAAAGGCATCATACACACCATTCCTACATCAGACAATTCTGTACGGTATGCATTATGCAAGGATAATTGTTCTGAAGGCCATCACCACGACGACCATGTACATTTTATGTGCGACGAATGTGGTACTACCTATTGTTTAGATCATGTGGTGGTGCCTGAGGTTGAGTTACCCCAAGGCTTTACGGCTACCCGCACAGATGTGGTAGTGAGTGGCCGGTGTAAGAATTGCGCTTAAGAACACGTATTTAACGCATTTGCTCAATTTTGTATGACAGGCATGCCTTGTCATTTTTTTTGTATCGTATATTCGTCAAAATCTATTGCATGATCTTAGTTACAGGCGCTGCTGGTTTGGTAGGCTCACACCTGCTGAAACAATTGATTAAAGACGGTAAAACAGTAAGAGCGCTGTACCGGTCTTCTTTGTCTGTCATTGAAGGAGCCGAAGGCGTAGAATGGGTTAAAGGAGATATACTTGATGTAATATCACTGGAAGAAGCAATGGAAGGGGTAGCGCAGGTGTACCATTGTGCAGCCATGGTAAGCTTTAACCCGAAAAAGAAAGAAATCCAATATCATACCAATGTAGAAGGTACCGCCAATGTGGTAAATGCCTGTTTAAATGCCGGTGTAAAAAAATTAGTACATGTAAGCTCTGTGGCCGCACTGGGAAGGATACGTGAAGACGGGCCCATTGATGAATCAATGAACTGGACCGAAGAAACCAGTAACAGCGAATATGGAAAGAGTAAATACTTTGCTGAAATGGAAGTGTGGAGAGGGATAGGCGAGGGCCTGAATGCAGTGATCGTAAACCCGGTGATTATTTTAGGCGCTGGCGACTGGACCAAAGGCTCTTCTGAAATATTCAAATCTGCCTACGACGAGTTTCCCTGGTATACTGAAGGGGTGAGTGGTTTTGTAGATGTACTGGATGTGGTAAAAGCGATGATTCTGTTGATGGAAAGCGACCGTACTGCCGAACGGTATATACTTAGTGCAGAGAACATGTCGTTCAGGGAGGTATTTAACCACATCGCTTATCACTTCGGCAAAAAACCGCCGCGCAGAAAAGTAACCGCTTTCATGGCAGGCATCGTATGGCGTTGGGAAGCGGTGAAGTCTTATTTTACCGGCAAAGAGCCGATGCTTACCAAAGAAACAGCACACACCGCATCTGCCAAAGTGCGTTTTGATAATAATAAACTGAAGCTATACTTCATCAATTTTCGGTACACCCCCATTTCTGTTTCTATCAAACGTATCTGCGAAGAATTGGTAAAAAAATATCATCCGTAAGCGCAATCAAAATGCAAAGAATAAAATTGCAGTATTAAAAGGCCAATACCCCCCCGAACAAGAACTAAAAACCCGCAGATTCAATTTCCCAATTTCCCTCCCGCTCGAGCGGGATCCCAATTCTCCTCAATCACTCCATCACTTTCTTCCACAATTCCGGAATCCGCTTAATCCATACCAGCTCTCTTCTTTTAATAGAAGCATCTTCTGCCGGATAGCCAAAATAGGTTTTACCACCCGCCAGCGAAGAAGGCACCCCACTTTGTGCCAATACTACTGCATTGGCGCCAATGGTCAGGGTTTTACTAACGCCAACCTGTCCCCAAAGAGTAACCCCATCTTCAATAATGGTTCCGCCGGCAATACCTACCTGAGCGGCAAACAGGCAGTTTTTACCAACGGAAGTGTCATGACCGATATGTACCATATTATCCATTTTGGTGCCTTTGCCTATCCTTGTTTCGGCAGTTACCCCGCGGTCGATGGTGCAACCTGCACCAATTTCTACATCGTCTTCAATCACTACATTACCGCAACTCTGCATTCTTTTATACCATACTTCGCGGTTCTTTTTGGTGTTGTAATAAAACGCATCACTGCCAATTACGGTGCCTGCCTGTATCACTACATTGTTACCAATAACCGTATCATCCAGCAAAGAAACATTCGGATGTATCACAGAATTTTTTCCGATTGTTACGCGTCTGCCAATAAAAACATTGGGCATAATTACAGAACCTTCGCCAACAGAAACATCATCACTTATTTGTTTATCAGGTGCAACAAAAGGACGGAAATGATTTACAATTTTTAAGTAAGCTTCAAAAGGTTCGTTCACAATTAATATTGCTTTTCCTTCAGGTATCTCCACTTCTTTTGTGTTGATGATGATGAAACTTGCTGCACTCTTTAAACAGGTGTCATAGTATTTTGGATGATCAACAAAAACCAGATCACCGTTTTCTACTTTGTGTATTTCGTTGATGCCGGATGCCTGTGCAGTAACATTACCTGCTGCTTCGGCCTCTATCAACTCGGCTATCCATTGTACTGAAACGGGTGCTGGAAACTTCATATTGCGGGTTTTTAGAAAAATCAAAGGTAATATTACTCTTTCAGCCGAAATTTTTTTTAACTCTTTTCGGGGCGTTTTTTATGTTGCTTCCACGTTCTTTTTCATAAAATAAATCATGAACAACATAAAAACTAATTTCATATACATCTTCTGAAACTCTTTATTCATCAATGTTTCAACGAAATCAAAAAAAACAGAAATGAAAAGCATTGCGCTAAAACGATTGTAAACAGGCGAATTACCGTGGCTTTGCAAACCTTCGCAATCCACATTAAAGCTTAAAATGTTAATAAAAATGTTTAAAAAATTTTTTGCATTAGATAAAAGTCTTTTTAATATTGTGTAGGGAAATTTATTTCCCGGTACTTACTAACCCATCCATATACAAAGTCTCGCTTCTGCGGGACTTTTGTTTTTGTATGAATACTTACTTCATTATTTACAAACCTTACCAGGTACTCTCACAATTTTCTCCATCGGAAGGGAAGAAAACACTCGCCGATTTTTTTGATGTGCCAAAGGATGTGTATCCTGTTGGAAGACTCGATTATGATAGTGAAGGTTTATTATTACTCACCAACGACAGGTTATTGAATAACCGTTTACTCAACCCTGAATTTGAACACGAGAGAGAATATTGGGTGCAGGTAGATGGCGCTGTTGATGTGCATGCAATACAACAATTGCAAAAAGGTGTTGCGATAAATATTGACGGGAAAAAATATCATACCAAACCCTGCATAACATCTTTGTTTGAAAAAGATCCCGCAGTGCCCGAAAGAAATCCGCCGATCCGTTTCAGAAAAGAGATCCTTGCACCATGGATACGGATGATATTGACAGAAGGTAAAAACAGGCAGGTGAGAAAAATGACTGCACAGGTTGGATTTCCTACTTTGCGGTTGATCCGCTACCGGATGGAAAGATTAACAATTGACAATATGCAACCGGGAGATATGATCAGCTTATCGCAAACAACCATTAACCAAAAACTGTTTCATGGCAACAGCAAATGAGATCGAAAAAGACGGGTACCTGATCAGTACCAATCCTGCCAGCCTGGATATCGCTGTTATCTATCAATATCTTTCAGAAGAATCTTATTGGGCCCAAAACATCCCGAAAGAGGTTGTGCAAAGGTCCATCGATCATTCATTGTGTTTTGGTCTTTATTATAAAGCGCAACAGGTTGGTTTTGCCAGGTTGGTTACAGACAGGGCAACCTTTGCGTACCTGGCTGATGTTTTTATCTTACCCGGTCACCGTGGCAAAGGTTTGTCTAAATGGTTAATGGAAACCATTCATACCCATCCGGAGGTTCAGGGCCTGCGCAGATGGCTGCTGGGAACAAGAGATGCTCATGGTCTGTATGCGCAATTTGGCTGGACGCCACTGCCGGAAGAACTGGCAGCAAGATTTATGCAGTTGCATAACCCCGATGTATACAAGAATAATCAACACTGATCGCATTTTGCGGGCGTTTTGTGTTTGCCGTTACGGATTTAGCGTATAAAAGCTAATTTTGCTGCTCTTTAGCAATAAGATTATTATGAGTCAAACACATTTGTCGGAACAGGAACTGATCCGCCGTGAAAAATTAGTAAAACTGCAGGAAGCAGGCGTGGATCCTTACCCCGCACCTTTGTACCCGGTTTCGCATTTCTCAGCAGACATCAAAGACAACTATACAGAAGAAACCAAAGAGCTATTTGCTTCCGTATGTGTGGCAGGCCGCATTATGAGCATTAATGATAAAGGAAAAGTGTTCTTTATCAAGATACAGGACAGCAAAGGGATTATCCAGTTATATGTGAAAAGAGATGATATCTGCCCCGGAGAAGACAAATCTTTCTGGGATACCGTTGTAAAGCATGGACTTGACCTGGGAGATATTATTGGCGCTACCGGCTATGCTTTTATTACCAAAACAGGCGAAACTTCAATTCATACCCAAACATTAACCCTGCTTACCAAATCTTTAAAACCATTGCCGGTTATTAAAAGGGATGAAGAAGGAAATGTGTTTGATGCAGTAACCGATCCTGAATTCCGCTACCGCCAGCGCTATGCCGACCTGATTGTTAACCCCGATGTAAAAGATACGTTTGTTAAAAGAACCAAACTGATCAACACCATTCGCGAGTTCCTGAATGCGCAGGGGGCGCTGGAGGTGGATACACCCGTGTTACAGGTCATTCCCGGCGGTGCAGCAGCCCGTCCCTTTGTTACACACCATAATGCATTGGATGTTCCCTTTTACCTCCGTATTGCGAATGAACTGTACCTGAAGCGGCTGATAGTTGGTGGCTTTGACTGGGTATACGAGTTCAGCCGCAATTTCAGGAACGAAGGGATGGACAGGACACACAACCCTGAGTTTACTGTGCTGGAATGGTACACTGCTTATAAAGATTATTTCTGGATGATGGAAACAACCGAGCAGTTGTTCGAAAAAATTGCGCTGGCATTACATGGTACAACAGATGTTCCGCTGGGAGATAAGATCATCAATTTTAAAGCGCCTTACAAGCGCATCAGCATTCACGATGCTATTAAAGAAAACACCGGTATTGATGTGAGTGAAATGGATGAGGAAGGATTAAGAGGCGTATGTAAACAACTGCATATAGATGTTCCGGGTAACATAGGCAAAGGAAAACTGATAGATGAGATCTTTGGGGCTACCAGCGAGCACACGTATATACAACCCACTTTCATTATTGATTACCCGGTTGAAATGAGTCCGCTTACCAAAAAGCACCGCAGCAAACCGGGACTGGTAGAGCGTTTTGAGCTGATGGTGAATGGCAAAGAAATTGCCAACGCTTATACCGAGCTGAACGACCCAATTGATCAGCGTGAACGTTTTGAAGAGCAGGCGAGACTGATGGAGCGTGGAGATGATGAAGCCATGTTCATCGATCATGATTTTCTGCGGGCATTAGAATACGGTATGCCGCCAACCTCAGGTATTGGTATTGGTATAGACCGGTTATGTATGATGATGACCAACCAGGTTTCTATACAGGATGTACTCCTCTTCCCGCAAATGCGGCCGGAAAAACTGGATTAATTTTTTAGCCACAGAAGGCACAGAATAACACAGCTATTTTCTGTGGGAATCTGTGCCTTCTGTGGCTATTTTCTTCGCGTATTTTCGCCTTTGCATGAAATTGATTTTGGTTTTGTAGATTGCTTAACCAAAACATTCCCCGCCGATGAAATATTTAAAAGTATTGTATGTACAGGTAATCATTGGTATTGTTCTGGGGGTGATCACCGGCTGGCTTTTCCCTTCCTTCTCGCCTACTGCCAAACTGATCAGTGAATCGTTCATCAATATGATCAAAATGGTGATCACCCCGGTGATCTTCTTAACCATTGTACTGGGTATTACCGGTGCGGGAAGTTTGAGAAAAGTAGGCCGGGTGGGTGGTAAGGGGTTGATCTATTTTGAAGTGGTTACCACTTTTGCATTAATCATTGGTTTGCTGGTTGCCAATGAAATAAAACCGGGTGCAGGTATCCCCACCAACCATTTACCTAACGAAAACCTTGAAAAGTATACCAGTGCCGCCAAAGACATGCACTGGGGAGAGTTCTTTTCGCATATCATTCCAACAAATATTATTGAGTCGTTTGCCAAAGGTGATCTGTTGCAGGTACTCTTTTTTGGTTTGTTATTCAGTGTAGCTATTACAAAGATCGGGAGTGCCGGTACCAAACTCATTTCCACATTTGAAAATCTGAACAAAGCCTTCTTTGCAGTGATACATATTGTGATGAAGTTTAGTCCGATAGGCGCTTTTGGCGGCATGGCCTATACGATAGGAAAATTCGGGTTTATGAGTTTGGTGGTACTTGGTAAGCTATTGCTGGCTTATTACATCACCTCACTGTTATTCATTTTTGTGGTGCTGAATCTTATTGCGCGTTATTATGGGTTTGAGTTGTGGAAGCTTTTGGTGTACATTAAAGAAGAGTTGTTGATTGTACTTGGTGCCAGCAGCAGCGAAGCGGTATTACCCAATATCATGGAAAAACTGGAAACTGCAGGGTGCGAAAGAAGTGTGGTAGGATTGATCATCCCTACCGGCTATAGTTTTAATCTTGACGGCACAACTATTTACCTGAGCATGGCCACTATTTTCCTGGCACAGGTTTTTAATATTGATCTTTCGCTTAGTCAGCAATTAACTATTATCGGCATTCTGCTGATCACCAGCAAGGGGGCAGCGGGTGTAACAGGCAGCGGGTTTATTGTTCTTACCTCTACATTGACCATTTTAAAAGTGATCCCTTTGGAAGGACTTGCCTTACTGATTGGTGTTGACCGTTTCATGAGTGAAGGCAGGGCCCTGACCAATATGATCGGCAATACTGTTGCAACAGTGATCATCGCCAAAAGCGAGAAAGCAATTGATATGGGTGTGTATAAAAGAGTGGTAGAAGGGAAAGGTTGATGGTGAATTGTGAATGGTGAATTGTGAATGGGCAATAGTTGCCTGAATTCCTGACCTCGCAAATACATGAGACCTCCAATGATGATATTACGCTGCATGCGTTTTTAAGATAATTTCTATATGGAAGATTTGTTATCTCGATAAAGATATTTTTTATTCAGTACAATTGATTAAAAAGCACACTCCAATCAACGGTCTACTTTAAGAGATAGCCGCAGGGTCTTTTTCAGTTTTTTTATTAAAGCACCCCGTATCCTCTGTAGGACAGACAGTGATAGTTCAATTCCCTATCAAGCTGCATTCACAGATAAACGGTTAGGGTGCCAGGTAAGAACTTTTTATCAATTTCTCCTGATGTTTTAAATTTATGATGCCGGATTAAGCGGAAACAGGCTCTGCTGAGGAGCAACCTGCCAGGAATAATCCGGCCAGATATGCATGATAACTGTGACTGATTTTTCCGTCACAGTTTTTTTATGCAATTCTGCCATGCCTAAAAAAACCTCTATCTCACAACCCCTGTCACATAAGGTTGTTTGTTTTTAAGTACAAAATAGACCCTTGCCAATAAATGTTTTGTAACCCTCACAACAGCTTTGTTTTTATCCATTCTTTTACAGTAGTCTTTGTATAGCATGAGCATAGCAGGGTCTTTTCTGATCACTGTCCAACTGGCCTCTACCAGGGCTGTACGTAAATGATTGTTCCTGCGTTTGGTAATGCCTTTGGATGTTTTTCTTTCCCCACTATCCGAAGTGTCTGGCACCAGTCCTACATAGCTTTTTAATTGGTCTGCCCCTTTAAAGCGATTTACATTCTGTAACTCAAACAGTATAATGGCTGCAATGATCTGGCCAATGCCTGGTATGGTTCGCAGCAAAACAATATCGGATGCATACATGGGATCCATGCATATTTTGCGGACCATTCGGGTTGCTTCCAGAAGCAAAGACCTTGTTTGCAGAAAATCTTTTATGTAAAGATCCAGAGACGCTTTTAATGCGACACTCCCACAATCCAGGTTCTGTAACCGATTCACCATTTTCCTGCTCCAGTATTGTTCGCATCCCATGTCATCACCCAGGGTCAATCCATGAAAATGCAGTAATTGCCAAATCCGGTTTTTACAGCGCGTCTGGTTGCTGACGATACGTTCACGGGCTCTGGTTAAAGAACGGGCATGTTCCCAGTGTGGCTCCGGTATATAAACACTTTTCACTTGTTTACCTTGTATTTGCCAGCACAATTTACGCGCATCGGCTTTATCGTTCTTCTGCCGCTTTTCCTTATCTGTAGTGGACACATCTGCCGCATTAAGAATAAGGCATTCCATTCTTTCCATACTATTTAGCCACCGCGCAGCTGTAAAACCGCTGAATCCTGCCTCATAGCCCATTTTGTAAGTTGCACCGGGATATTTATGAATCAGGTGTTTATACAAAGTCGCAGGATCTGGGTTCTGGCTGAAATCTTCCAATTCAAATTCTGATGATTGAATATTTACACGCCAATTTTTTTTGTGGACATCAATACCGCAATAAATTGTACTACCAGTAAAGTCCAATTGTTTAACTTGTGTCATGGTTACTGCTTTTAGCTTTTTTTAATTTTTTGTCACCTTAAAAATACGCTTAGCAGTAACCATATCATACATGAGACCTCTGTTCCTCAGCGTCCTCTGTGTTGAAAAAAAGCCGGGTGATGATTTTTCTTTTCAACACAGAGCCTCCGCCAAAATTGCCCATTCACAATTCACAATTGCCCATTGCCCATTCACCAAATCAATCTCTATAGTTCAACGCCGGTTTAATATCCCCCAATAAAGGTTTGTACAGATAATCGCCTTTTGCTTTATTAAATTCTTCTTTGGCTTTCTGTATAAGAGTAGTATCTGTGAACAGATCAATAGCGGTAAGCGCCATTGTTTTGGCAGCCACCATCATGCCCTTGGTGCCAATCTCTGTTCCACCGCAGGCAACGGCCTGCCAGCTATGTGCGGGGGTGCCGGGTATCCATGTTGCTGCATCCAGGCCAACTGTGGGTACTACATAACTTACATCTCCCACATCGGTAGATCCACCACCTGCATCCGGTATTTGTTTTAGTGGTTTAACAGTTGCAGCCGATTCAATAGCAGGAACTTTAAAGTTCAGGGTGGACTGGATTTTTTTACCAAAACTGATCTCATCCGCAGTATAAGTTACGCCACCCACTTTTTCCAGGTTTGCCTGCATCAGCTCACCGAGGGTTCTGTTTAACAGCAGGTCATGTGTGCCGCCAATAATGCTGTAGTCCATGGTTGTTTCTGTACCCATGGCTGCGCCATTGGCAGCTTTTACAACGCGGTCGAATATTTCTTTTACTGCTTCTTTTTTGGGGTGACGAACATAATAATATACTTCAGCAAAATCGGGTACTACATTGGGTGCTTTACCACCGTTGGTGATCACATAATGGATCCGTGTTTCCTGCGGAATATGTTCGCGCATCATATTTACCATATGATCCATTGCTTCTACTGCATCTAATGCCGAGCGCCCCTTTTCAGGAGAGGCGGCAGCATGAGCCGAAATACCATGAAACCGGAACTTGGCTGATTTGTTGGCAAGGGCGCTTGTCATGGTAATACTGTTCTCATTACCCGGATGCCAGTGAATAACGGCATCCACATCATTAAACAAACCTGCACGAACCATAAATACTTTACCGCTGCCGCCTTCTTCTGCGGGGCAGCCATATACGCGGATGGTTCCGGTAAATTTTTTTTCTTCAATCAGTTTTTTAATTGCAATGCCGCTGGCAACAGAAGCTGTGCCAAATAAATGGTGCCCGCAACCATGGCCTGCATCTTTGCCAGCAATCGCTTTCTTTTCGGGTGATGCTTCCTGCGACAATCCGGGTAAAGCGTCAAACTCAGCAAGGATACCGATCACAGGTTTACCAGTTCCGTAACTTGCTACAAATGCAGTAGGTATTTCAGCCACACCGGCTTCGATGGTGAAGCCATTTTCTTTCAGTGTTTGTTGCAGCAGGGCAGAACTCTTTGCTTCTTTATAACCTACTTCCGCATAATTCCAGATCTGCAAGGCTGTTTTTTTATACACTTCATATTTCAGGTCGATATCCTTTATAGCAACATTTTTAAGTGCAGCGGATTTGTCACCGATATTCTGTGCGTGTAACAACAATGTTGCTGTAGCAAACGCTACAGTTAAAACAATCTTTTTCATAAAATAGAGTTCTGATATTAAACAAACAGATCGCGATACAATTCGGCGCCCGGTACTACTGAGTATTTGCTGAGATCGGTGATGCCCTCTGCAGCCATCACTTCTTCATCAATAAATGTATTACCGCTGCATTGTGAAGCGGGTTTACGAAGAATATAATAAACGGCATCAGCAATAACATCAGGCGTGCGGCTCATTTTAGCCAGGGCCTCGCCGCCCAATAAGTTTCTTACTGCTGCTGTATCAATAGTTGTTCTTGGCCATAAAGCATTGGATGCGATGCCGGCGCCTTTTAATTCTGCTGCCCAACCCAATGCCATCATGCTCATGCTGTATTTGGTAATGGTGTAAGCAATATGCCCGCCCAGCCATTTAGGATTCAGGTTAATAGGGGGTGATAAGGTAATAATATGCGGGTTGCTACCTTTACGCAGGTGTGGGATGCAATGTTTGCCCATTAAAAAAGTTCCACGAACATTGATGCTCTGCATCAGGTCGAAACGTTTGGATTCTGTTTGTTCGGTAGGTGTGAGTTGAATAGCGGAAGCATTGTTGATCAACACATCAATCCCGCCAAATCTTTCTACTGCCTGTTGAATAGCCGCCTGTATCTGGTCTTCCTGCCTGATATCTACCTGCACGGCCAGTGCTTTTCCGCCCGCAGCTTCCACTTCCTGCGCAGCAGAAAAAATAGTACCGCCAAGCCGGGAGTCTTCTTCCACACTTTTTGCAGCGATCACGATATTCGCACCTTCTTTAGCCAGGCGTAATGCAATGGCTTTACCGATACCGCGACTGGCGCCAGTAATAAAAACAGTTCTGTTCAGGAATGACATATGCAAATTCTTAGAAGATAAATGTACGGGTTGTAGTGACTACTCCAATCACCGCTCCGCAAAATCTTTCCGCTCATTCTTGAGACGTTTGTAGCTTCAACGTAGCGCAAGCAACCTGTGTCAATGAATATAGGCCTGCGTGTAAAAAAGTAGCCAGATATATTCAAAAAATTGCGGCTTTGCGCGCCAACAATCTACCATCCAAGAAATTCTTCAATAACCTGCTCTGTTTCTGCACAGGCTTTCTCCAGTTCGTCGTTCAGGATAATTTTGCTGAAGTGATGGCTGAACGACATTTCATAACTGGCCTTATTAACCCTTGTTGCCAGGCTTTCCGGCGTTTCGGTGCCGCGGCTTTCGAGCCTGCGCCTGAGTTCCTGTACAGAAGGGGGTTGAATAAATATTGAGAGGCAATCGCCCGAAAACTGCTGTTGTACATGAATAGCGCCTTTTACATCAATATCCAGCATGGGCACCCTTCCTTCGCTCCAGATCCTTTCCAGTTCGTTTTTTAAGGTGCCGTAGTATTTACCTTCGTATACCATTTCCCATTCAATAAAAGCGTTGGCATCGATCTTTTGTTTAAAATCTTCCACGCTCATAAAATAATACTCCAGTCCATTCTGTTCATTACCCCTTGGTAAGCGTGTGGTGGCAGATATAGAAAAAGATAGTTTAGGATATTTCTTAATAAGAAAACGCGTGATGGATGTTTTACCCGAGCCCGATGGCGCCGTAAGAATAATCAGTTTCCCGTGCGATGAAGACATGAATGAGATTTAGGCAAAGAAACAATTTAATGGTGAATGGGCAATGGTGAATAGTGAATGGTTCTGTTGAATATTTTAGGGATGTTACACATATTCACCATTGCCCATTCACATCTCACGCCCTCCAGTCCACTTTCATCTCCATCGGAATATTTCGTTTTCCTTCAACCGGCGGTGCGTCTGTATAGCCGAGGTACAGTAATCCCATAACAATATCTTCTTCTCCCAGATTCGGGTAGTTTTTCATTGATGGGTGATGTGTCATGCCGCCGGTGTTCCACAAGGCAGCAATACCTAATGCCTGGGCGCCTAACAGTATGTTCTGAATGGCGGCGGCAACGGCTGCTATTTCTTCCAGTACGGGTACACTGTGATGCACGGTGCGCCTCACATATACGAGGATGATATGCGAAGCTGTATCTCCCTGGTGAAAGATCTTCTCATATTTGGCGTTGGTAAATTTTTCAGGATCAGTGTTTGCTTTAAATAATTCTGCATGACCGGCACAGAATTGTTTTTTAGCCTCTTTTTCATACACAATAAAACGCCATGGTTCGGTACGGCCATGCGTGGGCGCCCAATTGGCAAGGGTTAGTAATTGATCAATGAGTGAATTGTTGATGATTCTCCCATTCATACTATCTGGCTTACTGCTTCGCCTGTGTATAATGATATCCTGTAAGGTGTCGAATTTATTCATGTAGCAAAAGTAAAGAGTTATGGAAGGAAGTGTAATACAGAAGATATTCTTTTACTTTTCCTGCGAAATCAGGAAGGGAAAAATTAAATGTAAACAACTATCCAGGCATGCAATACTTTTGTTGGCACTACTCCGTAGCTCAGTTGGTAGAGCATCCCGATTTTAACCGGGAGGGTTCAGGGTAATAAGTATAAAATAAATGACTCCGTAGCTCAGTTGGTAGAGCAGCTGACTCTTAATCAGCGGGTCCAGGGTTCGAGTCCCTGCGGGGTCACTTCTAAAATAAAAGCCGCTTAATGTACGTCTTTTACTTTCCTGCTGTTTTCTCTGCCTTCCCTGATTTTTTGGTTTTCAATTATTAGTTAGTGCAAGTACCAAAGGGTTTAGTCGTTCAAATATTGGAGTATGGTCAGCTTTTAATGAGACTGTGATAACTCAATCTCATCGCACCTTTTGCATTTGTTCGATGGCTATCCATCCTTCCGGCGTGATGCCCATAATCTCGGTGGCAACGCCCAGCGTTTGGTAGGTGTCGAAGAAAGCCATCCGCGCAATTGGATGGTCCACTTCGCTGATGAGCGCATAACCTTGTTCACGCAGATCGCTGGTGACCCGGTTGAAATCGCTTATGGGCAAACGGAAGGCAAGGTGCTGTGTTCCGCCTGCGGGATACCGGGCAAGATAGTCATGGAACATGCTTTGACCGGAAACAGGCTGGATGAGTTCGATAAAGGTGCCTCCGTTATAGGTCTGAGTGGTCAGCCATTCACCGGCCGCGGCCTTGCCATAATAGGTCATACCCAGATCCTGCGCGCGGATATGTTCCGGTTGTGGAAAGCCAGCGATGCCCAAGGCGTTTGCAAGGAATTTTACGGCAGCGTGAATGTCAGGGACTACCCAGCCGATTTGGGCCAGTTCAAGTTTGGCGATGGTGTTGTTGATACTGTTCATGTTTGTTGTTAGGTTATCGGTTGAGCAAAGTTAAAACAGAAGGGTTTCTCAAGTTGGGTGCGTTTGCGACAATATGAAGGATGTTTGCGACTGTTTGCATGTGTGCAAAGCGAGGATAAACATAATTGATATGCAGCAGGTCTTGTGTCCTCACAAGACCCCACTCATGAAATCCTGTTATCATAATCTGCATAGTGATACAGGAAATCAAAATCCTTTTCCCCTGTTTCATAAAATCTCGCAGAAGAAAACTTATAATCTATAGGATCAGTAACTAATTGCCAGCGCTCTTGCAAGGGGTTATTATGTATGTAATTCAATTTTTGCTGCGTAGTTTTTTCGTTGAAAATCAAAAACCAATCCGGCTCAGGTTGCCAGAAATTATATTTTCTTGTTCGCCAGTCTACTTTATAATTCAATAAATCGGCTGGGTTATTTTTAACAAGGTGTTGTTCAAACTGATGTGCTGTGAATTTCTTAAAACTTGCTACCGGGCTTTCTTTTCCATTTTGTTTTAATAATTGCCAGATCAGGTGAATATGATTGGGCATGATTACAAAACCATATACTCTTAGATGCCCTTTCTTATGAAGGAATGATAATGAATCAGTAATGCTTTCGTAAAAATTGTATTGATGAATTAATGGCCTCCGGTTAAAAATAGTAGAGGTATAAAAGTAGAGTGCGCCATATTCCATGTACCTACGTTTGCGGATTCAAGCCACAAAGTATGGAATGGAGGAAAGCTGATATAGCGTATTAATACCTGTAAAATACCGCTGGTGTTTGTGAGGACACAAACACTCCCGCCTCCAGCGGTGCCAGATTTGTGAGGACACAAATCCGGCTCCCACCATTAATTATCAGGACACCCTTCTAATATCCGCCCCCAAATTCCTTAAGCGCTCGTCAATGTATTGATACCCCCTGTCTATCTGCTCAATATTCTGAATCACACTTTTCCCTTCAGCACTTAAAGCTGCAATCAGCAATGCCTGCCCGGCACGTATATCAGGACTGCTCATGGTAATGCCTCGTAAATTATTTTTTCTTCCAAGTCCAATCACTGTTGCCCGGTGCGGATCGCAGAGGATGATCTGGGCACCCATATCAATCAGTTTATCTACAAAGAACAAACGACTTTCAAACATTTTCTGATGCACTAATACACTGCCCCTTGCCTGTGTGGCCACTACCAGCACAATGCTTAACAGGTCCGGTGTAAAACCCGGCCATGGGTGATCGTAGATAGTTAAGATGCCACCATCAAGAAAAGTTTGTATCTCGTATACATCCTGCGCAGGAATATAAATATCATCTCCCCTGAACTCGAACTGAATACCCAACTGCTGAAATTTATCAGGTATCATACCCAGGTGTTCCACACCTGCATCTTTGATGGTGATCTCACTTTGTGTCATGGCAGCAAGACCGATAAAACTTCCTATTTCAATCATGTCGGGCAACATACGGTGTGTGGTTCCCTTTAAAGAAGATACACCTTCAATTACCAGCAGGTTACTGCCGATGCCTGAAATTTTTGCGCCCATCCTGTTCAGCATCTTACATAATTGTTGCACATAAGGTTCGCAGGCGGCATTGTAAATAGTGGTAGTGCCTTCGGCCAACACTGCTGCCATAGTTATATTGGCGGTACCCGTTACAGATGGTTCATCCAGTAACATATATGCGCCTTTAAGTTGCGGAGAGGATAATCTAAAACATCCGTGCAGCTCATCATATTCATAAATGGCGCCTAATTTTTCAAATCCGATAATATGTGTGTCTAATCTTCTGCGCCCGATCTTATCTCCCCCCGGTTTGGGAATATAGGCTCTTTTAAATCTTGCTAACATTGGTCCTGCAAACATCACACTTCCGCGAAGCCTGCCACCTTTTTTTCTGAATGCTTCCGAAGCAAGGTAATCGGCATCAATATTGTTGGCCTGGAAAACGCAGCTGTCTTTTGCAGTGCGGGTTACTTTAACGCCAATATCTCCCAGCAGTTCTATCAACAGGTTCACATCCAGTATATCGGGGATATTGGAAATAGTTACAGGTTCTGCTGTTAACAGCACAGCCGATAAGATCTGCAGCGCCTCATTCTTCGCCCCCTGCGGAATAATCTCACCTTTTAATTTATTACCGCCAATTACTTCAAATGAACTCATATTAATCCATGTTGGGATGCTAAAATCTGTTTGACATAACGAATATAGTTTACTGCTTTATTTGTTTTCTGATTTATTTGGTTCGCCTTAAAGAAGTCCTTTATGCGACATAAAAAAGCACCGGAAAATTTTCCGGTGCCAACTATTTGTTTAACGATAAACGGATGAACTATTATCAGGTTAATACCTTTTTTTAAACTGTCCGCCTCTTCCTTCCTGTCTGCCACCACTGTTTCGGTTATCTCCACGCTGTGCATTTCCGCCACCATTCCGGTTTCTTCCGTCTGTTCTGCCGCCGCCTCTGTTATCTCTTCCGCCACCGCCTCTGTTATCTCTGCCGCCACTTCTTCCGCCAAAATTCTGTTGCCAGCGTCCGCCGCCACTGCGCGGATATTCGTCGCGTTCAAAATTCTGGTTACGGTGTTTGATATAAGGTGTGTTGCTGAATTCTAATTGCCCGCCGGTAATACTATTCAACTCAGTACGGATGGTATCATCATGCACCAGTTCTTTGTGCCAGTTACTATAAGCCAGCTTCATGTAATAAGCGATCGCATGCGCAAAGCCTGCTTTCTTTTCAGGATCTTCTTCTTTCAGGGCTTTGTCAATTACCACTTCTAAGTTCTTGCCCAGATGCGCATATTTCGGATGCCTTTTTGGATAAGGGATCGGATCAGGTTTCTGCTTATACGTTTCTTTTTGCGGAATGGGGTAAGGACTGTCTACCTCCAGTTTAAAATCGCTGATAAAGAAAAGATGATCCCAAAGCTTATGTCTGAAATCTTCCACATTCTTTAAATGGGGGTTCACAAAGCCCATCAATTCTATTACTGAATGAGCCTGTTGCTGGCGTTTCTCTTTGTCCTCAATCGTCAATAAGTACTCCACCATCTTTTGAACGTGGCGGCCGTATTCTTTCATACCCAGGTGGTTTCGCTCGGTATTGTATTCCATATAATTATTCATCTGCTGTGGCAAATGTAAGTAATAGCACCTGTTTGGGGCAATTTTTGTGAAACCGGCAACAAATGGCATGGCATCGCCTGTTGCGTCGCACTCTTGTACACCAGATCCTGTCCCGGCAGAGAATTAACGGATTACGGATTGCGGATTGGCGGATTTAAGGGGGTTCCCTCCCCCCGATTGAGCCAATCTTCTGACCCATAATCCGTAATTCGCAATCCGTAATCCGCCAATCACATTATCTTCGCAGGATGGAACAGATAGTACAACAGATCGAAGCCTGCCGGCAGGAGATCATGGCCTTTGAAGCAAATACCCCGGAAGCCGTAGAAGAATTCCGTATCAAATACCTCGGCACCAAAGGAATCGTTAAAAACATCATGGGTGAGATGCGGAATGTACCAAACGACCGCAAAAAGGAATTCGGCCAGCTATTGAACGATTTCAAACTCTTTGTAGAAGGCAAGTACGAAACGCTCAAAGAAGAAAACAACGCCTCCCGGCTAAGCCGGGACCAAACCCCAAACGCCAAACAAATAGATTGGAGTTTACCCGGCGACCCCGTTCCCGTTGGTACCCGCCATCCGTTGAATATTGTAAGGAACCAGATCGTATCTATATTTAAAAGATTGGGATTTGCAGTAGCAGAAGGTCCGGAGATCGAAGACGACTGGCACAATTTCGGTGCAATGAATTTGCCTGAAGACCACCCCGCCCGCGACATGCAGGATACTTTCTACATCAATCAAAACCCGTCATGGCTACTGCGTACACATACCAGCAGTGCCCAGGCAAGGGTGATGGAAACACAAAAACCGCCGATCAGGGTAATCTGTCCGGGACGTGTTTACCGCAACGAAACCATTAGCGCCCGTGCGCATTGCTTCTTTCACCAGGTAGAAGGATTGTATATTGACGAAAACGTAAGCTTCGCAGATCTGAAACAAACACTGTACTTCTTTGTGCAGGAAATGTTTGGTAAAGATGTAAAAGTCCGTTTCCGCCCCAGCTATTTCCCTTTTACCGAACCCAGTGCAGAAATGGATATCAGTTGCCTGATCTGTGGAGGAGACGGATGTAATATTTGTAAACACACCGGTTGGGTAGAGATCCTGGGTAGTGGTATGGTACATCCGAATGTGCTGGAAAATTTCGGGATCGACTCAAACAAATATACCGGCTTCGCTTTTGGAATGGGCGTGGAGCGTATCACACAATTAAAATACCAGGTAAACGACCTGCGTTTGTATTCGCAGAACGATATCCGTTTTCTAAAACAGTTTACAGGTGTAGTGTAATAAAATAACCTGTTAATAATATGGGTCCGCTTAGCGGGCCTTTTTTGTTTAACAGGTGGCAGATCAGGTCATCTGATAAAATAAACTATTGTATAACAGGCAGTTATTATCAGGAATAGTTACCTGATTTTAAGGGGTACGTCCGATATTCACCTATCTTACCGGCCTAACCCCCCGAAATCGCTTTCTATGCTTGCTATTCTTTGTTTTTTCCTGGGACATTGGTTCCTGTCTTTGTTTTTCCATTCTTTCTTTTTACACCGGTTCTGCTCTCACAAAATGTACACTACCAGTAAAAACTGGGAAAGGGCTTTTTATGTAAGCACCTGGCTGGTACAGGGTTCTTCATTTTTAGTTCCAAGGGCCTATGGCGTAATGCACCGTATGCATCATACATACAGTGATACGGAGAAAGATCCGCATTCGCCACATTTCTTTACAGATGTGTATCAGATGATGCGCAGCACTGTTCTCATCTTCCGCAGTTTTGTTACCGGCAAGCGTTTGCCCGAAGAACAGTTTACCAAAGAGTACCTGCCTGTTTGGGACCGCCTGGATAAGTTTGGCCATCATTGGATTACCCGTTTGTTTTTTATGGCAGGATATACTGCTTTTTATATTTACTTCGCTCCTAACCTGTGGTGGTTTCTTTTATTGCCCATTCATTTTTTAATGGGACCAATACAGGGCGCTGTTGTAAACTGGTGTGGTCATAAATACGGCTATAGCAATTTTGATAACGGCGATCAATCCAGGAACACCTCTCCCTGGGGTATTTTGTTGATGGGCGAGCTGTTTCAGAACAACCACCATTATGCAAAAGATGATGCCAATTTTGCAAAAAAATGGTTCGAGTTTGATCTTACTTATTTTATTATGCGTGTACTGAACCGGGTACGTATCATTCAGTTGATTCCCGTGCCTGTTGCGGCACCTGTTAGCGGGAAGGAGTAATTTTTTCAACACAGAGATCTCAGAGATAAAGAGGTTCACAGAGAAATCTTTGAAAACCGCTGTTCCCCGGTGCACTCCTATGTTGAAAAAACCACTGTACTTTTACAGTCATCCATTTCTCACAACCCATGGTTCACGCCACCAAAGGCATTGTATTACGAACGGTAAAGTATGGTGATACCAGTATCATCACTACCATCTATACCGAGTTATTCGGCATACAGAGTTATATAGTGAAAGGTGTGCGGCAAAGCAGTAAAACTTCAGCAGGCAAAGCAGGCTTTTTTCAGCCGTCTGCCATACTGGATATGGAAGTGTATCATAATGAACTTAAGCAATTACAGTTCATTAAAGAATACCAATGGGCTTATCTGTATGAGAAAGTATTGTTTGATGTAGTGCGCAATGCAGTTGCTTTGTTTGTGATTGAATTGCTGCAGCATAGCCTTAAACAACCCGAAGCCAATCCTGAATTATTTTACCTGATTGAAGACACTTTAAAACAATTAGACAAAGGCAATGATACCTTAACAGGTAACCTGCCTTTATATTTTACCCTTCATCTTGGCAGCGAGTTAGGTTTTCAGTTGCAGGGAAGTTATAGTGCACACACACCGGTACTTGATTTGCAGGAAGGGGTATTTATCGCAGATACTCCAACGCATCCGTATTACCTGGATGGGGTATTGGCAAGAACAACTTCCGAACTGTCGGGCCTTACATTCTACAACGATCTGGAAAACATTTCTCTTAACCGTGCAACGCGAAGAGAATTATTGGCAGCATACCAAACCTTTCTCTCCTTACATATCAGTGATTTTGGAGAGATGAAAAGTTTTGGAATTTTACAGGAGATATTATCGTGAAGCGTGAGACGTGAATCGTGAGTGAAAATCAGAGCCCACCTCTCACGACTGACGATTCACGTCTCACGACTATAGCAACCGTTTACTGCTGCTTAACGTCGTTAGTTGATTATTTTGTAAACCGCTTAATAACACAATGCCCGGTCTCTTTCCTTTTTCAAAACTTCCCAGCTGATCATCCATCTGTAAAGCTTTGGCGCCATTGAGTGTAGCCCACTGTAATAATTCGTGTACCGGAACTGATGGAAAATGTTTGGTGATGGTTTTTAATTCATCCACAATATTCAAACTCCAGTTGCTGGCAAGGCTGTCTGTGCCAATTACGAGCTGACAATTATTTCTGCGGAACATTTCAACAGGTGGCACTGCCTGTTCAATATATTGATTCGCATTCAGACATAAACAGTAAAACAACTCCTCCCGGCTAAGCCGGGACCCCATTCCAGACTCCAGACTTGCGAATGCCACATCTTCTTCTTTCGTAAAAGTGTTGTGTACCAGTAATACCTGTTTTGCCTTATTTAGTTTATGAAAATAGGATTGCAAACTGCTTTTACCTGTGGGTTTGAAAAACGAGGCGTCCATGTTCATCATCCCGTACATGCGGGTAAAATCGCCTTCATTTTTTTGAAACAGAGCATCCTCAAAATCGGTTTCCTGGTTATGGATGGTAACGGTTTTCTGATCAAAATACGGTGATATCAAATTCCATAATGGGTCAGAAACAGAATATGGTGCATGGGGGGAGAGGGAGGTTTGGAGTTTGGAGTTTGGAGTCTGGAGTTGTTTGAATGCATCATAAAATTCCAATGATCTTTCAAATCTTGTTTGTGCCACAGATGGCAGCCATCCGGTTACTTCTATGAAATTATAATAAGCCAGCCGTTGTTTTTGTTTCTGCGCCAGCGTGAGTGTGTTATTGCAGATATCGCCTACGGCAACAATACCGTTGGCCAGCATTTCATCTTCGGCTATGCGGATGGCATCCAGTATTTCTTCTTCTGGCAAATGGCGTTCGTTTACTACTTTAAAAACAAAATCAACCAGCCCGGTTTCTTCCGGAATCAGTCCACGCATATGACTTAGTTCGAGGTGGCAGTGGCAGTTGATGAATCCAGGAGAGAGTATTCCATTCAGTTGCTGAATGTTTTCACCGGCCTCTTTTTCATCGAGGATGGTTTCTATGATTCCTTTTTCGTCTGTGATCAATACTTTTTCCGGGCCGAGTAGTTCGGTGCCGGTGAAGAGTTGGTTGGACTGGAATTTCTGGTAGGACAAAATTTACTGGAGTTTGTATTCTTTGGTTAATGCGTCAACGGGGATCTGAAGAATTTTACTGAATTTCCGGATCATGTTGAGTGAAAGTGCCTGTTTGTAATTTAAAACTTTGCTTACGGTTCCTTTATCACCATATTCCCGGGCAAGATCGGCAGCTTTATATCCGAAATCTTCCATTCGTATCTTGATGAATTCGATCGGGTCTACTTCGCCAAGGGAAAAATGCTTCTTCTCATACTCATTAATTAACGTTACCAGTAACATTGCCTCCCGGAAATCCGTGGTTCCTTTTTTAGCAAACCTGATTTCTTCAAATCTGCTCATTGCCTTTCTATACTCGTTTTCCGTTTCCAGGTGATACCAAACATTCATAGCGTAAATTTATATAGTTGAAGGATCTATCTTATCATATTCGCTGTGTGTACCGATAAACCTGACTTTAACAGCAGATTTATCATACAATACTTCAGCAATCAGACGGTATTTATTATGCTGAATTTCAAAACGTGCCCTGTTGTTTTTGATCATTTTTGCATCAGGGAAAGAGGCAAGCACATCCATTTTATTTTTCCATGTGGATTCCTCTGTAATTTTTTTCCATGTTGCTAAACTTCTCCGCGTGGAGGCGTGATCCCTTGAAAACCGAAATAAAAGTTCAGTATTGAGAACAATCATATGGGTATAAATGATTTCTCAAAATACCTTCAAAAGCTACTTATTCAATCTACATGCGGAAAATACGCAGTAAATGTACTAAAAAGTTGGCAATTTGCCAACTTTTGAATCTGACCTGTTGGCTTAATCTGCTTGATAAAAGCGGCTGAAATGGCTTGCTACGGCTGAAGTGTGCGACCATGCTCCGCTGAAGCTTCGCAAAGGCGAGCGCAACCGCAGCTGCATAGCAGTAAAAACGCCGGTTTCATGCTGATATTTCAAAAATGATTCAAAATAATTATTGAAAATCAATTAGTTGCAAAGGTGTGATGTAAAATACTTTCTCAAATGCTTGGAAAATTGAGTGGGGGAGGCCTACCTTCGCCGTCCATTTAAAGTCAGCGGGATAGCGCTGCTTCATTAAAACAAGAAATATTATGAGTAAACTTCATTTCACCACCAAGCATGCAAACGCGGCTACCGTACAGCACAACTGGTATGTGGTTGACGGTACTAATCAAACCGTAGGACGTATTGCATCGAAAATCGCTTCTGTTCTTCGCGGTAAGAACAAAGCCTATTACACCCCGCACGTAGATTGCGGCGATTATGTGATCCTGATCAATGCAGAGAAAGTTGTTTTTACCGGCAATAAAGCTGAGCAGAAACAATACATCAACTATTCCGGTTACCCAGGCGGTAAAAAGGAAGAGGCTGCTGAAGATCTGCTGAAACGCCGTCCTGAAGTAGTTATGGAAAGAGCTGTAAAAGGCATGCTTCCTAAAAACCGTTTAGGCCGTAAAATGATCAAGAAATTCTTCGTGTACGCCGGTGGAACTCACCAGCACAGCGCACAGCAACCGAAAGAATTGAAATTCTAATCAACTAATTCTAACAACTAATTCCAACATAAATGGAAAAACAAAAAAATGCAGTTGGTCGTCGTAAAGAAGCCGTTACCCGTGTCTTCATCAGCAAGGGCGATGGTAAGATCACTGTAAACGACAAAGATTACAAAGCTTATTTTCCGCTGGTTTACTTACAGAACCAGGTAGAATCCCCACTGAAAACAGCCGATATGCTGGGTAAAGTGGATATCGTTATCAATGCCCAGGGTGGTGGCTTAAAAGGCCAGGCTGAAGCAGCAAAACTGGGTATTGCCCGTGCACTGCTTGAAGTGAACGCTGAGTTCCGTCCTGCCCTGAAAGCAGCCGGCCAGCTGAAACGTGACCCACGTGGTGTTGAGCGTAAGAAATTCGGTCATAAGAAAGCACGTAGAAGCTTCCAGTTCAGCAAACGTTAATAGCAGCTATGAGCTGTGAGCCATGAGCTATGAGCCTTTTGCTCGAAGCTCACAGCTCATGGCTCACAGCTTAACCAATTCAAATCATTACAACAATTCATACAAATGGAAAATAACACTTCATTACAACAACAACTGCTGGAGGCCGGTGTACACTTTGGTCACCTGAAAAAGAAGTGGAATCCAAAGATGTT
>DAIOVU010000055.1:0-28391 GCA_036758845.1 Sediminibacterium sp.
GCCATTCGGCGGGATGCGCTACCGGGCTGCGCTACGTCCCGAAAAATCTACAAGATATTCCTATCCTGTAAATATCTTTTAATACCTCTTTTTTTGATCGAAGTTTCCAATTGGGTTGCTTCCGATCTATTTGTACAATCACATAATTCATATTTCATTCTCACCCATTCAATGAACACCGCGACCCTCCCGCCATTCGGCGGGATGCGCTACCGGGCTGCGCTACGTCCCGAAAAAATACCCTGATAAATAGGCCTCCTATTTTGCCATTCTATCACCCACTCATTCTATCAATCTATCATTCTATCACTCACTCATTCGTATTAATCGGGCTGCAAATATAGGAGGAAAAGAAAAAATGAGGTTATATTGCATAAAATTTCACCTCAATTGCATGAAGATACTAGTAAGGCAAGCCCTCATTGCCGATCCTAATTCAGCTTTTAACGGACAGGTTACCGATATTTTGATCGATGGTGAGCAAATCAGCAAAATAGCCGCACATATTACTGAAACGGCCGACGAGGTAATTGAGATAACAGGTTTAACCGTATCACCCGGCTGGGTTGACCCCTTCTCCCATTTTTGTGACCCCGGTTTTGAATACAAAGAAACACTGGAAACAGGCGCAGCCGCAGCAGCAGCGGGTGGTTATACCCATGTGTTCGTTTTACCCAATACCAAACCGGTGGTTGATAATAAAACACAGGTTGAATACATCAGTCAGAAATCCAAAACATTACCTGTTACCATTCACCCGCTTGGCGCTATTACCAAAGGCACTGAAGGCAAGGACCTGGCCGAGATGTACGATATGAAAAACAGTGGTGCCATTGCTTTTTCTGATGGATTGAATCCCGTACAATCACCCGGTCTTTTTGTAAAAGCCCTGCAATATGTAAGATCTTTTGACGGTGTGCTGATACAGGTACCGCTTGATAAAACCATTGGCGCCGGCGGACTGATCAATGAAGGTGTGATCTCAACCCGACTTGGTTTGCCCGGTTTGCCCGCTCTTGCCGAAGAAGTTATTATTAAAAGAGATATAGACATACTCAGGTACACACAATCCAAACTGCATATAACAGGCGTATCAACGCAAAACGGGCTGGCACTGATAAAAGCCGCCAAAGCTGAGGGGCTGAATCTTACCTGTAGTGTAACGCCTTACCATCTTTTCTTCTGCGATGAGGATATGCAGACCTACGATACAAACTTAAAAGTAAATCCTCCTCTAAGAAGCAAGGCCGATATGCTGGCGCTGAGAGATGCGGTGCTGAACGGAACGGTTGACTGTATTGCCACACACCACCTGCCACAGGATTGGGACAATAAAACCTGTGAATTTGAATATGCGAAGAATGGCATGACGGGACTTGAAACCAGCTTTGCCGTAATTAACCACTTATTACCTGAAATAGCCAAAGACCGGCTGGTACAACTATTTTCTCAGAATGCACGTACTATTTTCGGTTTGCCGGTAACTACCATTGGCGAAGGGGCTGTTGCAGAACTTACGCTGTTTACTCAATCAGAAAATACGGTATTAAGCAGGCAGCAACTCAAATCCAAATCTTCCAATACCCCGTTTCTTGACAGGGAACTGAATGGAAAAGTTTTAGGCATATTCAATAAAGGTCTGCTAACTTTAAACTGATAAATCCTTCCCTATGGAACAAAAAATAACACCACCCTGGACAAAAGGGCTGATCATCAGCCTTGTGCTGGTAGTATTTGGCCTTGCCGTGTATTTTACCGGGCAGCAACAGAACAGGGCGCTGGGATCGGTGCAGTTTGTGTTACTGGTTGCGGGACTGATTATTGGTTGCATCGGTTTTGCCAAACAAATGAATGGCAATGTTAGTTTCGGAAATGTATTTGCCCATGGTTTTAAAATCACGGCCGGGGTTATTGTGATCATGGTAATTTATACGGTGATCGCATCAAAATTCTTATTCCCCGAAATGGTTGACCAGGCTATGGCGCAAGCCAGGACCGAGATGGAGAAGAAAGGCAATTTAACCGACGAGCAGATCACCCAGGGCATTGAACTGGGCAGAAAATTCTTTATCCCATTTGCCATCGGCGGAATCATACTGATGTTTGGAATTATTGGAGCCATTGGTTCCCTGATCGGCGCAGCAGTTGCTAAAAAGAATCCAAACTATAATCCATTAGAACAATAGTAAACATGGATGTATCAATCGTTGTTCCTTTAATTAATGAAGACGAATCGTTGCCGGAATTGTGTAGCTGGATAGAATCCGTGGTTACACAAAACAACCTGTCGTATGAGGTGATCCTTGTAGACGACGGCAGTACCGATAATAGCTGGGATTTTATTGAAAAGAAAGGCATTCAAAATCCAAATTTTAAGGGCATCAAATTTCAGCGCAATTATGGCAAATCCGCCGCTTTGAACGAAGGTTTTAAAGCTGCGAAAGGCGATGTAGTGATCACGATGGATGCAGATATGCAGGATTCTCCCGATGAGATCCCCGAACTGCGCCGCATGATCATTGAAGACGGATACGATATGGTTAGCGGCTGGAAGAAAAAAAGGTACGATAACACCCTCACTAAAAATATTCCTTCCAAATTATTTAACGCCGCAGCCAGGGCAAGCTCGGGCATTCGTTTGCACGACTTTAACTGCGGCTTAAAATCATACAAACGTTCTGTTGTAAAAAGTATAGAAGTATATGGAGAGATGCACCGCTATATCCCTATTCTTGCCAAATGGAGCGGATTTAGAAAGATCGGTGAAAAAGTGGTGGAGCACCGGCCCCGAAAATATGGTGTTACCAAATTTGGATGGCAGCGCTTTGTAAACGGGTTCCTGGATCTGGCCACTATCATGTTCCTCGGAAAATTTGGTAAACGGCCTATGCAGTTCTTCGGCCTACTGGGTACTTTGTTCTTTATGATTGGTCTGATATCCAGTATTTACCTGATTATAGCCAAATTTGCTTCGGTTGATTTCAGTTTAACCAACCGCCCCAGTTTTTATATCGCTCTTACAACTATGATTATTGGTATGCAGCTTTTTCTTACCGGCTTCATCGCTGAACTGGTTGCACGGAATGCGTCTGAAAGAAATACATATCTGATTGAGAAAAAAACCGGGTTAGATAGATAAAAAAGCAAAAATCAAAAGGCAAAAATTTCGCCACAGATTCACAGATTTTTCTGTGGTTTCTCTGTGAAAATCTGTGAATCTTTTTAATTTCAAATTGTTGGTCAGGCGACCAACAATGGCAAAGATTTTTCTGTGGTTTCTCTGTGAAAATCTGTGAATCTGTGGCGAAAAAATAATGGCAATCCTATAAGCCATACAATGTTCTTCTCCATTATTGATCGCCCAACCTGCAACATTTGATTTTTTTGAATTTTTACTTTTTACTTTTGACTTTTAAATTCTACCATGGCAAAAAAAGTGATCATCATAGGGCCGGCATGGCCATTGCGCGGCGGGTTGGCATCTTTTGATGAGCGGCTGGCCAAACAGTTTACCGAACAGGGATTTGATACCACCATCTATACTTTTTCCCTACAATACCCTGATTTTTTATTCCCGGGCACAACGCAATATTCTTCCGAACCAGCTCCGGCAGGTATAAAGATCAAGGCCTGCATTAATTCCATCAACCCCTTAAACTGGTTCATAACCGGTAATGAGATCCGGAAACAAAAACCAGACCTGGTAATTGTTCGCTACTGGCTTCCGTTAATGGGGCCCTGTCTCGGTTTTATTTTGCGTATGGTAAAGCAAAATCGCAATACAAAAGTGGTTTGTATTGCAGATAATGTGATCCCACACGAAAAAAGGCCGGGCGATAATCCTTTCACCCAATATTTTGTAAAACCGGTTGATGCATTCATTACCATGAGTGAAAAAGTGCGCAATGATCTTTATTCGTTCACATCAAAACCTGCAGTACAGGTAGTTCACCCGCTGTATGATAATTTTGGTGAGGGGGTGTCAAAAGATGAGGCAAGAAAACAATTAGGATTACCGGAGAAAGAAAAGATCATTTTATTTTTTGGCTTTATCCGAAAATACAAAGGCCTGGATCTGTTGTTACATGCAATGAATGATAAACGGATCCGCCAATCAAATATCAAATTACTTGTTGCGGGCGAATTTTATGAGAGCCACAAAGAATATGATGACCTGATTGTACAACTGGGCATTGCATCACAACTCATCCTGCGTACAGATTTTATTAAAGACAGCGAGGTTCGCTATTATTTAAGCGCTGCCGATTTTGTGATACAGCCCTACCGCAATGCCACACAAAGTGGTGTAACCCCCCTATCCTATCATTTTGAAAAACCAATGCTGGTAACCAATGTAGGCGGTCTGCCCCAGTTGGTACCGGATGGTAAAGTGGGTGTGGTTACCGAACCAGATCCATCGGCTATTGCCACCGGCATCCTGCAACTGTACGAATTAGGTGAAAACTATTTTTTACCGCATCTTCGCGAAGAGAAAAAGAAGTACAGTTGGCATAAATTGGCCGAAGCCATTCTTCAACTGGCTGATGAACACTATTGATACTTTTCAGTCTTATTTAAAAGTCATTTATTCCATGATCTATCGCAGCAAGGCACCGTTACGCATCGGTTTGGCCGGTGGCGGAACAGATGTAAGCCCATACAGTGATGAATTTGGCGGCGCTATCTTAAATGCCACCCTATCGCTGCATGCGCACGCATCCATCGAATTAATTGATGAACCATTGATCATTGTGGAATCGCTGGATAAAAAACAAAAACAGGAATATCCATTATCAAACAATCTTCCTATAACCGGTGAGCTGGATCTGCTGAAAGGTGTGTATAACCGCATTCAGAAAGACTACCCGTTTGCTCTGAAAGGTTTCAGGCTTTCTACTTTTGTAGATGCCCCTGCCGGAAGCGGGCTGGGTACTTCTTCTACACTGGTAGTAGCCATTATTGGCGCTTTTGCCGAAATGCTGAAACTGCCACTTGGCGATTATGATATGGCCCATTATGCTTATGAAATTGAACGTGCCGATTTACAATTAGCAGGCGGAAGGCAGGACCAGTATGCTGCCACTTTTGGCGGGTTTAACTTCATGGAGTTTTATGCCAACGATAAAGTGATCGTAAACCCCCTAAGAATACGACAGGATTACCTGAGCGAGCTGGAGCATAACCTTGTATTGTATTTTACGTCTACTACGCGTGAGTCGGCCTCTATCATTACAGAGCAACAACGAAACGTAAAAGAAAAAAATAGTAAAAGCATAGATGCCATGCACCAGTTAAAAGAACAGGCAAGGATGATGAAAGAGGCACTGCTGGTTGGTAAACTGGATCATATTGGAGAGATACTGGATTATGGATTTCAGCAGAAAAAAAATATGGCTGCCAATATTTCCAATACCGGTATTGAAGCCATTTATGACGCGGCTAAAAAAGCTGGTGCAACCGGCGGCAAGATCAGCGGCGCGGGCGGTGGCGGTTTTATGATATTTTATTGCCCCGGCAACAGCCGTTACCAGGTAATTGAAACCTTAAATACCTTTGGCGGGAAAATTAATCCATACCAGTTTACCAAACATGGATTAACCACCTGGACAATACAGTAAATCAAAGCATAACATAATTAAATGAAAACAAACATTCAAAGGATCATCGGCGCTTCAATCGACGTAAAGAGCAAAATACTGACAGATGCTGAGTTTCAGAAAAGATTAGAAACCGTAATTGAAGTGATCACCAATGCATTTCAAACCGGTAAAAAAGTGTTGTTCTGCGGAAATGGTGGCAGTGCTGCAGATGCACAGCACCTTGCTGCTGAATTCTCAGGCAGATTTTACATCGACAGAAAAGCCCTTCCTTCTGAAGCATTGCATTGCAACAGCTCTTACCTTACTGCAGTGGCCAACGATTACAGTTATGATGTGATCTATTCAAGAATTGTAGATGGCACCTGTGTGGCAGGCGATGTACTGGTGGGACTAAGCACTTCAGGTAATTCAAAAAATATCCTGAACGCTTTTGCTGTTGCAAAAGAGAAAGGCGTAATAACTGTTGGCCTTACCGGCGCTACCGGCGGTAAAATGAAAGATGCCAGCGATTATTTATTCAATGTACCTTCTACAGATACACCAAGGATACAGGAAAGCCATATTCTGATCGGTCATATCATTTGCGAATTGGTGGAAGCTAAAATTTTCGGCTAATGCCTGTTAAGGAAGCTATTATTCTTGCCGGAGGCCTCGGAACCAGGTTGCGCAATGCTGTGCCTGACCTGCCCAAATGCATGGCCCCCGTAAATAACAAACCGTTTATTGCTTATGTGATTGATCACTTGAAAACACAGGGCATTGAACGTTTTATTTTTTCATTGGGTTACCGTTCAGAAGCGTTTATCCAATACCTTACCCAACTGCTTCCATCAGGCAATTATGAACTGGTGATTGAAAATGAACCACTGGGTACAGGTGGCGCTATCCGCCTTGCCTGCTCTTATGTTCATAATACCCATGTAGTGGTGGTTAATGGTGATAGTATTTTCAAAACAAATATTGCCGAACAGGCTCAATTTCATCTGGCACATCATGCAGACTGTACGCTGGCGCTGAAACCCATGGAAAATTTTGAGCGGTATGGTGTGGTGGAATTGAACCCCGATCAGCGCATTGCCTCATTCAAAGAAAAACAGTTTTACAAAAAAGGATTGATCAACGGCGGTGTATATATTTTGAATGCAGGATCATTTTTGAAAGAAGACCTGCCGGAAAAATTTTCTTTCGAGACCGATTACCTGCAACAGTATTATAACAGCCGTAACATGTTTGGATTTGTACAGGACGGCTATTTTATTGATATCGGTATACCCGAAGATTACCAGAAAGCACAAAAAGAATTAAGCAACTGATATGCTGGAACTAAAAAATATAGATAAAAGCTGGACCCTGTTCTTAGACAGGGATGGCGTGATCAATCATGAAAAAGAAAACGATTATATCCGAAACCGGGAAGAGTTTCAGTTTTATGATGGCACGGTAGAAGCTATTTCTATCCTGTCCAAGTATTTTGGGAAAATTATTATAACCACCAACCAGAAAGGAATTGGTAAAGGTTTGATGACGGTTAGTGATCTTGATGGCATCCACTCCTACATGGTTAGCAATATTGAAAAAGCCGGTGGCCGCATTGATAAAATATATTATTGCCCCGACCTTGCCGATGATTCGCCCAACCGGAAACCCAATCCGGGTATGATCTTCCAGGCAAAAAATGATTTTCCTGAAATAGATTTTTCCAAAAGCATAATTGTTGGAAACCGTACCAGCGATATGAATTTTGGCCGCAATGCCGGGATCTATACAGTGTTTGTAGCCACCACGCACCCCGAAGTTCCTTATCCCGATCCAAAGATCGATCTCAGGTTTAACAGTCTGATCGAATTTGCAAACGCAGTTGAAGGAAAATGAAATCTTAAAATTCCGCCTCAATTGCGCCAACCTGTTTCATCAATCAGATTGGTTGTAACTTAGTCCGGAACTTGTTTTATTATGAAGCGATACTGTATCATTATTTTTTCCTCATTATTTGTGTTAACCCTGCATGCGCAAAAGAAAACACCTGCCAGTGTACAGCTATTAACACAACTGGAAGATAATATGCGCAATTATGCCAGTGATATTGTAAATGCACCCGAAGCATCAGACAGGGCCATTGCCGACAGTATTTTTACCAAAGCGCTGGTACAGGCATTAAAAGTGCCCTACTCATTTTCATATCCTTTCGATTCATTAAAAACTATTTCAAGGCTGTATGCGCCCGACAGCAGTTTTCGTATCATCACCTGGCAGATCATGAAAGATTTTACCTATTACCGGCAGAAAGGGGCCATACAATATCATACAACAGATGGATCTCTGAAGCTTATCCCGTTATATGATAACTCTGCTTTTACTGATAACCCAGTTGATTCTGTCCGCAGCAATCAACAATGGATCGGTGCCGTGTATTACAACATTGTTCAGAAAACATACAACAACAAAAACTATTATACACTTATCGGGTATGATGAGAACGATGCGCGGAGCACCAAAAAATGGATAGAAGTACTCACATTTGATGATAACAGCAAGCCCGTATTTGGCGGCAGGTATTTTAATTATCCTAATGATGAAACCAAGCCACCGCAGCCGGCCTACCGCTTCTGTATGGAGTTTAAAAAAGAAGCCAATGCGAAACTGAATTACGATCCCGAACTGGATATGATCACATTTGCCCACCTGGTAAGCGAGTCGGGCGATAACAGTGCCAAACACACCTTAATTCCCTATGGCAGTTTTGAAGGTTTTAAATGGGCCTACGGCAGATGGAATCATGTACCCGTTGTAAAACAAGTTGATCCAAACATAAGATTGAGTCCTACACAGGAAGGGGTTGAACAAAGAAATAACCAGTTTCTGTTGCCGAAGAAGAAGGGGAAAGGGAATTGATGAGGGTATAGTTAAAATGGTTAAAGGGAGTTAAAATAGTTAAAGCAGGAGAAATACCCCTCTCTACTTCAATTTCCCAATTCCAAAATTTCCCAATCTTCACCCTCCCCTAATCCAGCTTCAACACCGCCAAAAATGCTTCCTGCGGTATTTCTACATTACCTATCTGGCGCATACGTTTTTTACCTTCTTTCTGCTTTTCCAGCAGTTTTCTTTTACGGCTGATATCACCGCCATAACATTTGGCGGTTACATCTTTGCGCATGGCGCTGATATTTTCGCGGGCAATTACTTTTGCGCCGATAGCGGCCTGTATGGCAATCTGGAACTGTTGCCTGGGCAATAACTCTTTTAATTTTTCGCAAAGTTTGCGACCAAAATCTTCAGCGCGACTACGATGTATGAGCGCACTTAGGGCATCTACTTTTTCGTTATTCAGCAGGATGTCCATTTTAACAATATCGGCCTGCCGGTAATCGATCGGCGTATAATCGAAGGAAGCATAGCCCCTGGTAGAGCTCTTCAGTTTATCATAAAAATCAAATACGATCTCAGTTAACGGCATCTCAAATACTAATTCTACGCGCGTTGGTGTTAAATAACTTTGATTGATCAGTATTCCACGCTTGCCGAGGCAGAGTGTCATAATATTTCCGATATAATCAGGCTGTGTAATGATCTGCGCCCTGATAAAAGGTTCTTCAATTTTAGCCACTTTAACAGGATCGGGCATTTCTACCGGATTGTTAACGTTGATCTTTTCGCCACGGGTGGTATAAGCGATAAAGCTTACGTTGGGAACGGTAGTGATCACCGTTTGATTAAACTCCCTTTCCAATCTTTCCTGGATGATCTCCATATGCAGCAGTCCGAGGAACCCGCATCTAAAACCAAAACCAAGCGCCTGCGATGTTTCCAGTTCAAACACTAATGAAGCATCGTTTAACTGCAGTTTTCCCATGCAATCGCGCAGCACTTCAAAATCGTCTGTATTTACGGGGAAGATGCCTGCAAATACCATCGGTTTCACTTCTTCAAAACCATGGATCATTTCACCCGGGTTATTGGCCAGTGTGATGGTATCCCCCACTTTTACTTCTTTTGCATTTTTAATACCGGTAATGATATAGCCCACATCGCCCGCCTTTACTTCATCTTTGGGCGTCATGTTTAGTTTGAGTACCCCTACCTCATCAGCAAAATAATCGCTGCCGGAAGCCACAAAACGGATCTTATCTCCTTTCTTTAAAACCCCATTCAGGATCCGGTAATACACGATGATACCCCTGAAACTATTGAATACACTATCAAATATTAATGCCTGCAACGGGGCATCGTAACTACCCTTAGGGGCTGGAATACGCTCAATAATAGCCTGCAATATCTCTTCAATACCAATACCCGATTTACCGCTGGCCAGCAGGATATCCTCCTGCTTACAGCCAATCAGGTCAATGATCTGATCTGTCACTTCAGGTATCTTGGCACCATCCATATCAATCTTATTGATCACCGGAATGATCTCAAGATTATTGTCAATTGCGAGATATAAGTTACTGATAGTCTGCGCCTGAATACCCTGTGATGCGTCTACAAGGAGCAAAGCTCCTTCACAGGCGGCCAGTGCCCTGCTCACTTCATAACTAAAGTCTACGTGGCCGGGGGTATCAATCAAATTCAATACATATTCTTCCCCTTTATAAACATAGTTGATCTGAATGGCATGACTTTTAATAGTGATCCCTTTTTCACGTTCCAGGTCCATATCATCCAATACCTGGTTCATCATATCTCTTGAGCCGATGGTTTGGGTATGTTCCAGCAGCCTGTCGGCCAACGTACTTTTACCATGGTCTATATGAGCGATGATGCAAAAATTCCTGATATTCTTCATAAGGCTGCAAAGATAAGTGCGAAGTACGAAGTACGGGGTGCGATTTTCCACAGTCGGGCAGTCCGGTGTCTATACCAGATACTGTTAAATTGAAAGAAAATGGTTGGTTAGGGTTATTAAAGCAAAGCTGCAGTTTTCGCAGATCTAAATCTGCGAAAACTGCAGCTAACAATTTTTTTATTTCAGTGCATTAATAATTGCCACAAATTCATCGGCAACCAGGGAAGCTCCGCCAACCAGTCCGCCATCCACATCGGGCTGACCAAATATTTCAACAGCATTGGCCGCTTTCACGCTTCCGCCGTATAAAATGGAGATTGAGTCTGCAACTGCTGCACCATATTTTGCTGCCAGTTGCTGACGGATAAATGCGTGCATTTCCTGCGCCTGCGCACTGCTGGCTGTTTTACCGGTACCAATGGCCCAGATCGGCTCATAGGCAATCACGATCTTTTGTAACTGTTCTGCAGATAAGTGATACAAAGACTCTTCTAATTGTTTGGCTACATAAGTATTCTGTGCATTTTCTTCACGAATAGCCAAAGGCTCGCCACAACAAAAAATAGGTTGGATATTATATTCCAGGCAGATGTTTACTTTATCTGCCAGCAACTGGTTGCTCTCATTAAAATATTCGCGGCGTTCTGAGTGACCCAGTACAACATACTGAATACCGAGCGACTGTAACATCTCAACAGATACTTCTCCGGTATAGGCACCGCTTTTTTTACTGTAACAGTTTTGTGCGGCTACAAACACATTTGTTTTGCCTGCCAGTTTTTGCTGTGCCATAGCCAGGTAAGGAAATGGAACGGCAAACACCGCCTGCTGATTGGCTTTCAGCGAATGGGGCTTGCTGATGATGGCATCTAATAATTCTTCTCCCTGTTTCAGGGTTAAATTCATTTTCCAGTTTGCGGCTGCAATTTGCTTTCTCATATTTGTTTTTTAATTTCTCTGTGCATCCTCCATATCTCTGCGTTTTAAATGAGATAGGAGAAATATTATTTATAAACGCATTGCGATATTGAATTTTATATGCCGATGTATTTTACTTTTATAAGTAGTAATACTACAGTTATTCTCTATTTCAAACCCTTTTAAAACACAATAGATACATAGGGAAAACAAAAAAGAAACATAGCTTTTGAACTATATGCCCTGCTTCCTGACCTATGTAACTATGTGTTTAATAACACAACAGGTTATTTATAACTGGTCAAAGATAAATCGTATCGCCGAAGTTTCTGCTTCGCTTAACGAATGTCCTTTCAGTTTTTTCCAATTATCAATGTCAGCTACTGTTTTATCAAACACATAACGGGTACCATTAACGCCCCAGCTAAAATTTGGAATGATAGTAGGCAAAAGTCCGGCTCCAAAAACATTACAACAGATCCCCACCATCGTTCCGGTATTAATAGACGCATTGATGGATACGCGTGAATAATCGCCCAGGATAACCCCGCATTTTTGTCCAACCCCAACATACCTGTTGGTATTAATATCCCATACTTTCACTTCCCCTGCCGTATTTTTTATATTGCTGTTGGTACTGCCCGCACCAAAATTGCACCACTCGCCTGCTACAGAATCTCCCAGATACCCATCATGCCCTTTATTGCTGTACCCCATCATCACTGTATTCTTTATTTCACCTCCACCCATACAGGATGGCCCTAAGGTGGTAGCGCCATACACGCGGCTGTTCAGCTTGATCACTGAATTTTCTCCCAGCGCAAAAGGCCCGCGTATCACAGAGCCTTCCATTATTTCTGTATTCTTTCCTATGTAGATGGGGCCTGTAGCGGCGTTTAATGTGCAATAGTTGAGTGTTGCGCCTTCTTCAATAAAAATATTTTCAGACTGTAACACATTAACGGTTGCAGGGATGGGTTGAGATTTTCTTCCTTTGGTTACTAATTCAAAATCCTGCCGCAACATCCCATCATTCCACTGCATTAAGTGCCAGGGATGTACCAAACGTTTCAGCTTTGAATGATCATGAATAGTCTCAAAAAAATGCAGCGAATTGGCAGGATCAAAACCGGCAAAATCAATTGTCGTCCTTCCGGCAATTAACCCTGTTTCATCCGCAAGGCATGAACCGTGTTCGAGCGACAGGATAGCATCCAGCACGGTTTCATCGGGCAGCACGCTGGCATCGATCCAGATATGATCACCTTTATCCGGCACAGCATATAATGGCTGAAGATATTGATCTGTATGAACAAACACCGGCTTTTGCGCCCATGCCTCCCATCTCTCCTTTATAGAAAAGATACCAAAACGCAAACCGGCAACAGCCCTTGTATACGTAAACGGTAACAGCGACCTGCGAAAACGGTTATCGAACAGAATGATGGCCATAATAATAGTGCAAAGTAACTGATAATTCAGAAGGAGACAATTGATAAAATGCACGAAAAGTTGCCAGGCCTTGTGTTGGGTAATCACCGATCTTCCCTCCCTTTCTTCTAACTAACATTTGTTTCTTAACTTGCATTTTCAAACTAAACACTGATACTATGAGTCTTGGATATTTCTCTTATCCTATGCCCGCCAACGAGCCGGTATTGCAATATGCACCAGGTAGCCCCGAAAGAGCTTCACTGAAAAAAACACTTGCCGAACTAAAGAAAAAACCAATTGAAGTGCCCATGTACATTGGTGGTAAAGCGGTAAAAACAGGAAAGAAAACAGCCATGCACCCTCCTCATGAAACGAGCCATACACTTGGTTTCTTTCATGCCGGTGAAGAAAAACATGTTCACCTGGCCATTGATGCTGCCTTAAAAGCCAAAGAAGCATGGGCGGCCATGAGCTGGGAGAACAGGGCACATATCTTTTTAAAAGCTGCCGATCTGCTGGCTACCAAATACCGGTTCCATATTAATGCAACCACCATGCTGGGGCAAAGCAAGAACGCCTTCCAGGCAGAGATAGACAGTGCCTGTGAGCTGATCGATTTCCTTCGTTTTAATGTTCATTTTCTGAGTGAGATATATAAACAGCAACCCATCTCTTCACCCGGTATGCACAACCGTTTGGAATGGCGGCCATTAGAAGGATTTGTGCTGGCCATCACCCCATTTAATTTTACTGCCATCGGTGGTAACCTGCCTACATCTGCTGCCATGTGCGGCAATACAGTAGTTTGGAAACCTGCCAACACCCAGGTTTACGCCGCCCAAATGTTTATGCGTGTTTTAAAAGAAGCCGGTTTGCCCGATGGTGTGATCAATCTTATTTATGTTGATGGCCCAACCATTGGCAAAGTTTGTTTTTCTCACCGCGAGTTTGCTGGTGTTCACTTTACCGGGTCAACAGGTGTATTTAATACTATGTGGAAAGTGATTGGTGAGAATGTTGCCAAATACCGCTCTTACCCAAGAATTGTGGGAGAAACAGGTGGTAAAGATTTTGTGATAGCCCATAAGAGCGCCAATGCAGATGCAGTGGTTACGGCATTGGCAAGGGGGGCTTTTGAATACCAGGGACAAAAATGTTCGGCTGCATCAAGGGCTTATATTCCCAGCAATATGGCCGAAGAAGTAAAAGCCAAGCTGGTAGCGGCCCTCAAATCCATGAAAATGGGCAGCGTTGAAGACTTCAGCAATTTTATCAACGCAGTAATAGACGAGAAATCGTTTAACAGCATCACCAAATACATAGATGCAGCTAAAAAAGACAAGAAAGCAAAGATCTGGGTGGGAGGAAATTACGATAAGACCAAAGGCTATTTTATAGAGCCAACCGTGATAGAGGCCAAAGACCCGAAATATGTAACCATGTGCGAAGAGATCTTTGGGCCGGTATTAACCATTTATATCTATCCTGCCGACAAATTTGAAGAAACCCTGAAACTGTTAGACGCCACATCCAACTATGCCTTAACAGGAGCCGTATTGGCGCAAGACAGGGCCGCTGTTGAACTGGCTACCAATAAACTGCGTAATGCGGCAGGTAATTTTTACATTAACGATAAGCCTACGGGTGCCGTAGTTGGCCAACAGCCATTTGGCGGTGCAAGGTCATCGGGTACCAATGATAAGGCGGGCAGTATGCTAAACCTGTATCGCTGGTTAAGCGCCAGAACCATCAAAGAAACCTTTAATCCGCCGGTAGACTATAAATACCCGTTTTTACTGGAGGCGTAAGGAATATTGAATATTGAATAACGAATGATCAAGTCATAGAACACTTCATCATTCGTTATTCAATATTCCCTGTTCATTATTCGTTATTCCCTCTCTTATTTTTCCTGAACTGTGGATAATCGTTCAAATACCCTCGTTTTCAACCCAAAACTCCCAGGTCCAGACTCCTAACTCCAAACTTTTCCCCCTATATTTGCCCCTCTAAAATTTAGCTTACGTGGCAACGAAATTTTCAAAGGAAACCTACCTCTATTGGTACGAACTGATGCAATTAATACGTCAGTTTGAGTTAAAGGCGGAAGAAATGTATAAAATGGCGGGAAAGATCCGTGGTTTTTTCCATGCCTATGTAGGACAGGAAGCTATTGCTGCCGGTTGTATGACGGCTACAGGGGCTGATGATCCCTTTATTACGGCTTATCGCGACCATGGCCTGGGATTGGCTAAGGGCATGTCGCCAAACGCCTGTATGGCCGAATTATATGGCAAGGCAACCGGTTGTTCTAAAGGAAAAGGAGGAAGTATGCACTTTTTCAGTGTGGAACACAGGTTTTTTGGCGGCCACGGTATAGTAGGCGCCCAGATAGGAACAGGAGCCGGTTTGGCATTTGCTGAGAAATATAAAGGAACCAATAACGTGGTGCTCTGTTTCTTTGGAGACGGTGCTGCACGCCAGGGTATCTTGCACGAAACCTTCAACCTGGCAATGTTATGGAAACTGCCGGTAATATTTATTTGCGAAAACAACAATTACGCAATGGGTACTTCCATCGAACGTACCAGTAACGTAGTAGATATTTATAAATTAGCCGATGCCTATGATATGCCTGCTGATAAAGTAGATGGCATGACACCGGAGAATGTGCACGAAAGTGTTGCCCGTGCCGTAAAAAGAGCACGTGAAGGAGATGGCCCTACCCTGTTGGAATTAAAAACATACCGCTATAAAGGTCACTCAATCTCCGACCCTCAGAAATACCGTTCTAAGGAAGAAGTGGATGAGTACAAAGAGCAGGATCCTATCGGTAAAGTGCGCAGCACCATTCTTAACAATAATTTTGCCAGCGAGGCTGATCTGAAAGCCATTGACGATAAGATTGGTTTAGTGGTAGAAGAAAGCGTGAAATTTGCAGAAGAAAGCCCATGGCCCGATGACAGCGAGTTACTGAAAGATGTGTATGCAGACGATAACTATGTGTTTGATGTTGACTAAAACCGGAAGCAACGCATCGACAATTTTTAACACCCAAATCTTTAAAATAAAAGTATGACTGAGAAGCACGAAGAAACCAATCAGACCCTTGCAAAAATGCAGGGCTTTTGGGCAAGATTTCAAAAACCAACCCTGATTGTCCTGGTGGTGATCATTCTTGGCGGTGGTGGCTGGTATGGTTATAATGAATATATCGCAAAACCAAAAGAAGAGAAGGCGGCAGAAGCTTTGTTTAAAGCACAGCAGTATTTCAGCCAGGATTCATCTAACCTCGTTTTAAACGGCGACGGTCAAAGCAAAGGTGTATTGTATGTAATTAAAAACTTTGGCGGAACCAAAGCTGCCAATCTTTCAAAATACTATGCAGGTGTGAGTTACCTGAAACTGGGCGATTTTAACAATGCGGTAAAATACCTGAAAGATTTTTCTACTGATGCAAAACAGATCCAGTTACTGGCTTATGGCTGCCTGGGTGATGCGTATGCTGAATTAAATAAAAAAGAAGAAGCTGTTGAGAATTATAAAAAGGCTGCAGGCTTTTTTGAGAAAGACGAAAACAATTCTGCAGAGTATTTATTCCGTGCCGCTTTGCTGGAAGAAACTAATGGAAAAACCAAAGAAGCGCTGGAACTGTACAAACAGTTAAAAGAAAAATTCCCTAAAACCGATAAAGGGTTTCAGGCCGATAAATATATCTCACGTTTGAGTATAGAAAAGAATTAGAAAATGTAACCCGATGGCTACAAAAGGCAATACATCAGTAAACAAAGGCATCCCTGCAGTAAAGGATGCCTTTGTTGTGATTGTGAAGACCGAATGGAACGCACACATCATTCAGAAATTAGAGGCAGGCGCAAAAAAGATATTGAAGCAACAGGGCATTCGTTATAAAGTGATCACTGTTCCCGGTGCTTTTGAAATTCCATTTGCAGTAAAGAACCATTATACCTATTGCAAAGAATTGCCTGATGCCTACATTACACTGGCAACTGTAATTCGTGGCGATACACCGCATTTTGACTATGTGTGCAAAGCCATAACAGATGGTGTGCTGCAATTAAACCTCTCGCTCGACACGCCGGTGATCTTTGGCGTGCTAACCGTTGAAAATGAACAACAGGCCATTGAACGCATTGGCGGTAAACACGGTCATAAAGGCGAGGAAGCGGCTATTACTGCCATAAAAATGATAGCTTTAAACAGGAAATTAAAATAGTTTGAACCCAACGCGTTGTTATTGAAATTTATATATTGATGTTTTTCTTTTTAAAACACATAGATACATAGGGAGAACAAAGAGGTGTATAGTTTTAAACTATATGCCCTGTTTCCTGACCTATGTAACTATGTGTTTAACAACTCAACGTTTTTAAACTTATAGCCCGGTAATATGAATGTACAATTATTCATCCCCTGCTTTATAGACCAGTTATACCCTACTGTTGGATTTAATATGGTGAAAGTGCTTGAAAAAGCCGGCTGTACTGTTTCATATAATACCAAACAAACCTGTTGCGGGCAGCCCGCCTTTAATGCAGGTTTTTGGGGAGAGGCAAAAGAAGTTTGCAGCAAATTTCTCAACGATTTTTCCGGCTCAGATTATATTGTTGCACCCAGCGCCAGTTGCATTGGTTTTGTGAGAAATTATTATTCAAAATTATTTGAGAATGCGCCCGAAGCTGCCCTGGCAAAAAGAACTGCCGAGCGTGCTTTTGAATTTTCAGAATTTCTGATACATATTTTAAAGAAAGATGATTTTGGCGCCGTGTTTAACGGCAAAGCCACTTACCACGACAGTTGCGCCGCACTGCGCGAATGCAAAGTAAAAAAAGAGCCAAGGCAATTGCTGGGTAATGTACAGGGACTTGAACTGATTGAAATGAATGATGTAGAAACCTGCTGTGGTTTTGGCGGCACGTTTGCAGTTAAGTTCGAACCCATCAGTATTTCTATGGGCGATCAGAAAATAACCAATGCCGTTGCAACAGGTGCAGAATACCTTATCAGTACCGATATGAGTTGCCTGATGCATATTGACGGCTGCAATAAACACAAAGGCACCGGATTAAAAGTGATGCATCTGGCAGATGTGTTGGCGAGCGGGTGGTGATATACCCCCCAGCCCCCTGAAGGGGGAGTTAAAGATATTTTAGTTTTATATTTACTATTATTCACTCAATAAATTCCCCCTTTAGGGGGTTAGGGGGTAAATTCCCCTTCAGGGGGTTAGGGGGTAACATGAATTATTGGTTGATCAAATCAGAACCCGTTAAATATAGCTGGGAACAGTTTGAAAAAGATGGTCAGACTTTCTGGGATGGCGTGCGTAATTATGCGGCGCGCAATAACCTGCGGGCCATGAAAAAAGGCGACCTCGCTTTCTGGTACCATAGTAATGAAGGGATGGAAATTGTGGGCATTGCCAAAGTGGTGAAAGAAGCTTACCAGGACCCAACCACCAATGATCCTGCATGGCTGGTGGTTGATTTTAAGCCATATAAAAAACTGAAGCATCCCGTTAGCCTTGCACAGATCAAAGCAGACAAGCGTTTGGCCAATATGGACCTGGTAAGATTGGGTCGATTGTCTGTAGGTGCAGTGAAAGCAGATGAATGGAAGATCGTGATGGAAATGGCGGAGTCGGGACGCTAAAGTTGATGTTCAGGCCATTGGCATCAGTAGTAGTTATTGGCTGAAGTGGTTACTGTATTGATTTTAAGACATGTTCTATCTTTTCTTTTAATTCCGGAATATCATTATTAATAATTTCCCAAACCACACTGGAATCAATACCAAAGTATTCATGAGCAAATACATTTCGCATTCCAATAATTTGCGCCCACTTTATATCTGGAAATTTGGATTTTACTTCTGTAGATAGATGATTACTGGCTTCACCAATTATTTCCATTTGCTTTATACATGCAAATCGCATCATTGAATTTTCGAGAAATACTGAAAGGTCTGCTGCAATTACGTATTTATGAATTTCATCAATTGCATCAAGAATATGCTGCAATCTGATTTTATCCCTAATTCACTTCTCATATATTAAACGCTTTTCTACTTCAACAAGTGGTTTAATATATTTAGACATCCCATTTGAAGAAACTAAATCGACTTCATTATTTAAGAGTTTTTCGAGATCTAGTTTCATTTGAATGAACTGCAATCCTATTTTTTGACTGTAATCTAAATCAACTAAAATATCTATATCACTCTTATTGTCTGCCATTCCCCTAACATACGATCCAAACAAGTATGCCTTCAAAACAGGGCGTGTTTTGAAGTATGCTTTAATGGATTCTATTTTGGCAGTATCTAAGGTCATAAAACAAATATACAAAATCTATCTCTCTATACCCTCTTCCGGTAACTCCATACAGTTACGCCGCTCATCACCGGTTCCGTTCAACAAGGGTTTCATTGTTCGCCCGTTGGGCGCAACGAAACCTTAGTTATTGTGCGTTCGTTATATATCTATTTGTTCATTCAACATTTCTATTGTACCACAACATTGACTGTGACATTTTCATTCGGCTGCAATTTTGGTAAAAGGCAATTGTAAAAAATTTGAGGCGCTTCAGTAGTAAAATTAGTTTTCATAGTGACATTTACTGTTACAGTATTACTTTGGCAATCTTTAGAAAGATCGTAAATAATTTCTCGGCATCCGCTTGTTAATTGCTTTTGACCAATAACTAGATCATATGTACTAAAATCTACATTAGGCTTGCAACTACCGATAACCGTATTGTTAAAATCGGTTTGATTTCTAATGATAACAAATGTAACTCCGTTGATGTTTGTTGCATAACTATTGTTACTACAACCATATTCGGATTTAAGACTTTTATATGGGACAGGACCGGAGTTACAAGTTTCTGTATTGGCTTTCTTACATGAGATTATCAAAGAAAAAATGCTGCAAATAAAAAATGCGCTTTTCATAATAAGCTGTTTTGATGTAAAAATGATCAATATTTTCCTTCTCCGCAGAGTATTCTTCTAAGATACAAAAAAAGAAAGTTCTGCGCAGGTGTCTCCCGGAACGGGGACCCTGCGCTTAGAATTGATTCATATTCCTGTTAACTAAAATTTCTGCGCATTACTATAAATTCAATACCGCGCAGCCTATTTATTTGCTCCATCAACTACCTAATCGATTGACTTTTCCCGTTCAAACCGCAGTGTCCCCGTTCCGGGAGACGCCTGCGGGGAATGTTTTCCTTTATTTTATAAAATGGACACCTTGCGAAGAATAGAAAAAACAGGTGCATAGCCTCTTTGCCATCTCTATACCATCTTCCGATAACTCCATACAGTCACTCCACTCATAACCGGTTCCGTTCAACAGGGGTTTCATTGTTCGCCCGTTGGGCGCAACGAAACCTTAGTTATTAGCGGTTGTTATAGGGGTTTAAGAATTGATTCAATGTCAAACATACTTTTTCTCTCAGCTGATGAATGTAGCGGAAAATGGTGCATATGCATGAACCTATTATTAGCAGCCTCTGAATAAACATGACAGTTAATTGTTTCAATTGTATTAAGCTCTATTGCTATACAATTTATATCTAATTCATAACATTCCTCATAAGTTGTATGTGCAGGATTTGGAAAAGTATTTTTGTATTCAAAATTGTAAGGAGGTTGGAAATATTTTATTAGAGCAGCTTCTGTAAAATTTATTTTTTGCTGTTCATTTATGCCTTCGTAGTTCAAGCGATGATGTACCGCTTTAAACCTCTTTTCATCGGCATCAAGTTCTTCTTTTGAAAAATCAGTAAAACCATCCATCATCATTAAGTTGATTTGTTTAAAAGAGGTAAGGGCTAACCAAATCTCACTATCTGGATTTTTTTGAATTGCTTCTGCATAAATTCCTTGTAATGTTGAATGATTTTTTAATCTATCCGGAGCAGTTCGGGCACCTTCTACACCATATGATTGGCCAATATATAATATTTCTAAATCAAGAAAGTCTGCATTTGTATAATAACGAGGGATTGATTGCAAGAAAACTGCCGAATTGCATCTAAGGATTCTTTCATTATTTTTCTTGAAATAAAAAATTGAAAATGGATATTGAGTTTCAATTGTTATATCGCTACTGCCAAACATGTTCTGTATAGTATATGTAAACTCTTCAGATTTTTCCCATTTTTTGAACTCTAAAAGTCATTATTAGGCTTTCGTCTGTTGCTACAAAGGAGTCTTGTTTAATAGTAACACGAGGCCTTTTGCATATAAAATAAATATGGCATGGAGAGTCGTTATCAAAATAGTTATATGATTTCACAGATTTTAAGTCTGATTGCTGCAAAACCATGACCTTATCAAGGAACATGTTAATTGTAAATTCTGTTGGTAGGCTTTTAGGTTGCATATATAATAACCGCTAACGTACAGAGCTTGCCGAAGGTGTGGCATTAGAATTGTAATTGTGTCCGCCGGAACGTTTGCTGAATAATTTGATTAGTTGAAGTTAAGCACTAAAGCCCGGTATAGTTTTGTCTGACCGAACCAATGCTTGGCATTGTACTTAGCTGATGTTTGTTTGTCTATCCACACTTTTGGCAAACTTCGTGTTAGCGGTTCGTGCCTTTTGTTAGGCGAGTTGCTTCTGTTTTAATATTGTCTTTTTTCTAACCCCTTTAAGTTCGCGCTTTTCTTTATCAGCACGAATAAAGGCGCTGATAGCATTTTCTTCTTCTTTTGTCAGAGGATTGTTTTGTCCGCCGATAAAGTCTACGTCTAATTCTTTTGTTTTGTTTTTCATCTTGGGAAATATTTGTCAATTAGCTTTAATGCTGCAATTGTGTCAATAATCATTATTCTGCCACCGATATGTAGTGCACCTAAGCTGTCAATGTAATGTTGTATAAGTTGTGTCTTCGAGAAAAAGGATACATTTCCTTCATGTCCCCTTTGGAATGAAAGTTTGCAAGCGAACGCAACCAAATTGCCTGGAACACCTGCGTACATTTTTGCCTTTCCTTTATTAAATGGTGCACTTTCTACAAGGTGCATATACACATGGTCAGGTTTGATTTCGATACTAATTAATCCTTGTATGATCTGCTGATTGTTTACTATTGTTAATTTGTAAACTTCTCTTTGAGGCTGCTTATATTCAAATTTCCAGTCAAATTGCCACTTGTTCTTTTTGTTAATATTTTTAAATTCTGGTATTGTTATAATCGAAATTTCAGTAGCAAAGCTGTCGCCAGTTACAACATTTTCAATTGAATTTGTTAGTTTGTCAACCTCAAAGTCGAGCCCTATTTCTTTTCTTTTTTTCACCTTACGAATTTACGAAAAATTTGTCTGTTGGGCTGGTTTTCATGTTCGCAGGGTGTCCTCTGGCATGACCGCTAACTTTTCAATTTACGCCCCCCCAAAAAAAATCGCAAATCCAACCCTACAGAGCAAACATCCGCAATTGTTTCGCGCTTTTTAAGTATCCCTCAAAATACACCAACCCATCCATCGCCATACCGGGAAAAATCTCGTATTTCAATAAAAGAGAGTCAGAAGAAAAAAAGCCTCTCCGAAATTCGGCAAGCCCTCTTTTTCTCCTTTTCTTCGTTTATCTCGTATTGCTAACCGCTCAGGATATCTAATTTTGCTTCATGAACAAACAAAAACTGGTGGTTTTAACCGGTGCAGGCATCAGCGCAGAAAGCGGCTTAAAAACATTCCGCGACAGCGATGGTTTGTGGGAAGGCTATAATGTGTATGAAGTGGCAACCCCACGCGGCTGGGCCAGTAACCCATCGGTGGTACTGGATTTTTATAACCTGCGCAGAAAAGATGTGGCTAAGGCAAACCCCAATGCGGCTCATCTTGGACTGGCAGAATTAGAAAAACATTTTAACGTACACATCATCACTCAAAATATAGACGACCTGCACGAACGTGCAGGCAGCACCCATGTTTTGCATTTGCATGGCGAGATCTTTAAAATGCGAAGTGTACATGACAACACAAAAACTTATGAGATCCGTGGTGATATCCATTTAGGAGATACGGCGCCGGATGGCGGGCAATTAAGGCCGCATATTGTGTGGTTTGAAGAGCCGGTTCCGATGATTGAAGAAGCAGCAGGTATAGCAAGCAACGCAGATATATTTGTAGTGATCGGAACTTCTCTGGTAGTGTATCCCGCGGCAGGATTACTGAACTGCGCACCGGCAGGGATTCCTAAATTTATTATCGACAAAAATATTCCCGTTACCAGATCTTTTCCAGGTTTATCAGCAATAGAAGCAACAGCTACGGAGGGCGTTAAAATATTGACGAAACTTTTGGAAAGTTTAAAACTTTCCAAAAGTTAAATGTCTATAGGATCAGGTGTACCCTGTTGTGCTATTAATACTATTTGACAACGTACTTAATCTCATTTATACATTAGGCGGGGTTGTTGAAAGCCGGGGGTTAAAGCCGTAACGCAAAGTTCGCCAAGAGCCGCAGGGCACGCAAGGAAAATCTTTGCGTACCTTGCGAAACCATTGCGGGCTTTGCGTTCCCGCTTTTATTCCACAGATAAACTAAAAACATTCAGTATTTCTAAGGGAGACAAAAAATATCAAAGCCGCTGGGTGGAATTAAACTTTTGGAAAGTTTTAAACTTTCCAAAAGTTTAACACTATTTAAAGAAGATATACGCAATCCCGATAGCAGCAATTACACCAAGCAGATCTGCCAGCATACCGGCCCAGATAGCGTAACGTACTTTTTTAATGCCTACACTTCCAAAATAAAGCGCAATAATATAAAAAGTAGTATCTGCACTACCCTGGAAAGTAGATGCCAGTTGGCCGATAAAACTATCGGCGCCATGTGTTTTAAAAATATCCAGCATTAACCCCCTCGCTCCGCCCCCACTAAATGGGCGCATAATGGCAACAGGCAAGGCAGGTACAAAATCGCTGGTAATACCCACCTGTACAAAACACCAACTGATGGCATTAATGATAGCATCCAGCGCGCCGCTATCGCGAAATACACGAATGCCCACCAGTAATCCTACTAAGTAAGGGATCACTTTTACAATCACATCCCAGCCATGTTTAGCTCCTTCAATAAAAGCCTCAAATACATTGATCTTTTTTACAAACCCGCCAATAATAAATGAAGCGATGATCAGGAACAGAATACTATTGCCCAACACATTGCTGAACGTTTCTTTGGTAAACAAACTGGGCGTTGACACATTTTTTTGAGAAGGCAACCCATTAATATACCAGGCAAATAAAAAGATAGCAGCAATGATACCGCCCAGCCATAATACCAGCACTTTATCAAAACGAAGACGCTGATAAATACCCGTAATAATAATACTGGCAATAGTAGCAACAGTAGTGGCCAGCATTAAAGGCACAAATACACTGGTTGGGTTGGTACTGCCCCCACTAACACGATACGCAATAATAGAAAGTGGTATCAGTGTTAGTCCGCTGGTATGCAGCACAAGGAACATGATCTGCGAATTACTGGCGGTTTCTTTATTGGGATTGAGTGTTTGCAGACTCTCCATTGCTTTTAACCCAAATGGCGTGGCCGCATTATCCAGACCAAGCATATTGGCGCTGAAATTCATCACCATTTGTCCCATGGCCGGGTGTTTATCCGGCACCTCGGGAAAAATCCGCTTCATGAATGGGTTCAGTATCCGCGCAAGAAAATTAACGGCACCTGCTTTTTCGCCAATATTCATCAGTCCCATGAAAAAAGTCATGGCACCAATTAAAGGCAACCCAATATCCATCACCGATGATTTGGATGCATCGAAAATACCTTCTACTAATTTCTTAAAGATCTCATAATCGTGAAATACGATCAGTTTGAACAATGCAATGATCAACCCGATGATGAAGAATAATATCCATACATAATTTAATGCCATACAGGTGGTTTGTGTGGTGAAAATAGCAAATTAAGCCATGCTTACCTATGCCGTGCATAAATGAATTTAAACATTAACAAGACAGGGGGACAGCAGCCTGAAAAGCCCGTAAACACTGATCAGGCGGCCTGTAGCGGCCCTAAGGAGAATTTGTAGCTGTTTTGCCCCTAAATCGGGCTATATTTGCGGCTCAAATTTTTGATGAGCAAAGGACAGAACGTACAAGTGTGCGACGCAACAGGTGATGCCAAAACAGGTGCTGCCGGGCAACCACTGTATAGTTTGTACCACTAAAATCGTACTTCAAATGGCTTTACAAGCAGGCATTGTGGGATTACCGAATGTAGGTAAATCAACTTTATTTAATGCGGTTAGCAATAGCGCCAAAGCGCAGGCAAGCAATTACCGTTTTTGCACCATTGAACCCAATGTGGGACTGGTAGATGTACCCGACCCACGCATGGATAAGCTGGCAGAATTAGTATTACCTGTTAGAACCGTACCTACGCAGTTAGAAATTGTGGATATTGCCGGCCTTGTTCGCGGCGCCAGTAAAGGAGAGGGTTTGGGAAATAAGTTCCTTGCCAATATACGTGAGGTGGATGCCATTATTCATGTGGTGCGTTGTTTTGAAGATGAAAATGTGCTGCGCGAAGAAGGCGCCATTAACCCGATTGGTGATAAAGAAATTATTGAAACAGAATTACAGTTAAAAGACCTGGATAGTGTTGAGCGGAAATGGAACCGTGTTGAAAAATCAGCAAGGGTTGGCTCCGATACCAAAGCCAAAGCTGAATTTGAAATCTTATCACGCTGCAAAGAGTACCTTGAAAAAGGCAAGAATATCCATACCCTTGGTTTAGACAAAGAAGAAAAAGCAGCAGTGGCCGACCTGTTCCTGTTAACGGATAAGCCCGTATTATATGTTGCCAACGTAGATGAAGCAAGCATGCATACCGGCAATAAATATTCTGAGGCATTAGAAGCTGCTGCAAAAGCTGAAGGTGCAGAAGTGATTGTGATGTGCAATAATATTGAAGCGCAGATAGCTGAAATGGAAGCCCCTGAAGACAAGCAGATGTTCATGGAAGAATACCACATGAAAGAACCTGCTTTAAACAGGTTGATCACTTCGGCTTATAAATTACTGAATCTTGAAACGTATTTTACTGCCGGTGTGCAGGAAGTAAGGGCATGGACGATACACAAAGGCTGGAAAGCCCCACAGGCAGCCAGTGTGATACATACTGATTTTGAAAAAGGGTTCATCAAGGCTGAAGTAATAGCCTATGAAGACTTTATAAAATACGGCAGTGAAGCCGCCTGCCGCGAGAACGGACGTTTGCGTATTGAGGGTAAAGACTATCTGGTGAAAGACGGAGACGTGATGCATTTCAGATTCAATGTTTAAAACGCAAAACGCCTAACGCTTTTTCTTTGCCTGCGCTCCGCGCATTCCGCGTTAAGCGTTCAGCGTACAAAAGATTGCTATGTTTGATTCATCCATCTGGGAAAAAGAAACTTATTATGCCTCACAGGATATCATCATTGTGGGGGCTGGGTTAATGGGTTTATGGACAGCATTGGAACTGAAGCAAAGAAAGCCCACACTCCGTATTACCATTATTGAAAGAAATACCACCCCTCTTGGCGCCTCTACACGCAATGCAGGTTTTGCCTGCTTTGGCAGTCCAACAGAATTGTTACACGATGCTGATACCGTTGGTGCAGATGCTATGTTACAGGTGGCCGAAATGCGCTTCAAGGGCATAGAAAAAATTAAATCAGTTTTCACAGCAGAAGCCGTAGGGTTTGACCCTTGCGGTGGCTATGAATGCATTAACCGGAATTATACCGGCTGGCAGGATTTAAATGATAGAATAGACTGGCTGAATGAATTGCTGAAAATGATAACCGGCAGGGAAAGAAGTTTTCATAGAACCGATGCAAAATTACCGGAGCAGGGACTACGCGGCTTTGATGCATTGGTTGAAAACAAAGCCGAAGCTTCCATACACAGTGGTAAGTTGGTACAATCCCTGACCCGGAAAGTAAAACTAATGGGGGTTGATCTATTGTATGGATTAGCCATAACCGATTGGGAAAACGAGAACGGGTTGGTTACTATTAAAACCAATAAAGAGCAGCCACTCTACGCGCATAAGGTTTTATTCTGCACCAATGCATATACCAGCCGGCTATTACCCCAACTCAATATTACGCCTGCACGCGGACAGGTAATTGTTACCTCTCCTATTAACGGATTAGCCATGCATGGCACTTTTCATTTTGATGAAGGCTTTTATTATTGGCGTAACCTTGGGAACCGTATCCTGCTGGGTGGTGCCAGGAATATGGCATTTGAAGAAGAACGCACAACTGATCTTGCCGGATCTGAAAAGATAAAAAATGCACTAACTAATTTCCTGCAGCAACACCTCAGTCCCACATACCAATACACCATTGAGCATCACTGGAGCGGCATTATGAGTTTTACGGAAGATAAAAAGCCATTTGTTGGCAAAGTAAGCGATGGCATTTTTGCTTCAGTAGCCTGCAATGGCATGGGTGTGGCCCTTACACCTATTATAGCAGAACAGGCAGCAGGCATGTTATTGGACCATTTTTAACGAAGTATCTGTATCAACTTATTTATTTTTGTTGCAATTTCCATTTATGAATTATACCATTAGCGCAGCTTTTATTCTACTGCTTTTATCCGGCTGTAACAACAACCCCGCAGTTGATAAAACCATCGGGCCGGAAAACACAACACCTGCCGTATTAAATTATACCATCACCAACGTGTACCCACACGATACCACTTCTTATACGGAAGGATTGGAGTGGCACGATAATGCGCTATACGAAGGCACCGGAGATACCGATTATAAAGGGAAAAGCAAATTGGCGAGAATAGAACTTGCAACAGGGAAAACCCTGCAGCAAATACATCTTTCTAAAGATTATTTTGGAGAAGGTATAACAGTATTAAATGGAAAGATTTATCAACTCACATACAAAGAAGGCAAATGTTTTGTTTATGATTTTAAAACATTCAAAAAAATTACTGAGTTCAATTATGCCGGCGAAGGCTGGGGTATGACAAATGATGGCAAATACCTTATCATGGATGATGGTTCAAACAATTTGTATTACAGGGACCCTTTAACTTTTAAGGTAGTGAAAACAGTGGGAGTAACTGATAATAATGGCCCTTTGTCGTCTATTAACGAACTGGAATATGTAGATGGATTAATATATGCCAATGTATGGCTGACAAATTATATTGTGAAGATTGATCCATCAACAGGTAATGTTTTGGCGAAGGCAGATTTTTCGAATGTGCTCAATAAATATGCACCAGGATTTTTATCTGATGAAGCGCAAAGCAGCAAAGGAGCAGTATTAAATGGGATAGCCTATGATAGTGTTGGCAAGCGTTTTTTTGTTACAGGAAAACTTTGGCCCAAATTATTTGAAGTAAAGTTTAATTAAACTAACGTGCTGTGTTATAAATTGTTTCAATAAAAGAGAGGCAGAAGAAAAGAAGCACCTATCAAATTCGGGCATACTCCTTTTCTTTTTCCCTTCGTTTCTCTCTTATTGAAACAAAAATGCACTGATGTATAAAAAGACAAAGCGTAAAACTTATCCAGTAAATAATTAGTCGACCCTCAAAAAGTCTATGATTCAATGGAGACAGGTAATATTAGAAAAA